>JAHDKT010000003.1 GCA_018436725.1 Synergistaceae bacterium | reverse complement strand
CGGCAGTCAAGCCCTCCAGCGCCGATGGTACTGCGGAGGCTATCCGTGGGAGAGCAGGTCGCCGCCGGAAATCCTTTTTGAAAAACGCGACGAAGCCGTCCGGGGAACATATCCCCGAGACGGCTTCGTCGCGTTCGCGCGCTTTCTCCGTATGCTATTAAGATTTTGTTTTGTCCCGTGTTTCGGGCGAGACGGAATTGCTCCACTTCAGGGAATCTGCCCTTCGGCGTTTGACAATCACCCTTTCGAGCAATAAAATTACTCTAAACCCATCGTGAAAAGGATAAAACATGCTCGAATCTCTTGTGACGTCAAAGACCCGCGCCAGGCTGCTTCTTAAATTCTTTCTGAATCCGAACACAAGCGCATATCTCAGAGGGCTTGCCGAGGAGTTCGGCGAGTCGACGAACGGTGTCCGCGTCGAGCTGAACCGCCTCTCCGAGGCGGGGCTGCTCGAGTGCGCCGACGAGGGGCGGACCAAGGTCTACCGCGCGAATACGAGGCACCCCCTCTTTCCGGAGCTGCAGCGCATCGCGGCCAAGACGCTCGGGATCGATCAGGTCGTCGAGCACGTCGTCGCTCGTCTCGGCAACGTGGAACTCGCCCTCGTCACGGGAGACTACGCCAAGGGGATCGATTCCGGACTTATCGACCTCGTGCTCGTAGGCAGGATAGATAAATCGTATTTCGAGAGCCTCTCGGAGAAGATCGAAGGGATCATGCAGCGGAAGATACGCCCGCTCTTCCTCACGCGGGAGGAGTTCCTGCGCCTCAAGGAGCGGATCGTCTCGGAGAACGCGCTCCTCCTCTGGGGGGACGAAAGTGAAATCGCGGCAAAAAAGGGGAATCCTTCTCAGTCATAATGATTCCGTACAGAAATGCAACAGGGGAGACGAGCGGAGCGCATCGTCTCCCCTGTCGCATTTCTGTACGGCGTTTCCTAGAAGCCCAGCTCTTCGCCGATGACGAGTACGTGGAAGTTCGTCCCGAGGGGACGCCTTCCGATGATCGTCGTGACGTTGCATATCCTGGTCGGGCCCTGGCAGTCCATGCAGACGCCGGTCCGGGTACAGGGGTTCGGGGTTCCCAGACGCTTGTTGTTGATCGGGGCGGCCTTCGTCTGGATGCGCTCCTCGGCGGCGGCAACGTCCTTGACGATCTTGTTGGTCCCCGCGACGACGATCACCTTGCCGGGGCCGAAGATCATCGCGGAAACACGGTTGCCGGAGCCGTCCACGTTGACGAGCTTGCCGTCCATAGTGAGCGCGTTCGTGCCGGAGAGGAAAACGTCGCAGACCTGCTGCTTCCTGCGGATATCGGCTTTCTGCTCGTTGGTCAGACCGGGCGCGCCGTGGTCGAGAATCGTGTTGCCGCGCGCGGCAAGCTTCTCCGAGATCCCGAGCGCTTTGAGGGTCCACGAACCGCCGAACCCTACCGACGCCGATTCCGGGATCAGTTCGAGAAGCCGCTTCGCCGCTTCCGCGCCGGTCGCGCAGTACTCCGCCTCGAAGCCGTTCTTCTTCAGTGTCTCGACGACCGCGCCGCCTACCGTTTCGTTGTGCCAGGGTGTGAATTCAGTCATTGTTCAGCCTCCTTCTGTATCTACAGTCTATCGTGCAAAGAACGAAGAGTCTTCGGAAGGGGGCCCCCCTTCCGAAGACTCCCGCAGCTTTCTCTACTTGCTCCGCGGTCCGGTCAGATAGCGCAGAATTCCCTCGCCGGGGCGGAGAAGAATCGGCGTTCCAGGCAGCACCTCGCGGTAGAAGTCCATCGTCTTGATGAAGAGATAGAGTTCCTTCGCGTCGCTGATGGCCTTCGCCAGCGTCTCCTGCGCAGCGCTGTCCCCCTGCCCTTTGATCTCCTCGGCCTTTCTCCGCGCCTCGGCGATCATCTCGACTTCTTTCCTGTCCGCGAGCGAGCGGCGCGTGATGGCCTCGGCCTGTCCCTCCGCCCGGAGCTGCCCCGCGACGCGGTTGCGTTCCGCCTGCATCGAGCGGTAGACGGCCTGTTCGTTATCCTGAGGAAGGAAGACGCGTTTGTAGGCCAGCGAGCGGATATGCACGCCGTACTCCTTCGCCTGCTCGCGGGCGATGGAGAGCGACTGCTCCACGGCCTGCTGCCGCTTGTCCTTCACTAGTTCGTCGAGCGTCAGACGGCCGGAGATAACGCGGACCGCGGAGTAGATGGTGTCGTCGAGCCGCTGCTGCACCGAGGCGACCGTGCGAACCCGTCGGTAGAAGAGTTCCGGGTCGGAGATCGTGAAGATGGCGAACGTGTCGAAGACGAGGTTTTTCTTATCGCTGGTGACGACGGCGACGAGATCCGCGTCGTACTCGATGAGTTTTTTCGAGTACCGCGTGAGCTGATCGAGGAAGGGAAGCTTGAAATATAGCCCCGGCTCCGTCCGGGAGGCGACGACCTTTCCCAGGCGGAGCACCACTCCCTGTTCGTCGGCCCGGAGCAGGTAGAACGAACCGCTGAACAGCAGGAAGACGAACAGGATGCCAAGCGCCGCAAGATATTTTTTCATCGTCCCGGCCTCCTATTTACCGTTTTCGGGAGCGCCGGCCCCCGCCGATTTGAAGAACTCCTCCAGAGGAAGGAGCTGCACCGCGTTCTCTCCGACGTCCACGATGAACACCTTCAGTTTCGGCCAGACCTTCTCCATGTTCTCCAGCCAGAGGTTGTTCAGCACGAGGTCCGGATTCTCCCTGTACGCGGCGTTCAGCGAACGGATGCGCGCCGCTTCGCCTTCCGCCAGCGATATCCGGCGGAACTTGTACGCCTCCGCCTCGTTGAGGATGCGCTCGGATTCTCCCTGCGCTTTCGAGAGAATCTCGTTGGAGTATTTATCCGCTTCCAGGATCAGCCGCTCCCGCTCGGCCCGCGCCGTGTTGATCTCGCTGAACGCGGCCTGAACGGCCTTCGGGGGATTGACGTCCTGAAACTGCACCGCGACGATGAAGACACCGGTCTTCAGGGTGTTCAGCTTCTCCTGGATAAGCATCTTGGCCTCCGTCTGCGAGGCCTCTTTCTCCGTGGTGAGCACGTCGTCCAGCTCCCGGGAGGCGATGACTTCGCGCAGGGTGGACTCGGCGACGTCGCGGATCAGCTTCTCCCTCGCCCACTGGTCGGCGGGCAGGTTGACCACGTACTCCTCGGGCGTCCCGGCCTGGTACTGAAGCACCCAGTCGATCTCGACGATCTTGTTGTCGCCGGTGAGCATCTTCGACTCCTCCGGCCTGTCCGCATAGGTCGGGGGCGGTCCCGGTTGCACGGTCCGGTAGCCGTACTCGAAGCGCTGGATCTGTTCCGTGTTCAATATCGTCACCTGATCGAAGAGGGGCAGCTTGAAGTTCATCCCCTGGTTCGCCACGTGCGCGACCTTCCCGAGACGGAAGACGACGCCCCGCGAACCTGCGGGCACTATGTAGAACCCCTGCCAGGCGATGACGACCAGCAGAAGCGCCGGAAGCAGCAGCTTCAGGAAGCCGAAGCTGAAGGAGAAGCGCCGCCTCGGCTGCTCCTCGCCCCCCCCGTAGTCGCCCCCGTCCGATTTTTTGTCCCTTCGCCGCGTCTTTTCATACAGCTCCTCGATTTCATCGAAAATGTTCCTCATCTCATACCTCCGTTTTCTTCAAGTGTACATAGACCTCTTCCCCCTGCAGGCTTCCGTTTCGTAGAGAGCCCACCATAGTGAGCGCTAAGGATATCGCACCCTCCGCGTTGCGAATCAGGGTAGAAGCGAGACGGCGACAGTGCTTTCGTCCTGGCTCTCTTTTCAAGCAACGCATTCCTCAATGTGACCAGCATATAATGAATCTCTCGCCTTTTACTCCCTTTGCAGTTTTTAAGATGCTCTTATTCTACCCTATTTCTTCGCCCATAAGGAACCTCGGCTGACGTGCTCATAGAGAAATATCCACTTGTGGACGAGACGGGAAGCAAGAAAAGAAGCAAGAGCAAGAGCCGCGAGAAATCGAGCATTTGTGAAAACGATGAAACGAGCCCCTCCTCTCTTCGGCGAAACATCCTTGGAAGGACGCGCGGAGCAGAACAATCGAACAGCGATGCATTGAAGAGAATTAATTCGATGGGAATTGTTGAGTAACGGACGTTCGCAAGCGCTCCTGTGTCGGAGTTTCATAAGACGAAAGGACAGGGAACGACATTTTCCCTGTCCCATTTCGGACTTATTTTTTGTTGACATTTTCTCTGTCTATTCGCATGCAGCGTGATGAATCTCGCGACGGGAAAGCAACAATTCCATCTTCCGGATCGGCGTGGTATTGTCAAGCGGAAGCGTACCGATCCGGACGTCATCTGCTATTACTCGTCCTCTTCCCCGCCGCATCCGCACCCGCTGCCGCAGCAGCCTTCGCCGCACCCGCACTCCGAATCCTCCGCGTAGGCTTCAAGGAGCATATCGTCGAGATTTTCAAGCCCCTCGCTGAACACGCCGTGGACGATCTCCGCCGTTTCTTCCTCGCTCGCCGAGTCGGTGGCGTCGAAGACGGCCTCCCATTCGGCGAAGGTCTCGTCGGTGGCGGTAACCGGCGTGAGCTTCAGGGTGGCGACGTAGTTCTTCAACTTCATTCCGGTCTCCAAAATCGTGTAGGTGACCGAGAAGTCGAGATCCGAAAGAGACAAAAGCTGTTCGCGCATCCACTCGCCGTTCGCGAGCTGGAAGTGGCGGACGCTCCCGACGCACGCTTCGCAGTCGGGGCTGCACGCGTCCTCGAGTTCGCTCGCCGTGATGCCCGGATGCCAGTTCGGCAGGCCGTTGAAGTCGCGGACGACCTCCCACGCCTCCTCCACGGGGGCGGAGAGAATAGTGCTGTAGTACACTCGCGGCATGTTCGTTTCCTCCTAGAAAGTGATTTTTTTGAAATCTTCCGTTTGGGCCTTGATGGCCGTCTCGGTCGGCAGCCGCTCCATGGAGCTGGCGCCGTAGAAGCCGTGGACGTGCTTGCAGTGCTTCAGAATGTACGAGGCGTCCTCGGGCATGGCGATCGGGCCGCCGTGGCAGAGGACGAGAATGTCCGGACGGACCTTCTTCGCGGCCTCCGCCCAGGCGTCGATGAGCGCGGCGCACTCTTCAAGCGTTTTAGCGGTTTTCGCGCCGATCGAGCCCTTCGTGGTCAGCCCCATGTGGCAGACGAGGATGTCGGCCCCCGCTCCGGCCATGGCGACTGCGTCCTCCTCGCTGAAGACGTACGGGGTGACGAGGAGATCGCGCTCGTGCGCGGCCCGCATGGCTTCCACTTCGAGGCCGTACCCCATGCCGGTCTCCTCCAGATTGGCGCGGAAGACGCCGTCGATGAGCCCGACCGTCGGGAAGTTCTGCACCCCGGCGAATCCGAGGGAGATCAGCTCGTCGAAGTACTTGTCCCAGATGGTGAAGGGGTCGGTGCCGTTGACTCCGGCGAGCACCGGCGTCTTCTTCACCACGGGGAGGACTTCGTACGCCATCTCCTTGACGATGTCGTTCGCGTTGCCGTAGGCGAGGAGTCCGGCGAGCGAGCCGCGCCCGGCCATGCGGTAGCGCCCCGAGTTGTAGATGACGATGAGGTCGATGCCCCCCGCTTCCTCCCACTTCGCGGAGATGCCGGTTCCCGCGCCGCCGCCGATGATCGGCTCGCGCCGCTTCGCCATGTCGTGGAACTTCGCCATTAGCTCCGAACGTGTCGGTCGTTTCATCAGTGAATCCTTCCTTTCGTTACGGATTGATCTCCCGGAAGTTCTCCACGAGCGCCGCGGCGAACTCCGGATCGTTGACGTGCAGAGGAAGCTTCACGAGGCGCCGCGTTCCGGTCTGCTCTACCGTACGTTCCAGCGCCGCGAAGAGCGCCTCGTCCGCCTCCGGCCAGGAGAACGCCTGCCCCGGCGCGTCGATCATGGACACGCCCTTCAACGGGAGCAGGAAACGGACGGGGCCGGTCATGGCGTTCAGCTTCTTTCCTATCCACTCGCCCATCAGCGTATTCTCTTCGGGGGTGGTGCGCATCAGCGTAACCTGCGGATTGTGGACGTAGAGTTTGCGGTTTTTGTACTTCTCCGGCACGGTTTCCATCGCGCCGAAGTTCACCATATCGAGCGCGCCGACCGAGCCGACGTAGGGAATGCGGGTCCGGGCGAATGCCCCGAGTCGATCCTCCCCGGCGCTGAGGACGCCGCCCATCAGGTGGTCGCAGACTTCGGTGGTGGTGACGTCGATGGCGCACTTCATCATCCCCGAGTCCACCAGCTTCTCGAAGGACTGTCCGCCCGCGCCGGTCGCATGGAAGACGAGGCAGTCGAACTCGCTTTCGAGCGCATGCCGGACCATGTCCACGCACGGCGTGGTGACCCCGAACATCGTCATACCGAGGAGCGGCCTGTCCTCGCCCGCCGGAACCGTCCCCTTCACCATTCCGGCGAGGGCGTTGGCGGCGTTCGCCAGAACGACGCGCGAGACCCGGTTGATCCCCGCGACGTCGGTGACGGAGTACATCATGGCGATGTCGTTGGGGCCCACGTACGGGGCCACGTTCCCCGATGCCATGGTGGAGACCATGATCTTCGGCGTCCCCAGCGGCAGCGTCCGCATGCCAGAGGTGACGATGGAGGTCCCGCCCGATCCGCCGAGGCCGACGACCCCGCCGAGGTCGCCCCGGCCCGGGAGGAATGCGGCGAGCGCCTCTCCCATCGCGCCCACGGCCTCTCCCCGCTCCTTCACGGTGTCGAGGAAAGAGGGGTTCGACGGGTGGCAGGCGGCCACTTCGCGGCCGGCGATGTCTACAGGATGATCGTGGGGCTTCGTCCCCACGTCCACGAGGAGCGCCTCGACGCCCGATTGCCGAATGAGATCGGCCACGAACTTCAGCTCCTCGAACTTCGTGTCGCACGTTCCCACAACATAGGCTTTCTTCATTCCGTCCTCCTTGCTGCATCGCAGGATACCCCTGTCCGGGGTGAAACATCAGGCACATTATACCCTTACCCGCCCCTTGATGTGCGAAAATTTTCTTTCTCTCCATCGGGCAGTGTATAGGGATGCCGTTTGTTCCGCAGGCATGGAAAAGCTGTCTCGCTTTTTTCGGCGAACAGGGAGATTTTTTGTATGCACTCCGGTCGAAAAGCTGCACGTCATTTTTATCGCGTATCTGGTTAATCTTTCTCCAAGCTGCTAGAATAATAAAACACGCCATGATCTTCTCATCATGCAGGAGGTATCGTTATGAGCGACAGTCTCATGCCGGAACTGCTCGAAAAGATTCGTAAAGTTTTCCGTCCTGTGGAAGTTCGGTCGGGGGCGCCTCTTCCCAAGCTCCCCGGCGCACTTGCATACACCAAGGAGCTGGGCGGCTACCCCAGGTTCTGCGGCTCGACCATGGGGGCGGAGGTTCTTTGGAACATGGATGTTGCGGAGAAGGCGCTGCGGAAGCCGAACGACGTCGACTTCACCGCCGAATACATGATCCGCGGAAGACACACCAGGGTCCTCGGACGGAACCATCGGTATCTGGACTACCCGGTCAACGTTTTCCTGAACGTCTGCATGCTCCACGACGGGCAGATCGAAATCGTCGATTTCTGCCTGAACCTGCTCGCGGAGATCGCGACGGTCAACTGGTGCGCCGAGAAGCTTCCCGAGGAGATGCGGGGGTGCGCGATCGGCGGCAAGGATTCGTATTCGTTCGACAGGGCGAAGAGTACGATCACTCTGAACGTTCCTACCGCGGTCTACCGGGTTCTTCCGCTCGCGCTCACGGCTTCGTCGGGCGCCGTGGGGAGGGTGACGATACAGCTTACGCCGGGGGAGTTGTTCTACGAGGAGCGGGGGTGATCGAACGCCCGGAAAACGATTCGGGACTTGCAAAAAACAAACCTTGGTTTATAATGTCAACACTAATTTCCAAAGGTTTAAGAGAAAGGGTGGGGAAATTTCTATGAAAAAGCTGTTCGGTGCAGTATGCGTTGTTATTCTTGCGGGACTTCTCGCGGGGAGCGCCTTCGCGGCGGATTTCACACTGAAGCTGGCGAACGCGGGGCCCGCCGACCCTGCGGACAGAACGGTCATCGCGGTGGAGATCTTCAAGAACCACGTCGAAACGAAGACCGGCGGATCGGTCAAGGTCGAGGTCTTCCACGCTTCGCAGCTCGGGAACGAGAAGGAGATTCTCGAAGGACTGGCGATGGGGACCATCGAACTCGGGACCATCACTACCGGGCCTGTGCCGACGCTCTTCAAGCCCATCATGGTCTTCGACATCCCGTTCCTCTTCCCCAGCCAGGTGGTTGCATGGGAAGTGCTCGACGGCCCATTCGGCCGCAAGCTGATGGAGGAGATGAGAAAGAGCACCGGGATTCGGACGCTGGCGATCAGCGAGAACGGCTACCGTCACTTCGTGACCGGCAACAAGCAGGTCAAGAGCATGGCCGACATGAAGGGGCACAAGATCCGCACGATGGAGAACCCCGCGCACATGAAGATGGTCGAGGCCCTCGGCGGCGCGCCGACGCCCATCGCCTTCGGCGAGCTGTACATGGCGCTCCAGCAGGGCGTGGTGGACGGATGCGAACTGCCCGTGACGCTGATCAACAACGGCAAGTACTACGAGGTGCAGAAGTACGTGATTCTTAACGGACACCTCTACAACCCGCTCATCATGTTCGTCAACGACAAGATATGGGAGAAGCTCTCGCAAGATCAGAAAGCCGCGCTCTACGAAGGGGCGCAGCTCTTCAACATCGCGCAGCGGGCCATCTCCGAGCGCCAGGTGCAGAGCGGTCTGCTGAACGTGCAGAAAAACGGGATGACCGTCTACGTTCCCACGGCCGCCGAGCTGAACGAGTTCCGCGCCGCGGCGCAGCCCGCAGTGCTCGACTACGTCAAGGCGCAGGCGGGAGAGCAGTGGGTGAACGAGGCGCTCGAAGCCGTCGCCGCAGCAGAGGCGAAGATGGCGGAGATGCTGAAGTAACCGCAAGCTGTTTCGTTTTTCGTACGGATGCCCGCGCTCGGAGAGGCGTCGGGTGAGAAAATCGGGGAAGGGGCGCTTCGTCGCCCCGTCCCCTTTTCGATGTGAAGGAGAGGTGGAGCAATGAGGTTACTGGAGGGAATACTGGCGTTCTTCGACAAGGCCGCTTTCGCCGTCGTCGCTCTCCTGATGGGAAGCATGGGCGTCGTCGCCTTCGTCGCGGTCTTCTACCGCTTCGTCCTTCACGACCCTATAACGTGGTCGGAGGAGGCGGCGCGGTACATGATGGTCTGGGTGACCTTCCTGGGAGCCGGATACGCGATGGGGAAGGGGAAGCACATAGGCGTGACGATGTTCGTGGAAAAACTTCCGGAGGGAGCGCGCCGTAAGGCGATCTTCGTGGCGGAGGTCGTCGTTACGATCTTCCTCGCCGCGGTGACAGTGCAGGGCGTGAAGCTTATAATCAGCCTCAAAGTGCAGACGTCGCCCGCCATGGATCTTCCCATGTGGCTGCCGTACCTGGCGATCCCCGTGGGGACGGTGTACATGTTTCTTCATCTTCTGCGGCTGATGCTCTCCCGGTCGGGTCAGGCGCTCGCCACCGCCGACATCGAGCTGGAAGCGGCCCTGATGAGAAAGGAGGAGGACAGATGATCGCGCTCATGACGCTCTCCTTCGTCGTCTGTTTCGTGATGGGGATCCCCCTTGCGCTCGTGATGGGGATTACGGGATTCGCCGTCATCCTTGCGATGGGCGTTCCTCTGCAGCTCGTTGCGCAGCGGATGTTCACAGGGATCGACTCGTTCCCGCTCATGGCGGTGCCCTTTTTCATTCTCGCGGGCGACCTGATGAACCGCGGCGGCACGACGGTCCGCATCATCGGTTTCGCCAACAGCCTCGTGGGCCATATCCGCGGCGGGCTGGCCCATGCCTGCGTCGTGGCGAACATGATCTTCGCCGGCATCAGCGGCTCCGCCGTCGCCGACGCCTCCGCCATCGGCTCAATCATGATCCCCTCGATGGAGAAGAACGGCTACGATCTGGACTTCAGCGCGGCGCTCAACAGCGCCGCCGCGACGATCGGTCCGATCATTCCCCCGAGCATCATCATGGTCATCTACGGCGTCTCGGTGAACGTTTCCGTGGGAGGACTCTTCGCCGCCGGGTTCATACCGGGCATCATGCTCGGTCTCGCGCTGATGGTGGTCGTCTCGCGCGTCTCGAAGAAAAAGAACTACGCGATGTCGGAAGGTTTTTCAGGGGCGAGGGTAAAAAAAGAGCTGAAATCGTCCGTCTGGGCGCTGATGGCGCCGGTGATCATCCTCGGCGGTATTCTCGGCGGCGTCTTCACGCCGACGGAGGCCGCAGCGGTCGCGGTGGTCTACTCCTTCTTCGTCGGGAAGTTCGTCTTCAGGGAGATTACGTGGAAGGACCTGCCGGGCATTCTCTTCCAGAGCGGTATCACCACGGGCGCGATTCTGCTGATCATCTCGCTGGCCAACGTCTTCGCGTGGGTGATCGCTGCGAACCAGATCCCGGTGAAGCTCTCGTCCATGTTCCTCTCGGCGACGTCGAATCCGTACGTCTTTCTTCTGATCGTCAATATTCTGCTGCTCATCGTCGGGATGTTCATGGAGACCGGCGCGGCCATCATTCTGCTGGCGCCGATCCTCGCGCCCATAGCGACGCAGCTCGGCGTCCATCCGCTGCACTTCGGTTTTATGATGGTGCTCAACCTCGCCATCGGGATGGCGACGCCGCCTGTGGGGGTTTGCCTCTTCGTGAGCTGCGGCATTACGGGGCTGAGTCTGGAAAAGGTCTCCGCTGCCGTGATGCGCTTCGTTATAGCGCAGATCGCGGTGCTCGTGCTGGTGACCTACGTCGCCCCGATCTCGCTCTTCCTGCCGAGGCTGCTGGGCTTCATCAGGTAGGCGGGAAGGCGAAACGCTGCGGATGTATGTGCGGATGTATGAACGAAGGGGGCGGGAGAACCGCCCCCTTTTTCGTCATGATGCGAAATATCGGGCGAAACAATCCGCCCGGTCTGCATGATCGCTCACTCCGCGCTGACGATCGCGCCCTTCGCTGCGGAGGAGGCGAGCTTCGAGTAGAGCGCGAGGTGTCCTCTCGTGACCTTGGGGGCCGGTTTCGTCCACGATTCGAAGCGTTCGCGGATTTCGTCGGCGTCGACGTGAAGGTGCAGTTTCCCCTCGATCACGTCGATGGTGATCCTGTCCCCGTCGCGCACGATGGCGATCGGGCCTCCCTCCGCGGCCTCGGGGGAGACGTGGCCGACGAAGCAGCCGTTGTTCGTCCCGGAGAATCGGCCGTCCGTCACCAGCGCGGTGCACTTGTTCAGCCCCATGCCGTAGAGGTACTTCATCGCGCGGTACATCTCGCGCATTCCGGGCCCGCCCTTCGGCCCCTCGTAGCGGATGACCACGACGTCTCCCTTGTGAATCTTCCCGGCGAGGATGGCCGCGTTCGCGTCGTCCTCGCTGTCGAAGACGCGGGCCTCCCCGGTGAAGACGTGGAGCGTCGGGTCGATCGCGCCGGGCTTCGTCACGCCGGTATCCGGCGCGAGATTGCCTCGCAGGACGGCGATTCCTCCGCGTTTCGAAAAGGGGGACTCCAGCGTCTTCATCACCTCGTCGTTTTTGGGGAAAGGGAAGCGGAATGCCTTTACGTTTTCCTCCACGGTGCGCCCCGTACATGTCAGGGCGTCCTTTTCGATGATCGGGAGCATGTTCTTCAGCATCCGGGGGATGCCTCCCGCCATCCAGAAGTCCTCGGTGTTCCACTTCGACGCCGGGTTCACCCGGACGATCTGCGGCGTCTCGGGGCCAAGGCGCGAGAACAGTTCCATCACGTCGACCCCCGCCTCCGCTTCCGCTGCGATGGCGGCGAGGTGCATCACCGCGTTGGTCGAGCCGCTCATGGCGAGCGTCGCCCGCACGCCGTTCACGATCGAGGGCGCGTTCAGAATCTTCCGTGCCGTCAGTCCCTCGCGGGCCATCTCGCAGATACGTTCGCCCGTCGCGCAGGCCAGTCGCAGTCGTTCGGCGTGGACCGCGGGCGCCAGCGCGCTCCCCGGGAGCGTCATCCCGAGGACCTCGGCGAGGCAGCACATCGTGTTCGCGGTGCCGAAGAAGGAGCAGGAGCCGCAGGTGGGCGCGCAGAGGTTTTCGAGCGAACGGAACTCTTCCTCGGAGATGCGCCCCGCCGTCAGCATGCCCAGCGCCTCGTGGAGCGACGTCTCGTCGGTCTTGCGTCCGTCGAACTCCACGCCGCCGAGCATCGGTCCGCCGGTGATCATGATCGCGGGGATGTCGAGCCGGGCAGCCGCCATCAGCATTCCGGGCACGATCTTGTCGCACGAGGCCAGCAGGACGATCGCGTCCAGATGATGCGCCTCGACGACGAGTTCGACCGAGTCGGCGATGACCTCGCGCTGCGGGAGGATGAAGTGCATTCCTCTGTGTCCCTCGCAGACGCCGTCGCACGACGCGATGACGCCGAACTCCGCCGCCACCCCTCCGGCGCGGTGAATTCCCTTCTTCACCTGCTCGGCGACCTGGTTCAGGTTGAAGTGCCCCGGAACCAGCGTGTTCCACGAGTTCGCGATGCCGATGACCGGCCGCTCCGCGAAATCCCCGTCGCAGTACCCCATCGACTTCCACAGCGCCCGCGCTCCCGCGTTCGGCGCTCCCGCGAATACCTCCGAGCTTCTCCATTTATTCGTCATGAGCGGCCCTCCTCCGGAAAATTTCAACTCTTCAGCATGGTAGGATAGAGCGGACGTTTCGTCAACGGCGAATTTCGTTTTCCCACGGAGGCTTAGAGGATGGAGATGCGGAGTTCGACTTCGCACGACGACATGATCGCATCCTTATTTGCCTCTATGCATCATGGAGACCCCCTCTTTTTAGTCGCTCTTCGAGGAAGATCGACCCGGCAAAGATTCTTCTGCAAGCGGGAGGCACGTGCTATAGTATTACCGTGTGCGTACTTTCGAGGAATCGTCTCTATACGGCGAGTTCGCTTCGGGGTACGCGCTGATTCTGTTATATTTCTCTGAAAGGGGTTTTTCGATGGCGAAGCTCGTGCTGAACGATGTCGAGCTGTACTACGAGGAGCACGGAGACGGCCCCCCGCTGCTGCTGATAGCGGGGCTGGCCTCGGACTCGCAGAGCTGGGGTTCGGTTCGCTCTCCTCTTGCGGAGCGTTTTCGCCTGATCTGTCCCGACAACCGGGGCGTAGGGCGTTCCAAGCCTGCCGCTGCACCGACCTCGATGGATCTGATGGCCGACGACTGCGCCGAGCTGGTACGCAGCCTGGGGTACGAGCGCGTGCACGTGCTCGGACATTCGATGGGAGGGTGCGTCGCCCAAAGGCTGGCGGCGCGCCGGCCTTCGCTGGTGGACCGTCTTGTTCTCGCCGGAACCGGTTCGACGTTCTCGGCCAGGAACAACGCGCTTTTCTCCGACGCCGTGGAGACGCTGGAACGCGGGGCCGACCCCGTCCTCTGGTTCCGAAACTTCTTCTACTGGTTGTTCACCCCCGCGTTTTTCGAACAGCCCGGCATGCTCGACGCCGCTGTCAATTATGCGCTGACCTACCCTTGGCCCCAGGAGACCGTCTCCTTCCGCAACCAGGTCGAGGCGGTCCGCGCGTTCGACGGAACGGCGGACCTTTCGGGAATCATCGCGCCGACCCTGGTGCTCGCAGGGGCGGAAGATATCCTGTTCACCCCCGCCGAGAGCCGGGAGTTCGCCCGACGCATACCGGGCGCGACCATTGAGATCGTCGAAGGGGCGGCCCACTCCATACACATGGAGCGGGGGAGCGAGTTCGTACGCGCAACGATCGAATTCTTGACCAGCCGAAGGGGGCGCCGATGAGAAAAGTCGTCTACATCGATTACGAGAACTTACCGGGAGTCCACATAGAGGATGTCGAAGGGACGAAATTCCTCATCTTCATCGGGGAGAACCAGAAGAAGATCCCCACGGAGACCATCGTCCGGATGCAGCCGCTCGGCGAACGGGTGGAGTGGATCAGCATCAGCGGGGTCGGGCGCAATGCGTTGGATTTCCATATCGCCTATTATCTTGCGAAGTATCACACGAACAACGCCGTGACCCACTACATCCTCTCCAAGGACGCCGGGTACGATCCGCTGATCAAGCACGTCGCCAAGTTCGGGCAGAGGGTCAAGCGCATCATCACGCTCGAGGAGATCAAGGAGAAGCCCGTTCTCGCCGCGGAGCTGGCGCAGAAGTACGCGAAGGTGGTGGAGATCCTAAAAAAACAGGACAAGACCCGCCGCCCGAAGATTCGCAAGACACTGGCGTCGAGCATCGAAACGCTCTTCCAGGGGCAGGTCTCCAAAGAGGACGCCGACCTGCTCATCGAGCACCTCTTCAGGGAACGGTTCATCGAGGAGAAGAATAAGCGCATCGCCTATCTTGACTGAGCGCGTTTTCGTTGAACACGCGCGAAAAAGGGGGCGGCACGGGGCCGCTCCCTCTTGCGGCTTCCTTGCGAGCCGAGAGGCCCGCAAAGGTTATTTCAAGGCGACGTTCTCTCTCCGGAACCGGCGAATGAAGTCGTCAGGCAGCGCCGCGAGAAAGATCGCGAGGATGATCAGCAGGCTTCCGTTGATCTCCTGGAGCGTCGGAATCTCGCTGCTCATGATTCCGGCGAGAAGTATCCCGGAGGGTATTTCCATTGTGCAGACATGGCTTGCCGTAGCGGCGGAGACGTACCTGAGGGAGAGACAGTACGCGCCGTGCCCCAGTACGCTGCCGATGATCGCCATGACCGCGATGGCGCCCCAGTCGAAGGCGTTCATCGCCGCAAGATCGCCCCACCCGGAGAACGCGTGCTTGAACGCCGCCAGGATCAGGCCCCCGAAGAGATGCCCGTAGAAGATCATCGGCGCGCTGGAAAAACGTTTCGTCGACAGGAGCACCCTCCCCATCAGGAACTGCCCGGAAAGGCCGATCACGGCCACCACGCCCCAGAAGACTCCGAGAAGAGAAAAACTCCCGCTCGATGTTCCGGACGCGAAGACCCCGATCCACACGCCCGCGATGACGAGGACCGCCGCCAGATACTGCGGGGGCGTCGGTCGTTCCCCGGTTATCCACAACCCCCCAAGCAACGTGACAAGGGGGAAGGTGTAGTGAATGATGAGCGCCGCGGGCACCGTGAGGTATTTCAGCGAAAACATGAATCCCGTCGCGGTGAGCGGGATAACGAGGATGGAGTATGCCAGAAGGACGAGTCCGTCCCGGAGGGAGATACGAAGCGAAATCCGGTTCTTTAGAAAAAGCCAAAGGAAAAGCAGGATCGCTACCAGGAACGTCCGTATAACGACGACAGTCGCCATATCGACTCCCCGAAGAGCAAGGATACGGCCGAGAGGACTGACTACTCCCCAGGAAACGCCGGTAACCAGCGCGGCGAGAACCCCCGCCCAATGCATTGACATTTTTTCACGTTCCTCCTATAAGATGCATCCGTATTTTAAAAAGACTGTAAAAAGATTTGACACGTACGCCCTCTAAGATTATAATGTTATAAAAATTACGATGTTTATCTTATCGTAAAAATGGCGAAAAGTCTACGAGGGAGCCGTGGCAATGGGAATAAATCCACCACTCTATTATAGTATATATTCTGATATTCGGCATAAAATAATGGACGGAGAATTGAAACCGGGTGATATGCTGCCGAAAGAGGTCGATCTGGAGCGGATGTACGGAGTAAGCAGAGCGCCGGTGCGCCAAGCTATGGGCAAACTCGAAACAGAGGCTTTGATTGTGCGCAGGCAGGGAAAGGGAACTTTTGTCGCCGACAGGACAGAGCAACTCCGCTGGCTTGTATTCGGCGGATTTCGAGAATTTTATGAAGAACATTTCGAGGAACTCTACTGTAAGACTCTCATGGTCGAAACCATCCTTCCCGACGAAAAAACAAAGCAGATTCTGCGTTTGCGCGACGATAGTCACGTCATTCATATTCACCGCCTGCGATCTTGGACGGATATCCCGGTTTTTTCCATCCATGCATACCTTCCCGATACGATGAACGTGGAGACCTTTAGAAAAGCTGGAGATTTTTTTAATATAAGCAATGTGCTCAAGAAGTATTTTTCTATCAATTTAAAGAGCGCCAAGGAATTTATTACGGCGGTGAAAGCGGACGACGATACCGCCCGTTGTTTGAAAATCGCCGTTGGCTCCCCCGTGCTGCAAATAGAACGCACCAATCACGACGATTCGGGTAATATGGTGCATTTCAGCCGGTATTTCTGTCGTTCCGACATTTGCTGCTATCGCTCGTCCTACGGTACGGACGGCGCATGCTGAAGGAGTTCGTTGTCTTATCATCTGTCTTTCGGGAGCGTGGTCGTGGTGGATTTTCTGCAACTGGCTGTGGAGCATGAACAAAACGTTATCGAGTGGAGACGGCATCTGCATCGGAATCCGGAATTGAGCGGACGGGAGAAAGAAACGGCGAAATTTGTCTCGAACGTATTGAAGAGCTTCGGCGTAGGCGAAGTGGATATTGTCGGAGAGACGGGCGTGGCGGCGCTTATTCGGGGCGGCTGCGCCGGAAAAACGCTCGCTCTTCGAGCCGACATGGATGCGCTTCCAGGAGAAGAGAAGACGGGACTGCCGTTTTCTTCGAAAAACCCTGAAGCGGCTCATCTCTGCGGTCATGATGCGCACACCGCTATTTTGCTCGGCGTCGCGCAGATTTTGCATTCTCTAAAAGAGAAATTCTCAGGGAATGTGCGCCTCGTATTCCAACCGGCGGAAGAAAATCTTACCGGCGCGAAGCTGATGATACGGGGAGGGGTACTGGATTCGCCGGAAGTCGATTGCATCGCGGGTCTTCATCTGTGGCCCGCCCTTCCCGCTGGAACAGTGGGTCTGCGCTACGGCGCCTCCATGGCTGCCGCCGACTCGGTCAAGATAGAGTTCAGAGGTTCGCAGGGGCATGCGGCGCACCCGCATGAATGCGTCGATCCCCTCCTTATGGCGGGGCAATTTCTTGTCAACGTCCAAGCGATCGTGTCGCGCGAGATCGCTCCTGCGGATTCCGCCGTTCTCTCCTTCGGCAAGATCTCGGGGGGAACGGTAGGGAACATCATACCGGATAAAGTACTTCTCGAAGGATCCATAAGGACGCTTCTGCCGGAAACTCGGGAGCGCATGGCCGCCGCACTGGAACGCTTTGCGTCGAGCGCCGCTCAGGGAATGCGCGGAGAGGCCTCGGTGACGATATCCCGCGGCGTTCCGCCGCTCGCTTCGTCTACGGAGCTGCTCGCGCTCTTCGAGAACTCGGCGAAGGAACTCCTCGGAGCGGATCGCGTTGTTCACCTTGTCGCCCCTTCGATGGGCAGCGAAGATTTCGCGTACTATCTAGAACGCGTCCCGGGTTTTTTCTTTCGCATAGGCGTCGCAAGACAGGGGGAACTCATGCGCCCTCTTCACTCCGCGGCGTTCGACCCGGACGAATCGTCCTTCAAAACGGGAGTCGCCGTCCTGTGTCGTTTCGCGATGGATTTTCTCGCGCGCGAGTAGAATCGATGAAATTTCAATCTCAAATCGGAGAGGAGCAATATTGTGATTATCAATGAATCGGTAAGGACGCTTTCCAACGAGGTTCTTCAAAAGTATGCCGCCGTAGATCCTGCCACTATCGGGCATACGCGCCATTTCGGTTTTTCCTGCGCGGAATTCAAAACGTCCATTCCCGGAGCCAAAGCGATCGGGCGGGCTGTGACGCTGCGAATTCCTTCCATGGATTCAACGCTTTGTCATAAAGCACCGGAATTTATAGGCAAGGGGGATATCCTTGTTATAGATCGCGCCGGAGAGCTGAACTACGCCTGCCTTGGGGGCATGGTCGCCTACGCGATGAAATTGACGGGGGTGGAGGCGGTTATTCTCGACGGAGCGGCCACGGACATTCAGGAGATTCGAGAAATGGGATTGCTCGTCTTCTACCGCCGCCTCTCTGCCATCACAACCCGTGTTCTGGGGAACGACGGGGAACTGAACACCACGGTGAATTGCGGCGGAGCGGTCGTCAACCCGGGAGACATCATCGTCGCCGACGAGAACGGGTTCGTCGCGCTTCCCCCGGAGGAGGCGGAGAGCATTCTTCGGGCAGCTCTCGAGCGTCAGGCGACGGAGCCGGACAAGCAGGCAATGATGCGCTCGGGAAAAAAACTCGCCGACATATCCAAGGCGAATGAACTTATACAAGCAAAACTCGGGCAGTAATCGATGCCGAAAAAACAAAGGAGGGCGATGGGTGTGCTGAAACGGACGTGTCTTTTGCTTCTCGCGCTGATGTTTGTGTTCGGAGGATTTGCGGAGAGTTCCGAAGCGGCGATTCGGATGAAACTTGGGTCGAAACAGGTTGAATCGCATCAGGAAAGCATTGCCTTGAAGTACTTTGCGGAGAAGGTGAAAGAGCGTACGAACGGCGAAATCGTCATCGACCTCTATTTCGGAGAAGTCCTGGGAGACGCGAAGAAACAGATCGAGAACATGATCCACGGAATGCAGGATTTTTACGCCGACGGATACGGGTTCTACGCGCCGTATGTCCCGGAGATCAATGTGAGCGCCGTTCCCTATATCTTTCGCGACAACGATCACTACCGCAAGTATCTCCTCAGCGACATGCAGCAGGAGATCGAAAGGAAACTTCTCGAAAAGGCGGGGCTTCGCATCGTCAATCGCGACAAGAACTGGCTGAGGGGGCCCTATCGCGTAGTCGCGGCGAAGACGTCCATCGAAACTCTGGACGACCTCAAAGGGCTCAAAATCAGACAGCCGTCCAATCCGACAAGTGTTCGGGCATGGGAAACTCTTGGTTGCGCCGTCACGGTCATTCCGTATTCCGAAACATATCTCGCGCTGAAGCAGGGGACGGTCGACGCCGTGACCTGCCCCGTCACCGACGCTCTCTTTCAGAAGTTCTGCGAAGTCGCTCCGTTTCTTACGATTTCTCACGAATACCCTCAGCAGGTCGCGATCGTGATGAACGAGCGGCGTTTTCAGAGCCTGACGAAGGAGCAACAGGATATACTTTTCGAAACTCTCCGGGAAGCCGGCGACATGTGCACGAAGATGGCCATTGAAAACGGAGAGATCCTTGTCAAGGAGATGGTCGAAAAATACGGCGTCACCATGCTCGAAATCGATCTGGACCCGTGGAGAGAGAAGATGGCGGAGTTCATCGCCCAACTGGAAAAGGAGAACTACATCCCGGCCGGCTACGTAGAGAAGATCAAAGCGTTGCGATAAGAGACGGGATCACAACCTGAAGGGAGTGTTGCATCGTGGTGAAAAGATTTTTGTGTACAGCAATGGCGGTTCTGTTCCTGTGCGGCGCTTTTTCCGGCGCCTCCGAGGCGGTCGTACGAATGAAGCTCGGCATGAAGATGACGGAGTCGCATCATGAATCGGTCGCGTTGCGCCATTTCGCCGACTATGTAAAAGAACAGACGAAGGGCGAGATCGTTATCGATATTTTCTACGCGGAGGCCCTCGGCGACTCGAAGAAGCAGATAGAGAACATGATCAACGGTCTGCAGGACTTCTACGCCGAAGGCTATTCCTTTTACGACCCGTACGTTCCGGAGTTCCGGGTTGTCGGAGGCGGCATCCCTTATGTGTTCGAGAGCAACGAGCAGTTTCGAAAGTACCTTCTGAGCGATGTGCAGCAGGAGTTGGAAAAGCGTCTGATCGAGAAAGCGGGCTTGCGAATAGTGAGCAGAGACAAGAACTGGCTTCGAGGGCCTTACCGCGTCCTCGCTTCCAAACACCCCGTCAGGAGTCTCGACGATGTGAAGGGGCTCAAGTTGAGAATGGCCTCGGCCCCGCTCTCCGTCAAATCGTGGGAATTTCTCGGAGCGGCGGTTACGGTTATTCCGTATTCCGAGACGTATCTCGCTCTGAAACAGGGGACTGTGGACGCCGTGACGTGCCCTGTGACGGACGCCCTGTACCAGAAATTTTGCGAGGTCGCGCCGTATCTCACCGTGACCCATGAGTACGCTCAGCAAGTGGCGGTCGTCATGAACGAAAGGCGTTATCAGAGCCTTACTCCGGAGCAGAGGGAGATTATTCACGAGGGACTCCGCCAGGGCGGGGAGATCTGCACCCGAATGGCGCTGGAGAGCGGTGAAAAACTCGTGCGGGAGATGAAAGACAAGTACGGCGTCGAAATGATCGAAATAGATCTTAAACCGTGGCAGGAAAAAATGAGCGGACTTGTCGCCGATCTGGAACAACAGGGGGTTATTCCCGCCGGATTCGTTAAAAAAGCGCAGGACGCGGTAAGATAACCGATTCTTCTCCGAAGCGGAACGGGACACCATGCAGGGGACTCGCTTGAGAGTTCCCCTGCTTACAAAGAGGTGAAAAAATGCGCAACTATCTCGCGCTCATAAAACGGGGTCTCATAGGCTGTTTCTCTGTTCTCCTGGGTATCAACGGATTTCTTATGATCGTCGTCGCGACGCTCCAGATAGTTTCCAGGGCATTCGGGCGCCCCGTGGCGTGGACCGTGGAAGTGCTCCTCTTCCTGGGGTTGTACTCCATCATCCCCGGAGCGGCGATCGTTTTTCTGAAGGGCGAAGAGGTGGAAGTGAGTTTTTTCGTGGACTGCCTTCCGAAGTTTCCGGCTCTTTGGATTTCACGGATCATGGCGTTTCTCGGGGCGGTGTTCGGAGCGATTCTGATTTACGCCAACCTCGATTATAGGGGGCTGGTGAGCCTCGGCAAGCCCGAACAATATCTTCCGTTTCCCCTTGAAGTCAACACGTGGCCCCTCTATCTGCTGGGATTGTGCATCCTCTGGAGAATGACGGAAAAACTGATCGCTGCCTTCCGCTTCTCCGGAGTCGAGAAGCCGGATATCCGGAAAGTGGTGTGATCATGGTTTCTATAGGATTGCTCGGAACGCTCATCGTCCTTCTTTTCTTCAAGATGCCGATTCCTCTGGCTATGGGAATCGCGGTGCTCGTGGGATGCTGGCTTGGAGGATTTCCGGTCTATATACTCGCCCAGGGAATCGTCGACGGTTCCATGACGTGGAGCCTTCTCTCCATCTTCTTCTTCATCATGGCCGGCAACATCATGAACAGCTGCGGCATCGCGGAGCGGATTTTCGCCTTCGCGCGCGCCTGCGTCGGCCATTGGAAAGGCGGACTCGCTCACGTCAACGTCCTCTGCTCGATGATCTTCGCCGGGATATCTGGATCGGCCGCGGCCGACTGCGCCGCGCTCGGGCCCATCGAGATCAAATCGATGACCGATTCGGGGTATGATTTGAAATACAGCACCGGAATCACGCTGGCTTCATCCATGATCGGCCCCATCATACCGCCCAGCGTCTCGTTCATTCTGTACGGCGTCATGGCGAACGTCTCCATCGCAAAGCTTTTCCTTGCCGGCATAATCCCCGGCGTCATTATCGGACTGGGACTTATGCTCACGAGCGCACGGATTGCGCACAGGCTTCCCGCTAAATTCCCCCGCGAGGAACGAATGCCGATGAAGCGGCGGCTGGGGATTTTCAAGACGGCGGTCTGGGCGCTGCTGGCTCCCGTTATCATCCTCTACGGCATGACATCGGGGTATGTCAGCCCGACCGAAGCCGGAGTCGTCGCCGTGCTGTACTCTCTGGTCCTGGGAGTGTGCTACCGCACGCTCACCATGAAAAATCTTTGGACCGTGATCGTCTCTTCCATGTTCACCGCCGCGAACAGTCTGATTCTTTTCGGGATAGCCTCTACGATGTCGTATATCCTCACGTTGGAAAGAACGCCGGTGATCATGGCGGAATTCGTCCTCGGTCTGACGCAGAACAAATGGATCATCCTTGTTCTCGTCAACATACTGCTTCTTCTCCTCGGCACCATTACATCCGCGGCGAGCATCATGATTCTGCTCACGCCGATCCTCGTGCCGCTGATGCAGCGCGTCGGCGTCGATCCTGTTCAATTGGGGGTTCTTATGGCCTTCGCCCTGACCATAGGCATCGCGACGCCTCCCGTGGGTATCGGTCTTTTCATTCTTTCGGACATCACGAAACAACGCGTGGAGGATGTCGTACGGGGCGTCGCTCCGTTTTTGCCCACTCTTATCCTGATGCTGCTGCTGCTGACCTTTATTCCGCAGCTTTCGCTGTGGCTGCCGTCGCTGCTTCTGCCCTATTGAGCATTCGACATCGAAGGGGGAATATGAATGAGTCGGTTTCTGATGGGCGTTCTTCAGGTGGACGTCGGGAACAACAAAAGGGAAAATCTTCGGAAGATCGAGAGCTACATCGAAAAAGCCGTCGCGAAAGGCGCGCAGTTCATCTCCATGCCCGAAAACATCAATTTCATCGGGAAGCTGGAGGAGAGTATCGCAAGCGCGGAACCCATCCCGGGGGAGACGTCCGCCTTCTTCTCGGGCCTCGCCGCAAAGAATTCCGTTTGGATTCACTGCGGGAGCTACGCGGAGTATGTCCCCGGGGAGAAGAAGGTGTACAACACCTCCATAGTCGTCGATCCGGCCGGAGCGATCGTTGCCTCCTACAGGAAAATTCACCTGTACGATGTGGATATCGCCGACGGACCCAGCGTAAGAGAGTCCGACGCGAAAATTCCGGGAAGAGAGATTGTCGCCTTCGACTCGGAATATGGGCGTATGGGGCTCTCCATCTGCTACGACATGCGCTTCCCCGAACTCTACAGGATTCTTGCGCTGAAAGGGGCTAAACTGATGTTCGTGCCCGCCAACTACACGCTCTTCACCGGCAAGGACCACTGGGAGGTGGTGCTCCGAACTCGGGCTATCGAGAACCAGTGTTTCATCGTCGCCGCGGGACAGGTGGGTATGAAACCCTATTTCCAGGCGTACGGAAGGTCGATGGTCGTCGATCCCTGGGGGACGGTGATCGCGCAGGCTTCGGACGGAGAGGGAGTTTTTGTCGCGGAGATCGATATGGACCGGGTGGAGAGTGTGCGGCGGCAGCTTCCCAGCTTCCCGAACAGGCGTCCGGAAACCTACGCGTGGGAATGAGAAGATGCATTCGCAAATACGAAAAATCGTCGAGGAACTGCGTTCCGAACTGCTCGGATTGAGCCATAGCATTCATGCCGATCCGGAAACGGCTTTCGAAGAGCATAAAGCCGTCGCTTTCCAGAAGGAACTCCTCGAAAAACATGGTTTTAAAGTGGAGACGCCGCTCTGCGATCTTCCCACGGCCTACAGGGCGTCTTTCCCGAGGAAGAAAGAGGGGCCCGTCGTCGCCTTCATCGCGGAGTACGACGCTTTGCGGGACATAGGGCACGCCTGCGGACACAACATCATCGCCTCCGTTGCGGCGGGAGCCGCCATCGCCCTCTCGAAGGCGGTCGCGGAGCTGCCGGGCGAAATTTTGGTCATAGGAAGCCCTGCGGAAGAATCCGGAGGCGGAAAGGTTCTTCTTGTCGAACGCGGCGCGTTTCGCAACGTCGATTTCGCGATGATGATCCACCCCGGAACGGAGAATCTGTACGGAAGAGGCGGTATCGCGGCGACGCACGTCGACGTCGAGTTTTTCGGAAGAGCATCTCACGCGGTTGAACCTCGGAAGGGGATCAATGCGCTGACCTCCATGATCGAGTATTTCAACTCCCTCAACGGATTGCGCCAGACGTGGGACAAAGGGCATGTCCTCACCGGCATCATCACGAACGGAGGCAAGGCTCCGAACGTCGTCCCCGACTATACGTCCGCCAGTTTCGTTCCAAGAAGCCCGACGAAGCAGGGGTTGCTTCTGATTCTGGAAGACATGGAGCGCGCCGCACGATCCGCCGCGATGCTCACGGGAGCCGAATATACTATGAAGTACGACGTTGTCTACGCGGAGCGTCACCCTAATATCGTTTTGGGCGAACGCTTCCGGGACAATATGGTACAACTGGGAGAAACCGCGGTGTTCGCCGATGCTCGGATTCCTCTCGGATCTTCGGACATAGGGAACGTCTCGCTTGAACTTCCTACGATCCACGAATATATCGCCATCGCGGACGATTCCACGACGAGCCATTCGGATCGTTTCCGAGAAGCGGCCGTCTCTCCCCGAGGAGACGAGGCAGTTCTGATCGGTGCGAAAGCGCTCGCGATGACGGCGTGGGATGTTTTTTCCGATTCGGAACTTCGAGAAAAAGCGATCGCGGAGTATAGGGAAAAGGTCCTTCCTTTCAGGTCATAGGGCGGACTTCGGTCTATGAACAAGAAACGCCGGGACGGGCGGCGCTCCCCTATCCCGGCGTTTTCATGCTCCGAAGGCGAACATGTTCATCGGAGGTATTCGAAATACTGTACATACACCTGTCTGCACAGGCCTGCCGTTTTCGATAGCGTTTCTCGCTCACCACTCGGTCACGCTGCCGTCGGCGTTTCTCCAGATCGGATTCCGCCAGTCGTGACCGATGCGCGCTTTCTCGCGGACGGTCTCCTCGCGGACCTCGACGCCCAGCCCCGGTCCTTCCGGGAGTGCGACGAAGCCGTCCTTGTAGTGGAAGACCGACGGATCCTTCAGGTAGTCCAGCAGATCTGTCTCCTGGTTGTAGTGGATGCCGAGGCTCTGTTCCTGGATGAAGGCGTTCGGAGCGCAGAAGTCGAGTTGAAGGCAGGCCGCGAGTGCTATCGGGCCGAGCGGACAGTGCGGCGCCACGGCGATGTCGTAGGCCTCCGCCATGGCCGCGATCTTCCGCACCTCCCAAATTCCTCCGGCGTGGCTGAGGTCGGGTTGGAGAATATCCACGGCGCCGCACGTGATCAGTTCCTTGAAGTCCCATCGCCCGAAATTGCGCTCTCCCGTGGCGATAGGCGTCGAGGTGTGGCGGCGAAGCTCGATGAACGCCTCCCGGTTTTCCACGAGGACAGGTTCCTCGATGAACATGAGATGGTACGGCTCCAGCTCTTTCATCAGTACCCGAGCCATAGGCGTGCGCACCCTGCCGTGAAAGTCGACGGCGATGTCGAGCGAGTGGCCGAAGGCGTCCCGGAGCGCCTGCACGCGCGAGAGCACCTCCTCGATCTTCGAGAAGTTATCGATCCACGCCATCTCCGCAGTACCGTTCATTTTCACGGCGTTCATTCCCGCGTCCATCTTCCCGCGGGCCGCCTCGACCACTTCGGACGGACGGTCGCCCCCTATCCACGAGTAGACGCGCATCTTTTCCCGCACCGCGCCGCCGAGCATCCTGTGGACGGGGAGACCGAACATCTTCCCGGTGATGTCCCACATCGCCTGCTCGATGCCGGAGATCGCGCTCATCAGGACAGGTCCGCCCCGGTAAAAACCTCCCCGGTAGAGCACCTGCCACATATCTTCGATCTTCGTCGGGTCCGCGCCGATCACGTATTCGCTCATCTCGCGGACGGCCGCGGCTACGGTATCGGCCCGTCCCTCGACGACGGGCTCCCCCCACCCTTCGACGCCTTCGTCGGTCACGACCTTCAGAAAGAGCCAGCGGGGCGGGACCTTGAACAGCTCCAGCCGTTCGATTCTTGCCATGGCTACTTCATGTGGGCGCGAATTTGCGCGATCTGGGTGACGATCCGTTCGGCGATCTCGCTGATGGCGTGGAAGTCTCCTTCGATTCCCGCCGGTTTGACGAGCGCGCTCCCCAGCCCCACGGCGAATGCCCCCGCCTGGAACCAGTCGTCGAGGTTGCTCGGAGCGACGCCGCCGATGGGCATGATCTGCGCGCCGGGCAGCGGTCCGCGGACCGCCTGGATGAACTTCGGTCCCAGCACCTCGCCGGGGAACGCCTTCACGACGTCGACCCCGTGCTCCATCGCGCGGACGATCTCGGTGACCGTTCCCACGCCGGGCATATAGGCGATGCCGGAGCGGTTGCACATCGCCGCCACCTCCGGGCTGAAGCAGTGCGAGACGATGAACTCCGCGCCCGCGTCGATGCAGAGCCTTGCGGTGACAGCGTCGGCCACGGTTCCCGCGCCGAGAATCAACCCCTTGCAGCGGCCTCGCTCGATGATCTCCTTCATGATATCGAGCGCGCCCGGGAAGGTCGTGGAGACCTCGAGCACGTCGATTCCCCCCTCGAAGACCGCCTCCGCGGACGCCACCCCGTTCTCGATGTTCGGGGTTCGGATGATCCCCACCACGCCGAGGTCGGATATCCGCCGCAGCACTTCGTATTTTCGAATGTTCATAAAGACCCCTCCTTGAGTAGCACGTGCTTGACGCCGCATTTTTCAGACAGTATAATAACATAAAATCAGACAACCTAAATATTTTTTTGGAGGAAGCGCAGTGAATCGAGTACAGGATGAGTTCAGGATGTTTCAATCCCTGATGAAGGGACTTACCGCCATCTTCGGGACCAACTGCGAAGTGGTGCTTCACGACCTCACCGAAGGGTACGAGAGCACCGTGGTGATGATCGAGAACGGCCACGTGACCGACAGGCGTGTGGGCGACTGCGGGAGCAATCTCGGACTCGAAGTGCTGCGCGGAACGGTGGTCGACGGCGACAAGTACGGTTATTTCACCAATACCCGCGACGGGAGAGTGCTCCGCTCGTCTTCGATCTACATCCGCAACGACGACGGCAAGGTGGTCGGATGCCTTTGCGTCAACTTCGACGTCTCCAATCTGATGGTGGCCGACAAGACCATCCGCTCCCTGATCTCCAACGGCGAGGGGGAGAAGGAGGAGGAGTTTTTCGTCAACGACGTAAACCAGCTCCTCGACGCTCTGCTCCGGAAGGCGCGGGAGGAAGTCGGCAAACCCGTCTCCTACATGAGCAGGGAGGAGAAGGTCAAGGTCGTCCGCTTTCTCGACCAGAAGGGCGCCTTCCTGATCACGAAGGCGGGGAACAGGATCTGCCAGTTCCTCGACATCTCGAAATTCACCCTGTACTCCTATCTTGACGAGGTTCATTCAGAAAGTCAATCCTCAAAATAAAGTTGGGTAACGGATCCGAAGACTCATGGAAGACATGCAATCAGTTATGATACACCTTCTCTGAAATCGGGCGGGAAAGACGAGAATTTTGAAACCTAGTCCATCGCCGCGGAATAGAAAATCAAAGGTTCGTATCAGCTCTAAGCGCCGCAATCAGGTATCGAAAGGAAGGGGGGATTCATGTTTAGATGATTTTTTTTAATTCGGAAGTTCGCGTTGCGTCGGAATGACTCTTTGAAGCTGTCCGTGATACCTGCTGGTCATAAAATGAATATTCAAATTACACTCTTTGAGTTTGGAAGATTTGCAGTTGCGTAATCGGAAAAAACTTTTTAATAAGGAGGAATTTGAGAATGAAGAAGATGCTGGCGGTAGCTTTGCTGCTGTGCTTTGTGATAACGGGAACTGCAGCAGCGTCCGGAAAAAGTAAACTTCAAGAGGTGCTCGAGCGGGGGCATTTGATTGTAGGCACAGGCTCGACCAACGTTCCTTGGCATTCTATCAATGCCGACGGTGAATATGAGGGTTTTGACATCGAAATGGGGCGTATCCTGGCAATGGGGCTTTTCAACGATCCCAAGAAAGTGAAATTCGTGGAGCAGGCAAGTGATCAGCGTATCCCGAATACACTTGCCAACAAGGTCGACATCACGTTTCAATTTATGACCATCAATCCTACCCGTGCACAACAGGTTGCGTTTTCAATTCCATACTATACAGAAGGCATAGGGCTGATCCTCA
The DNA here is from genome assembly GCA_018436725.1 of Synergistaceae bacterium. Taxonomy (GTDB): domain Bacteria; phylum Synergistota; class Synergistia; order Synergistales; family Aminobacteriaceae; genus JAAYLU01. Next base: position 55,922 of record JAHDKT010000003.1, on the reverse strand, counting down.
AGACCGGCGGAAAGTACAAATCGCATAAAGAACTCGTCGAGGCGGTGGCAGCAGGGAAAACCGTCACTATCGCGATTCTTCAGAATGCCGATGCGGCAACTAACGTCCAGCGCATGGTAAAAGGCGCGAAAGACGATCAATACGAAAGTCAGGGGCTTGTCTATCAGGCCGTCGATTCCGGACGCGCGGACGCCGGTGCTGTCGACCTTTCTTCGATCAAGTGGCTTGCCTCCAAACAACCTGAGAAGTATACAGATTCCGGATTCGGCTTCAATCCGCAGAACTACGGCGCCGCGATGAACCCCAATGATCAAGTGTGGATTAATTACGTCAATCAGGTGTTGCTTGACGCAATGACCGGAACCACATACCCTCGCTACTTTGAAGCGTATAAAAAGTGGTTTGGTGAGGAGTTAGAGCCTCCGCTGATCGGAATGCCTTCTATTTACCGAGCTAGGTAAGATTTTTTTGGCGCCGTCCTCCGTTTTTCTTAGAAGCGGAGGACGGATCGTTTATGCCGGAGCCTGTAGTTCTTCGCTCGTAGCAAGGAATTTCTGGCTCCGGAAAGAAGACTCCGAATGCAGGAGATAAGCTGGAAAGAAGAAATCGTCAAGATATGCCGGTTGTGACTGTCAACAAGAACGGAAAGCCAGATTATCCCTTGGGAAGTTCTGGCGACTCCCTTTCTAAGGAGCGAACAAATGGCATATATTTTTAATTTTAGCTTAGTATTTTCATATTTTCCTGAATTCTTCGCAGGATTGGGACTCGGGATATGGTTGGCCGTCTCTTCTCTGTTCTTTGGAATGATTATCGGTTTAGCGCTCGCCTATTGCGCCGTGTCAAAGAACCGTCCTCTCAGGATGTTTGCATCGGGGTATGTGATGCTTTTGCGGAATATACCATTGCTTGTTATTACTTTTTTTTGCTATTTTGGTTTGCCTGACTGGGGATTAATGCTGAACAAGCACGCATCGTTCATCTTTGCCCTGTCCCTCTACTCAGGAGCGTATCTGACAGAGGTCTTTCGCGCGGGACTGTTGGCCATTCCCGTCGGAATCATCGAAGCGGGAGCGGCCATAGGTCTTCGCAGATTTCAGATTTTATTATACATCCAGATGCCGATCATGTTCAAAAACGTCCTTCCTGCACTCTCCAACAACTTTATCTCGCTTTTCAAGGATACTTCCCTCGCCTCGTCGATCGCCGTGGCGGAGTTGACGTATCTGGCTCGCAAAGTGAATACGATTACATTCCGTGTGATCGAAGTATGGCTGATTGTCGGGGCCATGTATGTTGTGGCATGTTACCTTATCGCATTCTTTTTGCGCCGCGTGGAGCGCAGATTTCGCATACAATGAAACGAGGTGAAGCACATGGGCGCCGGGTTTATTGAAAATATCCTCCGTTCTCAAAATGCTATTCTCGCCGGTATTTCCAACACGCTCTCCGCTTCGCTGTTGGCTATTGCCATAAGCACTATATTCGGCATTTTATTTGGAATAATATTAACATATGGCAATAAATATGTTAAGCTGCCATTTAGGCTTTATGTCGACATAATACGCGGAATACCTGCCTTGCTCATTGTCTTTGCCGTTTATTATTACGTTGATTTTTGGCTGCGGGCGTGGAATGTCAATTTGCCCCCCTTTACGGCAGGTTTCATTGCGCTCTCGCTGAATGCCGGAGCACATGTTGCAGAAAATACACGAGGGGCTCTGGAGACGATCTCAAGGGGCCAGATAGACGCGGGCAGAGCTATCGGGATGAAGTTTCGGCAAATACTGCTCTATATCCTTCTGCCTCAGGCATTTGTCCGCATGCTCCCTCCGTGGATCAATATCATGACGGAGATTATAAAGGGTTCGACGCTTCTTTCTCTCATCGGAGTGGCCGAACTGATGCTTACAACGCAGCAGCTCATCGCCAGATACAATGATGCGCTGCAGTATTATGCATTCGCCGGATTCGTGTATTTTCTTATAAACATCACTGTCGAACAGATAGGCAGATTCGCAGAAAAGAAAATGAGCAGGGGGCTGAACGCATGAGCGATTCTTTACTGCAGATCCGCGGGCTTGGGAAGTGGTTCGGTCCGCATAAAGTCTTTTCCGGTGTGAACCTGGACATCGATCAAGGGGAAGTCGTCACGATAATAGGCTCTTCGGGGTCGGGAAAAACAACGTTGCTTCGCTGCATCAACCTGCTCGAGACGTTTCAAGAGGGGACCATACACCTCAACGGCGAGGAATTGGGGTATACAACAAGCGGGTATCACCGGCGCCGTTTGTCGGAAGCCCATATTGCGAATCAGCGCATCCATACCGGTATGGTTTTTCAGCAGTTCAATCTTTTCCCGCATATGACGGTGATGAAAAATGTCACGCTTGGTCTTGTCAAGGTGAAGGGAATGGACAGGCAATCGGCCGAAGCGGAAGCTAAAAAGTGGCTGACACGGGTCGGACTTGCGGAAAAAATCAACAGCTACCCTTCGCAGCTTTCAGGGGGGCAGCAGCAAAGGGTTGCCATCGCACGCGCAATCGCAATGAATCCTTTGATCATGCTTTTCGACGAGGCGACCAGCGCTCTCGACCCCGAACTTGTGGGGGAGGTGCTGAACGTCATCAAGGAACTTGCGCGGGATGGCACGACGATGATTGTTGTAACGCACGAAATGCGTTTCGCGTATGAACTTTCGGATAAAACCGTGTTTATGGATGACGGAAAAATAGCGCGTGTGGGAACGCCGAAAGAAATCTTTATCGAAAAAGACCATCCGCGACTGCGTGAGTTTCTCGCCACGTTCAATGCGGACATTGCGGGATCTTCGGCATAAGACGTTCGAAGAGTTCGCGCCGTTGCGCCGGTGTTCTTCGAGAGAGGGGATACGATGGATAGACAGGGGAACGGAAAGGTATTTGCGGCTGTTTTTCCTCATTCCGACGATTTCACTTTCAACGCCTGCGGGCTGATGTTGAAGCTCATCGAAGAAGGATGCACGGGATATTTTGTCCGAATGACCGACGACTGTATGGATAGTTACGGTCTTTCGTACGGAGAAACCGCCCTTCGCATAGAGAAAGAGACAGAAGACGTGGCGAATCTGCTGGGCATCAAAAAAGTATACCATTTCAATTACAACAACCATTATATGTGCCACGAACAGCTCGTGGAGATGCGTCATAGGCTGATGATGATTTTCCGCTTTTTGCGGGTTGATGCTGTCGTATCATTCGATCCTTACGGACATTACGAAGAAAATCCCGATCACGAAATTACCGGCAAAGCGGTGGAACAGGCCTGTTGGATGGCGGGAAGGCAGCTTGACCTTCCCGAGACGAAGGATATGGGGCTCATGCCCCATTTCGTGCGCGAGAAGTATTATTTTGCACGCGGACCGCAGGCGACAAATTGTGTGATCGATATCAGTCCCTATCTTGAGATCAAACGAAAAGCGATACGCCTGCATGCCACGCCGCTCGATAACATGTGGAAGGTCTTTTTGGAGCATTGCGGTGAGGAGGAGCGAGTTTCATACGAAGAGTTCGTCCGGCTTTTTTTTACGGAACGGGAACAGGAACCGTATGACGGGCTTCTGCACTATGAAAAATTTCATTATATCGCTCCGACGAAGTTCTGACTTTTAACGACAGAAGGTATGATGAATGAATATTTACAAGCAGCTTGGAGTAAAAACGATAATCAACGGATTCGGAACGGTGTCGAAGATTGGCGGTTCCGTGATGGCCCCGGAAGTTTTGCAGGCGATGACCGAAGCCTCGAAGCATTACGTCGAGATCAACACATTGCACAGAGCCGCCGGGAAATACATCGCGGAATTGCTGGAGAGCGAAGCCTGTTGCATCACATGCGGCGCGGCTGCGGGGATCGCCCTTGCGACCGCGGCGTGCATTGCACGAAATGACCCGGTCAAACGCCTTCAACTGCCGAACGTCGAAGGTATGAAAAATGAAGTCCTCATGCTCAAATGCCATCGCATTTTATACGATCAGGCGTTACTTTTATCCGGCGCAAAAGTCGTGGAAATCGGAGCGACGTCGTTCGCCATGCCGGAGCAGGTTGAAGCGGCGATCAACGAGAAGACGGCAATGTTCTTCTACGTATCAGAGAATGAGAGTATGAGAGGGTCCATAGAACTGCCGAGGCTGATCCCTATACTGAAGAAAAGAGATGTTCCGGTGGTTGTCGATGCTGCTGCGGAGTTGCCGCCGCGATCCAATATATCAAAATATCAAAAAATGGGAGCCGATCTGGTGCTCTTCAGCGGAGGCAAGGAACTGAGGGGGCCGCAGTCTTCCGGATTGATACTTGGGCGAAAGGATCTGGTCGAAGCGTGCCAGGCGAGCAGCAGCCCCAACTACAGTATCGCGCGTTCTATGAAAATCGACAAGGAGACGATCGCCGGTATAACACGTGCAGTGGAGCTTTTCCTCGAAAAAGATTATGAGAAAATTTATGAAACATGGACGAAAATGTCGAATTTCATGGCGACGGAAATAGATAAATGCGGAAAAGCCTTCGTTCGGACAGGCTTTCCCCATGAGGCGGGGATACAGCCCGCGAATATCTTGCGTGTCTATATACAACCCAAAGAAAAAACTGCTCAAGAGGTGTATGACCGCCTTCTGTCGCTCGATCCGCAGATCTATACCGATATTCGCGGCGGGGAGATAGTTATCAACCCGCAATGTTTGAATGAAAGTGAATTGAAGAGTATTGTTGATGCCATAGTGGGAAATCTATCGTAGAGAAATCTATCGTAGAGAAATCTATTCAGGCGCTTCCCGTGCGATGTGCTTGAGAAGCGCGGTACGGCTCGGCAGGGATACCCGAGCACATCGAAAACATCGCTGCCCATGTTTTTTTACGGACAGAAACTTAAAAAAGTTTGTATGTAAAAAGCTTCAAGAGCGAATTGACGCTGTAGAAGCGCTCTGTAAAGGAACAAAGGAACGTATATATGGTTGCATGAGTATGGTCAATCCTCAAAATAAGGCGGCGATACGCAGTGTCCAGAGAGTATTACCGGGAACTCGGAGTTCGTACAGTGATCAACGCGGCGGGAACCTACACGATGGTCGGAGGTTCCAGGATGAGCGAGGAGACCCTCGCGGCCATGGCCGAAGCGGCGCGGAGCCACGTGGTGCTCAAGGAGCTGCAGTCGAAGGTCCACGAACGTCTGGCCTCCATTACGCGCAACGAGGCCGCCTTCGTGACGAACGGGGCGGCGGCTGCCCTGCACATCGCGGGAGCGTCCTGCATCGCCCGCCGATACGGACGCCCCTTCGCTTCGCTCTCGCCGGAGCAGATCGCCCGCAGCGAGATCATCATCCACAGAGCCCACCGCAACCCCTACGATTGGGCCGTTCGTCTGCTGAACGCCCGCATCGTCGAGATAGGCTTCCCCAACACGATTCTCCCTACCGTCGAGGACGACCTCGAGTACGCCGTTACGGAGAACACCGCCGCTATTTTTTACTTCTTCATGCCCCCCGGGGGGTGGGTCGCCAAGGGCGCCCTCTCGCTCGAAGCCACGCTGCGCGTCGCCGCGCGCAGGGGGATTCCTGTGGTGGTTGACGCTGCCGCGCAGCTTCCGCCGACGGAGAATCTATGGCGGATCACCGGAGAGGGAGCGGATATCTGCGTTTTCAGCGGGGGTAAGGATCTTCGGGGGCCGCAGGCGAGCGGCCTGATGGTGGGGAAGAAGGAGATCTTCGAGTGGATCGCGCGGACGGCCTTCCCGACGTACGGCGTCGGCAGGATGTTCAAGGTCGGCAGGGAAGAGATCGTCGGCCTGCTGTCGGCGGTGGAGCAGTACGTCGCGATGGATTCGGAAGCCCGCCTGCGCTGGGCTGAAGAACGCATCGCAGGCGCCGTGCGGGAGTTCGAAGGGAATGGGAACGTCTCCGTCCAGCGAGTCTACCCCAATGAAGCGGGGCAGCCGTTCCCGCAGATGCTCTTTAGGTTCGTGGTTCCGGGGTGCGCCGAGGAGGCGCTTCGTCTGTTGCGGGAGGGGGACCCCTCGATCTTCACAATGGCTGCCGACGGGCAGTCGGTATTCGTCAACCCGATGACCCTCCGGGACGACGAGATCGGCGTTGTGTTGTCGCGCATGCGGGAGATCGGACGGGTTCTTGCGGAGAAAGGAGTACGGGAATGATGGTTGAAAACAGCAGCGGCCGGACGAGAAGTCTCTCATTTCCGGAGGGCTTCGTCCTCGTCAAAGGCGGCAGGGTGCTTGATCCGGCGAACGGAGTGGACGAAGCGCTCGACCTTGCGCTCGCCGACGGCGTCGTCGCCGGAACGGGGCGCGATCTTCCCGAAACGGGAGCGGGCAAGGTGATCGACGCATCCGGCCTTTTGGTGACTCCCGCCGTCGTGGACATGCACACGCATCTCTTCGCGACCGGCGGCAACCCCGACGCCTGGGCGGGCGAGAACAGCGTCTTCCCCGACGGATTCAGCTTCCGCGGCGGCGTCGCCACGATGGTGGACGCGGGAAGCGCGGGGTGGCGCAACTTCGACCTCTTCAGAGTTTCCGTGATCGACAGGGCGAAGACGCGCGTCCTCTCGTTCCTGAACATTGCGAGCTACGGAATGGTGAGCGACCTCATCGAACAGCACGCCCCGGACTTCGATCCCGTTGCGACGGCGAGCAAGGCGAAGCGGCACGCCGACGTCGTGGTCGGGATCAAGAGCGCGCACTACTGGAACCCCGGATGGGAGTCGGTTGACCGCGCGGTGGAAGCGGGAGAGCTGTCCGGTCTGCCGGCCATGGTCGACTTCGGCTTCTTCATGAAGGAGCGCCCCTACTGGCGGCTGGTCACGGAGAAGCTCCGCAGCGGGGATATCAGCACGCACTGTTTCCGGGGACCGGTACCGGTGGCCGACGAGGAGGGGCGCGTCTATCCGTACCTCTTCGAGGCCAGGAAGCGCGGCGTTCTCTTCGATCTGGGGCACGGGGGAGGGAGCTTTCTCTTCCGCAACGCGGTTCCCGCGATCAGGGGCGGGTTCTACCCCGACTCGATCTCGTCGGATCTTCATGTCTTCAGCATGAACGGCGCGATGATGGACATGCCGACGACGATGTCGAAGTGCCTTGCCATGGGGATGCCGCTTCAGGAGGTAATCGCGCGCTCCACGTTCATTCCGGCGAGGATGATCGGCCATCCGGAGCTTGGGCATCTCTCGAAGGGGGCGCCCGCGGACGTCGCGCTCTGGACGCTCCGCGAGGGGGCGTTCGGATTCAAGGACACGGTGGGAGGGCGTCTTCTCGGCAGCGTCCGGCTGGAGTGCGAGATGACCCTCAAAGGCGGGGAGACGATGTGGGATCTGAATGCGCGCGACGCTGCGGATTACGAAGACATTCCTGCGGGCGCGGGCATCAGGGAGGGCGAGTACAGAATCCCGCCCGAAAAAACAGCTGATTAAAACCGAAGTAGACTGTGTTGAAGAGAGCTGGGGGTATTGCTATGTTCGATCTGCTGCTGAAAAACGCTAAGATTTTCGATGGGTTGGGTAGTCCTTTTTTTTACGGCGATTTGGCCGTCAAGGATGAAAAAATCGCCGCTGTCGGGAAAATACCTGAAGAAAGCGCAGCGCGAATTATCGATGTATCCGGAAAAGCCCTGTCGCCCGGATTCGTCGATGCGCACACGCACTCGGACAGAACTGCGCTGTTCGTGAACGCTCCGGATGCGAAAATTCTACAAGGCGTTACTACGGAAATAGCGGGAAACTGCGGGCAATCGGTGGCGCCGCTCTCGGAGAAGTATCTCGATCACCTGAAGCGATATCTCGCTCCCTATCTACCAAAATCCGTACCTATAGTCTGGAACTGGAATTCTACGGGCCAGATGCTCGACAGGCTGGATGCTCAAGGACACACGACTGATCTTGCATGTCTCGTCGGACATGGGACGGTCCGTACGGCGGTGATGGGCGCGGAGGCGCGTCCTTGTACGAAGACGGAACTCGAGCGGATGAAAATTCATGTTGCGGAAGCCATGGAAAGCGGCTGCGCGGGGATCTCGACGGGGCTTATTTTCCCGCCGGGTTGTTATGCCGAAAAAGAGGAGATCGTAGAACTCTGCAAGGTAGTATCGCGATACGGCGGAATCTATTGCGCCCATATACGGGGGGAGGCCGGTTCGCTCCTAGACGCTTTTGCGGAGGCATTGGACATCTCGGAACAAAGCGGATGTTCTCTTCAAATTTCACATCACAAAGTGATGCGTCGCTTCCGAGGGTGGTCGGAAAAAACGTTCGGTATGATGGAGCGCGCGAGAGAAAAGGGAATGGACGTCTCTTGCGACGCCTATCCTTATGCCGCCGGATCCAATAACGGGACGTCGCTTCTTCCACCATGGGCGAACGCGGGCGGAGTTTCCGCTCTTATGGAGCGACTGAGAGACGTTCGAATCAGGGAGAAGATAAAAGCCGATTTCCTGGTGGATCTGCCCGGATGGGATAACCATGCGAAGGATACCGGTTGGGACCGCATTCTTATCGGTTCCGCGCACAACGAGACATCCCTTGTTGGACGGACGTTCGCGGAAATCGCCGACGAGCGTGGAAAGAGCCCGGAGGAGACGTACCTGGATATTATTCTCTCGGAGGAAGCCGGCGCCACCATCGTTATTCTCTCGCACTCCGAAGAAGATATGGAGCATATACTCCGTCATCCTTTGACGATGATAGGTTCCGATTCTCTCCCGACGGCGTTCTCCGGACCGCTGGCGGAGGGAAATCCTCATCCGCGGTGCTTCGGGTGTTATCCGAGGTTTCTCGGGGTGTACTCAAGGGAGAAGAAGCTTGTTTCTATGGAAGAGGCGATACGAAAGTGTACCGGAATGCCGGCGTCGCGGTTTCGTATGTTCGATCGCGGCGTTATCCGCGAAGGTATGCGGGCGGACCTTGTTGTCTTCGATCCGGAGACGATCAAGGACAATGCCGAATATCGACATTCGAGGCAAGTATCCACCGGTATCGAGATGGTGTTGAAAAACGGGCGAATAGTTGCGCGTGACGGACTTCTGGCCGGGCCCCCGCTCGGGAAAAGCGTCAGACTATAAACGGTGGTGCTGCGAAGGATAAGGGGGGTGGAGTGATCGATATAACTACGCGGATTGCGCCGGGTGAATTCGGGATTTTGATGGGTCGAAGCAAAAGGATCGTGTTTGCATAAACGGCCTACGAGTGTTGGAAAATGGAAAGGAGTGTTTGGGACAATGAAATACGCAAAGCTGTTCTTCGTGCTTTCCCTGACGATCTGTATGCTGTTCGGCGGCTCGGGAAGCGCTTCCGCTTCCGGAGGTATTTTGCGGGTAGCGGTTATCGATGAAGCTCCGTCGCTGGATCAGCAGGTGATCACTGCGGACCTTACGACAATGATTGCGATGCATATTTTCGAGGGGCTCTACACGTTCGATTCTAAATATTCTCCCGTTTCAATGCTGGTGCAGGACGAACAGGTCAAAGAGGGAGGAAAGCTCGTCGTTCTCGGTTTGAGAGAGGGTGTTAAATTCCACAATGGAAAAGAACTCACCGCAGACGATGTTTTCGCGTCGCTTGAACGATGGAGTAAATTCGGTACGCGGGGTCCCGTATTATTCAACAATATCGAAAAAATGGAAGTAAGCGGGAAATACGAGATCACTCTCCATTTCAAACAGCCTTTCGCCCCGTGGAAAAACTTGATGGCTTTCATGAACGGCGGTCCGGCGATTTATCCGAAGGAAGTCGCTTCGAAAGCGGAGAAGGCTCCCATTCCGGAGACGGAGTACATAGGCACCGGTCCGTACAAGTTCGTCGAACGTAATCCGAGTCGGTATATCAAGCTTGCGCGCTTCGATGGATACGTTTCCCGAATGGAACCTTCGGATGGTTACGCAGGAAAGAAAGAAGCTCTCTTCGACGAGATTCAATTTATTCCTGTTCCCGATGATTCGACCCGCGTGACCGGAGTCAAGGCCGGGGATTATGATTATGGAGAGAGAATAGCGGGAGATCTTTACGATACGCTGAAAGATGATCCGGAGCTTGTTATAAGCGTTCAGCAGGGAGGGAGCCAAGGTTTGGTCTTCCTGAATTCCAAGAATGGCATTCTGAAAGACAACTTCAAACTTAGGCAGGCTCTGCTGACCGCGATCGACATGGAAGCTGTACTGAAAGCGGCCATCGGTCCGGAAGCGCTTTGGAAGAAAGACGGTTCGATTATGCCGGAAGGCACGCTCTGGCATACATCGGTCGGGACGGATCGATACAGTCAGGGGAATGCGGAAAAGGCCATGGCGCTTGCCAAAGAGGCTGGATATAAAGGCGAGAAAATTTTGTATCTGGCTACTACCTCCTACAAAGTACATTACGACAGCTCGCTTGTCATTACCGAACAGCTGAAAAAGGCGGGATTCAATATCGACTTCCAGATTTACGACTGGGCGACGCTCGTGTCGAAACGAGCAGACTCGACGCAGTGGGATATGTTCTTTACCTATCACGGTTTCGTCCCCGATCCGGTTCTTTTTACATTTATGAGCGAGGCGTATCCTGGATGGTGGACGACTTCGGAAAAGCGTGAACTCGCCTCCAAGTTCGCAATGACGCTTGATGCGGCCGAACGCAAGGACATTTGGGATCGGATTCAGAAGCTCGTCTATGAACAAGTCCCGATCATGAAAACTGGCGTTAACTTTATATACGACGTCTACTCCCCAAAATTGAAGGGACTTGAGGATACGTCATTGATCTGGCCTCGTTTCTGGGGAATTAGTTTTAAATAATCCGAATTAGGAGGCGTATCCTCGGAAGAGGATGTACCGGGAGAGACGAATTCTCTCCCGGTACGTCGCAGGAAAGGAGAGGGTTGTTTGTTTGCGTACATTGTACGGCGGATAGGAAGCATGATACCGTCTCTCTTGCTTGCATCCATCATAGTCTTTTCTTTTATTCATTTCATCCCCGGCGATCCTGTGAGAGTGATGCTGGGCGATCAGGCCACGCCCGAGCAGGTGGAGACTCTTCGTGAATCGATGGGACTGAACCGCCCTCTCTACCTTCAATATTTTCGATGGTTGGGCGGTATCTTGAAAGGGGATTTCGGGACATCGATCTTTTTTCACAAACCGGTGCTGGAGATCATTATCGACCGGGCGGAAACGAGTATTTTCATAGCGCTTCTTTCAATGGCCCTTATTATTTGTATAGGCGTTCCAATAGGAGTTTTATCGGCGATTCGGTACAATAGCTGGTTAGACCAGTTATTTTCGGGCTTGGCTATGTTTTTCGCTTCGGTACCTACATTTTGGTTGGGGCTCAATCTTATGATTTTTTTTGCCGTCGTATTACGATGGTTGCCTTCGTCAGGATTTCCCTCGGTTATTCAGTCCGGAGATTGGAGTAACTTGCGATATCTTATTCTCCCTTGTCTTACGCTGGCGGCGCCGAACTCGGCGCTTATCATCCGCCTGACTCGATCGAGTATGCTGGATGTCGCAAATGCGGATTATGTCAAAACGGCGAGGGCGAAAGGCCTGTCCGAGGGCGCTGTGAATGTTCGCCATATCTTCCGAAACTCCCTCATTTCAGTTGTTTCGGCTCTGGGGTTCACTTTTGTAGGGCTTGTGTCGAAAACCGTTGTGACCGAAACTGTTTTTTCCCTGCCCGGGATAGGTCGCCTTGTTGTGGAATCGGTCTTGCGGAGAGACTATCCAACGATACAAGGGGTTATTTTGATCGTTGCGTTGGTGTATATGCTGGTCAATTTGATCGTCGATCTGACGTATGCGATTCTTGATCCTCGCATTCGCTACAGTTAGGATGCTGCGTATGAAAATTCTATCGATACTTTACAAGCGAAAAATAGCGTTTGCCGGGCTGCTTTTTATATCGGCGCTGTGTGTTTTCGCCCTCTTTGCAGATCGTATTGCTCCGTTTGATCCGCAGGCGATGAACCCCATTGAAAAACTCAAAGGGCCGGATAGCGCTCATTTTTTCGGTACGGATAACTTCGGGCGCGATATTTTCAGCAGGGCCGTTCACGGCGCCAGGACCAGCCTTATCGGGTCGGCGGGAGTGATTCTTTTTTCCATGTCGATCGGCGTTCTGATCGGTGTCTCATCGGGTTATTTCAGGAAGATCGAACCATATCTTATGCGCCTGATCGATGTGCTCATGGCCTTTCCCCCGCTTCTTCTCGCTCTCGTCTTCGTCTCGATTCTCGGACGGGGCATGGTGAATGTGATTATCGCCGTCGGCGCAACGTATCTTACTCGGACTACCCGCATCGTTTACGGTCTGACGCTGAAGATCCGGGAGGAACCGTATATCGAGTCGGCTATCTCCTCCGGAGTGAAACAAAAGTGGATCATACTCAGACACGTGCTTCCCAACATGATGTCTCCTCTGATCGTACAGGCTACCTTCACCTTCGCCTTCTCTCTGTTGGATATGGCGGCGCTCGATTTCCTCGGACTCGGCATTCCGCCGTCGATTCCAAGTTGGGGCAATATGCTCAGCGAGGGGAGAATGTACCTCACGCGAGCTCCTTGGCTGCTCATCTTCCCCGGCGCGGCTATAGTTCTTACGGTGCTCTCGTTCAACTTGGTGGGCGATGTGCTTCGCGACCGGCTTGATCCGCACTTCCGGCGAGATATCGAGGGGGTGTAGGCATGACGGAACAACAGGAAGCGCGTCTCATCGAGATTCGGAATCTGAAGGTGAGTTTCCCCTCTCCGTCCTCGGGGTATATCTACCCTGTCGATGGGGTGAGCCTTCACATAGAAAAAGGCGAGACTCTCGGCCTCGTGGGAGAGTCGGGGAGCGGCAAATCCATGACATCGTTGGCAATCCTCGGCCTCGTTCCCCGTCCTCACGGAAAAATCGTCTCAGGGGGTATCTTCTTCAAGGGCAAGGATCTTGTTTCTCTGAATAACGAAGAAATGATGAAGCTTCGCGGAAAGGATATCTCTATGATTTTTCAGGAGCCGATGACCTCTCTCAACCCCGTCTATACTGTCGGCCGGCAGATCATGGAGGGGATCCTGGCTCACGGATGCATGTCCGGAAAAGACGCCCGTGATCGGGCGGTGGAGATGCTTCGCAAAGTGGGGATACCGAGTCCGGAGAAGAGGGTGGACGCATACCCCCATCTGCTCAGCGGCGGTATGCGCCAGCGGGTGATGATCGCGATGGCGCTGGCGCTGGACCCGGAGTTGCTCATAGCGGACGAACCGACGACCGCCCTCGACGTTACGATCCAGGCGCAGATACTGGACCTTTTGGAAACGCTGAAAAGAGAGCGTACAATGTCGGTGCTCTTGATTACCCATAATCTTGGGATAGTCGCCGAGTCGGCTCAGCGTGTGGCCGTGATGTACGCGGGGAGACTTGTCGAAATGGCGTCTACCGAGGAGTTGTTCCGCTCGCCCCTCCACCCCTACACGCGAGGTCTTATGGACTCCATTCCCCCTTTGGAGGGAAGAGTAGGGCATCTCAGGGCCATCCCTGGTATGGTTCCGGCGCTTGATTCTCTTCCCTCCGGGTGTAAATTCGGCAACCGCTGTACTATGGCGTGCGATGCATGTCGCACGAAGGAGCCGGAGCTTTTGGAAGTCGCGCCGGGGCATTATACTCGCTGTCTTCGGTGGGAAGAGGCGCTTTCGGTTTCGGAAAGAGGGGCGAAGCGATGAGCGAGGTTCTGTTGGAGGTCCGAAACATCAAAAAGCACTTCCCGATCCGCTCCGGACTCTTGCAGAAAGTATCGGGCTACGTCAAGGCTGTGGACGGTGTCTCCTTTTCGATGAAACGGAGGGAGACTCTCGGCCTAGTGGGGGAGTCCGGCTGCGGTAAGTCGACTACTGGAAGAGTGGTGCTTCGCCTTCTCTCCGCAACTTCGGGAGAGGTGCTCTTCAGGGGACGGAACCTACTGGCGATCTCCGGCGAGGAGCTTCGTCGCGCACGACGCGAATTCCAGATGATCTTCCAGGATCCGTTCGCATCCCTCGATCCCCGTATGACCGTAGCACAGATTGTCGGAGAACCTCTTGCGGCGCATAGACTTCTCTCCTCGGGCAAAGAACGGAAGGAACGAGTGGCCGGTATTCTAGAAGATGTGGGATTGGATGCCGCAGTCCTAAATCGCTATGCATTCGAGTTCAGCGGAGGACAGCGTCAACGGATCGGTATCGCCAGGGCGCTTGTATTGAACCCGTCTCTGGTGGTGGCCGACGAACCCGTCTCGGCGCTCGACGTCTCCATACAGGCGCAGGTGATCAACCTTTTGGCGGAACTGCGGGAAAAACTGGATCTGACGTATCTCTTCATTGCGCACGACCTCAGCGTGGTAAAGCACATCAGCGACCGTGTGGCGGTAATGTACTTGGGGCGGATCGTGGAGATGGCGAGGACGGACGAACTCTTCGCGAACCCGCTGCATCCGTATACGCAGGCGTTGCTCTCCGCTGCACCGGTCCCCATGCCGGGGAAGAAAGGAAAACGACTTATCCTCGGAGGCGACGTCCCTAGCCCCTTGAATCCTCCGTCGGGGTGTCCGTTCCATCCGAGATGTTTCCGAGCCATACAACGCTGTCGGAGCGATGCGCCCGAATCTTGCGAGAGGGAAGGGCATTTTGTTGTTTGCCATTTGTACTCATAAAAAACACCTTAATGAGGTACAATTGCAGCTCAAGTCCAATCAAAGGAGGAAATCACTATGAAAAAAGTTATCCGAACCGACAAAGCGCCGGAGCCCATCGGTCCGTACTCGCAAGGGTTGGTCTGCGGCAACCGCGTCTACGTCTCCGGCCAGGGGCCGAGGAATCCAGAGACCGGGACGAACCCCGAAGGAATTCGAGAGCAGACCCGGCAGGTTTTGAAGAATATCAAGGCGATCCTCGAAGCCGGCGGCGCGACGATGGATCATGTGGTCAAGGTGACGGCGCACCTGACGAACCTCGACCGCGACTTCCAGGGGTACAACGAAGTGTACAAGGAGTTCTTCACCGAGCCGTACCCTGTGCGGATCACCGTCCAGAGCCAGCTTTTCGGCATGCTGGTGGAGATCGACGCCATCGCGGAGCTGGACTGAGAGCGGCGATCCCCCCGCTTCTCAAGTAGATCGTTCGAAACGCGACGAAAACGCCCCCTCGTTCGAGGGGGCGTTTTCCGGACGTCCGTGCGTCCGCGAAAAAACGGCGCGTCTTCGTACCGGCGGCGCGCCGCCAGTGTTATCTTCTCGTAAGAGCGAGTCCGCTCTCCGGCGAAGCGTCGACGATGAAGCGCTCGGTCAGTCTGCGCAGATCCTCCGCAGTGCCGCTTACCTCGGTGGCGCTGCTCGCGACGTTCTCCATGGCCGCGGCGGTCTCCTCCATGGAGGCCGCGACGCTCTGCACCTGCGTATCGGCGTTCTCCATCACCGAGGCGGTTTTGTCGATCAATGCGACGACGTCCTCGGCTTTTTCCGCCTCCTGTTCGGTGGCCTCGATGATCAGACGAATGTCGTCCACCGAGCTTTTCGTGGCGGCCATGATCTTGTCGAGCGCCTCTCCGGCGACATGCGCGATAGCCACGCCTTCCTCCACGTCGTGAAGGCTCTTCCCCATCGAAGAGACTGCCTCGGAGGTTCCCTGGAGGATGCGTTCGACCAGCTCCGCGACTTCGCGCGCCCCCTGCTGCGACTGTTCCGCGAGCTTGCGGACCTCGTCCGCCACCACCGCGAATCCTCGCCCCGCCTCCCCCGCCCGGGCCGCCTCGATGGCGGCGTTCAGCGCGAGGAGGTTGGTTTGATCGGCAAGCGACGTAATAGTGGTTCCCACGACGCCGATGCGTTGAGAGTATTGATTGAGCTGGGATATCATCTTTTCGGTCTCGGCGACGGCGTTCCGGATCCCCTCCATGTGGCCGATGGAGGAGGCGACGGTCTCTCTCCCCTTCGCAGCCGCCTCGGCCATTTCCCGAGAGTTTTGGTCGGCTCTGGAGGCGATCGACTTGGCGGACTGAATGGCGCTGTTCATCTCGAGGATGTTCTGCGAAGCGTCGACGGCGCTCTTCCGGCCGAGCCCCACCTCTTCGGCGAGGCGGCCGTTGCTCTCGGCGACTTCGTTGGTGGTGCTGGTGACCTCCTCGCAAGAGGCGGCGGTGTTTTCCGAGAGCGTGGAAAGGATGACCGCCTTCTTCTGAAGTTCGGAGACGACGTCGCGGAGGCTGTCGAGCATGCCGTCGAGCGAGTGCCCCACTGTCGACAGTTCGTCTTTGCCGGTCATGGTGGTTCGGACGGTCAAATCGCCCTCCTTTCCGGCTTTGGAGGTCGCCAGAATGGAGGCGACCGAACGACGTATCGAACGAATGGTGGTGAAGGCGATGCCCAGGGCCATGAGCGCGACGAACGCGGCTACCGTCCCCATGACGATGTTCGCGGTCGTCATCCGCTCCTTGTTCTCCAGCGCGGCCTCCTCCGCGCCGACGTCCAGGATTTCGCCGATATCGTTGATGTTTCCGCGCACTGCTTTAAACATGGTGTCTTCGATCTGCTGGACTGAGCCGGGAGCGAGCTTTCCCGCGCGGATGTCCTCGATCTGCTGTTCCGACTCTTTTGCCCATACGGGAAAGTCCTTTTTCAGAGCGTCGAATTCGTCGAAGATCGATTCGGGCTTGCCCTTCAGGCGGAAGGGGCTCCAGGCGTTCCTGTCGCGGGCGAGGATCGTTTCGGCCTGGCCGAGACGATCCGTGACCTGTTTCACGTTCTCCCGAAAATCTTTGAGGTTTTTCTCGAAGTCCTTCCCCGTTCCGTGGTTCAGTATGGCCTGTTTCGCCACAAGAGCCTGGTACAGATCCCGATCGCCGTTGAGTACGAGGCTTTGCGCCACGAACGCCTCCTGGTGAATGCGGGCCAGCAGGTCGTTATAGATCGCATTGGCGGAGTACATCGAGAATCCTGTAACGAGCAGAATTCCTAAGACTGGAATAAGCGCGAGGATCCATAATCTTGTTCTCAATGTCAATGCCTTCATGGTGACCAACCCCTTCCTATTAGAGCGAGATCGTTTTTCTCCTATGCCTCGGGAGAATCATTTCTGTATTCTACACCTTCGTATGTGCTTTGAATAGTCCGGTATGCGGCGAGTGTATCCAGGAACGGAGAGGGTGTACAATATTCGAAAGGTGACAGATTTTTTCCAAGGAGGGGTGACAATGGATTATGGACTTGGCGGAAAAACTGTGCTGGTGCTCGCCTCCGGCTCCGGACTGGGAAAGGCTGCGGCCGGGGAGTTTTTGAAAGAGGGGGCGGACGTGGTGCTCTCAGGCAGAGGGGCGGAGAAGCTGGAGGCCGCTGTCGCGGACCTGGAGAAGGCGACGGGCCGGATTCCCCGTTTCCGGGTGTGCGATATTACGAAGGCCGAGGATCTCAAGAGGCTCGTAGCCTTCGCTGCGGAGCCGGAAGGCGGCGTGGACGTGCTGGTGAACAACGCCGGAGGACCACCCGCCGGGACGTTCGAGTCGTTCGACGATACCGTGTGGACCGGGGCCTTCGAGCTGACGCTGTTGAGCTACGTACGGGCGATTCGCGAGGTCCTTCCGCATATGAAGAAGCGCGGGTGGGGGCGTATCGTGAACTCGACATCGTCGTCGGTCCGAGAAGTCATAGAGAACCTCATCCTTTCCAATACCTTCCGTCTCGGAGTGATCGGTCTGACGAAAAGTCTGGCCGTCGAGTTCGCGCCCTACGGCATTCTCGTGAACGCCATCGGCCCCGGAAGGTTCGACACGGAGCGCATCCGGTCGCTCGACCGCTCGCTTGCCGAGAAGAAGGGGCTTTCCGTGGAGCAGGTAAGCGCGGCGGCGCTCGGTCGCATCCCGCTCGGACGGTACGGCGATCCCGAAGAGTACGGACGGCTCGCCGTCTTCCTCGGGTCGGGGGCGAATACCTACATCACCGGGCAGACGGTTCTCGCCGACGGCGGCATGACGAGGGCGGTGCCGTAGGGTCAGCGCGTGAAGAATGCCGCCAGATACGGCGTGACGATCAGGATGATGGTCAGCCGGAGGAGATGGAACATCATCGAGACCGGGGTCTCGGCGCCTGCGTCCGTGGCGGAGAGCGCCATTCCGGCGAGCCCTCCGGGCGCTGTGGCATAGATCGCCGTCTGCAGGTCCAGATCGAACCAGCGGCTGATCCCCCATGCGGCGATCATACAGAAGACGATGAGCACGAGGATGTAGCCGACGGCGACCGGGACTGCCTCCGGGTGCCTGCGGATGGAGGCGACGTCCGAATTGGAGACGACGACGTAGGCCACGAGGAGCTGCGAAATGGTCGACAGCAGGTTCCCGCTCGGTATATCGGCGAGGACGACGCCCTTGGCCACCAGCCCGGCGATCATGCCTCCGGTGAGGATGCCCGAAGGGAGTTTGAAGTGGTGTCCAGCCCACGCTCCCAGAAGAATTGCCGCCACGACGATGCCCTGATCTCTCATGCAAAGGCCCTCCATTATGCGAAGAATGCCGGTCTCTCCTCATTAGGAAGGGGAGACCGGCATGTATATTACAGCACTTTCCGTATCGTGTCGATGATCGTGCCGTCTCGGTACTCCACGAGACCCACGATCTCGTCGCCGAAGCGGACCTCTTCGGGAATGCCCGTGACCTTCTCGATCTCCGCCTTGAGCTGCAGAATGTCCTTCACGGGGAGCCCCGCGTCGGAGGCGATGGCCCGAAGGTCCTCCCGGAGCGGGTTGATGGCCATTCCGCGTTCGGTGACGATGACGTCCACGGTCTCTCCCGGCGTGACGACCGTCTGCACGCGGTTCCGTATCGAGGGTACGCCGTTGCGCATCGAGGGGATGGTGATGACGGTGAGCTTCGCCCCGGCGGCCGTGTCGGAGTGCCCTCCGGACGCGCCTCTGAGGACGCCGTCGTGTCCGGTGAGGACGTCGACGTTGAAGTCGACGTCCACGTCGAGCGCGGCGAGAATGACCACGTCGAGGTCGTTCACGAGGCACCCCTTGTTGAACGGATTGGCGTAGCAAGAGGCATCCACCTCGATGTGCCGCGGGTTGTTCGCGATCGACGACGTCACGGCCGCGTCGAAGCTCTGCACGTCGAAGAGAGCGTCGAAGAGCCCCTCCTCAAGCATCGACGCCATATAGCCGGTGATGCCGCCGATGCAGTAGCTCCCTTTGATCGCGTGCGATTTCATGTACTCCTTGACGTAGCGCGCCACGGCGAGGCTTGGACCGCCGCCGCCGGTCTGGAAGGAACAGCCGTTCTTCAGCATCCCGGAAGCCTTAAGGAGGCCGAACGCCAGCTCCGCGATCCGGAGCTGCACGGGGTCGCGGGTCACGCGGGTGGCCCCGGTGGCGATCTTCGACGGATCGCCGACGGAGTCGACCACGACCACCTGATCCACAAGATACTGCGGAACCGAGATGCGCGGCGCGAGCGGGTACTCCACGAGATTGTCGGTCACCGCGATCACGTGATCCGCGTAGCGCGCGTCGATCATCGCGTACCCCATCGCGCCGCAGGCCGTCTTGCCCGCGGACCCGGTGAAGTTGCCGAGCCTGTCGCATGCAGGGGCGGCGAGGAAGGCCACGTCGATATGGAGGCTTCCCTCCTCGATAGCGCGCGCCCGTCCTCCGTGGCTGCGGATCATGACGGGCAGTTCGAATTCCCCTCGGGAGATTGCCTTGCCGACCTCTCCGCGGACGCCCGAGGTGTTCAGACGCGCGACGACGCCCTTGCGCACCGCGTCGGCGACGCAGTCGTGCGAGTCGCCCAGCGAACTCGGGGCGAGCGTGAGGTTCCGCAGGCCCATCTCGTCGAGCAGAGAGAGCACGATTCCTACAAGCGCGTCGCCGTTCCTGAGATGATGGTGGAAGGAGATCGTCATACCGTCGCGAAGTCCCGACTTTTCGATCGCTTCCTTGAGGTTCCGCGCCACCTTGTTCGTCGTCGGCGCGGCGATTTTTCGCGGGTACTGCGTCGGCGTCCAGACGTGCTTTCCGTCGAGCCGTGCGCGCGGTCCCGCGTACGGGGCGAACTCGCCGAGCCCGGGAACGAGCGTCGGGACCTCTCTCCCGATGGAGTTTTTTTCCAAGTGTTCAGGTTTCATAGGCTTTCGACCTCCATTCCGGCGAGGCGGGCAAGTTCGAGCGTCCGCATGGCCTGCGCGACCACGGGAGCGTCCACCATTCGACCGTCGACGGCCACAACGCCCAGTCCGCGCTCCTCGGCTTCTTTCGCTCCGCGGACGATGCGCTCCGCCTTCCTGACCTCTTTCTCCTCCGGGGTGAACGCCTCGTGGATGACGGCGATCTGCGAGGGATGAATGGCCGCCTTGCCGGAGAAGCCCAGCGCGACCGACATCGCCGCCTGTTCGCGGAGTCCGTCGAGGTTGTTGATGTCGGTATAGACGGTGTCGAACGCCAGCAGTCCGTTGGCCTTCGCCGCGAGGACGACGGCGCTCCGCGCATAGAGCAGTTCGAACCCTTCGCGGGTTATCCTGATGCCGAGGTCGGCGGCGAGATCCTGCCCGCCGATGGTGAGCCCCAGGATGCGAGGGGAGGACGCCGCGATCGGGTTCGCGTTCATGATCGCGCGCGCCGTTTCGAGCATCGCATGGATGCGGACCGATCCGGGTTCCATGCCGTGTTCTTGCTCCAGCCGGGTGATGATTGCGTCGGCGGTCCTGACGTCGTCCGGGGAGTCGATCTTCGGAATGCGTACGGCGTCGGGGCGGGCCGGTACGATTTCTTCCAGGTCGTCCTTGAAGAAGGGAGTGTCGAGCCCGTTGATGCGCACCACGCGCTCCACCGCGCCGAAGTCGAGCGTCCGCAGCGCGTGCTTCACCAGTTTTCGGGCCGAGTCTTTTTCGGATATGGAGATGGAGTCCTCCAGGTCGAGGAGGACTCCATCCGAACCGTAGATTGCGCAGTTCTGGATCATGCCGGGATTGTTCCCCGGAATATAGAGCAGGGACCGCCGGGGACGGTCCATAAGTGTCTTCATCGGGCATGCTTCCTTCTTTTCAGCAGAGAGTAGACGAGCGAAACGCCCGCCAGTGCGATGAGCGTCGCGGAGATGGGTTTCGAGAAGAAGATGCCGATGGAGCCGTCCGAGAGCGTCATCGCGTTGCGGAACGACTGTTCCGTGGTGCCTCCCAGGATGAGCGCGAGTACCATCGGCGGCAGCGGAATTTCGAGTTTCGAGAAGATGTATCCTCCGAGGGCGCACCCCATTACGAGAATGAAGTCGAAGGCGCTGTAGTTCAGGAAGTAGGTCCCCATGAAGCCCATGCCCAGAATCAGGGGGAGCATGATCCTCTGAGGGATCTTCAGGAGCTGAACCAGCGGGATGGCCAGCGGCAGGTTGATGATGACGAGAATGATGTTGCCGACGAGCATCGACGCGATGACGCCCCACGCGATCTCCGGATACTGGGAGAAGAGGATCGGCCCGGGCTTGACGCCGAGCATCATCAGGGCGCCGAGCATGACGGCGGTGGTCCCGGAGCCCGGGATGCCGAGCGTGAGCAGCGGCACCATCGCGCCTGCGGCGCAGGAGTTGTTGGCCGCCTCGGGCGCGGCGAGCCCTTCGATGGCGCCCTTGCCGAACTTTTCCGGTGTTTTGCTGATATTTTTCTCCATCGCGTACGACATGAAGGTGGCGATGCTCGCCCCCATGCCGGGAAGGACGCCGACGAAGAAGCCGAGGGGCGAGCTGCGGAGCATGGGCATGACGCACTTTTTGAAATCGGGCCAGCTGACCCACACCTTGCCGATGCTCTTGGCGTCGAGCTTGTGCTGCATGTCGAGCGCCTTGTAGTTCTTGAAGACTTCGCAGATGGCGTAGACGCCGATCATCACGACAAGGAAGTCGATGCCGTCCTGAAGGTGCTCCACGCCGTAGGTGAAGCGCATCTGGCCGGTCAACGCGTCGATACCCACGGTGGAGAGCATGAAACCGATGCCCATGGCGACGACGCCCTTCAGCAGACTCCCTTCGGCCAGGGTGATCGTGGCGACGAGAGCGAAGAGCATCAGAGAGAACATCTCCACGGGACCGAAGCGGAGCGCCGCAGCGGCGATGGGGCCGGTAAGGAAGATAAGGAAGAGCATGCCGATGGTGCCGCCGATGAAGGAGGCGATGGCCGAGATGGCGAGCGCCGTGCCCGCCTGGCCGTTCTTCGTCATCGGGTAGCCGTCGAAGCAGGAGACGATGGCGGAAGCGTCGCCCGGAGTGTTGATCATGATGGAGGCGCGGGAGCCGCCGAACATGGCGCCGTAGTAGACCGCGCACATGGTGATGAGGGCGGTGGCAGGATCCATGCCGAACGTGATGGGAATAAGGATGGCCACCCCCGTCGCCGGGCCGAGGCCGGGGAGCATGCCCATGATGGTGCCGAGGAGTCCGCCGATGAAGACCCACATGATGTTGTAGGCCGTCATGGCCGTGGAAAACCCTATGGCGAGGTTCGCGAAGATTGCGTCCATATCGGAATGTCCTCCTTAGAATGGGAGCATGTTCTCGATAATGCCCCGGGGAAGGCTCAACTGGAGGGCGATGGCGAACGCTCCGTAGGTGACTGCGGGAAAGAGAAGGGAGATGAGTACGTTCTGGACGAATCGTCCTCTGTTGATCATCAGCGTGGCGCAGAGCATGAAGAGCGATGTGGCCAGCAGATAGCCCCACGAGTCGAGCACCATGCCGTAGACGACGCCGAGGACCATCGTCGCGGCGATCTTGATCCACACGCCCGCGTCCTGGACGAAGTTCCAGTTCACAGGTTCCTTTTTAGAGGTCAGTTTATCGCCTATGCACAGCGCGGCCCCCGCCAGCATGACGGCGCAGGCCACGATCACGGGAAACAGGCGGGGGCCGATCGCGTCGCCCGCCTTGACGTCGGGTAGCCGCATGGCGGTCGCCAGATAGATTCCCCCGAGGATGAGCGCTATGAGACCGCTCGTAAAATTCTTGCTCATTGTTCAACCTCCGTCTCCGGGTGGATGGATTCAAAATCGAAAAGCGGCGGGAGGAGTGGGCTCGTCCCCCCGCCGGAAAGTGCTCCGCGTCGTCGTTACTTCAGGCCGACCTGCGTCAGCAACGAATCGAATTCCTTGGTGCTCTCCTCGAGGAACGCAGTGTGTTCGGCGGAGTTCTGGTAGAAGTTGCTCCATCCGAGGTTCCCGATGAGGGTCTTCCAGGTCTCGGTCTGCACCATCTTCGCGAAGACGTCGTCCCAGTACTTTACTTGCTCCGGAGTCAGATCGGGAGCGCCGATGATCCCTCTCCAGTGCGGGAAGACCATATCGACTCCCTGCTCCTTGAAAGAAGCGACATCCGGCAGGAAGTCGAGTTTCTGGTCGGAGCTGACGCCGATGATCCGCATTTTGCCCGCCTTGTGCTGCTCGAGCACTTCGGCCAGCCCGATGCTGGTGGCTTTCACATGTCCGCCGAGAACGGCCGGGACGATCTCGCCGCCCGCGCCGGGGTAGACGATGAACTTGATCGTTGCGGGATCGACGCCGAATATCTGGGCAAGTTCAAGGAACATCAGGTGGTCGTTGTTGCCGAGGGTGGGGCCGACGCCGACGGGTACTGCGGAGGGGTCGGCCTTGATGGCCTCGAAGAGATCCTTCGCGGTCTTCCAGGGGGAGTCCTGCTCGACCGCGATGGAGATCCACTCCGTCTGGAGGGCGGCGACGGGGGTGACGTCCTTGTAGGTGATCTCGCTCTTGCCCAGAAGGTTGTTGAGCATGATCAGCGTGGACGTGGCGGCGAGGTACTCTCCCTGCCCCTTCTTCCCCTTCAGGTAGTTCCAGCCGGTGGCGCCGCCGCCGCCCGGCTTGTTGACGACGATGACGTTCTTGTCGACGAGCTTCTCGTCGACAAGGGCCTTCTGAACGGTGCGGCACAGCATGTCCCATCCTCCGCCGGGGTTGGCCGGGGCGATGAGTTCGATGGTGCGGGTGGGCTTCCATTCGGCGGAGGCGGTTCCCGCGACGGCGAACAACGCGACGAGCAACGCAACTGCAAACAATCTCTTCATTCCTGTGTTTCCCCCTCTGTACTTAGGATTTTTGCTTCTCCGCGCCGGTGCGCGGTACCAGCCCTTAGAAAAACCGAAATTCCTCGAGTTCCTTCGCGTACCCCGACTTCTCGCGCCAGATGACGAACGATTCGTCGAGGTGTTCGGTCCATACTGCGGCCGCTCTTTCCGGGTCGTGGGAGGCAAGCGCCTCGTAGAGCAGTTTCCGCCGGGAGAGACTCTTGTTGATCCTGTTGGGAAGGATGATCCGCATGACCATGTAGCGGTCGAAGAGTTCCCGCTGGGCCCAGACGAGTTCCGTCAGCCGGTCGGACCCGCACGCCTCGAAGGCGATCTTGTTGAACTTTTTGACGATGGGGAAGAAGCGGTCGAGCAGCTCGTCGCCGCTGAAGCCGGCGAAAACGGCGTCGGCTTCCATGAGGAGTTCGCGCATCGCGTCCAGCTCCTCGTCGGTTATGCGGAGTGCGGCGTAGCGCACAGCGAGCGTTTCGAGGGCCTTGCGGATGGCGAAGGAGTTTGCCAGCTCGTACGGGGACACCGAACAGACGCGGTTCCCCTTCATCGGAACCCGCTCGATGTACCCCTCGGCCTCGAGTTTCTGCACCGCCTCCCGGACGGGAGTCCGGCTCACGCCGTACTCGTCGGCGATTTCGCCGTCGGTGAAGGTGGAGTCGGCTTTCAGCTCCCCGCGGACGATCGCCTTGCGAAGGTGCTCGTAGATGATATCGCGCATCGGCTTCGTACGCAGTTCCGGAACGTTCTTCAAGAGCGGCACGCGATCATCTCCCTGAAATGATTTTTTATTTTTTCCGAAAAAAGATGGATCCACTATCCAATATCCAGCATCCATGTCGTATAATATCCCTCGAGAAGGGAACTGTAAAGTGGGTCAAGACACTGTATTTTGTATATTTACACGAGGGGGCGGAAAGAGTGGGAACAAATCTTGTCTGGAAGATACTCCGAGAGCACCTGGCGGACGGCGCGTCGGAAGGCGGAGAGGTGTCGCTGCGTATCGACCACACGCTGACGCAGGATACGACGGGGACCATGGCGTATCTCCAGTTCGAGGCCATAGGGGCGCCGCGCACGCGGGCCGAGCGTTCGGTGAGCTACGTGGACCACAACACGCTGCAGACGACGTTCGAGAACGCCGACGACCATAACTACCTGCAGGACATCGCGGCGAAATACGGGCTTCTCTTCTCCCGGCCGGGGAACGGCATCTGTCATCAGGTGCATCTGGAGCGGTTCGGCGTGCCCGGCAAGACGCTCCTCGGCTCCGACAGCCATACGCCGACGGGAGGCGCCCTGGGGATGCTCGCGATGGGCGCGGGGGGGCTGGACGTGGCGCTTGCGATGGCGGGCGTGCCGTTCTCAATCCCCATGCCGAAGGTGGTGAAGGTGGAGCTGAAGGGGAGTCTCCGCCCGTGGGTCGCGGCGAAGGACGTCGTCCTGGAGGTGCTCCGCGTCCTCACCGTCAAAGGGGGCGTGGGGAAGATTCTGGAGTACCGCGGCGAAGGCGCGGCGACGCTCACGGTCCCGGAGCGGGGGACGATCACGAACATGGGCGCGGAACTCGGCGCGACCACGTCGATCTTTCCGAGCGACGAGCAAACTCGGCGTTTCCTGGAGGCGCAGGGGAGAGGCGGCGACTTCAGGCCCCTTGCCGCGGACGACGACGCGGAGTACGACGAAACGCTCGTCATCGACCTGTCGACGCTCGAACCGCTCATCGCGCTGCCGCACTCGCCCGACAAGGTGGTTCCGGTGCGCGAGGTTTCGGGTATGCCCGTCGACCAGTGCTTCATCGGAAGCTGCACGAACTCTTCCTACCTCGACCTTGCGCGGACGGCGGAGATTCTGCGCGGACGGCGCGTCGCGGAGCGGACCAGTCTCTGCATCGCTCCCGGTTCGCGCCAGACGTTCCTGATGATCGTGCGGAACGGCATTCTCTCCGATTTCATTACCTCCGGGGCGCGCATCCTTGAGAGCGCATGCGGCCCGTGCATCGGCATCGGCCAGGCGCCGTGCAGCGGCGGCGTGTCGCTGCGGACGTCCAATCGGAACTTCGAAGGGCGTTCCGGCACGAAGGACGCGCTGGTGCATCTGGTGAGCGCGGAGACGGCCGCAGTTTCGGCCCTTCGCGGTGTGATCGTCGATCCGAGGACGCTCGGCGAGGCCGTCGAGGTCCGGCTGCCCGAGAAATATATCGTCGACGATACGATGGTGCTTCTTCCCCCAGATGACGGCGCCTCCGTCGAGATACGCAGGGGACCGAACATCAAGCCGCTTCCGGAGTTTCGTCCGATGGCCGATGAAATACAGGGCGAGGCGCTGCTGAAGATGGGGGACAACATCACGACGGACCACATCCTTCCCGCGGGCAGCCGCATCATGTCGCTGCGCTCGAACCTTCCCGCCATCTCGGAGTACTGCTTCAACATCGTCGACCCCTCCTTCCCGGAGCGCGCGCGCAACGCCGGAGGCGGGCTTCTCGTCGCGGGGGAGAACTACGGGCAGGGGTCGAGCCGGGAGCATGCGGCCCTCTCGCCGCTCTTTCTCGGCGTCAAGGCGATCATCGCCGTCTCGTACGCGAGGATTCACCGGCAGAATCTGGTGAACGCCGGGATTCTGCCGCTTCTCTTCGAGGACGGGGCCGATCTTGAGAAGATCGCGCAGTGGGATCGGTTGGAGCTGCGGAATCTACGCTCCGCCCTCGCAGGCGAGTTTGTGGAAGTGCGGAACGCGACGACGGGAGCGGTTCTGAGAACGCGCCACGGGCTTTCGCGGAGACAGCGGGAGATCCTGCTCGCGGGAGGCGCGCTCAACGCCGCCCGGAACGCGCAACGCTGATGAAGAACGCATAAGCAACGAAAGGGGGAGCGCGCATGTTCGGACTGGAGGAGCGGGCGCTTGTCTCGCCGAGGGAGATGGTAGAGCGCGCACGGTTGCTGGGGTCGAGGGGGCTCGCGGTTCCGGGAAACGAATCCGTGATCCTGGGATTTTTCGAGGAAGAGCGTCTCGTCGCGACCGGCTCCCTGGTGGGGAACATCCTGCAGGGGATCGCCGTGGATCGGGAGTTGGAGGGAGAGGGAGTCGCTGCGACGGTGACCTCCGCCCTTTTGAAAAAGGCGATGGAGACGGGGCGTCGGCAGCTCTTCCTGTACTCGAAGCCGGACGAGGCGAAACGCTTCGAGGCGCTCGGCTTTACGTTGCTGGCGACCGCGACCGTGGAGCGGACGGGGTTGGGGGCGTCGCTGCTGGAGTGGGGAGCGGAAGGTATCGACATGTGGAAGACGGCGATGGCCGCGAAGGCGGAGGGCGGCCCGGAGGGGGCCGGCGTCGCGGTGGTGAACTGCAACCCGTTCACGCTGGGCCACTATCGCCTGCTGGAGTACGCCGCCGCACATGTCCCGAAGCTCTACGTCCTCGTCGTCGAGGAGGACCGGTCGCTCTTCCCCTTCGAGGTGCGTTTCCGACTTGTCGAAGAGGGAGCGTCCGGGCTGAAGAACGTCGTTGTCCTTCGCGGAGGACCGTACGTCATCTCGTCGGCCACCTTCCCGACGTACTTCACGCGGATCGAATCCGGCGAGGAGGAGCGGATGACCGAACTCTACGCCGCGCTCGACATCGAACTCTTCGGACGGTACGTCGCCCCGACGCTCCGCGTAACGGACCGGTTCGTGGGGACGGAGCCGTATTGTCCCGTGACCTCCATCTACAATAGAATGATGAAGGAGCGCCTGCCGAAAGGCGGCGAGGGGTGGTCGCCCGTGCGCGTCCGCGAGATGCCGCGCTTCGAGATGGAGGGTCTGCCCGTGAGCGCGTCGCGCGTGCGCGCCTTGATCCGCGAGGGCGGTTTGGAAAACGTCCGGCCGCTCGTTCCCGAGTCCACGTGGAAGTGGCTCGTCTCGGAAGAAGCGCGTCCGGTGATCGAAAAAATCAGGAACAGCGAGTCGAGACATTGAATGAGGACGCTTCGCGTCCGCGGAAAGGAGAGAGTTGTATGACCAGTGTGAAAAACAGCGTCGCGGGATCGCTTGAATCGAGCGACGTGCTCGTGACGGTAGGCCCCGCGGAGGGGGAGGAGAACAAACTCGATGTGGAGAGCATCGTCTTCAAGCAGTTCGGGGCGCGTATCCGCTCCGTCGCCGAGGAGGTCGTCGCCGCCTCGGGCGTCAAGGGCGCCGCGGTGCGTATTCAGGATAGAGGTGCGCTGGAGTGCACGCTCCGGGCTCGCCTGGAGACGGCTCTGGAACGGGCGATCAAGGCGTGATGGAGTCGCCTCTCGCCGCGCGGGAGACGCGGTGGCGCCGTCGGCTCGAACTTGCCGCCGCGCTTCCGCCCGACTGTTCGCTGCTCTCCTTCACCCTCAGGATGCCCGCGCCGCTGCGACTCGGCGGCGGGTACGACCGGGCGGCCGGAGAGTGGTTCGACGAGCTTCGCGGGTTTCTGGCGCGGAAGGGGCTTCTTGTGCTCTCGTACGAATTCCGTGTCTCCGCCGACGGGCCGGAGGGGTTCTGCGCCGTCCGGGGCGAGGGGAATGATGTGAAGCGCCGCGCGGTTGCCTTCGAGGAGACGCATCCGTGCGGCGCGCTCGTCGACGTCGACGTCACGTTTCCGGACGGCTCGGCGCCGGGGAGGCGGGAGCTGGAGCTTCCGCCTCGGCGTTGCGTCGTCTGCGGCGGCGAGGCCGTGCCGTGCGTGAGGGGACGCGCGCACGCGGCGGAGGAGTTGCGAGACGCGGTGGAACGCCTTGCGGGGCGGTGGCGGGCGCGCTGCAAGGTCGCGAACGAAGGGGCGATTCCGCGTCTCGCTTCGGGACGAAACGTCCCGGATACTGAAAGCGCTGGCGGTCCCGACCCCTGTGACGGAACGAAGCCCCTTGACGAAACGGAGCCTCTTTGCGCGTACATCGGTCGCTGCGCGAGGGCAGCGGTGCTCTTCGAGGCGGCCGTCGCGCCGAAGCCCGGACTGGTGACCCCCATCTCGAACGGAGCGCACACCGATATGGACTACTTCACCTTCCTTGCCAGCGCCGCGGCGCTCGCCCCCTTCTGGGAGCGCTTCGTCCGGCTCGGCGTTTCTTTCGCTCCGGGGGCTCGTGCGAAGGAGCGAGGAAACGCGGAGTGCCCTCCACCCGATGCGTCCGCGCTCTTCCCCCTGCTCCGCGAAGAGGGGGTGCGCGCGGAACGAGCGATGCTCTCCGCCACGGGGGGCGTGAACACCCATAAAGGCTTGATCTTCTCCCTCGGCGTGCTCTCCGCCGCATGCGGAACGTTGTTTTCGGAAGGAGCGAATTTCTCCTCCGAAGCCTGCGCCGGAAGAGGTGCGGAAATAGTTCGTGGCATCGTGGAGCGGGATTTTGCCGATGCGGGGAAGAAAAAACATTCGGAGCGAACGGCGGGAGAGAGACTCTACCTCGCCGAGGGCGTGACCGGAATACGCGGCGAGGCGGAGCGGGGATTTCCCGCGGTCGTCACGACCGCTCTCCCATGCCTGAAAAAGCTGCTCTCGGGCGGCGCAGCGCTCAACGACGCGCTTGCGGAGACGCTGCTTCTCCTGATGACGACGGCGGAGGACACGAACATCCTCGCGCGCGGAGGGCGGGAGGGGGAGCGAAGCGTCCGCGAAGCGGCCCGCAACGCGCTCGCCCTGGGAGGCATGCGCACGGAGGAGGGGCGGCGTGCCGTCCGTGATATGGAAGCCTTGTTTCCTTCACGACGTCTCAGCCCGGGAGGCGCGGCCGATCTGCTGGCGGTAACGGTCTTTTTTCACCTTATGGAGACGTCGGGAGCGACGGAAGCGGTTCGTCGAGCGCGCAGACCATAGGCACGAAGATGATGCCGGTGAATTCCCCGGAATGGCCAGCTTCCATGAAGCCCATCTTCCGGTAGTTTGAGACCGCGTGCGAAGAAGAGTTAGCCGTAAGTAACGCCGGCAGATCGAGAGTGGCTGTTAGCCCCCCATTTCCGTAATAAGAGGTATTCCTTATATTGTCTTCTTTTCACAGTCTTTTCCCTGCGTCTTGAAAGAACGGGAAGTACGTGATATCTTTATCGTGTCATTTCTAAAAAAGTAAAAATAATAGGAGGGGTACCATGTCGGCTCAGTGCGGATGCGGTTGTGAAAACGGAGGTCCGAAGCTTATATTCTGTTGCGCCGGAGCTGCGGACATAGGGGCAGTCGCCTACGGCGCCGCCAGGAAGCTGTACGGAGAAGGCCAAGGAACTCTTGCGTGTCTTTCTCTTGTCGGAGCGGGATCGGAAGGTTTGATTCTCTCTGCGCAGGGCGCAGCGAAGGTGCTCGCCGTGGACGGATGCCCGCTGGACTGCGCCAGGAAAATGCTCGAAAAGGCGGAGATCACGAAGTTTTCCCATCTTAGGCTGACCGACCACGACATGAAGAAAGGCGCGTGCCCTCCGAACGAGGAGAATATCGAACGGGCCGCTGCCGAGGGAAGGAAGCTTCTCGCAGCGGAATGAAGAAGGCGCGCTTCTCCATTGTTCCTCTTCTGAAAGCGCTCGCCGACGAGGCCCGGCTCCGTATTCTCTTCGCGCTGCTCGACGGGCCGATGTGCGTCTGTCATCTTGTGGAGTTGCTCGAACTGCCTTTCCCCGCAGTGTCGCGCCATCTGACGATTCTGAAGAAGGCGGGAGTGCTCCAGTCGAAAAAGAACGGAAGATGGAACACGTACTCGATAAACAGGGAAGATCCGCCCCCTTGGGGAGAGAAATTGTTCGCTCTTCTTGTGCGGGCTTCCGAGAACGATCCTGCGGCGAAAGCCGACAGAGCGCTCGCCGCGGAAATACGCAAGGCGGTTCCGGGACATCTGTGCGATCTGCTCGAGAACGAGCTTCGGGACGAAATGCCATAATGAGAAAGCAAAACGAGAGAGGAGCGGTGTTATGAACGAGACCATCATCAACCTTGTAGGAAAACGGAACGACCTGCTGAATCCGGGGTGCTCGTGCGGAGGCGCTTCCTGCGAGCCTTCCGAAACGCTGGGGGAGGCCGTGGAGAACCTGGCTGTATTTTTGAACGCCGAGGGGTTCAAAAATGTCTCGGTGTATCTTGCCGATCCCGAGGACAACGAGTGCGACCCGAAGATGAAGGAGCTTTTCGAGGGCCATCAGGACCTGCTCCCCTTGACGGTGATCAACGGAAAGATCACCTTCTACTCCGGGCTCAGGAGGGACATGCTCATCAAAGTTCTCAAAAAGCTTGGCGCGGAGTAGTTCCCGTCGCTCCCCTTGACAGCGCCCCCTTATGTGGTATTATTGCCACATAAGGGGGCGGGCATGTGAACGGAAAAGAAGGTGTGCATCTCAAGAAGGTCGATATACTGAAGGGTCTCGCCCATCCGGTTCGCCTCCGCATCGTCGAGGCGTTGTCGAAAAAGGAGATGTGCGTGTGCGAGATCGCGGAGATGTTCGACTTCGACCGGACGACGATCAGCAAGCATCTTGCGCTGATGAAGAGCTTCGGCATCCTTGAGGACCGAAAAGAGGGGCTGAATGTCTACTACGGTTTGCGGATGCGCTGCCTGATACCGCTTCTTTCGTGCGTCGAGCGGGTCGCGTCGGGCGGCGATCCCAATGTGTTCTTTCCGCTCTGCGGATGCGGAAATTCCGATAAAACTATCGATCGGGAGGGGTAACGTATGAAAATTCAGATTCTGGGCACGGGGTGCCCCAAGTGCAAGAAGCTCACGGAGCTGGCCGACCAGGCAGCGAAGGAAATGGGCCTGGAGTATGAAATCGAGAAAGTGACGGGCATCGCCGAGATCATGGAGTTCGGCGTCATGACCACCCCCGCGCTCGCCGTGGACGGCAAGGTGCTCTCCGCCGGGCATCTCCCTTCCTACGAGAAGGTGAAGGAGCTGCTTCTGAAGGCGAAGGGGTAAACCGACACACCACGCCCCCGCCGAGGCGGGGGCTTTCCTTTACTGTTTACGTGCATAAAATGCCACATAATGACTACTCTATGAAATGGAGAGAGAGACAATGAGCGATCGTAAAAAGTTCTTTTGGATAGCCGCGTTTTTTCTGACGTTCTATTTCATCCCCGAGGGAAACGAGCGAGTTCTTGCGGGGCTTGCGGAGTCCGTGGCCATGATGGCCGACTACGCGCGGGAGCACGTGCTGCTCTGCCTGATCCCCGCGTTCTTCATCGCGGGGGCTATCTCGGTCTTCGTGAGTCAGCAGTCGGTGATGAAGTATCTGGGGGCGAAAGCGAAAAAGTGGATCGCCTACTCCGTGGCCTCGGTCTCCGGCACGGTGCTCGCGGTCTGCTCGTGCACGGTGCTCCCCCTCTTCGCGGGTATCTACATGCGGGGGGCGGGACTCGGGCCCGCGACGGCCTTTCTCTACTCCGGCCCGGCGATCAATGTGCTCGCCATCGTGCTCACGGCGCGGGTGCTCGGGCTTGAACTCGGCGTTGCGCGCGCGGTGGGGGCGGTGCTCTTCAGCGTGATCATCGGCCTGTTGATGGCCGCGATCTTCGGCAAGGAGGAGAAGGCCCGGCAGGAGGGGTTCGCGCAGATTCCCGAGGACGACGGCGGCCGTCCTCTGTGGAAGACCGTCGTCTACATGGCGAGCATGGTCGTCTTTCTCGTCTTCGCCAACTGGGCCGCGCCGAAGACGTCGAACGCCTTCTGGGAAGGTGTCTACAACCTGAAGTGGATCCTCGCCGGGGCGGGGTTCGCCGTCACGCTTCTCACCTCGTGGCTGTGGTTCACCCGCGACGAACGGCAGGACTGGTACGCGTCGACATGGGGGTACGCGCTCCAGGTGATGCCGCTGCTCTTCGGCGGCGTGCTCGTCGCGGGGTTCCTCCTGGGACGGCCGGGACACGAGGCGCTCATTCCGAGCCGGTACGTCGCCATGCTGGTGGGCGGCAACTCTTTGGCGGCGAACTTCTTCGCGTCGGTCTCCGGCGCGTTCATGTACTTCGCCACGCTGACCGAGGTTCCCATTCTGCAGGGGCTGCTCGGCGCGGGCATGGGAAAAGGTCCCGCGCTCGCCCTGCTGCTTGCGGGGCCCGCGCTCTCGCTGCCGAGCATGCTGGTCATCAACAGCATTCTCGGTCCGAAGAAGACCGCGACATACGTCGTGCTTGTGGTGCTGCTTTCGACCACGGCGGGCATGCTCTTCGGGGCGCTCGCTTCGTAAGAGGTGTTCAGGTTTCCCGCTACCCCCAGAACACCAGCGACGCAAGATAGGCGACGTAGAGGGCGCAGAAGATCGCGCCCTCCCATCGTTCGATGGCCCTGCCCTTTCCGGTGAAGACGAAGGTGAAGAGCAGCGCGCTCGCCGCGATGTTGAGCCCCATGTCGAGGTTCGTCAGGGCGGGAACCGTCACGGGGGCGATGACCGCCGAAGAGCCCAGCACGAAGAAGGTGTTGAAGATGTTGGACCCCACCACGTTGCCGATCGCGATGTCGACCCGCTTCTTCATCGCGGCGACGACCGACGTGGCGAGTTCCGGCAGCGACGTCCCTATGGAGATGATCGTGAGGGCGATGACGCGTTCGGAGATGCCGAGGTCGCGCGCGAAGCGCGTGGCGAAGAAGACGATCGCCCTGCCTCCTCCGCTCAGGAGAAGCAGCCCCGCGAGGAGCATCAGAAGCGCCTTCTTCGCCGGGTACTCCTTTATCTCCGCGTCTTCCTCCGTGTTTCCCGACATGGCGAGCGTCACGTTATAGGAAAGAAAGACGGCCATGAAGAGAAGGAGGATGATTCCGTCGATCCTCGAAAAACCGGACCAGGAGGCGTTGTCGATGAAGATGTCGTTTCCCATCGCGAGGATGGCGACGGCGGCGAGCAGGGAGAGAGGGATCTCGATCCATGTGGTGTTCGGCTTGACGGCCAGGGGGTAGATGACGGCCGAGATGCCGAGTATTCCCATGATGTTGACGATGTTGCTGCCGAGGACGTTCCCGAGCACGATATCGGTGTTCCCCGCCAGCGAGGCGAAGAAGTTGACGATGAACTCCGGCGCGGACGTGCCGAAGGCGACGATCGTAAGGCCGATGACGATGTTCGGTATGTTGTAGCGTTTCGCAAGCGACGACGCGCCGTCGACGAGCATGTCCGCTCCGTAGATGAGAGGGATGAAGGCGATCAGGGTAGCAAGCAGATTGAGCATAGTACACCTCTTTCAGTCGTGTGAATGAATGATCTTTCGGGTTGACGAAAATTCAAGTACTGTTCACGAAACGGACGGCTCATCCTCCTTCGGGCGGGGTTTCCGCGCGAACGGAACGCGCATGTCATTCCCTTGTGCAGGGTCCGGCATACCTTCCGGCTGAAAGGAGTCCAGCCGGTGAACGGCGCTCCCATCGTGAATATTGCTGAAAAGTATACGCATATTCGGGGTGTATCGCAAGAGGGACTTGCGGACGGGAGCGTGAACGAAGAAAATCCGGAGCCCTGTTCTCCTTCGGCAAGAGAGAAGGAGGGAGGCCCGTCCGCCTTCGTCCGCTCCCCGCGCGCCGGAGACTTGTGGAAGGTTCCGGCGCGCGGGAGGTCCCTTAGCGCGCGAAGGGGGGCGTTAGGTCGCCTGTTCTGTCGACCTCGTCGAAGTGGCGTATCGTTTTGTATGGGAAGGGCTCGTACTTCTCGTTGTTCGAGTTCACGATGATGATGTTGCCGGCGTCCGCGTTTTCGGCGGCTAAAATCCCGGAGTACGAGTCCTCGAAGACGACCGTGTCGCGGTTAAGTACGCCGAGGCGCTCCATCGCGAGCAAAAAGAGG
This sequence comes from Synergistaceae bacterium, assembly GCA_018436725.1. GTDB lineage: Bacteria > Synergistota > Synergistia > Synergistales > Aminobacteriaceae > JAAYLU01. The sequence continues at coordinate 21,095 of JAHDKT010000003.1, read as the reverse complement.
TCCGGATTCGGTTTCCCCCGAATCGAGCCGTCGTTATACACGATGTGTTCCCGTTCGAAATACGAAAGCAGGTCGAACTTCCGGATGAAGTACTCGACGTTCGTCCTCCCCGAGGCGGTGGCGATCGCTATCGGCGTGCCCGCCGCCTTCAGGTGCGCGAGCAGCGAGAGCGCCCCCGGAGCGAGCGCGACCTCCTGCCGTTCGCACTCCTCGCGGTAAAAGACTTCCTTCTCTTCAGTGAGGCGGGCGACCTCGTCGCTGTCCAGCGCTCTTTTGAAGATGTACTCGAAAGTGTCCTTTCCGTTTCTGCCGTGGATATGCTCCAGCTTCTCCTCTTTCGTGAGTTCCACGCCCCATTTGGCAAGATACGTGTCCCATGAGCGCTCCTGGTACTCCGTATCCCAGAAGAGCGTGCCGTTGAAGTCGAAGACTACGCCGGCGCCGCGTTTGTTCGTATTTTTCATCGTTATTGTTCGGTCCCCCTGTTCTCGCGCTGCGCCGGAGCGGCTACTCCAGCCAGCGCACGATCTCTTCGAGCATCGTGTGATGGAGCATCTTCGTCACAGGACCGGGTTTCCCGGAACCGATGAGCTGCTCGCCTATCTTCACCACGGGGACGACCTCCTTCACCGAACCGGTGATGAATGCTTCCTCGGCCGTCGTCAGCTCCGAAAGCAAAGGGCATCGCTCCTCGATCTTCATACCTTTTTCCGAGGCGAGTTGGAGTATGATATCCCGCATGGTCCCTTTGAGCACCCGTGAGAGGGGCGCGGTAACGAGTTTCCCGCCCGTGTAGAGAAAGAAGGAGCTGTGGGCGGCCTCGGTGATCTCGCCCTCGGGGCAGTAGAGTATTTCGTAGGCGTCTCCGCGTTTGGCGTAGCCGGAGTAGGAGAACATGTAGTCGATGCTCTTCACCCCCGGAATGTGGCGTCCCCCGTCGACGGGGAGAAGGAGCACCCCGTTGGCATAGACCTCCGGCGCGGGCTTCTGCACCTTCTCGAAGAGGATGAAGAGCCTGGACGCGGGAAAAGCCCCCGAGAGAAAGACGTCGCCGCCCGTGATGTAGGGGCGGACCAGGCAGTCCTCCGGCATTCTGGAAAGGCCCTCCAGGATGACGGCCTTGATCTCCTCGACGGGGAGCGGCAGCGCTATGGACGCGCTCTCCGCGGAGCGCACAAGGCGCTCGAGGTGAGGGGTCAGCATCAGCGGCCGCTTCCGGAAGGTGCTGATGGATTCGAAGACGCCGACACCGCGGAGAATGATGTAGTCTGAAACCGGGAGCATCGCCTTTTCCTTCGGCAGGAACGCTCCGTTCATATAGCACAGGGACATGGGGAATCACCTCGAAATTTCGGTCTTGGAACCTTTGCAGTATAAGGGTATCATAGAGAAAATGCACGGGCTTTTCGACGTAAAAACGAAGGGAGAGCGAGTATGTCGAAATCGGTATTCCGCCGCTTTGCATTCAGGATGTTTTTCGTCGCGCTCCTTTTCTTCTTTTTCCGCGGAAAGTCGTTCGCGAAGGACGAGGGATACCGCGTGCTCCTGGTCAACTCGTACCACAGTACCTTCCCGTGGACGGGAGAACTCACCGAAGGGATTCGGCAGACGCTTCTTTCCGGCGGCGCCGAGATCGAGTTTCATGTCGAACACATGGACACCAAACGCGGGTATTCTCTCGAGGCTCTGATCGCTTTTTCCGAGTACATAGCCCGAAAATACTCGGGGAGGCGTCTCGATCTGATCATCTGCTCCGGCGACGACGCTCTCGGTTTCCTGCGGCGGATGGGTCGCCGGCTATTCCCGGACGTGCCAATCGTCTTCTGCGGAGTGAACTCCAAAGAGCTGTACGATCCGGAGGCGTATCCGTACATCACGGGCCTTTTCGAGGACGTGGATGTCGCGGGCACGGCGGAACTCGCCCTCCGACTCTTCCCGCGCACGCGCACGCTGGCGCTCGTGAGTGATCTTTCCTCCACGGGAATGGCGGTTATCAGCCGGGCGAGGAGCGAGTTGTCTCACATCGGGGACCGTGTCCGCATGCTCGACCTTTTCGCGCTCTCGGAGGGCGAACTGCAGGATGCGCTCTCCGCGCTCCCCCCGGAGACAGCGGTGCTGATGCTCGTCTACTTTCAGGTCGTGGATGGGGCGTTCATCCCTCCGAAGCGAAGCGTTTCTCTGGTCAAGGACGCGTGCTCTTTTCCTCTTTTCGGCCTCTGGAGCATGATGCCGGAAGCGGGCGCCTTGGGCGGCAGCGTTCTCCGCGCACGCCGCCACGGAGAGAAGACAGCCGAGATGGCGCTGCGTATTCTCCAGGGGGAGCGCCCTACCGACATCCCTGCGGAAAGCGATTCGGAGTACGTTGCGATGTTCGATTCCGGAGAGCTGACCCGCTTCGGCCTCTCGGCGAGGGACCTTCCGCAGGACGCCGTGGTGGTCAATGCGCTTGAGCAGGAGTATTCAGGCAACAGGGAAATTTTGTTCGTCAACAGCTTCTTCGCTCTTGCAGGCACGGGGTATGTGCTGCTGCTTCTGTTCAACGAGCGACGCCGCAAGCGGGCGGCCAGGGAGCTGGCTCTTCGCAAATCAATGTGGGAGGGGCTCTTTTGGAATGCGCCGGATGCTTTTTTGGTTATCGATGAAAAAAACATCGTGCGCAACGTCAATAATAAATTCTGCGAACTTTTCGGTTACGAACGCGACGAAGCGATCGGACGCGATATCGACAGCCTTGTCGCTGCGGGGACGGAAATGGAAGCCGAGGCGGCGGATCTCACGCGAAGAGTTGCGGGCGGAGAGCTTGTATACCATGAGGGAGTGCGCAGAAAAAAGAACGGGGAGCTTGTGCATGTCGGCATTTATGGGGTGCTCTTTCCACTACCCGAGGGACGTATGCTCGGATACGGTATTTACAACGATATCTCGGAACGTCGTCGGAGAGAGGATGAAATGCGATATCACCTTGATTTGGAAGCATGTATCTCCTCCATCTCAAGCCGCCTTCTCACGCAGAATGCTCTTAAGGGCATTCCTCCGTCGCTCGAGGAAATCGCAGTGTTCACGGGGGCGAAGGAGGGCTTTCTCATCGAATTCTCCTCGCCGGGCTCGATAGGGCGGGAGCTGCTCTTCTCCGATGGGCGGGCGGCATGGAGCGCTTCGCCCCACGTTTCCGACGTCTTCCGTGAAAAGGAGTGCCGTGCGATCACGCAGTACCTCTGGGAGAAGGGGCGCCTCGTGCTCGACGACCGTTTGCCCTCGTCGCTCAGGGATGTTGATCGTCTACGGGAAATGCCCCGCCTCTTCGGCGCGCCGTTTCTGCTTCTTCCCATCTATTCGGAGAGGGACGTAATCGGATGGCTCGGCCTCCAGCTTCCGCAGTATCCGCTATCGCCATCGCTCGATTCGTCGCTGGGGATGTTCTGCGACCTTGTCGGAGGCGTCCTGCTGCAGGAAAAACGGCGCGTCACGGCCTCCGAGCGAGCCCGCATCCTCGACGGCACGTCCCGGGGAATCGTCGAGATTCTTGGGCGGACGCTCGCCATGAAGGATCCGTACACCGTCGGCCACCAGTTCGAGGTGGCGCGTCTCGCGCGGGCGATGGCCGCGCGGGGGGGCTACGAGGAGGCCTTTCTGGAACGGGTCTACTACGCCGGTCTTGTCCACGATCTGGGCAAGATCGTGATCCCGTCGTCCATCCTCTCCAAACCGGGGCGGCTGAATACCGTGGAGTTCGAGATCATCAAGAACCACGCCCTGCACGGATGGGAGATTCTCTCTTCGACCGAGTTCCCGTGGCCGCTCGCCGATATCGTGGTGCAGCACCACGAGCGCCTCGACGGATCGGGGTACCCGTACGGCCTCAAAGGATCGGAGATTCGCACCGAGGCGCGTTTCATCGCCGTGGCGGACGTGGTGGAGGCGATGACCTCCCACAGGCCCTACCGTCCGGGGTTGGGGATCGAGAGAGCGCTGGAGGAGATCCGCACGCACAGCGGAACGTGGTTCGACCCGCTGGTGGTGGAGCTGTGTCTTGCGGTGATCGGGGAGGGCTTCGCCTTCGACGAAAAAAGTTACAAAGTTGCTCTCCCGTGAGCCTTTGTCCGGGAGAACAATATACTGTATAATGAGTTCTGTTAATAGCTTTTGAATCTGAAAACAGAGAGCATAGCCGATGTTCGCGATCCGAAGGGGAGGGTCTGTATGTCGTTGCATGTCCTTGCAATCAATCCCGGCTCCACAAGCACGAAAATCGCATGGTTCGCCGACGGGCGGGAGGTCTGGAGAGAGACTGTCCGGCACGATCCGGAGGCGTTGGGGACGTTTCCGTCCGTGGCGGATCAGTTCCAGTTCCGCCTGGACACCATCGCCGAGGCCGTGGCGGCCAAAGGCTGCTCCTTCGACGATCTTTCCGCGGTCGCCGGGCGCGGCGGTCTCGTCGAGCCGATTCCCGGCGGCACGTACGGCGTGGACGACGTCCTCCTGAAGCGTCTCCGGATGGGGAAGCCGTGGGAGCACGCGTCGAATCTCGGCGGCATTCTCGCCGACGCGATCTGCCGGCCGAGAGGCATCCCGGCGTTCATCGTCGATCCTGTCGCCGTCGACGAGATGAACCCTCTGGGGAAGGTCACCGGCCTCCCCGAACTGCCAAAGATCTCCCTGGGGCACGCGCTCAACGTGAAGGCCACCGTGCGCCGCGCCGCGAAAGATCTCGGCGAACAGTGGGACTCCTTGAACTTCATCGTCGCCCATATCGGCGGCGGCATCACGGTCTGCGCCCACGAAAAGGGGCGGATGACCGACCTGAACAACGCCAACGACTTCGGCCCTTTCTCCCCCGAGAGAGCCGGAGGCCTGCCCGCCGGGGACCTGCTCCGTTTCTGCTTCGAGAGCGGTCTCACCGAGAAGGAGGTCCTCCGCAAGGTGGTCGGGAAGGGCGGCCTTGCCGCCTACACCGGCACGAGCGACGTGCGCGAGGTGAAGGCGTTGATCGCCGAAGGGGACGAGGCCGCGAGACTCGCGTACGAGGCCATGGCCTACGCCGTCGCCCGGGAGATCGGCGCGATGGCCGCCGCGCTCTCCGGCAAGGTGGACGCCGTTCTCGTCACAGGCGGGGTGGCGTACGACAACGATTTCGTCGCGCTCGTCCAGAAGCGCGTCCAGTGGATCGCCCCCGTGCTGATCTATCCGGGCGAGGACGAGATGCCCGCGCTGGCGGAAGGGGCCTTCAGGGTCCTTCAGGGCGAGGAGCGGCAGAAAGTATATTCCGAATACGTCTCGGGAGGCGATCGTTCATGACTATGTACGGTATCGATTTTCTTCTTGCGGAGAGTAAAAAAGGGCGTTCCATGACACTGGCCCTCGCCTGCCCCTACGGCGACGACGCCCTGGGAGCGGCGTGCAGAGCGCAGCGCGAAGGCGTCGTCAGAACGATTCTCATCGGCGACGAGGGGAAGATTCGTTCCCTCGCCGCACGCGACGGCTACGATCTCTCCGATATCTCGCTCGTCGACGAGAAGGACGACGACAGGGCGATCGAGCGGAGCGTGAAGATGGTCTCCTCCGGAGAGGCCGATCTGCTGATGAAGGGGCTCGTGAAGACGTCGTCGCTGCTGAAGGCCGTGCTCGACAAGGACTGGGGGCTGCGCACCGGGTCGCTGCTCTCGCACCTCTTCCTCTTCGAGGTGCCCACGCTCGGAGGCCGGGTGATCGGCATCTCCGACGGCGGCATGAACACCTACCCCGACCTGAACGCGAAGGTGAAGATCGTCGAAAACGCGGTCGCATGCTACCACCGGATAGGCGTCCCGCAGCCGAAGATCGCCGCGCTCGCCGCCGTCGAGGTGGTGAACCCCGACATGCGGGCGACGCTGGAAGCCGCGGCGCTCGCGAAGATGAACGAACGCGGGCAGATCAAGGGGTGTCTCGTCGACGGCCCCTTTGCGCTGGACAACGCGGTGAGCGAGGAGGCTGCGCGCATCAAGGGCATCTCCTCGCCCGTGGCCGGCAACGCCGACATGCTGCTTGTCCCCGACATCGAGTCCGGCAACTTCGTCGGCAAGGTGCTGCTCTACATGACGGGCGGCAAAGGCGCGGGCGTCATCCTCGGCGCGCGCAAGCCCATCGTACTCACCAGCCGTTTCGACAGCATGGAGACAAAACTGCTTTCGATCGCCCTGGGCGCGGTCGTCGCCCGGAGCTAATAAAGGATATATCATTCAGAGGAGGAGTTTTTTTATGGAACAGATTCGCTCGCTTTCCCAGCTTTTGGACTACGCAAAGAAGATCGGCGCCGAGAAGGGGCCGAAGAAGCTCTCGGTCGCCATGGCCGAGGAGGCCGGTCTGCTGACCGCCATCGACGAGGCGCGCAAGGCCGGATTCGCAGAGGCGATCCTCGTCGGCAACGGCGACAAGATGAAGGCCGCGGCCGAGCAGGCCGGCGTGGACCTCGCCAACTACGAGGTCATCGACGAGCGCGACGAGCCCGCGATGGGCATCACCGCCGTCACGCAGGTCTCTTCCAAGAAGGCCGACATCTACATGAAGGGGCAGATTCACACAAACAACTTCCTCCGCGCGATGCTCAGCAAGGAAGTCGGCCTCCGCAAAGGAAAGAACACCATCTCCCACTGCTACTTCCACAGCGTCGACGGGTTCGACCGCATCTTCTTCATCGCCGACGCCGCCTTCAACATGTACCCCGACCTCGCCGCGAAGGCCGACATCACCCAGAACACCGTCGGACTCGCCCGCGCGTTCGGCGTGGCCGAGCCCAAGGTCGCCGTGCTCGCCGCAGTCGAAGTGGTGAACCCTGACATGCCCGCGACCCTCGACGCCGCGGCGCTCACGCAGATGAACCGCCGCGGCCAGATCAAGAACTGCATCGTCGACGGCCCGTTCGCGCTCGATAACGCGGTGAGCGAGGAGTCCGCGAAGACGAAGGGAATCGTCTCCCCCGTCGCCGGAAAGGCCGACATCTTCATCGTCCCGAACATCGACTCGGGGAACATGCTCGCCAAGGGGATCGTCTACTTCTCGAAGAACGAGACGGCCGGACTCATCCTCGGCGCCTCCGCCCCCATCGTCCTCACCAGCCGCGCCGACTCGACGAGGGCGAAGCTGCTCTCCATCGCCGCGGCCGTCGCGCTCTCCGACTTCAACAAGTAGGGCGTTTTCACTATGAAAATCCTCGCGCTCAACCCCGGCTCCACCAGCACCAAGGTAGCGCTCTTCGAGGATGAAAACGGCGGGGCTCCGCACGGCTCGCTGCGGGAACTCTGGAGCGAGACCCAGCGGTACGATACCGACGTGATCGGCAGGTTCCCCGGAATCATGGAGCAGGAGGAGTTCCGCCTCGAAGAGATCCGCAAGTGCCTGGACGCCCACGGCACGGTTCTCTCGGAGCTTGACGCCGTGGTGGGGCGGGGGGGGCTGCTCAAGCCGATCGAAAGCGGCACGTACGAAGTAAACGACGCGATGCTCGCCGGCCTGCGCTCCTGCCGGTGGGGAGCGCACGCCAGCAACCTGGGGGCGCCCTTGGCGGTTCGATTGGCCGCCGAGGGCGGGTGCGGGAGGGCGTACATCGTCGACCCTGTCGTCGTGGACGAAATGTGCCCGCTTGCCCGCTACTCGGGCCTCCCGGAGATCGAACGGCGCTCCATCTTCCACGCGCTCAACCAGAAGGCAGTGGCCAGAAGAGCGGCCGCGGAGCTGGGGAAGTCGTACGCCGAGTGCAACCTCGTCGTGGCCCACATGGGCGGCGGCATCTCCGTTGGCGCGCATGAAAAGGGGCGCGTGATCGACGTGAACAACGCCCTCGACGGCGACGGCCCCTTCTCTCCGGAGCGGGCCGGGAGCCTTCCTGTCGGCGGACTGGTCAAACTTGCGTTCAGCGGCAAGTACGAACTGCCGCAGCTGTTGAAGATGCTCACCGGAAAAGGCGGTCTCGTGGCGCACCTCGGGACGAACGACCTCCGCGAGGTCGCCCGCAGGATGGACGCCGGCGACGAGAAGGCGCGTCTCCTTTTCGAAGCCCTCGCCTACAGGATGGCCAAAGAGATCGGGGCGTGCGCCGCGACGCTCTCCGGAGAGGTGGACGCGATTCTTCTCACGGGCGGGCTCGCCTACAACGAGCGGTTCACCAAGCTCATCGGCGACCGGGTCTCCTTTATCGCCCCGGTGAAGATCTACCCCGGAGAGGACGAGATGCAGGCCCTCGCCGAGGGAACGCTTCGAGTTCTGCGGGGGGCGGAGCTTCCTCGAAGCTACGAGTAGCGCTCCTGTATCCGAAAACCAAAAAAAAGAGAGGGAGGACGGCAGGCGCCGCCTCCCTCTCTTCGCGTTCGGGGGCTACATCACGCCGAGGACTTTGGGTATGAAGAAGGCCACGTCGGGGAACATCGCCACCAGCAGCAGGATGATCATCAGCGCGGAGATGTAGGGGAGGACGCCTTTCAGCGCCCGCTCGATCGAGAGGTCGGCTATCGAGCCCGCTATCAGCAGACAGAGCCCGTACGGCGGCGTCACCAGGCCGACCGCGAGCGTCATGACGACGACGACGCCGAGGTGGACGGGGGAGATTCCCATGCGGACGGCGGTCGGCAGGATCACGGGAATGAAGAGGATCATCGCCGGGATGGCGTCCATGAAGGTGCCGACGAAAAGGAAGAAGGCGATCACGATCAGGAGGAAGAGGCGGGGATTGCCGACGTTCGCGGCGAAGAAGGACGCGACGCTTTCGGACGCCTTGTAGTAGCCCAGCAGCTCGCCGAGAGCGCTGGCCGTGGCGAGGGCGAAGAGCGAGAGCGAGCTGAGCTTCAGCGTCTCCTTCAGAATGCCGGGGAGGTCGCGCAGCTTCAGCGTCTTGTAGACGAAGAGGCTGATGAGCAGCGCGTAGACGGAGGCGAAGGCCGCAGCCTCCGTGGGCGTGTACCAGCCGGTGGTGATGCCGCCGACGATGATCACGGGGGTCAGCAGCGCGGGGGAGGACTCCTTGAAGAGCTTCCAGACGTCCGAGTACTTCGCTTTCTCGTACTTCGGGAAGTTTCTCCGGTGGCCGACCAGGTAGACGATCATCATCATGGTCACGCCGACGAGAATGCCCGGGATCATTCCGCCGAGAAAGAGGGCGGCGACGGAGGCGTTGGTGAGGCCGGAGTAGATCACCATCGGGATGCTCGGCGGGATGATGACGCCGATGGTGGAGGAGGCCGCGGTCACGCCGACGGAGTTCTCCTTGTCGTACCCCGTCTCGATCATCGCGGGGATCAGCATCTTCCCGACGCCCGCCGTGTCCGCCTGGGAGGAGCCGGAGACTCCGGCGAAGATCATGGAGACGAGGATGTTCGCGTGCGCGAGGCCGCCCCGGATGTTCCCCACGAGGGCGATGCAGAAGTTCACCAGCTTCCGGGTGATCTGGCCGTGGTTCATCAGGTTGGCCGCCAGGATGAAGAGCGGCACGGCGAGCAGCACGAAGGAGTTGAGCCCGTTGAACATCTTCATGAAGACGGTCAAGTTCGGGACGAACGGCAACGTGGCGATCCCCGCGAGCGAGACGATGCCGATGACGAAGGCGATGGGGACGCCGAGGAAGATGAGCAGCACGAAGAGCCCCACGATCAGCAGCGGCGTCATGATACGGCCTCCTTCGAGGCGAGGATGCGGATGTCGTCGACGATGTGCGCGATGGTGTAGATGGTCATGGTGGCGCCGGTGATGGGAAGGCAGAGCCACGTGTACCCCATCTTGACCCAGGGGAGCGTGATCCAGTTATAGTGCCAGAACGACGTCGTGACGATCACGCCGTAGTATGCCATGGGAACGGTGAAGCAGAGCAGAACGACGGAAATGAAGGCGTCGTAGACGGCCGCGGTCCTGCCCGAGAATTTGTCGCGGAAGAAGTTGAAGGCGAAGTGAGCCTTGTGGTGGATCATGACGGACGCTCCCATGAAAACCGCCCAGATGAAGGAGTAGTTGGCCACTTCCTCCGTCCAGAGCAGCGGGATCGCCAGGTAGCGGGCGGAAATCTGCGCGAGAATGGCCAGGAAGAAGATGGCGAGCAGCAGCGTCCCCAGCGCTTCCTGGATGCGCACAAGCGATGCGATCAGTTTTTTCACGGTGCTCCTCCTCTTTGAAAAAAAGGGACATTCCCCGCGTGATGTCACGGGGAATGTCCTGTAACCTCCCGCAGGAGGAGAAAACGGTTTACTTGCCCGCCGCGCGGATCATCTCGACGAGATTCCGGATGCCGAGCTTTTCGGCAAGCTGGTCCTGGATGGGCACGGCGATGGCGATGAAGGGCGCCTTGTCGATCGTGTTCACCGTGCCGCCGTCGGCGATGACGCGATCCTTCGACTTGGAGAGCATGTTGTAGGTCACCTCGCGCTCCTTCGCGGTGGCTTCCTTCATGGCCTCGACGATCCACGCCTTCTGCTGATCGGTGAGCGAGTCGAACTTCTTCCCGTTCATCAGCACGAAGCGGGTGGTGTAGTCGTGCTCGGTCTCGGTGATGAACTTGCCGTTGGCCGTCTTGTGGTGGTCCATGAGGCTGAAGTTCGTGTAGTCGTTCTCGGCGCAGTCGACGATGCCCTGCTGCAGCGCCTGGTACAGCTCGCCCCAGGCGACCTGCGTCGGGATGGCGCCGGTCTGCTTCCAGAAGTCGGCCACGACGCCGGACATCTGGGTGCGGATCTTCATGCCCTTGAGGTCGTCCATCGTGTTGATGGGCTTCTTGCCGTAGTAGTTGCGGACTCCGGCGGACCAGTAGGCGGCGATGCGGAACGTGTTGCGCGACTTCTCGTTGATGATCTTCGCCAGCGTCTGTCCGGCTTCGCCGTCGACGGCCTTCTCCCAGTGCCCGAAGCTGTTGAAGAGGTAGAGGAGCGAGAAGAGGTCGACCTCGGGGATGCCGATCTTCGTCATGAAGCCGGGCGAGGCCACGACGACGTCGGCAGCGCCGAGCTGGAGCTTCTCGACGAGTTCGTCCTCGTTGGTGCCGATGGTTCCGGCGTGGACGTCGACGGAGATCTCGCCGCCGGAGATCTTCTCCAGCACTTCCTTGAACTTCAGCATGCCGTGCTGGTACGGATTCTCAAGGGACGTCTGGTTGTGCGCCGCCACGATCTTCAGCGGAGCGGCCTGCGCGGGGAGGACGAATACCACCGCAAGGAGTGCAGCAAGGAACAACAGTGTGCATTTCTTCATTCTTGGTACCCCTTTCTCTTGGTTAAGATATGCGGAAAAAACTTCCGCGAAAGCACGAACTTTACGCGAGTTCCCGGAGAATGCTCTCCCAGATCTCCTCGTTCACGGGTATCCCCAGTTCAAGGTTCTCCCTGCGGGTGCGCCCTTCCTTCTCGCCCGGGTAGAGAATTTCTCCGCCCGGTTCCGCCGGCGCCGCCCGCTTCAGGTCGGAGAGGACGCCCTCCACGACGGACTCCACGTACTCCTTCCCGTACATCCCCTCCGCGTTGAAGGCGAGGAAGGTCTGGGTGACCGCGATCTCGTCGCCGAGTTCGCCGATTTGGCGTACGGTGTTCCCCTTCGAGAGGAGCGCGCCGATCAGGTCGAGGGCGATGGAGAGGCCGGAGCCCTTCCAGAAGCCGATCGGAAGCACGCGCCACGTCTTCTCGATAGCTCCCGGATCGCTCGTGATACGCCCCTCTTCGTCGTAGCCGCCGGGGACGGGGAGCTGTCTTCCCGCCAGCCGATGCGCTTCGATGGCGCCGTAGGAGAACTGCGCCAGCGCCCCGTCGATCAGCACGGGGCTCTCCTTCCACGGAAGCGCCATGATGATCGGGTTGTTGCCGATGCGCCGCTCCTTGCCCCCCCACGGAGGCATGTTCGGCATGGTGTTCGTCCAGCAGATGCCGACGAACCCTTTGCGGGCCGCCTGGAGGCCGTACGCTCCGCCGCGCATCCAATGGTTGGTATTGCGCATGGCGACGCAGCCGACTCCGGAGATGGCCGCAAGCTCCATCGCCCGGTCCATCGCGGAGGAGGCGTTCGTGCACCCCATTCCGCGGTTGCCGTTCCAGCGCTCCAGCGCGCCGAAGGACTCCTCCATGATCGGGTCGGCGGCGGGGGCGATGTGTCCCTTGCGGATGTACGTAAGCACCCTCGGGAAACGGTTCGCCCCGTGGGAGGCCACCCCGTCGCAGGTATTGTCGGTGAAGAGTTCGGCGGCGCGAGCAGCCTTCTCCTCGTGGAATCCGTATTTCAACAGTATCCGCAGGAACACGTCCCGCATCTCGCCGTACGGTATGCGCATCTCTCGAAATCCCCTCCCGTGCTCCGGTCCGTGCAGCATGCTCCGGAGGTCGTTTCACGACTCCATTCAATCTTACCCATCAAGGAGAATTTCGTCAACGTTCGACAGGATAAACTTGCGTTTTGCAGGATGGAATTGCTTCTGTTCGCGGCATGCGAAAAAAGCGGCTCCGGAAGAACTCCGAAGCCGCTCGAAGGAAGCGCCTCGAACTGCGGGCGCGAAAGCTACGCTACATCCAGCTCGACACGCCGGGGCCGAGAGGTATGCCGAAGTGCATGTAGGCGATGAGCATCGCGACCAGAAGGATGAAGAAGCAGATACTGTAGGGCAGCGTCATCGAAATGACGTTGCCGAGCCCGATAGTCTCGTCCTTCTGTTTGTACTGCTCCATGATGGCGAGCAGCATCGGCAGGAAATAGTTGATGGGGGTGATCGGGTTCGTCACGGTGTCGCCGATGCGGTAGGCGACCTGCGTCAGGGCCGGGGCGAAGCCGACCACGGAGAACATCGGAACGAAAATCGGCGCGAGGATCATCCACTTCGAAGAACCGCTCGTCATGAACAGGTTCAGGAACGAAACCAGCACGACGAAGGAGACGGCGAGCGGAATGCCCGTAAAGTCCATGGCCTTGAGCATTTCGGCGCCCTTGACGGAGAGAATGACGGCCAGTTTGCTTTCGGAGAAGAAATAGATGAAGAATGCCGCCGGGAACGCCACTACGAAGTAGGAGAGAGAGGCCCGCAGCCCGCCCGCCATGTACTTCGGCACGTCTCTATGCGTCTTGACGGTCTTCGATCCTATTCCATAGCCGGTTCCCACGAACACGAAGAGGAAGAAAAGAATGGGAACGATGCCGTACGTCAGCGGAGAGGAAGGCAGGAAGCCGCCCGCGTCGTTGCGGAGAAGTCCGGCGGAAGGGACCATGCCGACCAGCAAAAGAACGAAGAAAACCAAAAAGTATCTGAAGGCGAGCTTGAGCCCGGCCGACTCTTCCTCGGTGATTTTTCGGGCGTCGACGGCCGATGCGTCGATGTTGCCCTTCACGTTGACGTAGCGCGGCATGACGACCTCCGTGACGAACGTGACCGCGAGGGCGATGACGATCGTAGCGGGCGCAAGGAAGAACCAGTTCATGAGAGGGTGCACCGGAGCCGCGATCCCCATGGCCTTCGCCGCCGAGGCGGTGATTCCCGACAAGAGCGCGTCGTCCGCGGAGACGATGAGGTTCGCCGTGAATCCTCCGTGCGCCGAGACGTAGCCGACGACGGCGCCGAGTATCGGATTCCGGCCGAGGGAAGAGAAGAGAGCGGCGCCGATGGTGGTGGCGATGATGATGCCCGCGTTTCCGGAGATGTTGGCGCAGACGCCGACCAAGGCGAGAAGGAAGGTGATCATGAACGCCGGAGCGCCGAGCAGCGTCTTCTTCATGAAGGCGTCGAAGAAGCCGGTGTCCTGCACGTAGCCTATGCCGAGCATCATCACCATCACGATGCCGAGCGGCGGGAAGGTGATGTACGTTTTGACGAAATCCTTGAGGAAGTCGAGGAAGAACTTCTTTTCCAGAAGGTTCCGTACGTGGACGGTAACTTCCTTGGCCGCTTCGCCCGCCCCGGACGCGCCGAGGTAGGTGACCGAGACGTCGAGCTTGCTGAGGACATAGGAGAGAATAAGTACTATGACCGCAAAAATCGTGAACAGAAGGAACGGATCGGGCAGTTTGTTTCCCGTCCTTTCGACGAAACCGAGAAAACCCTTTGTCGCGCCTGATCGAGAGAGCTTTTCACCGTCGTTCGGATGCATTGCGATATACCTCCCTATTCAAAATGCGGTGCGAAACGTTCGAGATCCATAACGCATTCCGCGACGAGCGCGATACGTTCGAAGAGTGAATCGACAAGAGCGTACTCCCTGTCGGAGTGGTTCCACTCTCCCCGCACGCCCATCTGATCCAGAGTAGGGACTCCCGCGCTCACGGAGAACGCGGAGTCGGAGCCGCCTCCGGAAAACTCCGCCCACGGCTCGGGCTGTCCTAGCTCCAGCGCCTTCCGGCGGACGAACTCGAAGAGTCGTTCGTTTTCCGGGGTCTTTTCCATCGGCGGGATGCCGACCGTGCGCGACAGCGTGGTCCTGGTTCCGTCGAGGTACGTCGTATCGGCGATTTCCCGCATCCGCGCCGATACGACGTCGAGCTGCGAGGAAGAAAGATAGCGGACGTCCACGACGATTTCCGCTCTGTCGGGGACGGCGTTCGGGACGACTCCCCCCTCGATGGTTCCGACGTTGTAGGTCATCCCTTCGTCGTTCTCGTTGAGCGCTTGAATCGCTATCACCTTGTGCGCGATCTCGAGGATGGCGCTTCGCCCCTTCCGGGGTTCGCGTCCCGCATGCACCGACACGCCCTCCACCGAGAGCGTGAAGACCGCCGTTCCTTTGCGTCCCACCACAAGACCGCTGTTTCTGTCGCCCGTTTCGAAATTGAACGCCGCCGCGCACCCCCGAACCTCGTCCGAAAACACCTTCCCCATGGAAGAGTAGCGATGCGCCGTTTCCTCGTCGCCCGCGAGCACGACGACGACGGGGCGGTCGGAGAAGTCCGATTCTTCGAGGAAACGCGCAACGGACGAAAGGACGACGACGCCTCCCTTCATGTCCAGAACTCCCGGGCCGTACGCTTTCCCGTCCTCGATACGGAAGGGACGCGCCGTAGCGGCTCCTTTGGGAAAGACCGTATCGAAATGTCCCATGAAGGCGACGGGTTTCCCGGGCCGGTCTTTCCCGAAGACCGCGACCAGCCCATCGCCGCCCTTCTCGAACTCCGCGACCCGAGTTTCCGCGCCGAGCTTCCGGAGGTGTTCCTCAAGAAACCTCGCCGTCCGATCGACCCCTTCCTTGTCCGCGGAGGCGCTTTCCATATTGACGAGCGTCTCCCAGAAAGCCAGTATTTCCGCTTTGTTGCGTTCGATAAACTCCGCGATGTTCTTCCTCATTTTCCACGCTCCTTGGGTAGAGATATGTATTCAGCGCCTGAACTGCAAAGCTTCGGAGATTCTTTCGGCGCATTCTTCGAGCATGGGGAGCCATTCTTCCACCCTATGCTTTTTGTCTTCGGTGGAACCGATGGTAAGGCAGCACCATACCGCGCCGTCCTTGTCGAAGATGGGGACGGCGAGCCCCATTTCTCCCTCGGTAACCTCCCCCAGGCTCAGAGAGTACCCCTGAGAACGTATCTTTTCATACTCTTTTCGCAGAAGCTGCGGGTCG
The DNA here is from genome assembly GCA_018436725.1 of Synergistaceae bacterium. Taxonomy (GTDB): domain Bacteria; phylum Synergistota; class Synergistia; order Synergistales; family Aminobacteriaceae; genus JAAYLU01. The sequence continues at coordinate 5,568 of JAHDKT010000003.1, read as the reverse complement.
GTGATAGTGCTCGGCGTCATCCGCTCCAGGACGCGGTTCGCCAACGCCTTCTCCCGGACTTCTTCCGGAAGCCATGCCGCGAGAAGTTTTCCCGCAGCCCCGCCGTTGATCGCCAGATGCTTCCCGACCCTTACCAAGGAACGGAGGAAACTGTCCCCGTCGACCTTGTAGGCGAGAAAGCCCTCGGTTCCCTCCCGAATGGAGATGATCGCCGTCTCTCCGGTGAGTTCTCTGATTTTGTGAAGAAAGGGAACGCCGATGCTCTGAATACCCCGCATCTGGTTGTAGACGTAGGAGAGGCGGAGATGGGAAGGACCGATGGAATATGTCTTGGACGAGCTGTTTCTGGCGACGAAAAACTGCTGTTCCAACACGTTCATGATTTTCGAGACGCCGGCGGGAGTCATTCCGAGTTCCCTGGCGAGTTCGGAGAGCGTCATTTCATACGGAGGCAATGCAAGACGGTTGATAATCCAGAGCGCTTTCTCAAGACTGTTCATAACATCACCTTTTTCTTATAGGAAAAACATTTTTCCATATGTAAAAATATGCGAAGGTTTTATCACAGAATTTCCCAATTGTCAAATTTTTAGGGATGATTTCAAGAGATGATTCTCGGGGGAGGAGTGGGTACGCTGAAGAAGGGCGGCAACGCGGTGAACGCCGCAGCAGCCCTTTGCGTAGTGAAGATTCCCGGAGAACAAGAGGTACCTCGGCACCGAGGCTCGAAATGAAAGGACGTTACTGTACTGATCGGGATATTCGATCGTTCTCTCCAAAAAAACGCAGAGTGTTGTCCATAAACGCGCGTGCGGCCCAGTTGAGATATCCACCTTTTCTCCAAGCGAAAGCGTAGCTTGAGGTGATGAAAGGATCGCCGAAGGGGAGGCTTTGCGGACAATGAGAGGGTGAATGGTGCTCGAAAACGATTTCTGGAATGAAAGCCATTCCCATGCCGACGGAGACGAAATTAAGAATGGCTTCCGCTGTCTGTGTTTCAAGAATAATACGAGGCGAAAATCCAGCTTGAAGAAATATTTGATCCGTAATCGAACGCATACGCTGTCCTTGCTGGTAAAGAATAAAAGGCTTATCCCGAAAAGGAGTTAAGTCGGTAATACGGTCGGGTCTATTGTGAAAGAGCTTCTCCGAGGAAGGAGCGATCAAAAGGATGCGTTCATCGAAAAGATGTTGTAGCTCTATTCCCTGGTTGTGTACCGGTAGAATCATAATGCCTACGTCGGCTTCCCTGGAGAGGATACTGTTTTCTATGCTCGACCCGATCTCCTCTCGGAGGACGATTTCAACACCGGGAAATTTAGTTGTGAATGATGGAAGAATCCGCGGCAGAAGATACGCAGCTCGTATTTTCGTTGTTGAAATAACGAGCCTTCCTTTTTTACTGTCCTTAATATCGGCGATTTCTTTTTCAAGATCGTCGGTCAGCTCGAGAATTCTCTTGGCTGCCGCTAAAAAGAGTTCTCCCGCAAGTGTTGGTGCTATTGGCGTCTTTGTTCGGTCGAAAAGAGAGGCCCCGAGTTTTCTTTCCTGCATAATGATGCATTGACTCAGAGAGGGTTGAGATATATAAAGCTTTCGGGCGGCTTTCGAAATGCTCCCCTCCTTCATGACGGTCAAGATATACTGCATTGATCGAAAATCCATAAACATGCCTCCCCTGACGCTCTTTCGTTGTAGCGAACTTGGATAGCAGGAGATCCATAGTCGTTTTCTTATGTCGTCCATCCGATTTATTGTATTGGAAGGAGGTAACTCTTCCTGCTATTCTCACTATGGCCGATGAAAAAAAACGACATGAAAATCGACCGGATCGTGTTTCCCCGTGTCGGGCCGTCTATTTTTCAAGATGATACCATGCCGGTCGACGTGTACGCGAGCTATCTATAAGGGGAGGTGTTTTTAATGCAGCAGGCGGAGATGCGTAGAAAAGGGATTTTCGAAAAGTTTATCAGAGGGATCGAGTATGTAGGAAACAAGTTGCCCCATCCGTTCTGGCTTTTCGTTATTTTGATCGTCGTCACCGTAGGAGCATCGTGGTATTTTTCGAAGCAGGGGTTGTCCGTCGCCTATATGGCCGCTTCTACAAAAGCTGGAGAGGCAAGCAAAGAGACGGTCGTTACAGTGGTCAATCTTCTGGAGTACGATGTTATTCGAAAATTTCTCGGCGGATTCGTAAAGAACTATATGGATTTCGCTCCTCTCGGTCTTGTTGTCGTCATGATGCTGGGCATAGGCATCGTGGAGCAGTCCGGAATGATATCGGCTCTGATGCGCAAAACAATCATGGGAGCGCCTCCCTATCTTATAACAGCGACGCTCGCATTTATCGGGGTAAATTCTAATCTGGCGTCCAACGCCGGAAGCATCTTTACACCGATTATCGGCGCCGCGGTTTTCAAGGCGCTGGGAAGAAATCCTATTATCGGGGCTGTTGCGGGTGTGGCCTCGGCATCGGGTGGTTTTACCGCGAACCTCTTCGTTGCCGGAACGGACGGTCTGCTTGCCGGGATCACTCAGTCGGCCGCCAAGGCGATGAATATCGGCGGTCCTACACACCCGTTGATCAACTGGTATTTTATGGCGGTCGCTACCTTCCTGATTACGATTGTAACTACAGTTGTAACCGAAAGGTTTATCGTCAAACTTCTCGGGGATGACAAAAGAGAGCATGACACGGGAGAGTTAATGAAGCACGCGGTCACCCCTTCCGAGAATCGCGGACTTTTTTGGGCGGGGATGGTTACCGTGGTCTACATCGGGTTCATTCTGTACCATACAATTCCGGAAGGCGCTCTTTTCCGGGCCAAGGACGGCTCGTTGCTTCCCAATTCGCCGCTCTTGTCAAGTATCATGGCAATCATTTTTTTCTTCTTTTTCTTTGTGGGTATCGCCTATGGATATGGATCGGGGTGTATCAAAACGAGCGAAGATATTCCCAAGATGATGCAAAAAGGGCTTGCAGGCAGCTTGAGTTTCCTTATTGTGGCTTTCCCTGCGGCGTATTTCATCAACTTGTTCGATGCCAGCAATTTTACGATTATTATCGCGTCGAAAGGGGCGGCGTGGCTGCAAAAGATGAACCTCGGAGGCATTCCGCTGTTGCTGATGTTCATCCTTTTATGCACATGCGTCAATCTGTTTATTACAAGTGGATCCGCAAAGTGGCTTATTCTGGCGCCCATCTTCGTTCCCATGTTCGGCGTCCTTGGATTTTCACCGGCGCTGACGCAAGTAGCTTACCGAATCGGAGATTCGTGCACGAATATCATCTCGCCTCTTCATTATACCGTCCCGGTGATGCTCGGGCTTTTTGAGCAGTACCGAAAGGAGTCCGATTCTCCCGTAGGCATAGGGACCGTCCTTTCGCTTGGAATGCCCTATAGTGTCGCGTTTCTTGTCTCCTTCTCCGGTATGTTGATCGTGTGGTATCTTTTTAATCTCCCCCTGGGGCCGGGCGCCGGTGTTTTTCTGTAGTCGAAGAGCGTGGAATTCAAGGAGAAATGATAGTATTCTTTTGAGTCGTGTATGCGCTAGTGTCTTTGCTGTGAACAAACCGCTATACAGCACAAAACATGTGAGCGTTTGAGGAGTAACGCATTTTTCTTTCAGGAGGAGACAACGATGGTTGTACAGTACGATCCGCATTACTACCCCTACCCATCCCGCAGGAACATGACCTACGGTTCGCGAGGCATGGTGTGCGCGTCGCATCCGCTCGCCGCCCAGGCCGGGCTGGATGCGCTGAAGAAAGGCGGCAACGCCGTGGACGCCGCAGTGGCCACCGCGGCCGCGCTGACCGTGGTGGAGCCCACTGCGAACGGTATCGGGAGCGACGCCTTCGCCATTATATGGAAGGACGGCAAATTGTCCGGATTCAATGCGAGCGGTCCCGTCCCGAAGGCGCTCTCGATGGAGTTCGCCGAGACGAAAGGTTGGGCTGCTAAAGGTACGTTGCCCACCTACGGGTGGACTCCCGCGACTGTCCCCGGCGCCCCTGCGGCCTGGGCCGAGCTGACGAAGACGATGGGGAGGCTTTCGCTTGAGGAGAACCTCGCCCCCGCGGTCTTCCTCGCTCGGGACGGACACGCGGTCTCGGTCACGACGGCGCACCACTGGGAGCTGGCGTTCAAGAAATACGCCTTGGAGAAAGGGGAGGAGTTCCGCGCTTGGTTCGACACCTTCGCCCCCTTGGGGCACGCTCCCCGCGCCGGGGAAATCTGGAGATCCGAGGCGCACGCACGCACGCTGGAACGGATCGCATCCAGCGGCGCGCGCGACTTCTACGAGGGTGGGATCGCCATGGAGATCCTCGAAGCCGCAAGGAAAACCGGAGGTTACTTCAGCGCCGAGGACCTCGGATCCTTCGTTCCGGAATGGGTCGAACCCATCGGCGTGAACTACAAGGGATACGATGTCTGGGAGATTCCGCCCAACGGGCAAGGAATCGTAGCCCTCATCGCGCTCTCGATACTGCGCGGGTTCGATTTTTCTTCGCACGACGATCCGGCGACCGTCCACCGGCAGATCGAAGCGATCAAGATGGGGTTCGCCGACGCGCACCGTTACGTCGCGGATACCCGCTTCAGCGGCGTTCCCGTGAAGGAGCTTCTGGCCGCGTCGTACGCGGATGCGCGCCGCGCGCTCCTTGGCGAGCGCGCCGAGGAGCGGAACGCGGGGAATCCGCTTCCCGGAGGGACCGTATACCTCTGCGCCGCGGACGGCGACGGAACCATGATCTCCTACATCCAGAGCAACTACATGGGCTTCGGCTCAGGCGTCGTTATTCCCGGGGCCGGCGTCGCGCTGAACAATCGCGGACACTGTATCTCGCTCGAAAAAGGACACCCGAACATGCTCGAACCGGGAAAGCGGCCGTACAACACCATCATCCCCGCCTTCCTCACGAAGGATGGCGCTCCAGTCGGGCCGTTCGGCGTGATGGGCGGCTTCATGCAGCCGCAGGGGCATGTGCAGGTGGTCATGAACACCGTCGACTTCCACATGAACCCGCAACAGGCGCTCGACGCCCCCCGCTGGCAGTGGATGGGCGGAATGAACGTTTCCGTCGAGCCCGGCTTCTCTCCCGCCCTCGCCCAAAGCCTCCAGCGCAAGGGACATGCGATGAAGTTCGAACTCGAGTCCAACTCCTTCGGCAGGGGCGAGATCATCTGGAGAACGCCCGAGGGAACGCTCGGCGGCGCGACGGAATCGCGCACGGACGGCTGCGCGGCGACCTGGTAATTTTTCTCCGGCTGCCGCGTCTTCGAGGTCGGCATTTAAGAGCTTCATGGAACGACGACATTCTTCGACTACTCTCTTTCAGTTGATGCGCTTGCTCCGTTAGGTAAGTGTACGTAGGTTCATGTTCCGATCGAAAATACATTTCGAGGCGCTCCGTCGAGCGGCCGGGAGCCTCGGAAGGGGCTCCCTCAATCATTGAAGAAGGTCGTGAGCTGTATGGAACTGGTATGGTACCACTGGGCGGGGATCGTCCTCGTCGGCGTGATGCAGGGCTTCTTGAACACGGTCGCGGGAGGCGGCACGCTG
>JAHDKT010000087.1 GCA_018436725.1 Synergistaceae bacterium | reverse complement strand
TTCGCCGTCGTTCCCCTTCCCGGCGTAGAATCCAAGGAGGCATGCGCCGCCGAGCAGCGCGCCGCACGTGCCGTTGCTGTGACCGAGCCCGAGGGAGAGCCCTCCCATCGAACGGATCAGCGAGTCGTTGCGCTCTCCTCCCGTCTGGCGAAGCGCCAGCAGTATGAGAATCTGGCTGCAGTGGTACCCCTTCCCTTCGAGGGAGATCATCTCCATCTGGAGGTCGTCGAGGTCGAAAACATCCATTATTTGTCCTCCAGAATCTTTTCCACTTCGAGCATCTTCCCCGTGGCCAGCTCCTCCGGGACGAAGACCGTGCCGCACGAAGGACACGCGGGCAGCTCCAGCGCGAAGACGCTGCCGAGGTAGGTGATCTCCGTCTTTTGCAGCTCCAGAAAACGGCCGCATGCGCCGCATTCGGTCTTCGTGTACTTCTCGAACGACTTCATCAGCTCTTTCATGCTTTCTCCCCTATCGAAGCGTCGGGGGCGCGCTCCTCCGCGGCTCCGGCGACGGACATTCTGTGACTCCACCCGTTGCGTACCTCGAAGGAGCCGTCCGCTCCGGGAGCGTATTCCACCCAGTAGGTGACGGAGGCGGGGCGCAGCGAGGCGATAAGGGCGCCGTTGAGCTGTTTCATCTTCCGGCCGCTTCGCTCCGCAGACCAGATGGCTCTCCGGACTGTATCGGCAAGAATTCGCCGCTTCGCCAGAGTCTTTTCCACGTCGGGCGGGATGACGAGCCGGATGGATTCATGCGGTTCGTTCACGATGTCTTCCTCCTTCCAGAGAGATGCGCGCAGCGCGCGGACAAGGCCGACCCGGTTTTCCCGCTGTTCCGAGTATCCGACTGGGGGGCGTTCCGCCGGATCGTCGTCGCCCTGCGGGAGGAGAATGTCCAGCAGGTGGACGGCGGGTTTGCCCGCCTGAACGAAGAGATTCCGGCACATGGAGCAGTATACGAGAAAGTCAAGAGAACTCTCCTCCCCCCGCGATTCGGCGGAAAGAGCGGCCAGGGTCGAGTTGGCGCACTCCTGGAGGCCGCCGAAGCCGCAGCAGAAGGAGAGTTCTCCTGAAAGTGAAGGCTCTTGAAAACGCACTCCCGCACGGGAGGCGACGCGCCGCACGGCCGCCCCGACTTCGGGGGAGTGCGCAGCGGTGCAGGGGTCGGCGACGGCGAGATTCCGTTCAAGAGGGCGGAAGCCCTCCGGAAGTTCGGCGCCGTCCAGAATCTCCCACAGAGAGACGGTCTTGATCGACGGCGTCTCCCTGCGGAAGAGGGCGAGGCAGCTTGTACAGGCGGCCACGACAATGGGGGAGCCCATGGACTTCCACTCTTCGGCGATTTTCGCGGTCTCATGCCGGAGTTCCTCTTCGCGTCCGGCCCAGTCCGCCGGAGCGCCGCAACAGCGGAGCCAGAGGCCGACGCCGCCCTCCAGACGGTCCCTCAAAAAGGAGTAGAGGGCGGTCGTCTGTTCGGGGCAGGAGCCTGCGAGTCGGCAACCGGGGAGGAAGAGGTAGGCGCTCGTCTCTTTTTCGGGCTCGTGCCGCAGCAGCGTCGCTCTCGGGGAGTTGTTGAAGCGCATGTCTTCCAGAGTGAAATCGTGCGCCGAGGGAGGCATCTTCTCCTGGAGGAACATCTCCCGTCGTGCTTCGCGGCAGAGTTCGGCCATGGAGAAACCGTTCGGACAGATGCGTTCGCAGCGGCCGCAGAGGCTGCACGAGTTGATCATCCCGTTCGCCAGCCGCGTCCCCTGGATTACGGAGAGATTGTTGTAGATCTCCCGAGCGAACTTCTTCGGGTACCCCTTGTAGTGCCGCATGTAGGCGCAGTGCTTCACGCACTCCATGCATTCGCAGAGGATACAGCGTTTCGCTTCGCGGACGGCCTCTTCGGGGGAGTAGCCTTCCGGTGGAACCGGTTCGCTCTTGACGGTGGAGATCCCTTCCGCGGATGTGAAGAGGCGGGTGGAATACGCCCCCTCTTTCTCCCGTGAAGAGAGAAGCGATGCGCCCTGAAGAAATCTCTCGGCCGACTTCATCCCGCGGCGGCCGTCGGCGGCGCGGAGAATGAAGGAGGGAGAGTCTCCTCCCGCGAAGAGACCCTCGATTCCGGTCTCAAGGCTTGCCGGGATTCTCGTTCGTGTCGCCTCCGCAGTTGCGTGCGCGGCGAACGGATCGTCCAGGCCTGCGAACGCGGCGTCGAATCCGCCGAGAAGTTCGGAGAGCGGGGGGAGCGCGTCCGGAGGGAGAAAGCGTGCGCCTCCCTTTTCGAGCCATGCCAGCTCGCGATGCGCGATCTCTTCGGTGATCCGAGGCGAAAGCGACATCAGCGGGCCGCTCCTCTCCTCCGAACAGAAGACCGTGACGGAGTACCCCTTCCGGAGGCCGTCGGAGGCTGCGCAGAGCGCGCTCAAAGCGCCTCCGATCACCGCGACCTTCTTCCCGTTCTTCGGAATGAGGAGCGGCGCGCGGCGCAGAGGCCCCTGTTCCACGCACGCTCTTTCGACTGCCCCGAGTTCGACGCTTCCGCCGAGTCCGCGTCGGAGGCAGGCCTCCCTGCAGGGCGCGTCGCAGATGCGCGCAAGCGCCTCGGGCAGGGGAAGCGTCCTCTCGATCAGCTTCCCGGCGTCGTCGAACCGGCCTTCGCGGACGAAAGCGCAGAGCGCGCGTCCGTCGAGATGCAGCGGGCAGGCCGCCTGGCAGTAGGGAGGTTCCTCCTGAACGCACTTCGATTCGAATTCCAGCAGCTTCGCTTTTTCCATGACGTACCTCTCGCGGGAACGGGGAGGCGCTCCCGGAGGAACGCTTCCCCGAATCCTGTTCCTATTTCTTCAGCCCGGCCAGAACCTTCTCCGGGTACGCGGGGAGCTTGGTGATGCGCACGCCGCACGCGTTGTAGATCGCGTTGATGACCGAGGCGTGCGGGCTGGTGAGCGGCAGCTCGCCGATTCCGGCGGCGCCGTGCGGTCCGTCCGCTCGTGGCTCCTCGAAGTAGATGATCTCCATATCGTCCGGGATGTCCTTGATGTACGGGAATCCCGCGCCCGGCATCGTGGAGTGCTTCTCTATATCCTCGAAGTCCTCGGAAAGGGCGAGGCCGATGCCCTGGGCAATGCCGCCCCAGTTCTGGCCGTCGACGACGAGCCGGTTGTTGATCTTCCCGCAGTCGCACATCAGCGTCATTCTGTCGACCGCGGTCTTGCCGGTCTCCGTATCAACGGTGACTTCCGCCATGAAAACGCCGTACATGTAGATCACGAACGGTTTGCCCTGCCCGTCCGCGTCGCAGGCCGTTCCCTCGACGGCGGACCACTTGCCGGTGAAGGATGTCGGCTTCCCGGCGGCGACCATCTCATCGTATGTCATGAAACCGCCGCCCGGCTTCGCCGTCTCCTTCAGCAGCGTCTCGCAGGCGACGCGGATGGCGTTCCCCGTCATGACCTGGGAGCGCGAACCGCCCGCAGGGCCCGAGTTGGGGCACTTCGCCGTATTCGGCCACGTGAACTTCAGCTTGTCCGGGGAGACGCCCATCGGGCGGAGCGCCTCGTGCGCGGTGCCGACCGCGCCGGCGTCGGCGCCCTGTCCGTGGTCCTCCCACGCGGTGCAGACCGTGATCGTGCCGTCGGGGTTCATGTCGAGCCGCGCCTCGGAACCGTCGGGGCCGTCGAGACCGCAGCCGTAGACGCCCACCGAAAGGCCGACGCCCTTCTTGAAGCGCGTCGTGGAGCCCTCGGCGGCGCGCTTCTTCGCCAGTTCGTACTTCGGACGGAGCGCTTCGAACATCTTCGGCAGCGAATAGGACTCCGGCGCCTGACCCGTCGGATTGGTGCTTCCCGGCCGGTAGGCGTTCTTATAGCGAATCTCCAGCGGGTCCATCCCCAGTTTTTCCGCCAGCTCGTCCATCAGCACCTCGGAGGAGAAGAGCGACTGGGGCGATCCGTAGGCGCGGAACGCCGACCCCCACGCATGGTTCGTGCAGACCGTGCGGCCTTCCCCGCGGATGTTGGGAATGTCGTACCCCGCCCCCATGAACTGGATGCCGCGGACGGTGAGCAGGTCGCCGAACTCGGAGTAGGGGCCGTGGTCGACGGAGTAGTCCGTCTCCATGGCGAGAAGCTTGCCCTCTTTCGTGGCGGCGAACTTCATGTTGACGAAGAAGGGGGAGCGCTTGCCGGTGTACTGCTGCTGCTGTTTCCACGTGTACTTCAGAGCTACCGGATGCCCCGTGGCGAGCGTGGCGGCGCCGACGAGCGCCTCCATGGTCGGGCTGAACTTGTAGCCGAAGGTGCCTCCGGCGGGGTTGGTCACCAGAACGAGTTTCTCCGGCTCCACGCCGAGGCCCGGGGCGATCATAGCAAGGTGCAGGTGGACGCCGATGGACTTGGAGTGGATAACCAGACGCCCCTCGTGGTCGAGGTAGGCGAAGCCGACGTCGGGCTCGACGGGCATGTGCGGCTGACGGCCGACGTAGAAGTCGTCCTCGACCGTCACCACGTCGGGACGCGAGAAGATGGGCGCCGTCTCCTCTCCCTTCTTGATCTTCTGCGTATAGTAGATATTGGGCGTTCCGGGGTGAATTTCTATCGCGTCATCGGCCATCGCGGCGGGGGCGTTCATATACGCCGGAAGGACTTCGAGGTCGAGCTTCACCTTCTCGGCCGCGGCGACGGCGTTCTTGTAGCTGTCGGCGCAGACTATGGCGACCGCGTCGCCGTACTGGAAGATCTTCTCGTCGCAGAGGATCGGACGGTCCCAGCCGTCTCCCTTGTTCGTGGGGAAGGTGATCAGGCCGGTGATGCGGTTCTTTCCTTTTATGTCCTTATGCGTGACGATCTTGTAGACGCCGGGCATCTTCTCGGCTTCCGAGGCGTCGATTCCCTTGATGTTCGCGTGGGAGACCTTCGCCTGCACCAGCGCGGCGTGCAGCGTCTTTTTGGGCATCTTGAGAATGAGGTCCGCGCCGTAGTCGAGCGTTCCGGTCACCTTGCCCACGGCGGTCGGACGGGGGTACTTGCTCCCCCAGATCCTTCCGTCGGCGGGCATCGCGAAGTCGAGTTCCTTCTCGTCCATCTCGCCGCGGAGCACCTTGGCGGCATCCATCACCGCGTCGACGATGGGAATGTACCCGGTGCAGCGGCATGCGTTCCTGTTGAGCTGGAACCAATCGCGTACATCGTCGCGGGAGGGGTTCGGATTCGTGTCCAGGAGTCCCTTCGCGGAGACGATGAAGCCCGGCGCACAGAAACCGCACTGGGCCGCCCCGTGCTTTATCCACGCCTTCTGGAGCGGGTGGAGCTTCTCCGGCGTGCCGATTCCCTCGATCGTGACGATCTTCGCTCCCTCGGGGAGACGGGACATCTTGTACACGCACGTGCGGGTCACCTTGCCGTCCAGAAGAACATTGCACGAACCGCAGTGTCCCTGGCCGCATCCGACCTTCGTACCCGTGAGTCCGAGCTGCTCGCGGAGCACTTCGGCGAGCGAAGCATCCCCGTCGACTATTATGTTCCGCTCGATGTCATTGACAAAAAAGACCTTTTGAATCATCCTCTTTCCAGCTCCTTCCGAATTTCGGCAGGGGTCGGGACGGCGGCGCCGCGGACCGGAACGCTGCCAGGCGACGTAGCCCGGAGGCCGCCGTCCTTCTCCGTTAAAAAAACACGCTCTTCCGCCGGTTTCCCTCGGTGAAGAGGAGAACGCAGTACCGTCGCCGAAGCACTCCTCCTTCCATCGATACGTTATGAAACAAGAATACAAAAACGCCGTCCTCCATGCAAAGAGGACGGCGCATGCCGTTTTGTAGAGTTCCTCCTTGCCAAAGGGAGGCGCACCCGTTTCCAGATGCACCCTAACGGTCGCAGTCCATGGGATTCTTCCTGTAGGCGCTGCGACTCGGAGGTCGTATCTCGACTTAAACAGTCGTCTTTTTTTGAAAAGTTTGCCTTCGCAACTCATTATAAAGCATCACAAATTCAAGGGCAACAGGAAAAAGGAGTTTTTGCGGAAAATGTTATGATTTTGCAACCTTGTTGCATTATTCGCGGGCGTTTCGAAAGAAAAGAAAAATCGATGCAATAAACAGCCTTTTCGGTTCGACCTCTCGGAGACTTTTGAGCGATAACGGATATTCAGCTTTATGTATGCGCCCCTCTCGGAAATTCGCCGTCATAGTCGAGGAGCGCTTCTTTCTAAGCGCTAAAGGGCTCCAGTAGAGGAGGTTTCTCGCTACACATTCGTTACATTTTTCTGATACAATACGGCGCAAAGGGCTTACAGGAGGTGGACATTCTGCTGCGACGGGCAGTCCGCTTTTCGGCGGGAGTCGCTTGGTTCTCGTTCGTTCTCGCGCCGATAGTGCTTATAGTGATGGGATCCTTCGGGGAGAAGTGGTTCGGCACCCTCTTCCCGACCGGGTTTACTCTTTCATGGTACGCGGATCTCTTTTCGAAGAGGATGTACGTCCGGGCGATGGGGATGAGTCTTCTCGTGGCCTCGCTTGCGGTTGTAATCAACGCCTTTGTCGGCGTTCTTTCAGTGTACGCGGTCTCCGTTCTTCGGGTGCGGTGGCTGCGCCGCGTCTTCGATTTCGTCATCCTGCTCCCGATAGCAATTCCTCCCGTCGTCATGGGGCTCGGTCTCGTGCAGGCGTTCAACTGGACTTCGTTCTCCCTGGTGGGGACGTGGCAGCTTCTCCTCGGAGCGCATCTCGTCTACACCCTGCCCTTCATGCTCCGCCCGCTCATGGCCAACATGGAGATGCTCGACTGGAACACGCTGGAGGAGGCCGGCATCTCTCTCGGCGCTTCGCCCCTTTTTCTTGCGACGAGGGTGCTCGTCCCCAACCTCCTGCCCGGGCTCTTCTCCGGCGCGATCATGACCTTCGCGATGTCCCTCGGGGAGTTTCAGCTGGCCGTCATGGTGACGGGGTCGACAAGCCAGACCTATCCCGTGGTCCTCTATCAGGCATTTTACGTGAGCACCGGCTTCGCCTGCGCGGCGACGACGCTGCTCGTCCTCTTCGGCATTCTGAGCCTGGGGGCCGTCATCTCCCTCGGTCGATGGTTCGGCGCCGGACGGGCGCGGTTCGTCCTGGACGGCTGAGCGTACGAAAAAGGAGCGTGGAGCATGGAACGACAGACTATCATCTCCGTCATCGGTACGTCGACGGCGTCGCCCGAACAGTACGAAACGGCGCGCGAAGTCGGGAGACTTCTGGCGGGCGCAGGATGCGTCGTGGTCTGCGGCGGCAGAGGCGGCGTCATGGAGGGCGTCTGCCGGGGAGTCTCGGAAGAGGGGGGCGTATCGGTCGGACTGTTGCCGGGGGGCGTCGAGGACGCCAACCCGTATGTGACCATTCCGCTTTCAACGGGGCTCGGCGAGGTGCGCAACGTCGCCGTCGTCTCGGCGGGAGAAGCGATCGTCTCCATCGGGGGCGCGTTCGGCACGCTGTCGGAGATAGGGTTCGCTCTCAAACTGGGAAAGACGGTCGTCGCGCTGGGTACATGGGAGGTGCGGGAAAGTCCGGATGCCGAAATACCGTTGCTGCGCGCCTCGACCCCTTACGAGGCCGTGGAACTCGCTCTCCGAAGCGCAGAGAGGAACCGCGATGGCGGGCGTTGAACTCCGCTCGGTGAGCAAGCGCTTCGGAAAGCAGCACGCCGTCCGGAACGTCTCGCTGGAGGTCGCTCCGGGGGAGTTTCTCTCGCTCGTGGGCCCGTCGGGGTGCGGCAAGACGACGACGCTGCGCCTCGTCGCGGGCTTCCTCTCCCCGGACGAGGGCGAGGTCTTCCTCGGCGGCGAGTCGATGACGTCCGTCGGGGTGCGGCAACGGCAGGTAGGCATCGTCTTTCAGAACTACGCGCTCTTTCCCAATCTCACCGCCTTCGAAAACGTCGCCTTCGGTTTGCGGACCAGAAGAATGCCGGAGGAGACGCTCCGCGCCAGGGTCGAAAGTCTCCTCGAGATGGTCGGCCTCGCCGCGCGCGCGGCAGCCTATCCGAGGGAGCTTTCGGGAGGGCAGCAGCAGCGGGTCGCTCTTGCCCGCGCTCTGGCGATTCAGCCCAGGGTGCTGCTTCTCGACGAACCGCTCTCGGCGCTCGACGCCAAGGTGCGAAACTCCCTTCGCTTCGAGATCAAGAAGATACAGCGGGAGAGCGGCATTACCACGATTTATGTCACGCACGATCAGGAGGAGGCCCTCTCCATCTCCGACCGCGTGGCCCTGATGCACGAGGGGCGCATCGAGCAGGTCGGCGCGCCGGGCGACGTCTATCTTCGCCCTTCCAGCCTCTTCGTGGCCGATTTCGTGGGTGTGAACAACCTGATTCCGGGAGAGTATCTCGGCGAAGGGCGCTTCAAATGGCGTGAACGGGTGTTCGAAGTCGACAGGGGGGAGCTGTCTCCCGGAGCGTGCAGCCTGATGATCCGTCCGGAGAGGTTACGAATCGTCTCCGCCGCCGGAAGCGCCCCCGAGGGGACGGCGCTCTCGGGCAGGGTGCTCGGGCGCGTCTTCCTGGGACCGCTGCTTCGCCTCGCCGTCGACGTCGAAGGGGAGCGCCTGCTCGTGGATTTACTGAATACGGAGATTGCGCCGCCCGCCGTCGACGAGGAGATCGTCCTGACATTCTCTCCGCGCGACGCCCGTCCCGTGAGAGGGAGATAAAACTCCGGGGCGGAGCGCGTTCCCGCCCCGATACTATGTAAAGAGTTCCGAAATCTATTTTCAGGAGGGAAGAACGATGAAAAAGTTCGCGGTAAGGGGAATTCTTGCGTTGCTTGCGATTGCGCTTCTGACGGGCGCGGGGCTCGCCGCGGAGCTGTATCCGGGCGAGACGGAGCTTCATGAGGCGGCGAAGAAAGAACAAGGGCTGAACAGCTACGACACGGGGCCGACATGGGCCAACTGGCAGGCGCTTTTCGACGGTTTCCAGAAGCGGTACGGCATCGAGCTTGCATGGAACGATCTGGGCAGCGGCGCGACCGTGGTGCGCCTCGACAAAGAGCGGAACAACCCCCAGGGCGACACCGCCTACTACTTCATGCCCTTCGGAGAGGCCGCTAAACAGAAAGGGGTCACCGAGGCGTTCACGCCGACGAACTTCGACCGCATCCCCGAAGAGCTGAAGGATCCGGAGGGGCACTGGTTCTCCATCCACAAGGCGACGGTCGTGTTCGTAATCAATAAGAACCTCGTGAAGGAGACCCCCAAGGGGTGGCAGAACCTGCTCGACTCAAAATACTCCAAGTCCATCGTTTATCTCGACCCGCGCACCACGGGCATCGGGTACGCCATCGTCATCGCCACGAGCTACGCGCACGGCGGCGATCTCGATCATCTGGACAAGGGCGTGGACTATCTCGCCGCTCTGCAGAAGTCGGGCAACGTCCGCATGATCGAGAAGACCACGGAGTTCGACAAGTTTCTGAAGGGCGAGATCCCCGTCTGGATCACCTACGATATGAACGCCTACAGAGCCAAGTACATGGCCGGGCTCGGCGACGCGATCGACATCGTCATCCCCGCGGAGGGAACCATCACCGCGCCGTACGCGATCAGCCTGGTGAAGGGCGGCCCCAACCCCAACGCCGGAAAGCTCTGGCTGAACTACATCCTCTCCGAAGAAGGGCAGGGGCTCTTCGCGAAAGGGTTCGTCCGCCCCATCCTTCCCGGCTTTACAATGCCCGAGGAAGTTTCCGGCAAGTTCCTTCCCGATGAAGAGTACGCCCGCGCCAAGGATGTGGACTGGGTGAAGGCGCAGGTTGTGCAGAAGGATGCCGCCACGCTCTGGGGCTCGAAGGTCCTCGGGGAGAATTAACGTCATGGAGCGCCGGAGCGGAACCTGGCTTCTTCTTCTGCCTCTCGTCGCTCTGCTGGGGCTCTTTCTGCTCTGGCCTCTGGCGCTTGTTCTTTGGGAGAGCCTCTTCGTCGAGGGGAGGTTCTCCCTGGACAACTATCTCGGCATTTTCGTCCGAAAGCTCTACAGGGAGTCGCTGGGAACAAGCCTCCTGCTCTCCGCGAGCACGGCCTTTCTGGGAACGGCGATAGGGCTGCCGCTCTCCTGGTTCGTCTACAAGTCGGGCGGCAGGACGAAGAGCCTCCTGCTGGCGATCACCGCGGTTCCTCTTACCTTCAGCGGCCTGGTGGTCGGTTTCGCCTTCATCGTCCTTCTGGGGACGAGCGGTTTCATTACGCTCGTTCTGAAGGAACTCTTCGGCGTCGATCCGCTGGAGTTCTCCGCGTTTCTCTTCACATGGCGCGGGCTCGTCATCGCCTATCTCTACTTTTTGATACCCCGCATGATACTGACCATGACGGCCGCGTGGAGCAACGCGAACTGGAGCCTCGTCGAGGCTGCGGCAAGCCTTGGGGCGGGACCGCTGACCATACTGCGCAAGGTGCTGCTCCCCATGCTCGCCCCGGCGATTCTGGCCGGATCTTCGCTGCTCTTCGCGGTGAGCATGGGCGCATTCGGCACCGCCTTCGCGCTGACGGGGATCGCCGTCAAAATTCTGCCGCTGGTCATCTACACCCACGTCTCGGAACTCTCCGCCGATATCGCCAAGGCCGACGCTCTCGCCATCGCCCTCACGCTGGTGACCACGGGCGTCGTCGTGGCCTACGAGAAGTTTTTCACCCCTCCGGCGTCCGCTCGAAGCTGACGGCCTACATCAGCAGACGGAGCGCCGCGACGAAGGCGAGCGCGAGGACGATCTGGTTGAACCGCTCCTGGGGGATGCGTTTCACGATCCAATAGCCCAGCAACGCTCCCGCCGCTATGGAGGGGAGAGCGAGCAGGTTGACCCTGAGGCTCTGCATGGTGATGAGCCCCAAATTCAAGAACAGCGGTATCTTCAGCAAATTCATGATGAAAAAGAACCACGCGGTGACCGCGATAAAAGGCAGTTTCGGCAGCCCCGCGATGAGCAGGTAGAGGCTCATCACAGGGCCGGAGGCGTTCGCCATGCCCGTTCCGAATCCTGCGAAGAAGCCGAAGACGGCGGTGAGCAGCGGGGATGTTTTCCCGTCCGCCGCAGCGACCGCCCCGCGCCGCTGTTTCAGAACGCGGGAGACCTGGTGCAGGACGAGCATCGCGAGGACCACGCCTCCGATGACGGGCCTGAGCTGGTCGTCGCTCGCATGGCGCAGCACCGTGTACCCCGCGCCCAGGCCCGGGAGAGCGCAAAGCAGCAGCGTCAGAAGGCGTCGTGTATCGGTGTGCATCCAGAACTTTCCCACGGCGAAGAGGTCGCCGAAAATCAGCATCGGAAGCATCACGCCCACGGAGAGGCGGGAGGGGAGCGCGATCGCCATCAGTGTTACCACAAGGATGCCGCTGCCCGGGACGGCCGTTTTCGCGATGCCGATGCCGGCCCCGGCGCTCAGAACGATCGCCCACGACCACGCGGGCAAGTCGAGCCCTGTATAAGAAGCAAGAATCTCCATCCGAGATACCACCTTTCGTGTACTGTACACCGTCCGCATTATACCGCATGTCTTTTGTATCCAAAAATTCGTCCTTCCTCACCCCCTTGTAACAGTACGGGGAGAATCGGGTATAATGCTTGCGGTGCAACAAAATATTCATATCTTTATAACTCGGGAGGTATTATCGTGTCAGAACTGGAAAAAAGTCAGGTACGAAGCAAGAGCGAAACACTCAGCGTGCTCCTCGGCGCCGCATTCCTCATGGCCACTTCGGCCATCGGCCCGGGGTTCTTGACCCAGACGGTCTCCTTCACCAATGAACTCAAAGCGGTCTTCTCCTTTGCAATTCTTCTTTCCATTCTCATCGACATCGTGGTGCAGCTCAACATCTGGCGCGTCCTTGCCGTTTCCGGTTTGAGAGGACAGGACGTCGCCAACAAGGTGCTCCCCGGCCTCGGGTACTTCCTCGCCTTCGCCGTCGCTCTCGGCGGTTTGGCCTTCAACGTGGGGAACGTAGGCGGAGCCGCCCTCGGCTTTCAGGTGCTCTTCGGCACCGAGCAGATGGTCGGAGCGATCATCAGCGCGGGCATCGCGATCGCCATCTTCCTCTGGAAGGACCTCGGCAAGGCTATGGACAAGTTCACCCAGATCCTCGGCTTCCTCATGCTCGCCCTGGTGTTCTATGTCGTCTTCGTCACGAAGCCTCCCGTTATGGAAACCGTTCAGGAAATGGTCCGCCCGTTCGGCAGCATGCAGCTTCTCAAGGAGTATAAGTGGCTCGTAGTCCTCACCCTTGTCGGCGGAACGGTCGGCGGTTATATCTCCTTCTCCGGCGCGCACCGGATCATCGACGCCGGCATTGTCGGCAAGGAGAACATCGGCCAGATCAGCAAGGGCTCCATCAACGGCATCGCCATTACCGGCGTCATGCGCTATCTGCTCTTCCTCGCCTTCCTCGGCGTGGTGCTCACCGGAACCCCCATCGACATGACCAACCCCGTCGCCTCCGCCTTCCAGATCGGCGCAGGCCCCCTGGGATTCCGCATCGCGGGAGTCGTCCTCTGGGCTGCGGCCATTACATCGGTGGTCGGCGCGTCCTATACGTCGGTCTCCTTCCTCCGGACGCTTTTCAAGTTCGTCGACAACTACTACCGCTACTGGATCATCGCGTTCATCATCGCTTCCACTTCCATCCTGACGACCGTCGGCCGTCCCGTCGCGCTCCTCATCGTCGCCGGTTCTCTCAACGGTCTCATCCTTCCGCTCTCGCTTGGCTGCGTCCTTTTGGCCGCGCACAACAAGAACATCGTGAAGGACTACATGCACCCCGTGTGGATGACGGCGCTCGGCTGGGTCATCGTGGTGTTCACCGCGTGGATGGGCTTCAACTCCTTCGCCGGCATCATGAAGCTGTTCCAGTAGGACGGAGAAGCAGATTGCCGAAGGAGGTGGTGTCCGCGTGAATGAGAAGAAATATCCCAGGCTGCTGACGGCGGGCGACGGATGCGTGGTCGTCGAATTCGGCGACGCCATCGACATGGAAATAAACTCCCGCGTCGCCTCGCTCGCCGCCGCTGTACGGAAGGCGGACTTTCCGGGATTCCTGGATACCGTCCCCACGTACCGTTCGCTGGCGGTCTATTTCAACCCGGCGACGACGGATGTCGACGCGCTCTACTCGAAGCTCGGGAAGATGGCGTCCTGCCCGGATGCCGGAAAGGAAGGCGGACGGCGGCGTATCATCGTCGTCCCCTCCCTCTACGGAGGAGAGTTCGGCCCCGATATGGCCGACGTCGCGGAGCACACCGGCCTGACGCCGGAGGAAGTCGTGACGCGCCACACCGCGCACGACTGCTACTGCTACATGCTCGGCTTCACTCCGGGGTACTCGTACCTCGGCGGCATGGACCCGTCGCTCGAAACGCCCCGTCTGAAGAACCCCCGCGAGATCATCCCCGCGGGTTCGGTGGCGATCGGCGGCAAGCAGACGGGGATTTATTCGATAGCCAGTCCGGGAGGGTGGCGTCTTATCGGACGCACCCCCATGAAAATGTTCGACCCCGACCGCGACCCCGCGATCTTCCTCGAAGCGGGGATGTGGGTGCGCTTCCGGGCGATCGGCAAAGCCGAGTTCGACGAAATCGAGGCGGCGACCGCCAAGGGAATCTATCGCCCCGAAATACTCGAAGAGGAGGCGAAGCCATGACCGTCCCGGTTTTTTCCGTCCGCGTTCCCGGTATGCTCACCACGGTCCAGGATTCCGGACGGTGGGGGTATCAGGGGAAGGGGATGCCCGTCGCGGGCGCCATGGACATGCAGGCGTTCGCCTTGGGCAACATACTCGTCGGCAACGACGAAAACGCCGCCGCGCTCGAAGTCACCCTGATGGGCCCGACTCTCTCCGTTACCGAGGGGGAAGGCGTCGTCGCGGTCACCGGCGCGGATCTCGGTTTCAAAGTCAACGGCGGGGACGTTCCGAACTGGACCGTCGTCTCCGTCAAGACGGGGGACGTTCTGTCCTTTACGGCGCCGCGTTCAGGGTGCAGGGCCTACCTCTGCGTCTCCGGAGGAATCGACGTCCCTCGGGTCATGGAGAGCCGTTCCACCTATACACGGGCCAAGGTGGGCGGTCTGGAGGGGCGCGCCCTCAAAAAGGGCGACACGCTGCGCTGCGGCGAACCGGCTCCTCTCTGGAAACGATGTGAAGGCCTGGTCTGTCCCGAGGCGCTTCGCCCGGTCCGCGACCCCGCAGCCCCGCTGCGCGTCATTCCCGGACCGCAGGACGACCTGTTCACCGAAAAGGGGCTTGCCTCTTTCTACGGCGCGGAGTACGTCGTCTCCAACAGCGCCGACCGGATGGGGTACCGGATGGACGGCGAGCCGATAGAGCATACCGGAGCCGCCGACATTATCTCCGACGCCATCCCCTTGGGAGCGGTACAGGTCCCCGGCCACGGACAGCCAATCGTCATGCTGGCCGACAGGCAGACCACCGGCGGATACACGAAGATCGGCGTCGTCTGCTCGGTCGACGTGGCGTCGCTCTCGCAGCGTCTTCCGGGAGCGACGGTGCGCTTTGTGAAGATACCGCTGAAGGACGCCGTCGAGCTTGTCTGCGGAGAGGCGAAGGCGCGGGAAACGCTCCGCGAGTTCCGCGCGGCGTGGCGTTCCGGAACGCGCGCAGTTTCCGCGCCCGTCCTCTCGGAGCACGCCTCGCCGTCGTGCGGCGAGGCGATTTTGCGCGTCGACGGAAAGAAACACGTGATCTCCTGGGAGGAGATCGGGGAGGTGGAATGATGTTCAGAATCGATTTGAACAGCGACCTCGGCGAAAGCTTCGGGCCGTGGCGCATGGGAATGGACCGCGAAGTGATGGAGCATGTCAGCTCGGCGAACGTGGCGTGCGGATTCCACGCGGGCGATCCCGAAGTCATGATACGCACGGTGCAGGCGGCCAAAGAGTCCTCCGTCGCCGTGGGGGCGCACCCCGGACACCCCGACCTTCAGGGGTTCGGGCGGAGGACGATGGGGTGCACCCCCGATGAAGTGTACGCGTTCACGCTCTATCAGATCGGCGCGATCCAGGCCGTCTGCACCGCGCAGGGCGTGCGCCTCGAACATGTGAAGGCGCACGGCGCGCTCTACAACCAAGCCGCGAAGGACCTTGCCATGGCGAAGGCCATCGCGCGCGCCACTCGCGACGCGGGCGGCAAGCTCATCCTTCTCGGGCTGGCCAACTCGCTCTTCGAGCAGGCCGCCGCCGAAGAGGGCGTGCTCTACGCCTCCGAGGCGTTCGCCGACAGAGGGTACATGGACGACGGCAGTCTCGTGCCGCGCAACAAGCCGGGCGCCTTCATCCATGACCCGGACGAGGCCGCCATGCGGATGGTCCGCCTTGTTAAAGAGGGCGTCGTCCGTTCCGCGGAAGGCAACGACATCAAGTTGAAGGCGCATTCGGTCTGTCTCCACGGGGACAACCCCTCCGCGGTCGAACTCGCCCGTCATATCAGAAAGACGCTGCAGGACAACGGCGTCCTCATCAGCACGATTCGGGAGGTGCTTGAGGGATGAAAGCGTCCGATTATGCGAACAGCTCGCCGCGCGAGGTCCGCCAACTGATCCGGGAGGGGAAGTGGACGCTTCCTACTCCGGGGATGTGCAAGGGGCACGTGCAGGGAAATCTTGTGGTGCTGCCGCGCGACCTCGCCTACGACTTCCTCGTCTTCGCCCAGAGGAATCCGAAACCCTGCCCGATCCTCGACGTCACCGAGCCGGGCGATCCCGAGCCGAAGATCGTGGCGCCGGGAGCGGACATCTCGACGGACATTCCGCGCTACCGCGTCTGGAAGGACGGCGTCTGCGTCGACGAACCCACCGATGTAAAGAAGTACTGGCGCGACGACCTCGTCGGCTTCCTGCTGGGGTGCTCCTTCTCCTTCGAGGGCGCGCTGCTCGAGGCGGGCATTCCGGTGCGCCACATCGAGCAGAACAGGAACGTTCCTATGTACGTCACCAACATCCCCTGCACCCCCGCGGGCGCGCTCAACGGCCCCGTGGTGGTGAGCATGCGGCCGATCCCCGCGGCGATGGTCCCCAAGGCTGTCCTCTGCACAGGCCGTTTCCCGGCCGTGCACGGATCCCCCATCCATATCGGGGATCCGTCGCAGATCGGCATTGCCGACGTCAACAAGCCCGACCTTGGCGACGCTGTGGATATCTATCCGGGAGAAGTTCCCGTCTTCTGGGCGTGCGGATGCACCCCGCAGGCGGCCATCATGGCGGTGAAGCCCCCGTTCTGCATCACCCACTCTCCGGGGCACATGTTCGTCGCCGACCCGAAGGACGCCGACTACGCTGTCTTCTAGAAATCGGAGAGGAAGTTTTCCGTAAGAAAAAAAGAGGAGGCCGGAAGGCCTCCTCTTTTTTATTCGTTCTTTTTCCCCTTTTGTTCCCCGCGCTCCTAATTGAAGAGTATGCTGGGAAGCCAGGTGATAAGCGGCGGGAAGATGATGCACAACGCCAGACACACCAGCTGCGTGATCACAAAGGGGATGACGGAACGGTAGATGTCCCCCATGGTGATTCCCTTTGGTGCGATGCCTTTCATCATGAAGAGCATGGTGCCGAAGGGGGGAGTAAGGTATCCTGTCTGTGTGTTCACCGCGTAGAGAACTCCCAGCCACAGAGGATTGAATCCGTATATGGGCAGAAGAGGGAGAATGATGGGCGAGGTGATCATGAGGATGCTCCACGCGTCGATCACGAAACCGAGCAGGAACCAGACGACCTGGATGCCTATCAGCATCGTCCACCATCCGACCTGATACTCCTTGACGAGTCCGACGACCATCCGCGAGGCGCCCATACCCATGTAGACCGCCGCGAATGCCTGAGCGGCGAACAGAATCCACATCATGAATCCCTGGACCTTGATCGTAGCGTACGACGCGTCTCTGAGGAGTTGCCAGTTCAGCCGCCCGTGGAGCGCGCTGCACACGATGGCGCCCAGAGCGCCTACCGCGGCGGCCTCGGTAGGCGTGGCGATGCCGCTGTAGATCGACCCCAAAACAGAGAAGACCAGCAGCATGGGGAGGAAGATTCCTTTGAGGGACTTCATCTTCGCCCCCCAATCGGCGCGTTCCTCTTCGGGAATGGGCGGCCCCATTTCCGGGTTGAAATGGCATTTGATCAGGATGTAGCCGATGATCAGAACGGAGCAGAGCAAGCCCGCGCTCATGCCCCCGGCGAAAAGCGCGCCGATGGAGACCTGGGCGATCGTGCCGTAGAGCACCAGCGCGATGCTCGGGGGGATGAGCGGTCCGAGGACGCCGCCCGCGAGGATGCAGCCTGTGGCCAGTCTCTTGTCGTACCCGCGTTTGAGCATCGCGGGAAGCGCCATCATGCCCATCATGACAACGCCGGTGGAGGCGATGCCCGACATGGCCGCTATCAACGTGCACGCTATCACCGTACCGACCGCCAGTCCTCCTTTGAGAGAGCCCATCCAGCGGTACATCATATCGTACAGGTCCTCTGAAACCCCCGAACGCTCCAGCACGGTCGCCATCAGGACGAAGAGAGGGCAGGCCACCAGCGTTGTGGTCGACATCATTGAGTAGGTTCTTGCGACGATGATAAAAAGGGATTCCGGGCCCCAGAAAATCGTGGTGAACACGGTGGCAAGCCCTCCGAGGACGAACGCCACGGGAAGCCCGAGCAGCAGGAAGAGAAACATGCTGCCGAAAAGAAGAACGGAAATATATCCTATGTCCATAATAGCACCTCAGTTCTCGGCCGAAGCTTCGGCGGCGGGAACAAGTTCTCGGCCGGTCAGCGCCAGGTGGAGATCCTTGATGGTTTTGGTCATCCCCTGAAGCAGCACGAGAAACGCCGCGGCGGGTATGGTCAGCTTGAGCTGCCAAACGTACGGACCCCACGTGCTGTTCGAGTACTCCATCATCCGCAGGCTCTCCCACGCCCACGGGAGGCTGAACCAGAGCAGAGTGCCGACGAACGCGTAGAAGAGCGTCCACGTGAAGAGGTCGATGACTGCGCGCGCCCTCGGGGAGAAGAGCACGTAGAAGGCCTCCACGTTGACGAACGCTCCCCAGCGGAGCGCGTACGCTCCTCCAAGGACGAAATGCGCCCCGTACAGCATGCATGAAGTTTCGTGCGCCCAAATAGTGGGGCGATTGAATCCGTATCGCATAACCACCTCGTACACGAGCACGAGCATTGTCGGATACACGAGAAAGCCGAAAAACTTCCCCACCCAGTCGTTCAGCGTGTCGGTAAAATTGATAAACTTGATCAAAAAGCCCAATCGCCTCACCTCGTCGATTCTTAGAAAATGGAAAGCGCACCCCCTTCTCCGGAGGGAGAAGGGGGGCGCTTCGTCGATGTGTCGGGCGGACGCGCCCCTTTATTCTATATACCCGCGATCTTTCATGAACTGCTTGATGATCTGAATACCTTCGGCAACTCTCGGATCCTTCGAACCGATTTCCTTCTCGATCTTGTCAAGGTAGGGGAGCGAGAATTCCTTCGTAAGTCTGTCGATGTCTTCCTTGCCCCACTCGATGTAGGTGGTTCCCCACTCCTTGAAGGACTTCGCGAACATCTCCTTTTCCTGGTCGTCGCACACCTTGGCGAACGTCTTGTTGAATTCCACGGTCGCTTCCTCGACGACCTTCTTCAGGTCGTCGGGCAGGGCGTCCCACGCCTTCTTGGACACCCACAGCTCCATACCCTGAGGCACCTGCCATGCTGGCCCGATGAAGTAGGGGCACACTTCGTAGAGCTTCAGGTCGCGATAGAGCCACCAGGCGGTGCCGCTGCCGTCGAGAGTGCCCATCGCGATGGCCATGTAGGTCTCGGGATGAGGAAGCATGACCGGCGACGCGCCGAAGTGCTCCATGGTGTCGTTCATCGCGCCGAAGAAACGAACCTTGAATCCCTTGAGATCGTTCAGGTTGTTTATGGGTTTCTTGCTCCAAAAGTAGGTGTTCCCCACGCTGTGGCTTCCAAGAAAGTGGATGTCTCTCTCGGCAAGCCCCTCGCCGATGAGCCTGTCGATGCCCCGCTTATAGTACAGCTCCTCGAAGTCCTCGAGGCTCCGGCAGACGAAGGGAGGCAGATTTCCCGCCTGAAGCCAGCCGACGTTCAGCGAGCCTCTCCAGAAAAGCGTGCTGGTGTTGGAGATCTGGATCATGTTCGCCTGCAGGGAGGGGAACACCTCAAGGTAGTCCACCAGCTCTCCCGCGTAGTGCAGGGTAATGTTCAGCCTGCCGCCCGACTTCTCGTGGATCCTCTCGATGAACGGCGGGATGACGTATGTCGTCGAAAGCGCTCCCGGCGTGTGATGGCTCTGGAACTTCCAGTTGAACTCCGCCGCTACCGCGTTCGAAGGGACGCCGATAATAAAAATGCCCAGGATAACCGCTACCGCTACGCTCAATGCAACCAGTTTTCCGTGTTTCATTAAAACACCTCCTTCAGAGTTTTTTCGCTGTTTTCATGCTTTGCCCTGTGTGTTGTCCCTCGCCTCCTTTCCGCGTTGCCGGGCGGGCAGCATCATCGTCGACTGCCGAAAATGTCCTGCGCAGAAGGAGCATCCGTTCGACAGCGGACGGAAATTCCTTCGAGCAGCACGTTCCTCAGTATTGGAGAAACGAACAGTTCTCATTCAATGTAGAAGAAGTTTCCCTCTCTGTTCTAGCAGCAGAACACACTCTATGGAAAACGTGCTCGAAAAGTATATCCAATATGCCGAAATTGATCGTCAATTCGCCTTGTTGCCTTGATAGTGTAAACTCTCTATTTTTCAAAGTCAAGGCGAAAAAGAAAGGTTGCGCCGGCGGCTTGCTGCGGAAGGAAGTTCCGAGCGCCGGCCGTACGAGAGCGTACGAAAAACGCCCCGCCGAGAAGTGCTGCGGGGCGTTTTAGAGGAAAAAACGAGAGGGAAAACGTCCGAGGGCTTCTCGTCGTCGGCACGGCGCTTCGGGGCGCGCTAAATGTCCAGGTTCCGCACCTCGTGCGCGTGCGCGGTGATGAAGTCCCTGCGGGGTTCGACCTTGTCGCCCATCAGGATGCTGAAGTATTCGTCCACTTCCACTTCGTCGTCGATCTCGACCTTCTTCAGAATGCGGTTTTTCGGGTCCATCGTCGTCTCCCAGAGCTGCTCCGGGTTCATCTCTCCAAGACCTTTGTAGCGCTGCACCACGATCTTCGAAGAATCGCCGGCGTCGGTCAGGAGCGCCCGCATCTCCTTCTCGTTGTAGCAGTAGGTGACGTTTTTCCCCTTCTGCACTCTGTAGAGCGGGGGCTGCGCCATGTAGAGATACCCACGTTCGATCAGGGCGGGCATGTACCTGTAGAAGAAGGTGAGCAGCAGCGTGCCGATGTGCGCGCCGTCGACGTCGGCGTCGGTCATGATGATGACCTTGTGGTAGCGCAGCTTCGACGTGTCGAAGTCGTCTCCCACGCCCGCGCCGAGCGTCTGGATCATGGTGCGGATCTCCGCGTTGGCCAGCGCCTTGTCCAGACGGGCCTTCTCGACGTTGAGGATCTTGCCGCGCAGCGGCAGAATCGCCTGGAAGCTCCTGTCGCGGCCCTGCTTCGCGCTGCCGCCCGCGCTGTTTCCCTCGACGATGTACACCTCTGTGTGTTCGGGGTTCCTGTCGGAGCAGTCGGCGAGCTTCCCGGGGAGGGTCAGTCCGGTCATCGCGGTCTTGCGGACAAGTTCGCGGGCGCGCTTCGCCGCTTCGCGGGCCTGACGCGCCTTGATGGCCTTTTCGACGACGGTCCTGATGATCTGCGGATGCTCGTCGAACCAGGCGACCAGTCCTTCGTAGACGATGGAGTCGGCGATTCCCTTCACGTCGCTGTTGCCCAGCTTCGTCTTGGTTTGTCCCTCGAACTGCGGGTTCCCCAGCTTGACGGAGATGACGGAGGTCAGCCCCTCCTTGAGGTCGTCGCCGGAGAGATTTTCATCCTTCTCCTTCAGCAGCTTGGCACGGCGGGCGGCTTCGTTCACGGCCCGCGTGAGCGCGGTCCTGAGCCCGGAGACGTGCGTTCCGCCCTCGACCGTGTGGATCAGGTTGGCGAAACCGAAGACGCGCTCCTGGTAGCCGTCGTTGTACTGAAGGCCTATGTCCGCGGAGACGCCGTCCCTCTCGCCGGAGATGACGATGGGGTCCGGGAAGAGCACTGTTTTGCCCCTGTTGAGGTACTCTATGAAGGAGCGCATGCCCCCTTCGTAGCGGTACTCCTTGACCCGCCCCTCTTCCCGCCGGTCGTCCAGCGTGATGGAGAGCCCCGGGTTCAGAAACGCCATTTCTCGGAAGCGCGCCCCGAGCACGTCGAAAGAGTACTTCACCTCTTCGAAGATGGTGGCGTCGGCCAGGAAGTGCACCTTCGTCCCGGTGCAGTCCGTAGGAACGCCCTCCGAAAGGTCGGTTACGGGAATACCCTTCTCGAAGCGCTGGCTTCTGGACTCTCCGTTGCGGCAAATCGTGATCTCGAGCCAGTCGGAAAGCGCGTTCACAACCGAGACGCCCACGCCGTGAAGGCCGCCGCTGACCTTGTACGCGCCGCCGTCGAACTTGCCGCCGGCATGGAGGGTCGTAAGCACCACCTCGGAGGCGGGACGCCCGTTCGACGGGTGCGGATCGGTGGGAATGCCGCGGCCGTTGTCCTCCACGGAGATGCTCTCGTTCTCGTGGAGGACGACGACGATCTTCGTGCAGTAGCCGCCGATAGCCTCGTCCACGGAGTTGTCCACCACCTCGTAGACCAGGTGGTGCAGCCCTCGGACCGACGTATCGCCGATGTACATTCCCGGCCGCTTGCGGACCGCCTGAAGACCTTCGAGGACCTGGATATCCTTGGCGGTGTACTGGAGAGCCGAAAGGCTCGTTGTCATTTTTTCTTTCCTCCGTTTCGTTGCGCGCGAAGAGGCGCGGCGTTCGCTCTTGCCTCTTTGCAGAAAGCGTTGTATCTTTTCCCCAGTGTCTCGGGTTTGAATCCGGTGGCGAGGAGTGAACCGTCGCGCAAATAAATAGCCGTCTCGTTCTCGTGACGAACCATGGCGACTATGCGGCGTATGGAGACGAGGCCGTCTCCTTCGAGAGGGATGAACATGCTGTTTCACTCCGTTTCGCAGGTCTTTAACTGAACTATTATACCAGAAAGCCGCAGCATGTGCGTGCCGCGGCGTCGTGAATCCGCGGGGAAGGAACCGCGGCCTCCGCGGGGGGGGGGGCGGGAAATTCGGATTCGGAGATCCCCGAAGAAAAAGAAGAGGAGTGATGCACGTGGATTTGAAAAGGGCGCGCACATTGGTGCGAAGGGGAGCGGCGAGAGTTTTGGGCGAGGTTCGCGACGAGTGGAGGGCGTTCCTTGCGGTCACTATCGGCGTCTCCATTCAGGCTGTGGCGGTTGTGCTCTTCGTCCTGCCCAACCGCTTCCCCGACCTGGGCGTGTCGGGCATCGCGGTGCTGTCGAACTACGTCTTCGGCATCTCTCCGGCGTGGGTGATCCTGATAGCGAACGCCCTGCTGATGATCTGGGCCTGGAAGGAGCTGTCGCCGCGCTTCGTGATGTGGACCATGTGGGCGGTGCTCCTCTTCTCGATGCTGCTGAAGCTCTTCGAATTCGTTCCCGTCCCCGTGATCGGCGACAAATTCATGGCGGCCATGGTCTCGGGCGTGCTGCGCGGCCTCGGCGCGGGGCTCGTCTTCCGCGTGGGGGGCTCCACCGGAGGGCTCGACATCCCCGGCGTCGCGCTGCGGAAGCGCTACGGCATCGAGATGGGGCAGTTCAGCATCTTCATCAACATGGGGCTTCTCGGACTCTCCTTCTTCGTCGTCGGGCTGGAAGCGGCCATCTACGGCGCGGTCGGCCTCTACGTCTTCGGGATCGTGGTGGACAACACCACGCGCTCCTTCGACCGCAGAAAGCAGGTCTTCATCATCACGAATATCCCGGAGGAGGTCTCGGCGTACATCAACCTCTCGCTGCACCGGGGAACGACCCGTTTCGAGGGGGAGGGCGGCTACTCCAAGCAGAAGCGTCCCGTGCTGATGACCCTGCTCGAACCGCGTCAGGTCATCCCTCTGAAGAAGTTCCTCGCCGAGAACGACCCCAAGGCCTTCATGTCGGTCTCCGACGCATCGGAGGTCGTCGGGAAGGGGTTCAAGAGCTGGAAGAGTCTCTAGGAGCCGGCCGGGAAAGAAAAAAAGAGAGGGGACCGGGATTCGATAGCCGGCCTCCTCTCTTCGGTACGGCGCTTCTTCGCGCTCAGACGCCCGCGGCCAGCCAGTCCAGCGCGCCGGGCGCGAGTCTCCACGGTTCGCCGTACTCGGCCGCGTAAATCACCGCTTCGTCCTGGTCGCCCAAGCCGTAGTTGTCCGGCGTCTTTTTCGGCGGCTTTTTCTTCCCCAGGAGGTAGGCGGGGACGTGGGCGTTGCTTCCCAATGCCTCGGCGCGCGCCTTCTGCGAGATCTTCGAATCGCCGTGCTTCTGGAAGCTCATCAGCGCCTTCGGGTAGAGCCAGAAGGCGGTATCCTCGTCGTACCGCTTGAGGAGCGCCGCGGCGTCGTCATGCCGCCCGAGGACGAGCAGCGCCTCCATAAGCATGTACCGCGCTCCCTGGTTGTCGTTCGGATTGAGGTCGAGCATCGCCGAGAACTCTTTCGCGGCATCCTCGACGGATCCGCTTCCGCGCAGCGCCGAGCCCAGTCCGAGACGCGCCCGCATGTAGGGGCGGGTTTCGAAGGCCACCCAGAAGTGCCCCTTCATCTCTTCGAACGCTTTCTCCCCGATCTCCTGTTCGCCGTATTCAACTCCCCTGCGGAAGTGTACGACGGCCTCCTCCGGCTTCCCCGAGTCGAGCGCATCGTTGCCGAGGATGACGTGCGCGTCGGCGAACTGCGGGCAAATTTCGAGGGCCTTCTTCACCAGGGTTGCGCGTTTCTTCGCGGAGGACTCTCCCCAAGCCCTGTCCACGATGTCCTGCGCCTGCATGTACTCCTTGCCGGGGCCCTGCGGGGTTTCGTTCCCGGGAGGGAAATCCTGTTCGTGCGCGGCGTACATGGTGTCGAACTTCTCGTCGAGGAAATCGCCGAGGGTCTTTTCCGCTTTCCCGGCGGCCTTGAACGCCGCGAGAGCGACCTTCCGAATATCCTCGTCGAACGCATGCGCGGCGGCGGCCTTCTTCAGCGCGGTCATGGGCCCGAGCGCGCGGCGGAGGGAGGGATCCTTCTCCCCGATGTGCTGCAGATACTCTTCGACGTTCTTCCACGCTTTCCGAGGGGCTCCAAGGATCTGGGAAGCCAGAAAGAGCATGTACTCGACCGCCATGAGGGAGTGCGCTATCGAGGGGGCCGGCAGCGGAGGATCCGCGTTCAGCAACAGCTCCGCCGCCCGCATCTCGTCGTCCACCAGATCGAGAATGCCGTCGGTCAGTTCGTCCCATTCGAGGGGGCTTATCTCGTTCATATCAAGTACCATCTCGATTCATCCCTTCCTTCCGTCGTGGTCTCGCGGACGAAACGCCGCTCCGCCCGCGAGGGAGTTTGTGCAGACCGTCGCGGCGCGCTCCGTCCCGCCGAAGCGTTCCGGGAAAACTCGACGCCTTCCGGAGCGGGCGTAGTATTCAAACATCCCCTCAATACTAAGCGTCTCTTTCTCTTGCGTCAATTTGTTTTTTACGCGGTTTCACTCATTCGCGGCGGTATGCGCGTCGCGACCGATGCGGTACGGGCAGTCGAGCCTGTAGAAACAGGCCGGACAGCGCGCCGCCGCTGCGGGAAACGGCCCCGTCGCGCATGAGGATGCCGCCGCGCGGATCGAATCGCCGACCTCGTCCCACGACGCGGGCGGGGTGATTCGCTCCCCTTCGCGCCCCTCCCGAAGGTGGAGCAGACGGATGTCCTGCTTCCGTCCGGGGAAGGCGCGCGATGCCGCATACCCGTAGAACAGAAGCTGTTCTCTGTAAAGCGTCTCCCACGCCGCAGTCCCGTCCATCTCTCCCGCCGTGATCTTGTAGTCCCTGATGAAGAGCGTATCTCCCTCGATCCAGAGCGCGTCGACCGATCCTACAAGGGAAATTCCCCGGCCCGGCCCCTCCATCCGGACCCGGAACGGAAGTTCCCGGCGCAGTGCGAGCGTGCGGTGCAGCCGAGCCAGCTCCCGCCCCGTCGGAAGACCCTCGAGGCGCTCCAGCCATCCTTTCAAGGCACTTCTTCCCTGTTCGTCGCGCCAGACGGCGCGGAGTCCCTGCGGCAGGCGCGGGTGCGGCTCGTCGAGCATCGACGGAAGCGAGTCCGCGAGGAAGTCCCATCGCGAGAGGAGCCAGTGCGCAAGGGAGCCGAGATCGGCGCCTCCCGCCTCCTCGGAGGAGGGAAGTTCCCAGGTCATCTCCATCCCCTGACGGAACTTCATCCGCCACGCGGCGGGACAGTAACGGAAGAGAGAATAGGAGGTGGCGCTCATCCTCTCCACGAAGCGGGGCTCCGAGGGCGGAGGCGGAACGGACACGCCTCGCGTTCGCACCGCTCCCTCCCGTTCCCGGGATACCTGCCCGAGGGGTGTCAGGTCCGCGCCGTCCTCAGGGATCTCCGGATGCAGCAGCGAGAGCCACGAGCCGGACACGGGCGAAGGTTCGCTCTCCTTCATGCCGCACGGAGAGCAGAGGACGAGGCAGTCCATGGCCCTGGTTGCGGCGACGTAGAAGAGGCGCTCCCACTCCTCGCGGACCTCCGTCTCCTCAAGGAAGCGGGCGATTTTGCCGGTCTCGGAGACGCTCTTCTCGCTCCACGCCTCGGGGTGGCGCGAGACCCCCGCTCCCAGCGGCGCCGAGGGGGTGAGCGCCCCCCGCCCCCCGCCTCCTCCCGGAGTGTTGTTCAGGTCCATCACCACGGTGATGGGGAACTCCAGTCCCTTCGCGCTGTGGACGGTGAGCACGCGGACCACGTCCTCCTCTTCGCCGAGAGGCGTGCTCTCCTCTCCCGCCCCCTTGCGCCCGGCCATGCGGGCGACGTAGGCGGCGCACCCTCCCGGGTCGTTGCCGAAGACCGCCTCGTACTCGCGGACGAGGTCGAGCCCCTTCCAGAGGTTGGCGAGCGCGCTCTTCCGGTTCCATAAGGGGTACGCCCCCAGGAACGACTGGTCTTTCAGCAGCAGGACGAGCGCCGCGAAGAGGCCGGAGTAGCGCGCGACGCTCCGCAGCTCCTCGAGCCTGGCCGCCGTTTCCGGGAGAAGCTGGGCGAGCGGCGGGGCGTCCGGGGCGAGAAAGCGCGCGAACTGCTCCATTTTCAGGCCGGAGAACGGGGAGGCAAGGTAACCGAGCGCCGCCCCCCTGTCGTCCGGAAACGCCAGGGCCCGGATCGCCGTCAGCAGATCGCCGATTTCCCCTCTGTCGAAGTAACGCTTCCCCTTCTCGAAGGCGACGGGGATGCCGTAAAGCGGGTGCAGCGTCTCCTCGAGCGCGGCGAATGAGGATCGCGACGGCACGAGGATGGTGATGTCGCGCCACTCCGCCGGACGCATCTTTTTTTCGCTCTTGCTCCAGACAGGTTGCCCGCGCAGCTCGAGCAGCTTCTCTCCCAGGGCGGTCGCCACCCGTCTCCGCGTCTCCGCGATCGGCTCGCCCTCTCTCCGGCGGCGGAAGATCGGAAGCACGGGCGGGAGGGACGTCCCTTCGCGGAGTTCCCTCGCCTGCGGATTCTCAGGGAAGAGCAGCTCTTCGTAAGGCGCGGGGAGCGTGGAGGCGATGCCGTTCCGCCATATCCCGCCGAAGAGTCCGTTGATCTCCTTCAACAGCGCGGGGCGCGTCCGGAAGCTTGTTTGCAGCGGGATGTAGGCCGTCTCCCCGGACGGGGAGGCGATCCGTTCGCCAAAGAGAGTCGGGTCGGCGTGGCGGAAGCGGTAGATCGACTGTTTCGGGTCGCCCACCAGGAAGCGCCTGCTCCCTTCGGCGGCCACGGACTCGATCAGGCGGTCCTGCAGGGGGTTCGTATCCTGGTACTCGTCCACGAGGATCTCGCGGAACGTGCGAACGGAGCGCGACGAACCTCCGGGCGCGGCGATTTCGGCCGCCAGGCGGATCATGTCGTCGTACGACAGCAGCCCCCGTCTGCGGCGGAACTCCCTGTACCTCGCCCACAGCATGGCCGAGGTGCGCAGCAGTACGGAGCGCAGGCGGACGTCGAACTCCGCCGGTTCCCGCGCCAGGAAGCGGAGCCCCGTCCAGAGCGTGGCGAAGCGTTCCCGATGCTCCCCGAACGAGCAGCCGAGCGCCTCCTGCGCCAGCTTCCCGGACTGGCTCGTCGTCGCTCCCTTGAGGTTGCCGAGGATGCCGTCGAAAAGCTGTTGCGCGAAGGCAAGCAGCGCCTCCGGCTCTTCGGGCGGCAGAGCGCCCGCAGGCCAATCCTTCCGCAGGGCGTCGAGCCGTTCGTTGAACGCGCTCTTTCCCGGCAGAGCGGACGGAAGCTGCGCGAAGACCCCCGCCCAGGCCCCGGCGACCTCGCGGCAGAGGGGGAGGCAGATACTGCGGATACGCCGCTTCACCTCCTCGAAATACTCTGGGGCGTCCGCCCGCTCCAGCAGGTCTTCGGGCGACTCCCCCCGGCTCTCCAGGAGGTCGGCCAGGGAAAGCGCGAACGACACCGTCGCCTCCGGGGAGTACTCGGTCACCGCGTCGGCGAGATACTCTTCCGCCCGTTCGTCCAGGAAATCCCGCGAACGCAGGCCGTGCGGGAGCGTTCGGGTGAACCAGCCGAAGTCCAGCGTGTCCAGCGCCTTCTCCGCCCGCAGCGTGAACAGCTCCGCCTCGGGGGGCGAGATCTGGCGCGCGCCGAGGCCGGAGGGGAGAAAAAGCGCCTCCTCCCGGACGATGTTCAGCGCGAAGGCGTGGATGGTGGATATCTGCGCCTCCTGCAGCTCCGCGGCGATCCGGGGCAGCAGCGTCCCCTCGGGGTCGAGCACGGGGCGCAGGTCGGCGAAGAGCGCGTTGATGCGCTCGCGCATCTCGTTCGCAGCCTTGTCCGTAAAGGTGAGCGTCAGGATGTCCTTGGGCCGCGCATCCTCTCGGAGCAGCGCCCTGATGAAGCGCCACGAAAGCGTGTGCGTCTTTCCCGTCCCCGCCCCTGCGCCGACGAGGGTGAGCGGCGCGTCGGAGAAAACGGCTTCCTCCTGGGCGGGAAGGAGACGCCCTTCCGATGCGATGTGCGCCTTCAGGCGCTGCAGCAGCAGATCACTGTCCGCCATTCTCTTCGTCCTCCTCTTCCATTGCGGCGGTGCGGAAGTCGCGCCTCCGGCAGAGCGACGCATAGGCGCAGTAGCGGCAGCTCTTCGACTCGTACAGAGGGGGGAACAGCCCCGTGGAGAACGACTCCGACACCCTTTCGAGCGCCTCCTCGGCGTCCGACTCCAGCTGCGCCAGCGGCGTCGTGAACGACGAGAAGACGAGCGGCGCGTCTTCCAGCGAGGCCCCCTTCTCCTTGCCGTCCGCAAGGCAGAGGAACGCCGACGCCGCTGTCCGAACGCCCGCCGCGGCGAGGGCGATCCCGTAGGCCGCGAGCTGGAGGCTCTCCTTGTAGTTCGACGACGGCCCGCTCTTGTAGTCGAAAATAGCCGCCCTCCCGTCCCGCAGGAAGTCGACACGGTCGCAGCGCCCCTTGAAGCGGACGCCCTCCCTCGTGAACTCCGGAAGCGTGTACTCGCGTTTCTGCGCTACTCTTTCGGAGGCCAGTCCGGCGTCTTCCATCGTCTGCTGCGTACGTGCCAGCCGGAGCGCCTGGCGCAGCATCTTCTTCCGTTCCCGCCGGAGATCGCGGTTCGCGTTGAGACGGGCGTACTTCTCGTCCATCGCCGCGTCGAAGAGTTCGTTGACCAGAAAGTCGAGCGGGGAGCCGGTCGTAAGCCGCGTCTCCCATACCCTCTGCCAGAGCAGATGGAGCGCGCTTCCCGCGAGGTCGAAACGGTGCAGCTCCTCCGGGGGCGTATCCAACGACGCGACGCGCCCGCAGTAGTAGCGGAAGGGGCACGACACGTACGTGTCCAGATCGCTCAGGGAGAAAACGGGCTCCTTCGGCGGGGGGAGCGGAATCCGTTCCAGTCTGCCCCGTTCCGCGCCGGTCGGCGCCCACGAAGTCCAGCGCGTCTCCACGCCCTCCGCCACGGGACACTCCTCCGGGGCGAGAATCGCGCCGAGCGACCGCTCCAGCGGATCGGCTCCGGAAGAGCGCAGCCAGGGGCGGGGGGAGGCGCACGCCGCGTCGGTGAAGGGCGAGGAGGGGAGCGGCCGTCCTCCGTCGTCGGCCAGAGGGCGCAGCAGAATACAGAGCTGTTCGCCGCAGGCCGCAAGGCGGCGGAAGAGCGCTTCCCGCTGGCTCCGCTTCTCCGGCACCAGCGGAAGATGGCTCCGTCCGAGTCCGAGGCTTTCATGCAGGAACTCCTTCCGTTGGTCGCTCAGAAGCGGCGATTCGCGGACCTGCCCCGGCCACCGCTTCGCGGTCATCCCCGGCAGAATCCACACGGGGGCGCGCACGAGCGAGGGGGGCGTGCCGGGATGAACGCCAACCGTCGGAGAGACCGGAGAGGGCATCCAGATCGACGCCGTCTCCGCCCACTGCCCGAGGAACGCCGATGCCTCCTCGAAGGAGAGCCGCGCGCTTCCGGCGTCGCCGAGGTCCCTTCGAAGCTCCCGCAGGGAGTGCCCCTTCTCCTCCGCCTCCTGCACGGCGAGCGAAATCTCGCGGATTTTCTCGTCGAGGCGGGGGTGCGATGCGGCCCGCTCGACAAGGCGTTTCAACTCCGCGCGGGAAGGAGCGAGACGTGCGAAGGCCGCGAGAAGTTCTTCGGGGCGCCCCCCGCGCAGCATCGCGTCCGCGAAATCGACGGCCCTGCGGAAAGCGCCGCCTCCCGCCTCCGGGGGGAATGTGCCGAGGAACTCCGTCCACCCCTTCCGCCCTGCGGGGAGCGCGTTGCCGAACGCCCTGCGCGGAAAGTCGAACGGAGCGAAAAGCAGCGAGGAGAGAAAGTCGGCCGTCTCCACCGAAGGCCACCCGTCCTCCGCGAGATCGAGCGTCCGCAGAGCGCTCTTCCAGAGCGCCGTGTCGGACACCGTCGCCCCTTCGCGCAGCGAGAAGGGGATGCCGTACCTGGTGAAGCTCTCGACGAGCGAGCCAAGCTCTTCGGTCTCCGCGCAGAGGGCGATATGCTCCCACCCCGGAAAGGGAAGCCCGCTCGCCCCTGCGAGATACCCCTCGCCCGACGGCCACAGAAAGAGTTCGCGTGCCAGCGTGTCCGTCGACAGACGGAGATCGCCCGCCGCCATGGAGACGCAGAGAGACGGCGCATCCTCGTCTTCACCGGAACAGGGAATGATCTCGGCTTCGGGGAACTGCTGCACCGCAGTGTAGAAGTCTCCGTCGCCGCAGTCGGGGACCCACAGCTCCAGGTCCGCCCCCGCTGCGCGGAGCGCGTGCAGAAACTCCATCTGCCCCGAGGCGAAGCTCAGGAATCCGGCGGCGCGGATACGAAGTCCGCTCGCCCAGCTTCTCCCCTCTCGGGGAAAGGCCTTCAGCAGCGCCGCTCCCAGCGAGGGGATCTGCGCGCTGTCGGCGAGGTTCCGTTCTTCAAGAATGTCGATATAGTCGCCGTAGAGTGCGCACAGGAGCCCGGACTCGTCGCCGAGGCGGTCGCAGCCGGCGCAAGGAGCGCAGCCGCCGCAGCCCAGCGCTGAAGCCAGCTCCGCCCTCGGCACGTCTTCCCTGAGCAGTTCGCGGATGGACTGTCCGGCAAGCTCCAAAAAGCGCGGCGAGGCCGTTCCGGCGGGAAGTTCCGCGGCGCAGCGGCCTCGAAGCCGATGGACGATATGCCGTACGAGCAGCCAGTGGTCCGGCGGATCGATCTGCACGCGGGGTTTCACGCCGAGAGCCTCGGCGAGCGCCCGGTAGAGGTCGTCCCAAATCCACACCTTCGGCTTGCGCTCCGGAAAGGAAACCGTGTCGGGAAGAAAGAGCATCTCCAGCAGCAGCGGCCGGTCTCTGTTCGACGGGGCCAGAAACACCGCGCCCAGCGCGGCCTCTTCGCGCAGCGGTCCGGTCAGACTCCGGGGTGTGCGGTAGGTGTGCAGTCTCAGGGGGAACGCCTCCTTGTGCGATCGTTTCGCGACCTGCGTCAAGTGTAGCACAGGCCGGGGGAGAGCGTCGAACCGGACGCGGGAAAGCTCCCTCTCCCCGCCGGCGGTTGGAAACGAAACTTACGCTCTTTTCGTGGTACAATTCGCGAAAGAGAATATATTCAGGGCGAAAGAGAGGTGATGGCGGGCGGCGCCCCGAAGAGACGGCGCAGGCGGAAATAGAGCGGTTTCTGGAGAGGGACCCGGAGTTCCGCGGGTTTTTTCAGAGGAAGGAGGATGTGGAGAATGAACATGCGGTGGTGGAGCCTCGCGCTCCTCGTTGTACTCGTGGCGGCGTGCGGGGCGGGAGTTCCGGCGTACGCGTCGGAGGAAAAAACCGTTGTGATCGCGGCGGATGAATGGAGCCCCTATAACGGCTCGGAGGACGGAGAAAAGCCCGGGTACGGCGTGGAGATCGCCCGTAAAGTGTTCAAAGACGCAGGCTATACGGTCGTCTACAAGGTGATGCCGTGGGACGCCGCGATCGAGGGGACGCGCGCGGGGGACCTCGACGCGGTGATCGGAGCCTCCTCCGATGAAGTCCCCGACTTCGTGTTTCCCGGCGAGGAGTTCGGCGTCTCTCTGATGGGGTTCTTCGTGCGCGGCGACTCGAAGTGGACGTTCGAAGGATTCGACAGCCTGAAAGGACGCTCCCTCGCGCTCATTGCCGACTACTCCTACAGCGAGGAGCTTGACGAGTACCTCGGCAAAAATGTCGGTGCGGTCGTGCTCCGCGTCGCCTCGGGGGAGGACGCCCTTGGGGCGAACATCGGCAAGCTGAAGGATGGAAGCGTGGACATCGTGGTGGAGGACGTCAACGTTTTCGCGGAGAAGACATTGGCCATGGGGCTGCGCGACGCGTTCCGTCTTGCCGGGAAGGTTCCCGGAGGAGATGCGGCGGTGTACGTCGCCTTTTCTCCGGCCTCCGCGAAAGCGGAGCGTTCCGTCGTTCTCGCCCGGCTGTTCGAGGAAGGGATGAAAAAACTTCGTGAGAGCGGAGAGCTTCGAAGCATCCTGGAGAAGTACGGGCTGGAAGACTGGAAGAAAAAGTAGCGCCGCGCCCGTCCGCCGTTTCCGCGCAAAAAGCGCGGGGCTGCGGTTTCCCGGCATTTCCGCAGGGAGGGGAGCATCGCTTCCCTCCCTGCTCCGATGAACGGAGAGTATCTCTACGGCGTTTCGTGATACAATTTTAGAAAAGCAACAGTTCCAATTTGGAGAGGAGGAATGAGAATGTTCACGAAGAAACACGCGCTGCTGCTCGGAATTCTGTCGTTGCTGCTCGTCTTCGCACTGCCTGCGGCGTCGCAGGATCTGCGTCTGGAGCTGGAGCAAGGCGCCCTCGAAAAACTGTCGGCGGAAAAAGAGACGCTCTACATCGAATGGGGCGTTTACCGCAACACATGAGGAGAGAAGCCCTCCGCTCTCGTCGAGAGCGGCAAACCGCTCGCCCCCGAAGAATTCGTCTCTCTGACCGATGAATCCGGCAAGGTTGTCGTCCTTGTGCCGAAGAATATGAAATTCACCGATAACCGCGTGTTCGTGGAGTACTTCACCTATCGCGGAAGGGACGTATTCATAAGCCGGACGGCGATTCTACCGGATCGCTGAACAAAGGAGGTCGTTCAATGAAGAATCTCGGCGACATGCTGCTGAACACAGGGCCGTTCAGCGAGATCGTCCTCGGGAACACCGCGCTGGCCCGCGCGATGATCGAGTCCGGGACGGAGGTGATCGCCTCCTACCCCGGCTCCCCTACGCCGGAGATCGGCGCCGCGCTCATGAGCGTTCCTAAAGAGCGCCGCCCCTACTACTTCGAGTTCTCCACCAACGAGAAGGTAGCCACCGAAGTCGCGTGCGGCGCGGCGCTCAACGGTCACCCCTCGTGCGTCTTCTTCAAGAGCGTCGGTCTGAACGTCGCGGCCGACTCCTTCGTCCAGCTTCCGCTGTTGGAGCTGAACGGCGGTCTGGTCGCCATCCTCGGCGACGACCCCGGCGCGAACTCCTCGCAGAACGAGCAGGACAACCGCCACATCGCCCGCCTCGCCTACATCCCCGTGCTCGAACCCGCGTCGCCCGCGGAGGCCTACGCGTTCTACCTTCAAGCGATGAAGCTCTCCAGAAAGCGGAAGATGCCCGTCATCCTCCGCATGACCACGCACGTCTGTCACGGCAAGGAGAAGGTCGCCTTCGCCGGGTGGACGCCCCGTCCGATCGGGACCGTTTCCGCGTTCGACTCCTCCGCCGGTCCCTCTATTCCGCTCACCTCGCGCGCGCTCGACATGAAGCGCCGCGCGATCGCCCGCCTGGCCGAAGTCGCGCAGGAGACCGACGGCTCGCCGCTCCATGAGCTGCGAAAAGGGAACGATCCGTCGAAGGGAATCATTACGGCGGGGCTTCCCTTCCGCTCGCTCGTCGACGTGCTGGAGGACGCGGCGGAAAAGCCGGACATCCTGAAGCTCGGCGTGGTCCACCCTCTCCCGAAGGGGCTCGTGGCCGACTTTCTGCGCTCCCATGCCTGCGTGAAGGTGCTCG
The DNA here is from genome assembly GCA_018436725.1 of Synergistaceae bacterium. Classification (GTDB taxonomy): domain Bacteria; phylum Synergistota; class Synergistia; order Synergistales; family Aminobacteriaceae; genus JAAYLU01. The sequence goes on along the minus strand of JAHDKT010000087.1, from coordinate 1,780 downwards.
AAGAGCTGGACGACGTGCTCGAACGCGAGATCAAGGCGCTGGCCTTCGACCTCGGCATACGCACCGTCGTCGTCGGCAAGACCGACCCCGAGGACTGGATAGGGGAGTACACTCCCGACAAGGTGGCGGAGGTGCTTGCGAAGACGTGGCCCTCCCTCGTCCCGCGCAAAAACGCGGAGCGCGCGTCCTCCCTCGCCCCCCGGCCGCCGCAGATGTGCCCCGGGTGCGGGCACCGCTCGGCCTTCCACGCCGTCAAGCAGGCGCTCGCGAAGGAGGATATCACCGTCGCGGACATCGGCTGCCACACGCTCGGTTTCCTCCCGCCCTACAACATGGGGCAAGTGCTCCTCTCTATGGGGCACTCCACCGGGACGGCGGCGGGGCTCTCACTCTTCAACACGACACGCAAGGTCGTCGCCTTCCTCGGCGACTCCACATTCTTCCACGCCGGACTCCCCGGCATCGTCAACGCGGTCTTCAACAACCACAACCTCGTACTCGTCCTGATGGAAAACGGTACCACGGCCATGACCGGACACCAGGACCACGCCGGCTCGGGGGGAAACGCCAACGGCCCCGCCGAGGCCATCCCCGTGCGCTCCGTCCTCGAAGGGCTCGGGGTGAAGAGCATCCGAGAAGTGGACACTTACAGCCAGGCGAAGCTGACCCAAATGGTGAAGGACGCCGTCGCGGAGGAGGGGTTCTCGGTCGTCATCGCCCGGCACCCGTGCATGCTGAAGTACACGCGCGAGCAGCAGCGCGCCCCCGGATACGTCCGTAAATCGGTGCACATCGACCAGGAGAAGTGCGACAAACTCCACGTCTGCGTCGAGTCCTTCGGCTGCCCCTCGTTCCAGAGGGACTCCGAGGGACGGGTGACGGTGAGTGCGGAGCTGTGCATCGGCGACGGCTCCTGCATCCAGACCTGTCCGGCGAAGGCGATCGGCGTGAAGAAAGTTCAGGAAGGAGGGGAGAAGGCATGAGCCGCTTCGATATCTACATGTCGGGCGTCGGGGGCCAGGGGATCGGCCTGCTGAGCGAGGCGATCATAAGGGCCGCCGACTACGCGGGGCTCGCGGTCTGCGGCGTCGACACGCACGGTCTCGCCCAGCGGGGCGGCATGGTCGAGTCGTTCGTCCGCATCGGGACGCTGACGACGCCGCTGGTCCGCAAGGGGAGCGCCGCGCTCGTGCTCGCCCTCGAACGCACCGAGGCGCTCCGGGCCGTCGAGCTGTTCGCCGCGCCCGGCGGGACGCTGCTCTACTACGATACATGCTGGCAGCCGCTCTCCGTCCGTCTCGGCGCGGAGAAGGAGACCTCCGAGGAGGACGTGGCCTCGGCCTGCGCCCGTCTTGGCGTGCGCGTCGTCCCCGTGCGGACGGAGCTGCCGGATGTGCGGATGCAGAACGTCGCCCTGCTCGCCGTCGCCGCCGAAGCGCGACTGATACCCGGCGTCGGCGTCGCGCACTACGAGAAGGCGCTCGCCGACCTGCTCCCCGAGCGGGCGCTCCAGGGAAACCTGAGGGTGCTCAAAGGGTAGGAATCGTGCCGTTGGTACACGCCTCTTGAAGGACCGTTTGTGGAAGGCGCGATTCGCCTTCCACAAACGGTCCGGAATCGCTCCCCCTTTTTTCTACCGCGCCCTGAAGAAGGCCGCGAGCATCGTAGTGAAGAGCACCATGCAGACGATGGCCACGGGGTAGGCCCCGCCGTACCCCGCGCTGCACTCGTCCGTCCCCGTGGCGTCGATGGCCGCGCCCAGGCCGGGCGTGCTCGTCAT
>JAHDKT010000089.1 GCA_018436725.1 Synergistaceae bacterium | reverse complement strand
TCAATGTAAAGAATACAGCCTTTGCCCGAAAACAGCGGGGATCGGCTTCATACGGGCTTTCGCGCAACGCCTCTCCCTCGGGGGAGGCTTTTTGCACAGTCTCCCGTCGAGGGGCCTCGCGCCTTGCGCCGACGAAATTCGAGGCTGTCCGGAAGCGATTTGGGAAGCGTTTTTAGTTCACGGAGGGCGCGGCGCGTTTTCCGAACAATAATACAGCGATATGGAGGAATACTCATGAAACTGTCGGTACTCAAGAATTTCAAGCCCGGTCCCATCGAAGCGGATTTTCTGAACATGCTGATGTTCGACATCGGCGGCGGCATGCGCTCCGTGAGCCTGCCGAGAGGGTACGTCTCCGAAACGATCTTCCGCGACGGCATCGGCTTCGACGCGTCCAACTACGGCTTCGCCAAGGTCGACCAGTCCGACATGGTCGCCATCCCGGACTGCAACGCGGCGTGGCTGGAAGAGCGCGGCGACTTCAGCATCGTCCACGTGCTCTGCGACGTCGTCTCCACCGAGCGGAAGGTCTTCGACCAGTACCCCCGCTCCGTCGCGGAGCGCACCGCGGAGTACCTGAAGGAGAAGGGGCTCGCCGACAGCGCGCAGATGCTCGTCGAGCTTGAGTACTATGTCTTCGACACCGTCGAGTACTCCACGGGGATCGACCACGCCTTCTACTCCATCGGTTCGGGCGAAGGGCTCGGCGAGGACTTCAACACGCAGCAGCGTTTCGCCCCGCTGAAGGGGTACCACAAGCTGCCGCCCGAGGACCGCTTCTTCGACTTCCGGAACGAGACCGTCCGGCTGATGGAGGAGGCGGGCATCGCGGTGAAGTACCACCACCACGAGGTGGGCGCGTCGCAGCTCGAGATCGAGCTGGACTTCATGGACCTGGTGAAGGCCGCCGACAGCGTCTGTATCGCCAAGTGGATCATCCACTCGGTCGCCGAGGAGATGGGCTTCAAGGTCACCTTCATGCCGAAGCCGCTCTACAAGATGCCCGGCAGCGGCATGCACGTCCACCAGTTCCTCGAAAAGGCCGGGAAGAGCCTCTTCCCCGGCGACGAGCT
>JAHDKT010000070.1 GCA_018436725.1 Synergistaceae bacterium | reverse complement strand
GGCCAGGGTCAGGAACGCGCCGCCGACGCCCATGAGCGCGCCGCCCGCCGCGAGGCAGAGCGTCCGCGTCAGGTTGACGTCGATGCCCACCGTGTCCGCGGCGAAGGGGTTCTCCCCGACGGTGCGGATGGCGAGACCCCACGAGGTGCGGTAGAGCAGAATCCAGACCAGCGGCACCAGGAGCAGCGCGATATAGACCAGCACGTATTGGTTGAAAAACGCGGGGCCGACGACCGGGAGTTCCGAGAGGAACGGAATCGCCGTCTGCGTGAAGGGGCGCACCGTGGGAGGGTTCACCGGAGAGCCGACCGCGAGCCGGTAGATGAACATGGCGAGCCCGGTCGAGAAGAGCGTGATCCCCAGCCCCGAGACGTGCTGCGAGAGCCCCAGGTAGACGGCGAGGAAGGCCATGAAGAGGGAGAGCAGCACTCCGACGAGCGCCGCCGCCGCCACGCCGAGCCAGAGCGAACCCGTGGTCAGCGTGGTGAGAAAGCCGGTCATGGCGCCCATCAGCATGATTCCCTCGATACCGAGGTTGAGCACCCCGGCGCGCTCGCAGAGGATCTCCCCAAGCGTGCCGAAGATGATGGGCGTCGCCATGCGCATCATGGCCGCCAGAAGTCCCGTGATAAAAGCGGTGGTCATTATCTGTTCCATCAGTCTCTCACCGCCTTTACGCGGTATTCGGTCAGCAGCAGGGCGATGAGCATGACGATGAGCGCCATCCCCTGGATCACCTCCGCGATGTAGGTCGGGACGCCGGTCAGACGGCTCATCGACTGCGCCCCCACGATGATCACGCTGAAGAAGAACGCGGAGAGCACCGTTCCGACCGGGTGCAGCCTCCCGAGCATCGCGATGACGATGCCGGAGTAGCCGAAACCGGGGGAGATGTCCATCAGCAGGTGGAAGTGGATTGCGACCACCTCGCCCACGCCCGCGAGCCCCGCGAGCCCTCCGGAGAGGAGCGCGGTTTTCATGACGACGGCGTTCACGTCGATGCCGCCGAAGGCCGCCGCCCTCGGGTTCACCCCGACGGCGCGCGACTGGTAGCCGAAGACCGTCTTGCTGTTGACGAACCAGACGACGAGCACGGCGACAAGGGCGAGGACGATGCCCAGGTGAAAGCGCGAGCGGATCAGCAGCACGGGGAAGCGCGCGATCTCCGCCACGGCGGGGGAGCGGGGCCAGCTCGACCCCGGCATCTGCAGCGGACCGAAGAGCAGATACCCCATCAGGTGCCACATGACGTAGTTCAGCAGCAGCGTGGTGACCACGTCGTCCACTCGGTACTTCGTCTTCAGCAGAGCGGGGATCGTCGCCCACGCCCCTCCGGCCAGGAACCCGGCGGCGCAGACGAGCAGCAGGACGACCGCTTTCGGAAGGGGGGGCGCGTAGATGCCCACCCAGGCGGCGGCGATGGCTCCGGCGAGGAGCTGTCCCTCGGCGCCGATGTTCCAGAATTTCGCCCGGAAGGCGAAGGCCACGGCGAGCCCGGTGAAGGTCAGCGGCGCCGCCTTCACGCAGGTCTCCAGGAAGTTGTAGCGCGTCCCCAGCGCTCCCCGGAAGAGGGAGACGTACGAGAGCCAGAGGTCCCCTCCCGCGATCAGGATGGGGATCGCCGAGAGAAGCAACGTCGCCAGGACGGCCCCCACCGGCACGAGAAGCTGTATCCATCCGGGCAGAGGCGCCCGCTTCGACACGATCATGCGCACGGTTCGCTCACCCCGCTCATCCAGAGACCGACCTGCTCTCTGCTCGCTTCATCCCGCTCCGCGACGCCCATGATACGCCCTTCGTACATCACGGCGATCCGGTCGGCGAGCAGGAAGATTTCGTCAAGGTCCTCCGAGATCAGGAGGATGGCCGCGCCGCTCCCGCGGGCTTCAAGAATCCGCTTGTGGACGTACTCGATGGCGCCGACGTCGAGCCCGCGCGTCGGCTGGGCCGCGACGACGGCGCGCGGAGAGGCCGAAAGTTCGCGGGCGAGGATGATCTTCTGCAGGTTGCCCCCGGAGAGCGTCCGGGCGACGGCGCGCCGTCCGTCGGTCTTGATGCCGAACTCGTCGATCAGTCCGTCCGCGTGCCTGCCGATCGCCGCGTGGTCGAGCATGCCGAGCGAGCGGAAGGAGGCGTGGTTTTCGAGGACGAGGTTCTCCTCCACTGTGAGTTCGAGCAGCAGCCCCGTGGTCATCCGGTCCTCCGGGATGCGGGCCATCTTCCGGTCTACGGAGGCCTTCGGTCTTCCGGGAGGAAGCGGCTCCCCGCCGAGAAGCACGTCTCCGCCGTCGGGGACTCGAAGACCGAAGAGGGCTTCCGCCAGTTCGCGCTGGCCGTTGCCCGAGACCCCGGCCATCCCGAGGATCTCTCCGGAACGGATTGCTAGGGAGAGTTCCTTGACCGCCTCCAGCCCCTTGTCGTTTTTTATCGAGAGGGAACGGATTTCGAGCGCCGGGTCGCCGAGATTCTTCGAGCCCGCGTGGCGGCGCTCCTCGAGTTCGCGCCCCACCATCAGGTTCGCCAGTTCGCGCTCGTTCGTGTCGCGCGTCGCCCGTTCGGCGACCACGCTCCCTTTCGAGAGGACGACAACCCTGTCGGCGATCTCCATGACCTCGTAGAGCTTGTGCGAGATGAAGACGACGGAGCACCCCTCCGCCGCCAACGCGCGCAGCGTGGCGAAGAGTTCCTTCGTCTCAAGGGGCGCGAGCACGGCCGTCGGTTCGTCGAGGATGAGGATGCGCGCGTTCCGGTAGAGCGCCTTCAGAATCTCCACCTTCTGCTGGCCGCCGATGGGGAGCGTCCACACCGGCGCGTCCGGGTCGACGTGCAGGCCGAAGCGGTTCTGCAGTTCGAGCAGCTTCCGGCGGGCCTTTCCCATGTCGAGGAAGAAGCCGCCGCCGCTCCCGACCACGGTGTTTTCGAGCACGGTCTGCGACGGGACGAGCGTGAAGTGCTGGTGCACCATGCCGACTCGCCGGGCGATGGCGTCGCGGGGGGAGGAGAGGGAGACCTTCTCCCCTCCGATGCGGATCTCGCCGCCGTCGGCGGCGTAGTATCCGAAGAGGATGTTCATGAGCGTCGTCTTTCCAGCGCCGTTTTCGCCGAGGAGGGCGCAGATCTCGCCCTCGTACAGGGCGAAGTCCACGTCCCTGTTCGCGACGACGTCGAGAAAGGTCTTCCGGATCGAGCGCATTTCGACGACGGGAGCGCGCTCTTCGGTATGCGTTATGTCGGGCCGGTTCATCGGCGGTTATTCCCCCTTTAGGGTGTTCCGGTTGGAAAAGGGGAACGGAGAGATGCCCCCGTTCCCCGAAAAAACATCAGTCCGTCTTCAGTTCCGTCTCGACGACCGGGACGGTGAACTCGCCGGCGAGGATCTTCGCCTCGAGGTCGCGGACTTCCTTGAGCAGCTCGGCGGGAAGCTTCTGCTCGAACTCGTGGAAGGGAGCGAGGAACGCGCCGCCCTTGGCCATCATCGACCACTCGCGAAGGTCTTCGGCCTTCCATTCGCCTTTGCGTACCGCGTCGACCGAGTGAAGCACCGTCGGGTACATGTCCCACACCGGGCCGGTGACGACCACTTCGGGGGCCAGGTCGTGCTGGTCGAGCATGTTGCCGAAGGCGAGGATCTTGTGCTCCTTCGCCGCCTCGAAGACGCCGAAGCGCTCCGCGAAGATGAGGTCGACGCCCGACTCGATCTGGGCCAGGGCGGCCTCCTTCGCCTTCGGAGGATCGAACCAGCTTCCGATGTAGGCGACCTTCACCTTGACGGCCGGGTTCACGGAGAGCGCGCCCTCTTTGAATGCGTTGACCAGCCGGTTGACTTCCGCTATGGGGATTGCGGCGACGATGCCGAGGGTGTTGCTCTTCGTCATTCGTCCGGCGATGATGCCGCACAGGTAGGAGGGCTCGTGGATCCAGTTGTCGAAGACCGAGTAGTTCGGCTCCTGGAAGGTGAACTCCGAGCCGAAGGCGAACGCGACTTCGGGGTACTCCTTCGCCACGCGCCGCGACGGCTCTTCTCCCGCGAGGAAGGCGTCGCCGACGATCAGGTCGAAACCTCTCTCCGCGTACTCGCGGAGTACGCGCTCGAAGTCCGCCGCGCCGACCTTCTCCGCGAATTCGTAGACGATGCCGGTCTCTTTCTGCACCTTCAGACACGCCTGATGGATCGCGCCGTCCCACGGCTCTTCGATCGCCGTCTGGAAGACGGCAGCCAGCTTGAAGTCCTTGTAGTCCTTCACATCGGCCGCCGCCGCCCCGGCGAAGAGAACCAGCAGGCAGAGAGCGAACAGAGCAACAAATTTCTTCACACACATGCACCTCCCGTTCAAAGTATCCGGCGAACCGGCGGGGGCCGGACGCCGCTTCAAAGAGCCCGATTTCACCGCGTTCCGCGAAAAAAAAGCGCTTTCTCCCTTCACCTCCCTGATTTTCGCGGATTTTCACAATCGCGCCAATTCCCATTGTATCAGAAGTTCTGTACTCTCTATGATTTCCAATCATTCAATCAACGGGAGGGGCTTCTGTCAATGGCGACGGGTGACGTGAATTTTCACTCTTTCTGTCGGCTGTGGACAGGGATGAGCGACTATGGTACTATTCTAATGCAAACGATTGCATAAATCAAATCGACGGGGAGTAGAGAGAATGGACCTTGTGGTACGCAATGCGCGGCTTCGCGGAGAGTCCGGATCGAAGGAGATCGCGGTTCGGGACGGTCGCGTGGCGGCGATCGGAGAACGGCTCGCCGTTCAGGCCGAGCGGGAGATCGACGCCGGGGGCAACTTGGTGTCCGCGCCCTTCGTCGACCCTCATCTGCACCTCGACGCCGTCCTTACCGTGGGAAGCCCTCGCTTCAACGAATCGGGAACGCTTCTCGAAGGCATCGCCATCTGGGGGGAGCGCCGCCCTTCGCTTAAAAAAGACGAAGTGCTCCGCAACGCCCGCGAGGCCGTGCTCTGGGAGGTCGCGAACGGCGTCCAGTTCATCAGGACCCATGCGGACACCACCGATTCCGCCCTCGTCACGGTGGAGGCGCTCGTCGAACTGCGCGAGGAGATGAAGGACGTCGCGGAGATCCAGGTGGTCGCCTTCCCGCAGGACGGAATCTTCACCTTCCCGGAGGGCGAGGCGAATCTCAGGCGCGCCCTCGATATGGGGTGCGACTGCGTCGGCGCCATCCCGCACATCGAATTCACCCGCGAGGACGGCGTCCGTTCGGTCGAGCTGGCCTTCGAACTGGCCGAACAGTACGGCCGCCTCGTGGATATTCACTGCGACGAAACCGGAGACGACCAGTCGCGCTTCGTCGAGGTAATGGCGAAGCTCGCCATCGCGACGGGGATGGGAAGCGCGGTCACGGCGAGCCACACCACGGCGATGCACAACTACAACAACGACTACGCGCTCAAGCTGATGGGGATCTTCCGCAGGGCGAAGATGAACTTCATCACCGCGCCGTTCGACAACTCCGTGCTCCAGAACCGCACGGACGGCTATCCGCGCCGCAGGGGGCACACCCGCGTGGACGAACTGGACGCGGCGGGCGTCAACGTCTCCATAGGGCACGACTCCATCATGGACCCATGGTACCCTATGGGGAGGGGCTCCATGCTGGCCGCGGCCAACCTGCTGATGCACACGGCGCACATGAGCGGGCGCGAGCGGATCCGCCGACTCTTCGACATGATCACGGACAACTCCGCAACGACGATGGGCGTCCGGGATCGCTACGGCGTAAGGCCGGGCGCTCCGGCCGATTTCGTGATCCTCGACGCTCCCGACGAATTCGAGGCGCTCCGTCTCCAGAGCGAATGCCTCTTCGTGGTGCGCGGCGGCGCGGTGGTGTGCGAGACTGCGCCTGCGAAGCGGCGGCTTCTCCGGAACGGCGCCGCCCGCGAGGTCGATTTCAGGATTCCGCCGAAGTAGACCCGACGAAAACGAGGAAAAAGCGCACGGGAGATTCCGCCGCTCGAGGGGATCTCCTGTGCTTGTCGTGTTCGTGGTATCATATGTTGAACATTACGCGCTCGAAGGGGAGTGGTCTTGATGGCGAGGGTCCTTGCGGTCTGTACGAGCGCGAAGCGCCAGGAGCCGAAGAGGGAAGTCCCGGCGATCCGTTTCGTCCGGGGCGGTATCGAGGGCGATTCGCACATGGGGGTGACCGACAGGGAGGTCAGCTTGCTCCGCGCGGAGGACATCCGGAAGGCGGAGCGGGAAGCCGGATTCGACTTCCCCCCCGGAGCGCTCGCGGAGAACCTCGTCGTGGAGGGGCTTCCGGAGGATCTCGGTCCCGGCGCGCGGATCTCTGTCGGGCCTTCCGCAGTCCTTGAAGTCGTGGAGAAGGGGAAGAAGCCGGGCGAACCCCATACCTACAGCTACAGGGGGTGGTGCCTTCTCCCCGCGGTCGGATTCTTTCTCCGCGTAGTCGAGGGCGGCGCCGCAACGGGTGGCGACCCCGCGACGGTTCTCTGAATCGCCGTCGAAAGCGCTGCCGCGAGGAGTGGACGAACCGAACGGCTGTCGTATAATGGAGCGTGAACCTTCTCTACGGAAAGAGTATCGAAGGATGTGCGCGCACGATGTTTTTATTTTTAAGGAGGAGCGTCCATGAAAATCGATGTCAACAAGAGCGGGAACGGAGCGAGGATCGGCATTTCCGGAAGCATGTACGTGGAGGATTCCGCATCGGTACGTGAGAAGCTGATCGCGCTTCTCGACGAAGGAGTGTCCAACCTGACGCTGGATCTCTCCGGTTTGGACTACGTCGACAGTTCCGGGCTGGGCGTACTCATCTCCATCCACAAGCGATGCCTTCAGAAGGGCGGCAAGATGACGATCACCGGCCTTCGCGGAATGGTCGAAGAGCTGTTCAAGCTCACGCGCCTCGATCTGGTTTTCAACGTGGCTTCGCACTAAGCTCCGCCGAACGCGGATACGCCGCAGGGGACTCCGCAGAGGAGCCCCCTGCGGTTGTTCAGTATTTGCTCTCCTTCTCCTCCTCCGCGATTGAAAAACCCTCGCGGAGCAAGGAGATGCAAATGTTTGCTATTTTTTCGTCGTATAATTTTCCCCGCTGCTCCTCCAGCTCCCGGACGACCTCCTCGCGCGGGTGCGCAGGCCGGTACGGCCGGTGGCTCAGCATCGCCTCCACAACGTCCGCGGCGCCCACGATGCGCCCGAAGAGCGGAATCGCCTCTCCCTTCAGGCCGTCGGGGTAGCCGCTGCCGTCCATCCGTTCGTGATGATGGAGCACGGCGAGCGAAATAGGCTCCGGGAACCCCTCCTTCGCCAGGATATCCCTCCCGATGACGGAGTGCTCCTGCATAAGCCGCCTGTCTACGGGCCGGAGCGGGCCGGGGATGCAAAGAATCTCCGTCGGAACGCCCATCATCCCCACGTCGTGCAGCAGGGCGGCGGTGACGAGGTCGTCGGTCTCCGCCTTCGTCAGGCCGAGCCGATGTCCGATTTCGTGCGCCAGCCGGGCGGACTGGCGCTGGTTCTTCCCCGTGTACGAGTCCTTCATCTCCACCAGCGCGGCGGTGAGGCGCACCGTCTTCATCCTCGCCTCCTCGACCGTCTTCAGCGACGCCGCCAGCTGCTCCTGGATGACGATGCGCTCCTCCTGATCGCGGAGGATGAGGATGCCCGACGTTTTCCCCTCCTCGGCTGAGGCCTGGAAAGAGGCTTCGAAGCGGCGCGTCCCGTTGAGGGTGAGGAGGGAGATCACCTTCCGCTGCTCCTCCGGGGAGAGGACCGGAAAAATCGAGAAGAGCGAAAGCGGCGCGGCGCGAGGCGTTTTGAGGCAATCGTGCAGACGGAGTTTCTCGGACGTCCGCGCAAGCCCCAGGAGCCCCAGCGCGGCTTCGTTCCGGTACTCCACGGTCTCCTCCGGAAGCGAGATCACGAAAATGGCGTCCCGCGCGTGGTCCAGCAGATCGCGCATCCGTTCCAGTTCGGAGAGGCGGCGCTTCAGCTCGGGGTAGTGGCTCTTTTTGCCCGATTTGGCGCCCAGGCCCATAAGGGCGAGAAACTGCTCGTCCTTGTCGTCAATAGGCATTGCGGAGCAGCGCCTCCAGTTCATCATGGCCGAAGAGAAACGGATTCGTAAGCATGCACGGGTCATGCTCGCCCGTTTCGGCGAGCAGGGAGAGCTGTTCCTCGCGCAGTCCCAGTTCGCGCAGCCTGCCGGGGATGCCCGCTTTCGCGCGGAGAGCGTCCAACCGTTCAAGAAGCTCCGGAAGCGGTTCGGGGGAGGATACGCTCCCGCCGAGCGCTTCGAGGATCGCGGCGTAGCGGTCGGGCGCCGCGGAGAAGTTCGCCTCCACGCCCCATCGGAGTAGCAACGAGTTGCACTCCCCGTGCGGGAGGTCCAGAAGGCCTCCGAGGCTGTGGGAGAGCGCGTGGACGACGCCGAGGCTGGCGTTGGAGAAGGCGAGCCCGGCGTGCAGGCTGGCGAGCATCATACCGTTCCGGTAGTCGATGTTGGAAAGGTCGTCCAAAGTTTTCGGGAGGAACTCCCCGACGAGGCGGATTGCCCGGAGGGCGTGCAGGTCGGTGAGATCGGACGACGCCTTCGAGACGTAGGCCTCCACTGCGTGCGTCAGCGCGTCCAGTCCGGTGGCGGCGGTGAGGTTCCGGTCCATCGTCAGCGTGGTCCGGGGGTCGACGAGCGCCACGTCCGGGACGATCGACTTGCTGACGATGGCGTTTTTCACCTTCGTCCCCTCGTTCTTGATGATGGAGAACTGCGAGACGTCGGCCGCGCTCCCGGCGGTCGTCGGGATGCAGACGACCGGAGGACAGGGGAGCGGTATTCGGTCGACGCCGACGAACTCGCTCACGTGGCGGCCGTTCGCATGGACGGCCCCTACGGCCTTCGCGCAGTCCATCGGGCTTCCGCCGCCGAGCGCCAGAATGAGGTCGCACCCTTCGTCCGAGAAGATGCGCGCCCCCTTCATGACCATTGAGGCGGTGGGATTCGGAAGAATATCGGAGAATACCGTGCAGTCCAGCTCCTCCTGTTCGAGGCTTTCTAAGACGGGGTCGAGCCAGCCGGAGGCGATCACTCCGGCGTCGGTGGCGATGAAGACCTTGCTTCCGCCCAGGTTCCGGGCGTACCGACCGGCAAGGGCGAGGGCCCCTTTGCCGAAGAGGATTTCAGGGGCGACGAACTTTCTCAGGGCGAAACCGTTCATACACTCATCCCCTTTCATTGCGCAACAAAGGCGGGGAAACTCCCCGCCTTCAGTCTATCACATAAATGAGACGATTGCCGCAATGCCCGCTTTACCAGCGGAGAATCGTGGCCCCCCAGGAGAAACCCACGCCGAAGCCCACCACCATGACCCTGTCGCCGGGGCGAAGACGTCCCTCGTCGGCCGCGTCGCGGAGGGCCATGGGGATGGTCGCGCTCACGGTATTGCCCTTGTTCTCGATGTTCGTATAGAATTTCTCTTCCGGAATGCCGATCTCCTTGCGGAGATGCTCCAGGATCAGCTTCGTCGCCTGATGGAAGACGAAGAGGTCGATGTCGTCCAGCTTGAGGGAGTGCGCGTCCAGCGTCTGCCGCACTGCGGACGGAACGGTCTCCACGGTGAACTTGAGCACCTCGGGGCCGTTCATGTACAGGTTTTCCGCGCTCCGCGTGTTTCCCCACTTATTCGTCCGTTCGACGGCGGTCTCCGGCGAACGCGGGGCGGCCCAGGCCCCCGCCGGAACGATCAGCTTCTCCATCCCCGAGCCGTCGGTTCCCAGGATGAAGTCCCCTATGCGCGCCGTGTCCGATCCCTCGACGAGCGTCGCCGCCGCGGCGTCGCCGAAGATGGTGCGCGTACTCTTGTCCATCGGATGGACGGTGCGCGTCAGCGTGTCCGCCGTGATCAGCAGCACTTTCTTCGCGATTCCCGTCCCGATAAGCCCCTTGGCGAGAGCGAGTCCGTAGACGAACCCCGAGCAGCCGAGGTTGAAATCGAGCGCTCCGGTCGTCTTTTTGAGCCCCAGCCTGTCCTGGACCACGCAGGCCGTGGCGGGGAGGTAGTAGTCGGGGCTCTCCGTGCACAGCAGCAGAAAATCGATGTCGTTTCTGTCGACTCCGTGTTCCTCGAAGAGCTTCTCCACGGCGCGCGTCGCGAGATCGGAGACGAGTTCCCCGTCCACAACGCGGCGTTCCCGGATGCCCGTCTTCTGGTAGATTTTGTCCTCGGTCCACGTACCGAACTCCTCCACCAGCGCCTTGTTGTCCACCACCTTCGGCGGAAGGTAGTATGAAATAGCCCGTACTCCGGCTCCAAATCCCTTCATCTCTCGAACGCCTCCATAACAGTATGTGCATCGAATCCGACGCTGTGCTATTATCCCATTGTCACCGGTAAGTGACAAGTCTTCCGTTGTAGTAGAAATGCGGATCTATGATGAAAAAACGCGTCGAATGCTCTTGCAAAGAAGGAGCGCGTGGAATAAAGTAGGAGCCGTCTTCGCGGCCCGGAAAAGCGCGCCGCGAAGAGGACGGACTTCGGTCGGGCGCGTGTCGCGCACCCTCCGGTTCTCCGAACGAAAGGAGTGGCGCCCTCATGGGCAGCAGCACGCTGAAATTCATACATTGCGCCGATCTTCACCTCGACAGCCCCTTCTCGGGGCTCTCGGAGACGTCCGCCGCGCTTGCGGGGTTTCTGCGCGGGGCGACCTTCTCCGCATTTAAAAACGCCGTGGACTGCGCGCTGCGGAGCCGTGCGGATTTTTTTCTGATCTCCGGCGACGTCTACGACGGCGAGGACAGGAGCGTCCGCGCGCAGCTCTTCTTCCTCGAACAGCTGAAGCGCCTCTCCGACGCGGGAATCCCCTCGTTCACGGTGCACGGCAACCACGACCCGCTCTCCGGGTGGGAGCTTGACCGCGACCTGCCCCCGCTTGCGTACCGATTCGGCGCGGAGATCGAGTCCGTCCCCCTGACGGTGAAGGGGGAGCGGGTCGGGACGGTGCACGGGTGCAGCTTCCCGGTGCGCGACGTGGACGAGAACCTGGCGCTCCGCTTCGCCGGGCGCCGGACGGAGGGCGTGAACATCGCGCTGCTCCACTGCAACGTCGGCGGGCGGAAGGGGCACGAGAACTACGCTCCCTGCTCGCTGGACGACCTCCGCGCGGCGGGGATGGACTACTGGGCGCTGGGGCACGTCCACGGCGCCGAGGTTCTCAGCCACGACCCGCTTGTCGTCTACCCAGGCAACCTCCAGGGGCGGCATATCGGCGAGACGGGCAAGAAGGGGGTCTTCTCGGCGACGCTCGGCTCCGGTGGCGCTCTCCCCGGAGGAAGGGGGGGCGTCGAGTTCGTCCCGTGCGACGTCGTGCGTTGGCGCAAAGACGCGCTCTCCATCGAGGGGATGCAGCGCGACGAAGAGCTGTTCGCGGCGTTCGAGCGCATGAAGGAGGGGGCGCGGCACGACGCGGGCGGACGCCCGGTGATCGTCAGAGCGACCGTTGCCGGCCGCGGAAAGCTGAGCGCGCTTCTGCGCCGTCCCGGTTTCATCTCCGGAGCGGGCGGGCTTGCGGAGACGCTGAATCAGAGCGAAGAAAGACGGAGCGACTTCGTCTACATAGAAAGCATCCGCGACGATACCGCCTCTCCGTTCGACCTTGAGGCGCTGGGCTCGGGGAACCACTTCGTCGGCGATTTCCTGAAGGAAGCGTCGGCCTTCGAGCACCGTGGCAATCTCAAGGAAGGGTTGCTGGAAGTGCTCGCGGCGAAGGGAATAAAGGAGAAGCTCCCTCGCGAGGTGTTCGAGAGGGTGGACGCCTTTTCGAACGAAGAGATCGCCGCGCTGCTGCGCAGAGGGACGTCGCTCGCGCTGGCGGGCCTGCTCGAAGGAGAGGACGACGAATGAAGATCGGAGAGTTTTTCGTACAGAACTTCGGCATTTTCTCCGGAGCGGGAGCCCCCCTGTCGAAGGGGCTGACGATCTTCCACGGGGAGAACGAAAGCGGAAAGACGACCCTGATGAACTTCTTCCGACGGATTCTCTTCCCGAGAGAGAAGTACTACCGCGCGCGCGGGAACGCCTACGAACCGCTCGGCGGCGCCCGGCACGGCGGTTCCGCCCGTGTGCGCATGGAGGACGGAAGGGAGTTCATCCTCACCCTCGACGGGAAGAAGAATTTCGTTCTCCCCGCGTCGGGGGGAAGCGCCGTTCCGCTTCCGTCGAACTTCTTCTCCATCGGCAGGGACGTCTATGAGAGCGTCTTCGCGATGGGGCTGAGCGACATGCAGTCGATGGAGTCGTTGAATAAGTCCGACATCGCCGCGCGTTTCTTCGCCGCGGGTTCGGGGTTGGGCTCCGCCTCGCTCCCGCGTCTTCTCTCCTCTCTGGAGGAGCGGGAGAACGAGCTGTACCGGCCCGGCCTGACCAAGGGAGCTTCCGCGGTGAACCGACTGCTTGCCTCGATGAAGGAGACGGACGACCGGATCCGGGAACTTCGGCAGGCGGGCGGCTCGTGGAAAGAGCGGCGCGATGCGCTGGAGGCGACGGAGCGTTCGGCTGCGAAGGGGCGGGAGGAGCTTGCGGAACTTCAGCGGCGTCTCTCGTTTCTGGAACTTCTGGAAAAAGGGCTCGCGCCCCGCGCCGCGCTCGGCGAGATCGAGCGCGCTCTCGGCGAACTCTCCGCTCTTCCTCCTTTCCCCGAGGGGGGCCTTGACAGATTGGAGCGTCTGAAAGACGAACGAAAGCGCCTTGAAGCGGCCTCGGCGCGCCTCGAGTCGGAAATTCGCGCCAAGGAGGAGGAAGCCGCGTCGCTCGCCTCCGACCCGCTGCTTCTCTGCACGGAGCACGAAGCGGAGATCCGCGCGCTCGAGCAGGAGGGAGAGCAGCTCCGCACCGCGATCGCCCGCAAGAGCCTTCTGGAGCGCGAGCTGCTGGCCTCGCGGAAGAGTTTCCGCCGGAACATCGAGGATCTCTGCTCGTGGTGGACGGAGGAGCACCTGATGAACGCGGACATCTCGGCCGACGCGATCGCCTTCGCCCGCAGGACGGCGGAGCGCAAGGATGTGCTCGAACGGAAGCGCGGAGAGGGCGAGAAGTCGCTCGCCCAATGGAACCGCCTCCGCGACGACCGCAGAAGCGAGGCCGCGTCGCTCGAAAAGGAGATGAGCGTCGTCGAGAAACGGGCGAAGCGCGCCTCCGAACGGTGGGGGCTCATCACCCGTCTTCGAAGCGTCTTCAACGATCTCTGCGGTCAGGAGGACGAGCTGAACTCCCTTGAGGAGGCGCGTTCGACGCTTCTGGCGGAACGGGACCGCGCCCTCGAACAGGAACCCATCCCGCCGGGGATCATGGTCGTTCTGATCTCGATCTTTCTGCTGTTCGTCGGCGCGGGCGCCGCGCTTCAGGCTTTTTTGGCGTCGGACTACCTGTGGGCCTTCGGTTCGGCGACGCTCTTCACCGCGTCGCTGCTGGCCTGGCTGGCGCATAAGGATCTGTCGAAGAAGTACGCCACTGCCCGCGGGCAGTGGGTGAAGCGCCTGGAGGACCTCGACTCGCGGCTCGAGGAGACGACGCTCCTCGTCGAGAGCCAGAAGGCGCGGGTCGACCGCCTGCGGACGCAGAGGGAGGAGCTTGGGGGCAAGCTCGGCATCAACGCGCCCCGTTTCGAGAGCGCGATGGAGCATCTCCTTGCCGAGGGCGAGGGGGACAACAGCGCCCAGGAGCGCTACACCATCCTCGGAGAGCGGAATCGGCAGATGGCCGCGGTGCTGGCGCGCATGGACGCCGAAGGCGAGGCGATGGAGCGCGAGCTTGCGAAGACAGTGAAGGAATTGGAGGATCTGAACGAAGCCTGGAGGCTCTGGCTGACCGAACACGAGTTCGACAGGGAGTTGGCCCCGCGAGATATGGAGGGGATCGTCCCCAGAATTCTCCAGCTTCGCTCCGAAGAGGCTTCTCTCGCGGCTCGCGAAGCCGAAGGGAGGGAGCTGGACGACGCTATCGGGGGCGTGCGGAAGAGAGTCGCGGAGCTTGCCGCGCGCCTTGCGCCCTCGTTCGAGGCGGCGGGCGAGTCGCCTCCCGCCGCTGAAGACCCGGCGCCGGTCCGCGCCTTCTCGTCGTTGCTGCGGCGCGCGACCGAAAAACGGGCCGCCGTCGCTACGTGCGCACGCGACGCCGCGATGCTCGGACTGCGTCTCGACGGCGCGCGGACCGAAATGACGGAGACGGAGCGGAAGATGAAAGAGCTTTTCGCCGCCGCGAAGGTCGACGACGAGGATGCCTTCCGCGCGCTGGCGGAGGAGCGGCGGAAGCGCGACGCGCTGCTCGCCGGTGAAATCCAGGAGCGCAAGGTGCTTCTGGGGCTCTTCGAATCGGAGGAGGCGCTGCATGCGGCGGAGCAGGAGTACGCCTTCCGTTCGCCGGAGGCGATCCGATCCGAGACGGAGGCGCTCCGCGAACGCACGGAGCGGGCGCGCGCCGAACTCGACGGTTTGGTCGACGCCCGGGGGCGCATCGCCTCGGAACTGGAGCGTATGGGAACCGACGAACGCCAGAGCGAGCTGCTCTTCGCCCGGAAGGGGATGGAGCGGAAGCTCGACGAACATCTCGAAGAGTGGCTCTCGAACCTCCTGGCCCATCACTTCCTCGAGGTCGCGCGGACCCGGCACGAGCGGGAACGCCAGCCCGAGGTCATCCGCCGGGCCGGCGAGTACCTTTCTCTGATGACGGGCGATCGCTATCTTCTGCTCTCCGAGGGAGGGGAGAAGGGGCTTTCCGTGGTGCTCGAGGAGAAAGATACCGCCCGCGAGCGCAAGGAGGAGCCGAAGTGGAGTTCGGGGCTGGGGGATCAGGTTTACCTCTCCATGAGGCTCGCGCTCGCCTCCCTGTGGGGGAGGAACTCCGAGCCTCTGCCGCTGATTCTCGACGACCTTCTGGTCCGTTTCGACGAGGAACGACAGCGCGGCGCGGCGAAGGCGATCTGCGAGGCGGCCCGCGAGAATCAGGTGCTGCTTTTCACGTGCCAGAAGGGGACGCTCGACATCTTCCGCGACGCGGTCGCCGAGGGCGGAGAGAGCGGTTCGGACTTCCTCTCCCTACACCGTATCGAGAAGGGGGCGTTCGTTCCCGTTGCATAGTCCGGCCCGGAAAAGAATACGTGTGCTCGATGCGGGCGCGGTTACTTTCGGCGAACCCCTGAAGGAGCACTGTTCGTGGCGGATCGGGGGCCCGGCCGATATCTTCGTGCAGCCCTCCGGCGAAGGGCAGATCGTCAATGTGCTTCGCTTCGTCGGAGAGGAGGGGCTCCCGCTGGTCGTGATCGGAAGAGGAACGAATCTTCTCTTCGCGGACGAGGGCTTCCGGGGCGTCGTCTTGAAGCTTGGAAAGCGCTTCTCCGACTTCTCGGTGGACGGGGCGTCGGTGCGCGCGCAGGGAGGGCTCTGGGTTCCCCGGCTGGTCAAGAATCTTGCCGACGAAGGGCTCTCGGGGCTCGAACACGCGGCGGGGATTCCCGGTTCTTTCGGAGGCCTCGTCGCGATGAACGGCGGCAGCCTCCGACACAGCGTCGGAGAGCGGATAGTCGACGTGCGCGCCGTCTCGTTCGCCGGCGAACTACGGACCTTCCGGCGCGATGAATGCGCCTTTTCCTACAGGCGCTCGCTCTTCCAGCTCGGCGCGGGGGACCCGGGGAACCGCTGGATCGTTCTCGAAGCCGCTTTGGAACTTGTCCCGGCCGACCGGAACGATATCCGCAGGGAGGTGCTCCGCATCCTTGCGGAACGGCGGGGAAAATTTCCGCTCGACCTGCCGAACTGCGGCTCCGTCTTCACGAACGATCCGGCGGTCTACGAACTGGCCGGCCCCCCGGGGAAGATCGTCGAGGACACCGGGCTGAAGGGCCTGAGAGTCGGCGGCGCCGAGGTATCGCACCGGCATGCCAACTTTATCGTCAACCTCGGCGGCGCGACGGCGTCGGATGTGCTCGCTCTCGTGGGAGAGATCCGCAAACGCGTCCACGACCGTATCGGCGCGTGGCTCGAGTGCGAGGTCCGCTACGTCGGCGCGGAGGGGACGCTGGTTCCCGCGTCGGAAGTCTCCGGAACGCCGATCCGCAGAGAAAAGTAAAGCACCCTCGGCGAGCGGAGCCGCTCGGCCGAGGTACGGGATTTCGTGAAACGGAGAGATTAAGTATGAAGTCTTTCGAACGTCCGCGTCGCATGTTTCGAGAACTCCGAACGCTCTGTCCGTGGCCTCTGCCGGTTATCGCGCTCCTTTTCGGAATGCTCGCCTCCGCATGGATGGTCTCCATGACGGACAGGGAGATGCGGGAGACGCTCCTCCACGAAGCCCGCCTCCTCGCCGCAGCCATCGATCGGGAGCATCTGCGCTCGCTTGCCGGAGACGAGTCGGATCGCGAGCTGGAACCGTACCGGAGGTTGAAGGCGCAGCTGACGGCCGTTCGCGCGGCCGATCCGAAGCGCCGCTTCGTGTACCTCATGGGGAGGAGGAGCGGCGGGGAGATTTTCATCCGCGTCGACAGCGAACCCGAAGCTTCCGAGGACTACTCCCCTCCCGGACAGGTATACGAAGAGGCCACCTCGGACTTCGAGGCTGTTTTCGAGCGCGGAGCCGCGTTCGTCGATGGGCCTCTGCAGGACCGTTGGGGCGTCTGGGTGTCGGCCCTGGTCCCTCTTAGCGACTCCTCCGGATCGATCGTCTCATTGCTTGGTATGGATGTCGAGGCTTCCAGTTGGCGCCGGAACGTCTGGAAGCGCTCCGCGCTTTCGATCGTCCTCATCGGCGTGCTTCTCGGCGCGCTGCTTGCCGCCGTCTCGGCTCTGAGGGCCGGTCGCCGTCTCAGAGAGGAGACCGCCCGCGCCGACGAGCTGGCGCTTAAAGCCAGGGCCGCCAGCGTGGCGAAGAGCGAATTCCTCGCGAACATGAGCCATGAAATCCGCACGCCGATGAACGGGGTCGTCGGCATGACCGGTCTCTTACTGGACACGGAGCTGACCGAAGAGCAGCGTCGTTATGCCGAGATCGTCAGGGTCAGCGCGGAATCCCTCCTCTCGCTCATCAACGATATTCTGGACTTCTCCAAGATAGAAGCGGGGAAGCTCGACCTCGAGATCCTCGACTTCGATCTCTCCAGCCTCATGGACGATTTCATCCTGACGCTCGCGGTGAGCGCGGAGGAGAAGGGTATCGAGCTGCTCTGCGGCATCGACTCGGACGTCCCCGTGCTGCTTCGCGGCGATCCGGGACGTCTGCGGCAGGTGCTGACCAACTTCGTGAGCAACGCGGTGAAGTTCACGCACGAAGGCGAGGTAGAGACGAGAGTTTCCGTAGAAGAGGAGAGCGACCGCGACGTTCTACTCCGTTTCTCCGTGCGCGACACCGGGATAGGGATAGGCGAGGAGAAGATGGGGTTGCTCTTCGCCAAGTTCAGCCAGGTGGACGCCTCGACGACGCGCAAGTACGGAGGCACGGGGCTGGGCCTCGCCATCTCGAAGCAGCTCGCGGAGATGATGGGCGGACTGGTCGGCGTGACGAGCGCCGAGGGAAAAGGATCGGAGTTCTGGTTCACCGCACGCCTGGAGAAGCAGCCTGAGATTCTGCGGCGCGATACCCGTCCCGAGGCCGACCTGCGAGGGGTCCGCGTCCTGATCGTGGACGACAACGCGACCAACCGACGGCTTCTGCATGCCCGCCTGACGTCGTGGGGTATGCGCCCCGAGAGCGTCTCCGACGGAAGCGCCGCGCTCGCTTCTCTCGACGCCGCGCTGCGCGGAGGCGATCCGTTCCGCCTCGCCGTAGTGGACATGCAGATGCCGGGGATGGACGGCGAGACGCTTGGAAGCCTCGTGCGAGCGGACGGGCGTTTCCGCGCGCTCCGTATGCTGATGCTCACGTCGCTTGGAATACGGGGGGACGCAAGAAAATTCGCCGAGGCCGGCTTTTCCGGCTACCTGAACAAGCCCGTTCGACAGAACGATCTCAGAGATGTGCTCTCCTTCATCCTGACCGGGGATGCGGACGCTCCCGGCGCCATCGTCACCCGCCATACGGTCAGGGATTCCCTGTCCTCTTTCGACGGAGGGGGCGCCCGCATTCTGCTGGCCGAGGACAATATCACCAACCAACACGTCGCGCTGGGCATTTTGAAAAAGTTCGGCGTGCGCGCCGACGCCGCGGCGGACGGGGAAGAAGTGCTCGCCGCGCTTGCCGTCGCGCCGTACGACCTCGTCCTGATGGACTGCCAGATGCCCCGCATGGACGGCTATGAAGCCGCGCGCCGGATCAGGAGGCTGGAGGGGGCGCTCCGGGACGTGCCGATCGTCGCCATGACGGCGAACGCGATGACCGGCGACAGGGAGAGGTGTTTGGAGGCGGGCATGAACGATTACGTCTCGAAGCCCGTCTCTCCGGGCGCGCTTGCCGCCGTGCTGAAAAAGTGGCTCCCTCGGCGCGGGAAGGACGGCGACGGGGCGTGTCCCGCGAAGGGGACGCTGTCGGAGGTCGGGGAGACGAACGAACGTCCCGCTCATCGAACGGGTGAACACGACGTCGAAGCGCGTCTCTGGAACAGAGAGGCGTTCCTTGATCGCCTGCGCGGCGACCATGAGCTTGCGGACGAAATCGTTCGGGATTTTCTCTCGGAAGCTCCGAGAGAGATCCGATCTCTGAGGGAGGCGCTCGCCGCAGGAGACGCGGAAATGATCGAACGCTGCGCGCACAGCGTGAAGGGCGTCTCCGCCAGCGTCGGCGGCGAACTGCTCCGCGCCGTCGCCTTCGAAATGGAGAGGGCGGCGGCCGGAGGAGAATTCGGCGTTGCGCTGGAACGTCTTCCGCTCCTTGAAGCGGAGTTCGAACGCCTGAAGAAGGCGATGATCGATTCCGCGCACTGACCGGTACTTTTTATCGACGCGCCCTCTTTTTCCCACTCTCGCCGGCCGAAGTCGAAAAAGTGCGATTGACTTCGTTCGGGCTGCACTATAAAATGTATCCGCAATAGTATACTTTGCACCGCGCACCGTAACATCACCAACAGAAAAGGGAGGAATGTATCGTGAGGAAAGGAATCGTCGCAGTACTCGGAATCGCTCTGCTGCTCTCGTTGTCGGGAGCGGCCGCGTTCGCAGCGCCGCGGGAGGTCGTGATCGGTATGCCGGGGGATGTTCACTCGATGGACCCCTACACGCTGAACGAGACGATCAACAACGCGCTCAACAACCATCTCTTCGACACGCTGATCGAGACGGACAACAATCTCCAGCCCAGGCCGGGTCTCGCGGAGAGCTGGGAGGTCTCGGAGGACGCCCGCACATGGGTTTTCCACCTCAGAAAGGGAGTGACCTTCCATAACGGCAACCCCTTCACCGTCGACGACGTCATCTTCTCCTTCGACCGCTCCAAGGACAGGAATATCGGCGCCTCATTCGTGCACGTGCTCTCCACCGTGGAGAGCTACGAGAAGATCGACGACCACACGCTGAAGGTAACCTGCAAGTCGCCCAACGCCCTGCTGCTGGCGCACTTCAAGGATCTGCTCATTATGAACAAGGCGCACTGCGAAGGCAAGGGGAACGACTGGATCGCGCTGAACCCCAACGGAACCGGCCGCTACAAGCTGGTCGAGCACGTGCGCGGCGACAGGCTCGTGTTCGAACGCAACCCCTCCTTCTGGGGCGAGCAGCCGATCGTCGAAAAGGTCACGTTCAAGCCGATCACCAACGAGGGGACCAGAACCGCCAACATGCTCTCGGGCGCGGTCGATCTCGTCGTCAACGTCCCGGTGCGCGACGTGAAGATGCTGGAGAAGAACAAGAACGTCACCGTCATCTCCCAGCCGGGACTGCGCGCCATCTACCTCAATATGGCGGGGTGGAGCGACACGCCGTCGAAGGATGCGAAGATGCCGCTGAAGTCCCCCGACGGAAGCAATCCGTTCAAGGATATCCGCGTCCGCGAGGCGATGTACCGCGCCATCAACATCGACGAGATCGTCGAGAAGATCATGAACGGCTTCGCGAAGCCGATGGCCACCTACTCGCCCGAAGGGTACAACGGCTTCAATCCGGATGTGAAGCGCCTTGCCTACGATCCCGCGCTCGCCGAGAAGCTGCTCGACGAAGCAGGTTATAAGCGGCAGAGCGACGGCTACCGCTTCGAAGTCACCCTCGACGCCCCCAACGACCGCTACATCAACGACGGCCCCGTGGCCACGGCGATCGCGGGCTACTTCGAGAAGGTCGGCATCAAGGTCAATCCGAACCTCATGTCCCGCTCGGTCTTCTTCTCCTACATCTCCACCACCAACAAGGCGGGAGACAACACGCACCTCTGCATGACCGGCTGGTCCGATTCGGGCGGCGAAAGCGCGCTCATCGGTCTCGACATGCTCTACAGCATCACTCAGAACGGCGAGGTCAAACCCGGGTACGGCGGAGTCAACAGGGGCTTCTACTGCAACCCCGAGGTCGACAAGCTGATCGACGAAGCCATAGCCACCGGCGAACCGACGCAGCGCGGCGAAATCATGAAGAAGGCCTGGCAGCTGGCCGCCGACGACATCTCCTACATTCCCCTCTATTTCGAGGTGGACCTCTACGCCCACGGCAAGAAGATCGTCTACACGCCCCGCAAGGACAAGTACGTCTTCGCGTGGGATGTTTCCTTCAACGACTAAGGCGGATCCGCGAGGACGTTCCCCGCGTCCCCGATCCGGCGCCGGGAACTTGTGAAAAAAGAGCGGCGGACTCCGCCCCTACGGAGGGTCCGCCGCGTTCTGTACCATCGGTATGGAGGTGGAACCGTGTTTCGCTTCATCGTAAAAAGATTGTTTCAGCTCGTCCTCGTCCTGTTCGCAGTCTCGCTCATCGTCTTTCTCTTCACCAGCGTCATGGGGAACCCGGTCTATCTCATGGTCAAGGAGAACGCGCCCGCCGCGGACATCCAGGCGGTGACGGCGGCCCTCGGGCTGGACAAGCCGCTCCCCGTGCAGTACGCCATTTTCGTCAAAAACGCGCTCCAGGGGAACTTCGGCAAGTCGTACATGAACCACCTCCCCGCCCTCGGTCTCATCGTCGAACGCTTTCCGGCCACGCTCGAAATCGTCGTCGTCGCCCTGCTCCTCTCCGCGCTCATAGGCATTCCCTGCGGCGTCGTCTCGGGGGCCTACCCGAAGAGCCGCTTCAGCCGAGCGGTCATGGCCTTTTCCATCGCGGGCATCTCCATGCCCTCCTTCTGGGTGGGCATGGTGCTGATCTACTTCTTCAGCCTCCATCTCGGGGTGCTTCCCGTCTCCGGAAGAGGGACCGTCGGAACGCTCCTCGGAATCAGGACCAGCCTCGCTACGCTGAACGGGTGGAGCCACATCGTCCTCCCGTCGGTCACGCTGGCGCTGGGGACGCTCGCCACCATCATCCGCCTCACGCGGTCGGGGATGCAGGAGAACATGAAGCAGGACTACGTGCGCTTCGCCAAGTCCAAGGGCGTGCCGCGCCGCACCGTGCTCTTCGGACATGCGCTGAAGAATACCCTCATCCCCGTGGTCACCATCTTCGGCATGCAGATGGGAACGCTCATCGCCTTCACCACCATCACGGAGACCATCTTCGCGTGGCCCGGCATGGGAAAGCTGCTGATCGACTCGATCAACAGTCTCGACCGGCCGATCATCGCGGCGTACATCCTCTTCGTGGCGGTGATCTTCGTCTTCATCAACTTCATCGTGGACATTCTCTACGTCTTCATCGATCCGCGGATCGACCTTCAGTGAAAGGAGGCGGCGTACAATGACGGACACCGCGCGCTCCGGCCGCTGGAGAGCTTTTCTGAAATCGGAGTTCTTTCATAACTACAGGCGTTCCCCCTCCGCCGTCGTCGGCTCCATTCTCGTCCTCTTCGTCCTCCTGGTCGCCGTATTCGGCCCCCTGTGGACGGTGCAGAACCCGTACAACATCGCGTCCCTCGAACTGCGGGACGCCTACAAACCGCCCGCGTGGATCGAGGACGGGGAGGCCCGCTTCTTCCTGGGGACCGACCAGCAGGGGCGGGACATGCTCAGCGCCATCGTCTACGGCAGCAGAGTCTCCCTCGTCATCGGCGTGGCCGGAACGTTGCTCGCCAGCGCGATCGGCATCGTGCTCGGGCTCGTGGCGGGCTTCTTCGGCGGCCGCACCGACGCGATCATCATGCGGATCGCGGACATTCAACTCTCCTTCCCGACCATGCTCATCGCGCTCTTCCTGATGTCCGTCCTCGGAAGGGGCGTGACCAACATCCTCATCTCGCTGACGCTGGTGGGGTGGGTCCGCTTCGCCAGGACGGTGCGCGGCGAGACGCTCTCGGTCAAGAAGCGCGAGTACGTCGAAGCGGCGCGGGTCATCGGCCTGCCGAACGTCCGTATCCTGTTCAAGCACGTTCTGCCCAACGTCTTCGCCTCGATCATCGTGCTCGCCACGATCCAGGTGGGCAACTTCATCCTCACCGAGGCCACCCTGAGCTTCCTCGGGCTGGGCGTCCCCATCACGCGCCCCTCGCTGGGCATGCTCTGCAACAACGGCTTCACGGTGCTCTACAGCGGACTCTGGTGGGTCTCCATCCTGCCGGGGCTCTACATCATGATCATCGTCTTCGGCATCAACCTTCTGGGCGACTTCCTGAGGGACGAGCTGAACCCGAAGCTCAAGTAAGGGGGCGGACGGAATGAACGACACGCTTCTTGAAGTCAGAAATCTGCGCACCTACTTCCATACGTTCAAAGGAACCGTCAAGGCGGTCGACGACGTCTCCTTCTCCGTCGAACGGGGCGAAATCCTCGCCATCGTCGGCGAATCGGGCGGCGGGAAATCGGTCACCGGTTTCTCCGTCATCCGCCTGATCGAAGAGCCCGGCGTCATCGAATCGGGAGAGATCCTCTTCGAGGGCCGCGACGTGATGAAACTCTCCGAGCGCGAGGTGGACCGTCTCCGGGGGAAGGAGATCTCCATGATCTTCCAGGATCCGATGACATCGCTGAACCCCGTGTACACCATCGGACGGCAGATAGAGGAAAGCCTGCTGCTTCACACGAAGTTGAACAGGGAGGAGCGCCGGAAGTCCTGTCTGGACCTGCTGCGGTCGGTCGGCATCTCCAACCCCGAGAGCCGCCTGAAGGCCTATCCGCACCAGTTCAGCGGCGGCATGCGGCAGCGGGTGGTCATCGCGATCGCGCTGGCCGCCGACCCCAAGCTGATCATCGCCGACGAGCCCACCACGGCGCTCGACGTGACGATACAGGCGCAGATCCTCCGCCTGATGGCCGACCTGGTGCGGGCGAAAAACCGCTCGATGATCCTCGTCACCCACGACCTCGCCGTGGTCTCGGAGATGGCCGACCGGATCAACGTGATGTACTGCGGCAAGATCGTCGAAACCGGCTCGGCGCGGAAGGTCATCGACGAGAGCGCGCACCCCTACACGAAGGGGCTGATCGACTCCATCCCCGACCTGGAACGCGACAGGAAGCGACTGAACACCATCAAGGGCATCGTCCCCAACATGTTCGAACTGCCCGAAGGGTGCAACTTCGCCCCCCGCTGCGCCCGCGCCACGGAGTTCTGTTTCGGGAACGAGCCCCGGCAGAGAGAAATCGGAGCGGGGCATTGGGTCGCCTGCCACTTTCCGCTGGAAAACGCTGCGGAAGGAGCCTGCGGGAGAAGCGGAGCGCGCAGCCTCCCCGAGCGAGTGAACGAGCGAAGCGGAGGTGTCCGCTCATGACGCGGTTGCTGGAAGTGACCAACCTGGAACAACGATTCGACCTGAACACCGACTTCTTGAGCAAGCTCGTCTTTGAAAAGGGGCGCATCGTGAAGAGGGAGCGGATCGTCAAGGCCGTCAACGGAGTCAGCTTTTCCGTCGGCAGACGGGAGGTCTTCAGCATCGTGGGCGAGTCCGGATGCGGCAAGTCGACCGTCGCGCGCACGGTGGTGAAGCTCATCGAGCCGAAGGGGGGGCGGATTTGCTACGACGGCAGAGATCTCACGGAACTCTCCCGCACGGAGATGCTCCCCTTCAGGAAACGGATGCAGATGATCTTCCAGGACCCGTACGCCTCGCTGAACCCGCGACAGCGGGTGGTGGACATCCTCGTCGAGCCGATGCTCTTCCACGGAATCACACGCTCCTCGGAAGAAGCGAGGGAGAAAGCGCTCGAGATTCTGAACAGGGTCGGCATCCGTCCGGAGCAGGCGTCGCGCTACCCGCACCAGTTCAGCGGAGGGCAGCGGCAGCGGATCGGCATCGCGCGCGCTCTCGCCGTGGAGCCCGAGTTCATCGTCGCCGACGAACCCGTCTCCGCGCTCGACGTCTCGATACAGGCGCAGATTCTGAACCTGCTGATGGACCTGAAAGAGGAATTCTCTTTCTCGTACCTCTTCATCGCGCACGACCTTTCCGTGGTGAAGCACATCAGCGACAACCTCGCCGTAATGTACCTCGGAAGAATGGTGGAGAAGGGGAGCAAGGCGCATATCTTCGGCAACCCCCTGCACCCCTACACGCTCGCCCTCTTTTCGGCGATTCCGCGTATTTCGGGGACGAAGATGCGCACCGGGCGCAACCTGGAGGGAGAGATCCCCAGCGCGATCGACCTTCCGCCGGGGTGCTGCTTCCACGCGCGCTGCCCGAAAGCGCTCCCGGTCTGCCGGGAGGTCGTGCCGGAGGAGCGGGAGATCGAACCGGGGCACTTCGTTTCGTGCCATCTGTTTGTATAATTCGGAAGAGGCCGGGGCGTTCCCCGGCCTCGATGCCATACCACCAACCAAAAAGGACGTGTACGAATGAAAGAACGCATTTTGAAAAGAGCGGACGAACTGAAGGCGGAGCTGCTGCGCCTGAGCCACGACATCCACGCGAACCCCGAGACCTCCTTCGAGGAGGTCCGGGCCGCCGCATGGCAGAAGGAGCTGCTCGAAAAGCACGGGTTTGAAGTGGAGGCCCCTTTCTGCGGCATGGAGACGGCCTTCCGCGCGGTGAAAAAGAGCGGGAAGCCCGGTCCGGTCGTCGCCTTCCTCTCCGAGTACGACGCCCTCAACGGCCTGGGGCACGCCTGCGGGCACAACATCATCGCGGCGTCGAGCGTCGGCGCCGGGCTCGCGCTCGCCTCCCTCCTCGACGAGACGGGCGGCGAGGTGCAGGTCGTCGGGACGCCCGGCGAAGAGGGCGGCGGCGGCAAGGTCTTCATGGTGGAGCGGGGCGCCTTCAAGGGCGTGGATTTCGCCCTGATGATGCACCCCAGCACGAAGAACATCATCGGGCGTGGAGGGCTTGCGGCGCAGGGCGTGCGCGTGGAGTTCCGGGGGCGGGCGGCGCACTCCGCCACGCCGGACAAGGGGATCAACGCGCTCACCTCGCTCATCGCCCTCTTCAACGGCATCGACACGCTGCGGCAGGTGTGGCCGAACTCGGCGAAGATCAACGGCATCGTCACCAAGGGGGGGAGCGCGTCGAACATCATCCCCGAGCTGGCCGAAGCGCTCTTCACCGTCCGCGCCTCCACCAAGAAGGAGCTGCTCGCGATGTTCGCCGATCTTCAGCGCGCGGCGGACGCGGCGGCGCGCCTCACCGGGGCGGAGGTCGTCGTCGAAGGGGAGCCGGTCTATGCGGAGCGGTATTCGAACTCCGTCATGGGCGAGGCCTTCAAGAGGAACATGGAGACGCTCGGCGAGCGGATGGAGTACCCCGACCCCAAGGAGCGCGTGGGCTCGTCCGACGTGGGGAACGTCTCGCTCGAAATCCCCACCATCCACGAGTACCTCGCCATCGCCGACACTTCCGTGGCGGGGCATACGCCCGAGTTCCGCGAGGCGTCCCTGTCGCCGAGGGGCGACGAGGTGGTACTCCTGGGGGCGAAGGGGCTCGCGCTCACCGGCTGGGATCTTCTGACCGACGAACGGCTCCGCGAGGCCGCGAAGGCGGAGTATCTGGAGAAGGCCGCGCCGTTCAAAGACTGAGACCGCGCGGCAGGGATCGTACTCGGCGGCGCCGTAGAAAAGCCGACGAAAGTTTCTTTACGTTTTATGGAGTAAATAGTCTTTTATTTTTCGAGTCTGTTTGCTATACTCTCCCTCAAACTCTGACAGGGCTCACCGGATCTCCCGTCGTCGCTTCGCTCGTATGTATGCGAGCGAAGCGACATGGTATCGGGCGCGCGTGATGTCCGCACTTTTTTAGGGAGGTTCGCAGATATGACGGAAGGGTTCAGGATCGCCATTCTTGGCGCGGGGAACATAGGGACGAGCATCGCGAAGGGGTTGGTGCAGTCGGGGCATTTCGCCCCCGCCAGGATCACCCTGACGCGGCGGCGCGTGCATCTTCTGGAGGACTTCAAAACGCAGGGGTTCGACGTGTCGAGCGACAATATCGCCGCGGTGAACGGATCGGACGTGATCATCGTCGCAGTGGAGCCGCAGCGCGTGGACGGGGTGCTGGAGCAGATCGCTCCGGCGCTCGACTTCGACAGGCACATCCTGATCTCGGTAGTCACGGGAATTTCCTTGCGCCAGATCGAGGAGAAGATCGGCAAGCCGATGCGCATCGCCCGCGCCATGCCGAACACGGCCATCGCCGTGAGGGAGTCGATGACCTGCATCGCCTCCAACGGTCCGGACGACAAGGCGCTGGAGATGGCGAAGCTGCTCTTCAACGACGTGGGCAAGACGCTCCGCATCCGCGAGGAGGACATGCTCGCCGCCACCGCTCTGGGCGCGTGCGGCATCGCCTACTTCCTGCGGGCCATACGCGCCGCGTCGCAGGGCGGCATCGAAGTCGGCCTCTCCGCGAAGAACTCCCTCGCGATGGCCGTGCAGACGGCGAAGGGGGCGGCGTGCCTTCTCTCCGTGGGCGGCACGCACCCGGAGAGCGAAATCGACAAGGTGACGACACCGAACGGCTGCACCATCTCCGGACTGAACTGCATGGAGCACGAGGGGTTCAGCTCCGCCATGATCCGCGGCATCACCGTCTCCGCGGAGAAGGCGGCGAGGCTCTACCGGAAGGAGTAGCGCCGGGGAATGAAAAACGAAATGAACAACGCTTTCGGACCGGGGCTGGATGCTCCGGCGCCGAAAGCGTTGTGTGCTTCCGAACGGAAGCCGCACGCCCCGAAGGGCCCGCGCCTCCGCTATTTCAGAAACTCAAGAACGGTCTCGCGGAACTCCTTGTAAAAAGGCTTTTCCATCATCATCGCGTGCGAAGCTCCAGGAACGACCTTCAGCTGCGACCCTTCCGCCGTCAGCGTCGCCTTCGCCTCTTCGCAGAGCGCGACCGAGACGTACGGGTCCTTGTCGCCGATGATCAGCAGCGTGGGCGCTTTGATCGAGGCCGTCGGGATAAGGCGCTGAGATCCGTCCACGAGAAGGTCCCGACGTCCGCCGTTGGGGCTTCCCTTCCCGTCGTATCTCCAGCTGTTGGACTGGAAGACGGCGACCACGCAGGGCTCGGTGATCTCGTAGTCGATGGAGCCGTCCGCCTTTACCTGGAAGTCTCCGGCGGCGTGCTCCCACGTATTCTTATGGAAGGCGTCGGCGACTTCGTACGAGCCGAGCCCGGCGACGATCGGGGCGTAGAGAACGAGCTTCCGGACCATTTCGGGGTACTTGGCCGCGAAACGGCCGCCCGTCACCGTTCCCCAGCTCCAACCGAGGACGTCGAGCGTCTTCTGCCCCGATGTTTCGAGGATCAGCTTCGCGGCCGCCGCGATATCTTCGGCGGCGTAGTCGGAGTTCGGCATGTATCCGTCCTCGACCTCCTGCGACGATCCGTATCCGGCGATATCGAGCAGCCAGACCGAAAAACCGTTGGATGCGAAGTAACGGGCAAGGCTGTAATCTCCGGCGTCCACATCGAACTCGTGCGAGGAGTACGTCAAGCCGTGCACCATCAGCAGCTGCTTCTCTCCCGCTGCGCCCTCCGTCTGCATGCGCTGCAGGTGCAGCTTCACCCCGTTCCGTTCCAGGGGAAACGTCTGTGCGTCGACACCCGCCGCAAAGGCGGCGACGCCCTGAAGAAGCGTGAAGAGGACCAACACCATGCGCAACACCATCAATAAAACCTCCTTGTAGATAGAAATCCTTCGGCGCGCCGCTTGCTCCAAAATCGTCAATCGCAAGCGAGGGCAGAACGAGGCACATAATAAATCTTTCAAGTGCGTTCTGTCAAATATTTTTAAAGAGATCGAATCCGAGGGTATATGGAATGGAGTCGGCCATAATAGGAAACTTCATCGGACGAAACGAAACGAGGCCGTCCATGGAAGCGAAGGTCGGCCTCGGAGATATGTTTGTTTTGTCTCTTGTGGAAGAGATGTTCGCTATGCGATTTCGGGACCGGCGATCAGATGGTACCGCAGCTCCCGCCGGAAGAAGAAGAACGTCACCATGCAGGAGAGCGCGTCCGCGAGCGGAAAGGCGAGCCACACGCCGTCGGTTGAACCGAGGAGGGGCGGAAGCGTCAGGACGAACGGGATCAGAAGGAGCACCTGGCGGCACAGCGAGAGGATGAATGCGGGGCGGGCTTTTCCGAGCGCCTGGAACATCGCCGAGCCCACGATCTGGAAGCCGATGACGAAAAACATGCTTGTGATGATGCGCATCGCGCGCGTTCCCTCGGCGATAAGCTTCGCATCCCTGGTGAAAATGGCGAAGATCTGCGCGGGAAAGACTTGCGCGGTCAAAAAACCGACGAGCGAAAGAACGGTCGCGGCGACCATCGCCAGTCGGATGGCGCTTCGAGCGCGCTCCAAGCGTCCCGCGCCGTAGTTGTACCCCAGGATGGGCTGAAAACCTTGCGCGACGCCCATCATCGGCATGAAAAAGAAAGAGAGTCCTCTGTTGATCACCCCGTAAACGGCTACGTGCAGCTCTCCCCCCCATCGAATGAGCGCGGCGTTGATCAGCACCATCGAGAGACTGCCCGCGGCCATTCGGATGAATTCCGACGAACCGATCGCCGCGATCTCGCGGATGAGCGCGAGCTTCGGGAACAGATTCTTTCGGATGAATCGAAGGCTGCTCCGTCCGCTGTAGAAGTAGCCGAATATCCAGACGAACATCACCAGCTGCGAGATGACCGTCGCCACGGCGGCGCCCTTGATTCCCCAGCCGAACCCGAAGATGAAGAGCGGGTCGAGGATGATGTTGAGGAGCGCGGAGATGAGCATCGTCGTCATCGCGATCCGCGCCCGTCCCTCGGAACGCGCCATGTGGTTGCCCGCCATGGCGAACATCTGGAACGGCACGCCGAAGAGGATGACCGAGAGGTAGTCCTCCGCGTAGGGGAGAATGCTCTCCGTCGCTCCGAAGAGGCGAAGCAGCGAAGGAAGAAAAAACAGGGAGAGCGAAGAAACGAGCAGCCCTACGGAAAGAGAGAATGCGGCGGTTGCGCCGAAGGCTTGTTGCGCGCGGTCGGTATCTCCCGCGCCGAGGCTCCGCGAAACGACGGAGGCGCCCCCTACCCCCGCCATGATGGCGAGCGCGCCCCCCAGAAACTGGATGGGAAAACAGATCATCACCGCCGCGAGACCGATCGGGCCGACGCCGCGCCCGATGAAGATGGAATCCGCTATATTGTACGAGGCCATGACAAGCATGCCGATGACCGAAGGCAGGGAGAGCCGCAGCAGCAATCTGCCCACTCTCTCCGTACCGAGAAGGTGTCTGTCGGTGTTCACGAAATACCTCCGAATCGTAGTTTCAGATATGGGTTTTTGCTTTTCCGATGGCGCGCACTTCGAGGATGCCGGAATCCGAGAACAGCTCCACAGTGCGCCCCCACGAGCCGCCCGTGTCCTCGGCGAGGACGGGGATGCGCAGAAGGGAGAGCGCCTTTTTACAGGCCTCCACGTTCCGTAGGCCTATCTTCAGCAGGGAGTCGGTCTCCCCGGCAAGATTGAACATCTGCGCTCCCCCGGCGAGCTTCGCTACCAACCGCCGTTGGTCGGCGCCGGAGCGGACCAGCTGGTTGAGCAGATCCGGAACGGCGGAATCGGCGAACTTCGATCTGTTGAAATTCGTCCCCTTCGCCAGCTCCGTCGAGGGGAGCATCACGTGGACCATGCCGCCGATCCTTTTCCTTTCGTCGTAGAGCGTCACGCCGACGCACGAACCGAGCCCCAGTGTGACGATGCTGTCGGGATTCAGCACCACTCCGGATTCGGCGATGCCGACTCTAACAGTCGCCATTGCCCGCGACCCCCAGAGCCTGGAATATCTTGTCGAACGACTCCGGATCGGGAAGCAGGAAGATATGGCTCGCGCCGTCTCCGGAGAGGGCTCCCCCGTCGAGAGAGAGCGCCCCGTCGATCACGATCGCCGTATCGCCGCTCCTGCCTATCTCGGAGAGGCTGAACGAGAGAATCGCTCCCGCCATGTCCACGGCCAGCGACGGGACCGTCGGGATCAGCTCGAAGCCGAGAAAGTCGGAGAGGGCGGTAATATAGGAGCCGATCATAATATTGCCCACCTCGTGGACGACCGAGAGCCCCATCTCGGAAAATCCGTCCTCTTCCGTCGCTCCGGTCATGTGCCGTACGAGCGCCCGCGCGTCCGCCAGATTCATCGAATAGAGCATGTTCGCGGAGATGCCGCCCTTTATCCGTACGAAGACGGTGAGGATCATCCGCTCCGCGCCGCCGACGTACTCGATGATCTCGTTGAACGGCATGGGGAAGACGCGCGAGACGCGCATGTCGACGGCCTTCCCCAGCAACGTGGAGAGAGAGGTCGCGGCGTTGCCGGCGCCGATGTTGCTGACCTCCTTGAGCACGTCGAGGTGAAAGTCGCTCATTCTCCCGAGAGAATCGCTCATGAGAGCCCGGCTCCCTGGCGCAGCGGTCCGCCGAAGCTGTTCAGCGTCTGCGCGATGCGCTTGTCCTTCACCATGATGTGATCCACGGTCCATTCGTACAGCATGTCCCGAAGCTCCTCCACCTGCCGCTGCGTGAAGGACTCCTTTTTCACCAGGCTGGTGTGCGCGTCGAACACCTGCTTGATGAACCAGCTGTGCTCGTCCCTGTGCTCCTTGAACTGGTCGTAGCAGTTGCGGATCATGATCAGCTCTTCTGCGCCGAAGTGCTGGATCGCGTACCCAACGAGGTAGTTCACCGTCTCTTCGACCTTGCGCATATCGCCGCTGTCCACGGCGCGCGAAAAGGAGGCGATTCGCTCGATCAGTTTTCTGTGCTGGTCGTCGATGATGCCGATACCGATGGCGAGTTCGTCGCTCCACTGTATGTCCATCCGTATTCCTCCCGTCGTGGGAAATTACAAAACAGCCCTCGTGTACGGAGGGGCTGTTTATATTGTATCAGAAGGACGATTAAAATAACGGAATAAAAAAGTCAGCGGTCTCCCGTTGTTAATAGTTTTTTGTTGACCGTGGTTTCGGGGAGTCTCCCGGCGAGGAGAGTTGCGCAACATTCGGCGATGATATTCGAGATGTTGATCACAGCTTCTTCCGTAGAGCCTCCCATATGGGGAGTAAGGACGATGTTCGGAGCCGACAAAAGGGGAGAGGATGCCGGTAGAGGCTCTTCCGCGAAGACATCGAGCCCCGCTCCGGCAATATGTCCCGCGGAGAGA
The DNA here is from genome assembly GCA_018436725.1 of Synergistaceae bacterium. Taxonomy (GTDB): domain Bacteria; phylum Synergistota; class Synergistia; order Synergistales; family Aminobacteriaceae; genus JAAYLU01. The sequence goes on along the minus strand of JAHDKT010000070.1, from coordinate 64,566 downwards.
AGCGTTGCGAGCGCAGCCTCGTCGACGATTCCTCCTCGCGACGTAACGACGAGGAGGCTTCCGTTTTTCATTCGCTGGAGTTTTTCCCGCGAAAGGAGTCCCGCAGTGCTTTCTACGAGGGGAAGGTTCACGGAAACGATGTCGGCGGCCGCGAGTAGATCGTCCAGAGAAAGCCGGGACCACGCTCCGGAGTATGTATTTCCGCCGTAAACGACCACGCGCATGCCGAAGGCTTCTCCGAGAACTCCGATACGTCCGCCGATGGCGCCCGGACCGAGAATGCCGAGGGTTTTCCCTTTCAATTCACCTCCCTGCATCCAGGAAGGAAGCGCCGCGCTGTCCCCCGCATTCCATTGTCCGGACGTTATGAACGAGTTCGCCCGTCCGGTGCGGCGAAGACACTCCAGCATGAGAGAGAGCGCGAGTTCGGCTACCGCTTCCGCGTTTCCTCCGCGCGAATTCGCTACTGGGACGCCTCTCTTCGACGCCGCTTCAAGGTCGATATGGTTCACGCCGATGCCGTACACGATGATGCCGCGCAACTTTTCGCACCGTGCAAGAAGTTCTTCGTCGATGCGGGCGTATTCCGCGACGATAAGATCGGCGCCGGGGGCGGCTGCGAGAAGGCGTTCTCTTTCGTCGAGCGAGCATCGGAAAATTGTTCCGAGCGAAGCGATTCTCTCTTCCGCAGCGGGAGAGAGATGAAAAGAATCGGCGAAAACGATGTCGCGCATAGTGTTCACCTCCATCGATATGCGGGAGATCAACGGAGAAGCATGATTTTCAGGTCGTTGACGTTGGTGCCGGTATTGCCGGTCATGATAGCGTCGCCCAGGCGGAGCAGCGGTGCGGTCGTATCATGCCGTTTGAGCGCTTCGTAAAGATCGATACCGATTCCTCTCGCCCTTTTAATGGAATACTCGTCGGCGATGCCGCCGGCGCAGAGGGTGGGGCCGTCCGTGCCGTCCGTGTCGAGCCCTGCCGTCACCACATCCTGCAAAGTTCCTATTTCAAGGGCGCAGCCGATGGCGAACTCCTGATTCGGACCGCCTTCTCCTCCTTCGCCGCTGACGGTGACCGTTGTTTCTCCGCCTCCGATAAAGGCGCACGGGACGGCGAGCGGACGGGAGTTCGCGCGTACCTCTTTCGCGATGAAGGCGAACGTTCTTCCCAATTCTTTACTCTCTCCTTCGAACATCGTGGAGAGGATCATCGTATCGAACCCCAGTTCCCGCGCTCGGAGAGCCGCTCCTTTGCACGCCGCGTCGCCCGGAACCAGAATATGATTCTCTATGCGGCGGTCGTCGAAAGACTTCGGCGTTTCCCGCTCCGGCGGCGGATTTCTTAAATAGCGGGCTATGGACGCAGGTATTTTGTCCCAAAGGTCGTACTTGTCCAAAGTGTTTCGGGCATCCGCAAAGGTCGAGGTATCCGGTACCGTAGGATCGGTGATGTAGTCCAGAGGATCCCCGATGACGTCCGAGACGGTGAGATTCACCAGCAAGGCCCCGGGATCGACGGCGCGGGCGAGCAGTCCCCCTTTGACAAGGCTCAAATGCTTGCGCACCGCGTTTATTTCGAGAATGTTGGCGCCGCATGTAAGCAATATCTTGTTGGCTTTTTTTTTGTCTTCGAGCGTGATCTCGGGAATCGGCAGGGGAAGAAGTGCGGAACTTCCCCCCGTGATACAGGCGAAGACGAGGTCTCGTTCTCTCGTCTTCCGCGCGAGAGCAAGAATATCGGCCGCAGCCGCCATCCCCTGTTCGTTCGGAATCGGATGACTGGCGAGGCGAAGTTGAATGTTGCGTAGCTCTCCCTCTTGTCCGTCTTTGCAAATGACGATTCCTTCGGCGATGCGTTCGCCGAAAATCTCGTCGAGCGCCCGCGCGATGGGAAACGTCGCTTTCCCCGCTCCGATGACGTAGATATTGGCAAACTCTCCCGGTTTTCGGGAAACTCCTCCGATGGAAAGAGTTTCGGTGGCATGGTCGAAACGGATCAGGTCGCGCGCCGCCCTTCCGGGATCGGCATGTCGGAGGCCTGCGTTCAATATTTCGAGGGCCTCGGAGCGAAGTTCCCTGTTCCCGTGAGAGAGCAGTTCATCAATATTTTTAACGTAGTTCATACTGTACCACTCCGATTCTCTGCGGATAGAGGGCCGGAGCGGTTTTCTCCGGCCCTCTGCGATCGTGTCGGACGCTTTTTTAGAAGGGATTTCTGAAAAGACGTCCGGCGTACAGAGCGGCGTCGCCGAGTTCAGTTTCGATTTCGAGAAGACGATTGTACTTTACGGTCCTTTCCGAGCGGGTCGCTCCCGTCTTTATCTGGCCGGCGTTGATGCCGACGGCGACGTCGGAAAGGATAGGATCTTCGGTTTCTCCGGAGCGTTCGGACACCATGATGCCGAACTGATGTCTGTAGGAGCTTTCGGCGGCGTCCAGAGTCTCGGAAAGCGTCCCGACCTGATTGAACTTGAGAAGGAGCGCATTGCAGCGAGCCCCCCGTTCGCGAATAAGCTTCGGGTTCGTGCAGAGGAAGTCGTCTCCTACGATCTGGATACCGAGTTCTTTCGTCGCCATGTCGAATCCCTCGATGTCGTTTTCGTCGAAGGGATCCTCCATCGAAGCGATGGGGTACGTCTTCACAAGATCCTTGTAGAAATCAAGCAGCTCGGTCCGGGTTCTGTACTCCCCTTCGAACTTGTACATCTTTTTCTCCGCATCGTAGAAATGCGTCGCTGCGCAGTCGAATCCGTACATGACCTTGTCGGCGTGTCCGGTGACTTCGACGGCGCGAACGAGGTGGTCCATGGCCTCTTTCGTGCTTACGATGGGGGGCGCGAATCCGCCTTCGTCGCCGACGTTCACCGCCAGCTTACCGTATTTGCTCGAAAGGATGTCCCGCAGAGCGTTGTAGACGTCCCATCCGATGATCATGGATTCGCGGAAGGTTTCGGCGCCCACGGGAAAGATGCAGATTTCCTGAAAATCGAGATCGTTGGAGGTGAGTCGTCCGCCGTTGATATAGTTCAACAGAGGCACGGGAAGCACATGGGCGTTCGCGTTGAGGTAACGGTACAGAGGAAGCCCGCAGGCGTTCGCCGCAGCGCGCGCAGTCGCCATCGAAACCCCTATGACGGCGTTTCCTCCGATATTTTGTTTGTTCGGTGTGCCGTCCAGCGCGATCATGGCCAAGTCGATGTTCCTCTGATCCCGAACGTCCATTCCGACGATGGCCGGTGCGATGCGGTCTTCGATATTTCTGATCGCTCGCCCCACCCCGAGTCCTCCATAGACCTTTTTGTCTCCGTCGCGGATTTCCCAGGCTTCCTTCTCCCCTCTGGAACGCCCGGCAGGAACATCCGCCCGACCGAAAATTTCATTCCCTACCCAGACGTCGACCTGAATCGTGGGGTTGAAACGGCAGTCGAGAATCTCCCGAGCAACAATTCCGGTGATGGTAAATCTCTCTCTTCCCAAGTACATCAAACTCATCTCCTTATATATTAATTAAGTAATAATCTTTCTCGAAACGCCGGTCGTCGTAACCTCTTCTTTTCTCAGCATCCTTCCTTTGCGAGTATTGTTCGTCCACGCTGCATTGCGTAGCGCGCTACTCCATGAGGTCGAGAATAACGCCGATGTCGACGTAGTGGCTCTCGATGCTTTCTCTCAATTCACCAAGCCTCCCCGCCGACAACAGAGTGAAAATGGCGGCATGTTTTCCTGTCTGATCCGCAAGGTTATACTGTTTCTGTTCGAAATACAGGCCGAAATAGGCCCAATAGCTGTGACAAAGAGCGCTCCAGGCCGAAAGAAGCGAGGGACTTCCGGAACCTTCCACAAGGGTTTTGTGAAATTCCATATCTTTTTTACGGAAGGCGACGTGGTCCTCCTCGACGACGAATCGCCCCATCTCCTGAACGCACCGCTCGATTCGAGCGAGGTCCATGCTCGCAAAGTCGTTTTCGACAGCCCATCGGGCGGCTATCAGCTCCAATTCGGTGCGGGTCTTGAAGTAATCTTTCAACCCTTCGAGAGTGAATTTTCGTACGAATGTCCCCCTGAAAGGTCTCGATTCCAGAAAACCGCGCGTTTCCAATTCTCTAAGAGCTTCTCGTATCGTCGACTGACTTACTTCGAGCAGTCGTGCGACTTGCAGCTCCACGATCTTGCTCCCCGGAGGGAAGTCGCCCTTCATAATCGCGTCGATAAGATACTCCACGACGTCGTCGCTCAACACTCTTCTTTTCAATGCCGGTTTTTGTACTTCCGTGCCGTTATTCACACGCAATCCTCCGATATGTAAGGGAGTGTGCGCTGAGGACATGGGTAGAAGAGAACCGATTCGTCTCTCCCAAGAATCGAAAAAGCCGTTTCCAAGGCTTCGTTCAGCGAAGTCGCCGAAAGGATGTGCATTTTTTCGAGAGCTTTCGGGGAAAGGTTCTTGGAGACGACGATGACTCGAACTCCCGACTGGAGAATTTTGCAGAGCAACAGAGCGTGGTCCATTTGAATTCTATAGTTGCCAAAAAGGAACGCCAGAGTTTCATCGACGCTCTTCCCCTTTTCGAACGGTAGAAGCATATCTTCCGATCCCATTCCCTCCGCGCACCGGGAATAAAGAATTATAACACCGTTTTCCGCCATGATGGGAGCCGTCGCGATGATGGCCTTCATACTTTGATAAAAGTTTATATTCAAAGGGCTTCCCGGTGTCGTCACGATGATCCGGGGCCGTGTTTTCAAAGGAACGCTCGTACCCTCGGCGACTTTTTCGATGGCGAGGGCGTGGCTTTTTTCGAGATCGCCGCAAATGACGCAGGTCGGTCGGTTTTGTGAATCCACCAGGATATTGACGCAGAAATCGACCCCGAGCATCCGGGCGGCTTCCGTCATATCTTTGCTCACAGGATTATCTTTCCATTCGCCGATCGTTGCCTTCGGATGAAGAATCATCTCCGGGCGATGGTTGACTCCGATCGTAGTTTCCGAAACGATGCCCGGAAGAACGGATTTTCTTCCCCCGGAGAAACCTGCGAATTCATGCGGCTCCACCTTACCGACGACGATGCGAAGATCCGCTTCGTACGCTTTCTTATTGACGTATATCGGCGTACCGAGGGAAGTTTTTCCTAAATCGACGAGTTTCGCGGGATCGAAAGGGTCGTGATTTTCGATCCGTATCATGCTCCCCGTGCCGTCACCAAGTATCTGCCGCATCTCCAGGGGAGTGGCCCGTCGATGAACCCCGGTGGCGACGATGCACGAGACATTCTCGGCCGAGAGTCCCGCCTCCTCCAGCTCTTTCAGGATCTTCGGCAGCACGCTTGCCGTGGGAACCTGTCTCGTCGCGTCGGAGACGAGAATGACCGCGTTCTTCCCGCCTTGTGCGAGGTCGCGCAAGCGGGGCGAATGCACAGGAGCCTCGAACGCTTTCTCTATGAAGTCCGCGGAAGGCTTCGGAGATGCCATGGGAGGAATGAATCCGGCGAAACGCTCCTTCGGGAGACGAAGGAACGTATTTTCCTCCAGGTCGAAATAGACCATCGCGAGCGCCTTTTCTTCTATGGTGTACATTCTCGTCGACCCCTCATGACTTCTAGGAAAAATTTTCTCTTTCCGGGATATTTTCTCCGAAAGTAAGTTCGATAATATGTGCGATACCGAAGAGCGTCATGAAGAAAAAACCCACCGGAATGGCCGCGTACGGAACCGCCATCGAAATGCCGAGCGCAGGGGTAATTTGCTTATAGGTTCGGAAGAGGAGTCGTACTCCGTTTACAGCTACGGAAGCGGTCGCTATGACCGCCAGCACCGGGACGACACGGATGCAGATCGCTCGGAGTCCGTCCGGGAACATGTCGCGGAAGATGACGATTCCCACATGCCCTTTTTGGTAGTGAAGAACGGCCGCGCTGACGAGGGTGAACCACACCATCGCGAACCTGAGGAACTCTTCGGACCAGGTCAGCGCGTTGTTGAAAATGTACCGCATGACGACGTGCGCGAGAGCGACGCCCAGCATCGCCGAGCAAAAAAACATCGAGGCGACGGTAAGCCCTTTGACGCATCGTTCACAAAAGGAGCAGTATCGATCCTTCTTCATCTGCAATCGGTCCTTTCCCCGGAGATTCTGGGTCGGGCGGGATCGACCGCCCGACCTCCTGCAAAAACTTAAAGCCCCGCCCTGACGTCCTTCCGGGCTTGTTCGATGTTGGAAAGCCACAGATCGACGAATTTCGGGTCGGTTTTTTCCTTGATTTTTCCGACGATCCCGGCCTGCGTGGCGTTGCGCATTTTTTCTTTCTCCGCTTCGGAGACCGCATTGACCTGCATTCCCTTTTTCTCCAGAAGTTCAACAATATATTGCTCGCGCGCCGCGTTTACGGAACGGCTGTAATTCTGTCCGAGAACCGCCGCCGTCTGAACTATGCGCTGCTGCTCCTCCGTCAGCTCTTTGAACCAGTCGAGATTGGCCACCAGGGGCATCGGATCGTAGATATGTCCGTCGAGCGACGTGTATTTCTGGACCTCGTACATCTTCACTTCCCAAATATTCGCCAGCGGATTCTCCTGGCCGTCGACGACTCTCTGCTGCAACACCATGTACAGCTCCGTCCACGGGACCGGAGTCGGATTGGCGCCCAGCGCCTTGAAGGTCTCCATATGCATCGGAGCCTCCATCGTACGTATTTTAAGCCCTTCGAAATCCTTGATCGTGTTGATCGCTTTCAAGGAATTCGTCGTATGGCGGAATCCGTTCTCCATCCATGCAAGGCCTTTCAGGCCGACCTCTTCGCACGATCTGAACAGCGCCTGAGCGGCGGGGCCGTCCATTACCATCCACGCCTCGTTATAGTCGTTGAACGCATAGGGGATGTCGAGGACCATGAAGCGCGCGTTGAAAGTGGTCATGGGGCCGGCCGAGGCTGTCGCCATCTCCAGCAGGCCGTTCTTGACCTGTTCCACGGATTCTCGTTCGCCTCCAAGCTGGGAGTTGTAGTAGAGGTTGACTTGTAACTCGCCGTTCGTCTGTTCTTCCACGAGCGTCTTGAAAAGTTGCAGTCCCAGAGACTGAGGATGCGTTTCCGAGTTGCAGAGCGACACTCTGATCGTTTTCGCCGCGAATGCGGTTCCGGAAATGGTAAAAACTAGAATGAGCGCAAGAATTGTTCCGAGCATGTTCCCTTTCTTCACGGGTGGTTCCCCCTTTCTCGTCGAACGAATGCACTTTCACAACGGGCGCGCGAAACTCTTTCTCTTCACATTCCCCCTTTCGGAGGCCGGCGATCTTCAACGAAGAAACGTTAGTACCCGAAAAGCCGCGGAAGCCACAGCGTGAGAGGAGGAAAGAACGTCACAAGAAAAAGAACGGCTATCGAAGCGAGCAGCATGGGGAAGGCTTCTTTGAACGTCTGTTCCACCGTCACTCCGGCCATCGGGCTTGTCACGAAGAGCGTAATGCCGAAGGGAGGCGTCGCCAGTCCGATGACGAGATTGATGCAGATGATGGCGCCGATCTGCAGCGGATCGATTCCAAGGCGCCACGCCACCGGGGCGATGATGGGCCCGAGCACGACGACCGACGCGTAATCGTCCATGAACATACCGTTGATAAGAAGCGCGATGTTCACCATGAGAAGGAACGCCCACTGAGGAAGAGAGGAGAGCGGGCCGATGACCTTGTACACCACCTGTTCGTTCGCTATGGCCCATGCCGTTACGGTCGCGCTCCCGGCGAGAAGGATCACCAGACCGGAGGTAAGCGCCGTTTCCTTCAGAATTGCCGGTATATCCGAGAGTTTCCCCTCGCGGTACACCACGAAAGTGATGAAGAAGGCGTACAGCGCCGCGATGGCGGAGGACTCCGTCACGGTGAAGATGCTGCCGAAAATTCCTCCCAGTATGATGACGGGAAGGAGCAGCGCGGGAAGCGCTCTCCGGAAGTGTTTCCACCTGTCGGGCCATTCGCACCGTTCGTGACGCGGATATCCTCGTTTAACCGCTATTCTGTGCACCATCAACATTTGGGCGATCGCGATCAGAAATGCGGGGATTATGGCGGCCAGAAAAATTCCGGCGATGGACGTTCTTCCTACCGAGACGCAGTAGATGATCATCAGGACGCTCGGAGGCATTATCGGCCCGAGGAGCGACGCGCTCGCCATGACCGCCGAACTGAAGGCCGGAGAGTACTTCTCTTTTTTCATCATCGGAATGAGAAAGGAGCCGAGAGACGCTACCGACGCCAAAGCCAGACCGACGATGGCTCCCATGAAGAGACACGTGCCGACGGTGACGAGCGCCAGCGCCCCCCTGACGTGTCCGATGAACGCGTTCACGAAGTCGATGAGCGCTTCGAGCAGATGCCCCTTTAGGAGAAACTGACCGGTGAGAACGAAAAAAGGTACGGAGAGAAGAGAAAAGCCGTTCATCCCCTCGAACATGCGCTGCACGACGAGAAGTTGAGGGTAGCCGCCGACCAACAGGTACATGCTCGAACTCAGAATCATGTTGAACGCGATGGGGAATCCCATGACGAGCAGCAACAGGAAACATCCTACAAGAACGAAAAGCTCCATAAAAGAACCTCCTCCATCTGTTTTCCAACCGGATATTCTCCGTTGGTGCGCATTGACAAAGTCAAAGCGATTAAAAAAAGGGCGAGGTGTGAAGGGAAAATTATCGATAATCGATTGTTTATGTATCATTTCACAGGGGAAGGTTTTTGTCAAGGGAAAATATCGTTCTATTTTTGATGAAACTAGAGCGCCGCATCGGAAAAGTCGTTCCGGCATGGGTGAAAAAACGTCCGCAAGACGTGATCGATCTCTTTTGCGTGCGGCTTGCTTCGCCATCGTTTAAATTTCGGGAGATCGGACGAAGCCCGCTCATTCACAGATTATTGTTCTTTTGATCACATAAGATAGGGTGTTTTCGAGCTTTTAATAATATACTTTTTTTGTCTATGGTATTTATTGACACATAATGGTATGCCGTTTATAATCGCGCTGAGGAACACGGTTGTATGTCTTTTCACTCGATTGCAAATGCCTTTGCCCATGTCGCGTAAGGATACCGAAGCACTCTGTGAATGATCGGAGGGAACATGCATGTTGCGTGTTGGTTTGGCGCAAATCGATGTCGCCATAGGGCGGCGGGAGGAAAACTACCGGAAGGTCGCCGAGTGGATGGAGCGCTACTATACGCCGTCGCCGCTCACGACGGCGATAGTTCTTCCGGAAATTTGGGATGTCGGATACGCTTTGGAAGAAGGAGAACGTCTGGCGGATCCGTACGGCACAGGGGCGAAACGCTTTCTCGGCGATCTGGCCGTGAAATACGGAGTCTGGTTCGCCGGCGGTTCGGTTCTTGCGAAGAACGGTGCGCACAACGTCAACAGAGCGCAGGTAATAAACTCTTCGGGGGCGCTTGTTGCGGAGTACGATAAGGCGCACTTGATTCCGTTGATGAACGAGGATAGGTATCTTCAATCGGGGGACGCTCCGGGGCTTTTCGAAATCGACGGCGTCCGGGCGGGGTGCGCGATCTGTTACGACATCAGATTTTGCGAGTGGCTGCGGGCGTATGCTCTCGCGGGCGCCAAGGTGTTGTTCGTCTCGGCCGAATGGCCGCGAATACGTATTGAACACTGGAAAGCTCTTCTGAAGGCCAGAGCGATCGAGAATATGATGTACGTTGTCGCATGCAACAGGGTGGGAACCTCGAAAGAGACGCTTTTCGGCGGCGCTTCGACGGTGATCGATCCGTGGGGAGAGACGCTCTACGAAGGAGGAGCCGGAGAAGAAGGAGTCTTTGCGGAAATCGATCCGGAAAAAGTGCAGTCGATCAGAGACCATCTGCAAGTCTTCAGGATGCGCCGTCCGGAACTCTACGGCCGCCTCGTCGAGCGGGAATAGAGGTGCGGGTTTATGATCGATCTTCGCGTACGAAAGATTCTGGAGGAAAGCCACGACGATATGATCGCCTTCGCGCGGCGGTTGATTCGTCTGCCCAGCGTGACAGGCGAAGAGAAGGACGTCGCCGACGCCATACTCTCCGAGATGAAACGCTTGGACTTCGATGACGTCTATAGAGACGACGCTGGCAACATTGTCGGTATCGTCTCGGGAAACGGCGGAGGCGAGCATCTTTTGTTCAACTGCCATATGGATCAGGTAGATCCAGGCAATCTCGCCGCCTGGGAGTATCCTCCCTTCGAGGGGGCGATCGCCGACGGTTGGATTCATGGGCGCGGAGCCAGCGATACGAAAGGCGCCATCGCGACGCAGGTATACGCCGCCGCCGCCGTCAAGAAGGCGGGCCTTTCGCATGGAGGAGATATCATAGTTTCCGCCGTCGTCGAAGAAGAGCCGGGCGATATGTGGGGGATGCGGAAACTTGCCGACGGCGTCCTCTCCGAATATCCGGGGAAAATCGGGATGCTCGTTCTTGGAGAGGCCACTGGACTGAACGTGTATCTGGGGCATCGCGGCAAGGTCGAGATCGATCTCCGGACGCTCGGCAAGGTGGCGCACAGCAGCGCTCCGTGGCGTGGAGTCAACGCGGTGTATAAGATGCGGCCCGTGATCGAGGCCCTTGAGAAGCTTGGAGAATCGCTTCCCGAACATTCGTTCTTACGGAGGTCGAGCGTCGCCGTGACCAATATCTCGTGCTCCCCCGGATGGTTGAGCACCGTTCCGGACGTCTGTACGGTCCGGATAGACCGACGATTTCTCCCCTCGGAAAGCAGGGAGACGATACTCTCCGAGCTGGAAGGAATTCTTCGCTCCTCCGGATTGAACGTTGGAGAGGACGCCTTCGTAGAAATACAGAAATACGATCATTCCGGGTATGTCGGATTGAAAGAGTCGATGGAGTTGTACAAACCGGCGTTTCTTACTCCTGAGAACGAGCCCCGGGTGCGATGCGTCGTGAATGCGCTCGAGAACGCGGGGCAGCATCCGACATTCGACTGCTGGGATTTCGGCACCGACGGGGCGTGGATCGCCACGGAGCTGCATATCCCGACCATCGGATACTCTCCCTGCGAAGAGGAGTACGCCCATACGCCGAAGGACAGGATATCCATCGATTTGATGAAGCGGGCTCTTCACGGGTACGTCTCGATGTCGCTCGCTCTGACTCGAAGACAGTGACGCGGAGGATGAAACCATGGCAAAATACAAGGTGTTTATGACGGATAAAACGTGGCCGGATCTTGAACTGGAAAAACGAGTTCTATCGGCGATCGATGCGGAGCTTGTGCTCTCCAAGGGCGGAACGCCGGAGGAAATCTGTTCGGAGGGAAGGGATTGCGACGCTTTGATGGTTCTTTTCACTCCCATGAACAGAAAAAATCTGGAGTATTTCCAAAACTGCAAGGCGCTTATCCGGATGGGTATCGGCATCAATACCGTGGATATGGAGACCGCGACTCGAATGGGGATGATGGTGGCGAACGTCCCCGATTACTGTCAGGAGGAAGTGGCCGATCATACGATCGCCCTCTTCCTGGAAATTACTCGAAAGGCCGGCATGCTTGATCGGCAGGTGAAGTCGGGCGGGTGGAACATGGACATAGCCAATCCCGTCCCGAGACTTCAGGGGAAGATTTTCGGTCTTTTGGGGTGCGGCGGCATCGGCCTGCGAACCGCACGACGCGCGGCGTCCTTCGGAATGAAACCGGCCGGGTACGATCCCTTCTTGCCGGAAGAGGTCTTCGAGGAGGAGAATATCCTTCGATATACGGATCTCGGAAAGCTCATCGCCGAGTCGGACGTATTGTCGCTGCATGTTCCGTTGACCGACGAAACCCGCGGAATCATCAACAAAGAAACTTTGGGGCTTATGAAACCGGACGCGTACCTCGTCAACTCGTCGCGAGGCCCTCTGATCGACGAGAAGGCGCTTTTCGACGCGCTCGAAAACGGCGTGATCGCCGGAGCCGCGCTCGACGTGCTCTGCGAGGAACCGCCGAAAAAACTGCCTCTTCTTGCGAAGGCTCGAAATATCGTGATCACGCCGCACGCCGCGTGGAATTCCACGGAGGCGATTCCGGAACTCCGTATAAAGGCGGCGGAGGAAGTCGTCAGGACCTTTACCGAGGGACGACCTCGTAATCTGGTGAATAAAGAAGTATGCGCCGTAGTTGGTTGACCGGGAGATTCATTGTATTTGCTTCATATCGAAGGAGGGAATCGCAGTGAAAGGAACAGGGAGTCGTGTTGTAGCGTTGCTGGTTGTGTTGGGAGTGCTCGCGTCGGGCGGAGCGGCGTTTGCTCGGGATGTATTGACGCTGACGATCGGTCATGTCGTCACCGAAGAGGGGGGCGAACACCTGGGGTCGATGAAGTTCGCGGAACTCCTGGAGAAGAAATCGGGAGGATCGATCAAGCTCAAGATCTTCCCCAACGGTCAGGTCGGTCAGAACAGAGAAATGGTGGAATCTCTCCAGGCCGGGGCGCTCGACATGGCCCTTCCCGCCCTTCCGGCTCTTGGAGGGTTCACCGATGCGACCAAAATTTTCGACCTTTTCTATCTTTTCGACGATAGGGCGCAGGCCGAGAAGATTCTCGACGGCTCCGTAGGGCAGGAAGTCGCAGCGGCGATCGAACCGTCCGGAATCAAGATCATCTCTTGGTGGACGCAGGGATTCCGCGAGACCACCTCGAACCGGGAAATCCGAAAGCCGGAAGATTTGAAAGGCCTGAAGATCCGCGTTATGGAGAATCCGCTGCATATCGAGGCGTGGAATACGCTTGGCGCGAGCGCTATTCCCATGGCGTTCTCCGAGGTGTTGACGTCGTTGCAGCAGGGAGTGCTCGACGCGCAGGAAAATCCGTATCAGAACATCGTGCATTCCGGATTCCATACGGTGCAGAAATACATCATCGAAACCAGCCACCTCTACGGACCCCTTCCCGTGGCTTTTTCCAAGGTGAATTGGGAGAAGCTGACCCCCGAGCAGCAGAAGATCATTCTCGAGGCCGCGGAGGAGACGAAAGTATGGCAGCGCGAGAAGCAGGAGGAGATCAACAAGGCTCTGAAGAAAACTATCGAGAGCACGGGCAGCAATGTGATCGTCAGCCTTTCGCCCGAGGAAAAAGCAGCCTTCAGAAAGACGCTCCAGCCGATGTATAAAAAGTACGCTCCTCAGATGCACGGATACGTCGAGCGCATATTCGAGGAGCTTGGACGTCCGGTCGATTTTTAAATCGCGGAGATACGGCTTGGTTCGTACTTGCGGTATCGTCGGGGGCGGGTTTTTCCGCTCCCGGCTTTTATGAAAACCAGGAAGGTGATGCATATGGTATACCGGCTTACGTACCATCTTGATCGATGGGAAGAGTACCTTCTCTTTCTCTTTATGCTTTTGATGCTCATCGCACTGTCTATGCAGGTGTTTACAAGATATGTGCTGGGTTTCAGCTTCTCCTGGGCGGAGCAGTTCGCCCGGATCGGTTTCGTATGGCTTACCATGGCCGGGGTGAGTCTTGCCGCGAAGAAGGGGATGCACCTCAAGGTCGATTTCCTTCCTCAAAGTCTTCCTCGTCCTCTCGCCGCAAAAATTTGCTTTTTTTCGGATATTTTCGTTGTCTTTTTCGGCGTTTTCATGGCGAATCTTATTCTCAAGACGGTGCTGATGCAGATGCGTCTTCATCAAGTCTTTCCCTCCATACCGTGGCTTCCGGTATGGACTATGTACATCGCCGGAGTTCTGGGGATGCTCGGGCTCTCGTTCAGAACGCTCCAGAGAATGATGCTCGAGAGAAGAGCGCGCTCGGTCTCGTCCGGAAAGGCCGGTGAAGAGTAATATGGTGTATTTTCTGCTGGGTTCTCTTATGACGACGTTGCTGCTCTCCATCCCGGTAGCGGTGGCGATGGCGGCCTCCTGCGCTTTTGTCTTTCTTGTTTTTTATCCGGGGACGCCGATGATCCAGCTTCTTGCGCAGGCGATGGTCACGACGGCGGATTCTTTTCCGCTGATGGCCATCCCCTTTTTCATGCTTGTGGGAACGCTGATGTCCCGTTCGGGATTGGCGGAGGAGATCATCAACGTGGGAGACGCCTTTACCGGAGAGATGCCGGGGGGACTGGGAGCGTCGACGATCGTCGCATGCATGATCTTCGCGGCGATTTCGGGTTCCGGGCCCGCCGTCGTGGCCGCTCTCGGAGTTATTCTGATTCCGGCGATGGTGAAGAGAGGATACGACGCGGGATATGCTGGAACTCTCGTGGCCGCCGGGGCGACCATCGGCCCGGTTATTCCGCCGAGCATTCCCATGATAATATATAGCGTGATCGCAGGGACTTCGGTCGTAAGCATGTTCGCCGCGGGCGCTCTGCCGGGTATCCTTATGGGCTTCATGCTGATTCTCTTCAACTACGTCATCTCGAAGAAGAGAGGATACCTCGGCAAAGAGAGACGGGGGGGAGCCCGTTGGGTTCTTTCGCAGTGCTGGAAGGCGAAGTGGGCTCTTTTTTTGCCTTTCCTCATCCTGGGAGGAATTTACGGAGGAGTTTTCACGCCGACGGAAGCGGCGGTCGTGGGGTGCGTTTACGCGCTTATAACCGGCCATTTCGTCTACCGTCAGCTTACTCCGGAAAATGTCTTCGCAGCCTTTGTCGAAGCCGGACTTCTTTCGTGTCTTTCAATGTTTATTTTGGGGGGAGCCACCACTTTCGGGCGTCTTTTGACCATGGAGGGGATTCCGCAGATGCTGGCCGCCAAAATGACAAGCATATCCTCTTCGCCTCTGGTGCTTATGATGATTATCATGCTTTTTTTGCTTGTCACCGGAATGTTCATCGATACGACGTCGAACGTAGTCCTGTTTACGCCGCTTTTCCTCCCCATCGTCAAAGCCGCGGGTTTCAGTCCCGTTCTCTTCGGCGTGGTGATGACCATGAATCTCTGTCTCGGCATGATCACGCCGCCGGTGGGGGTGAATCTTTACGTCGCGCAAGGTATTTCGAAGGCGCCTTTCGACCTCATGATCAAAGAGGCGATACCTCTTGTTCTTGCGCTTTTTATCGCGATCGCGCTGACCATTTTATTCCCGGAAATAGCGCTGATGCTTCCGAGGGCGCTTGGTATGTTCGTCTGATTCTCGAGGCGCTTTTTGTTGAAAGCGGCTGATTCCTTTCGTCCTAAGGGGAGAAACGCATGGGTGAACTGGAAAATCAAAAACAAGTGATTTCCAATCAGATTTATGATGAATTGAAAGCGGGAATACTGGAGTTGCGTTTCCCTCCGGGGAGTTCCCTCTCCGACAGAATGATCTCGCAGCAAGCGGGCGTCAGCCGGACCCCCGTGCGCGAGGCGTTGAAACGTCTCGCGCAGGAAGGGTGGATCGTGTGGCAGGAGCGTAAGCGAGCGATGGTGAAACCTTTGGTCATGGAGGACGTGCGAGAGATCTTTTTCCTTCGGGAAATGATCGAGCCTTCCGCCGTCGCCGCTGTTTTTGAAATGGGGGAGTCCAGACATCTGGCGGGTCGTCTCTCTCTCGTTTCGGATAGTATGAAGCAGAGTATGGACCAACCCGTTGTTTTTATGAAAGAGGACATGGTATTTCACTCCACTATCATTCGCTTTTTAGGCAATAAAAGACTCGAAGAGATTTGGAACAAGATCGCGGACGAGTCGACGCGGATCGCACTATATGCGCTCTACGAAAAAAGAAAACCGCAGGATGTTGTCCAGGAGCACGAAGAGTTTGTCGAGGCTCTTTGGTCAAGGGATTTGCCGCTGTCGCTCGAGCGATTGCGTCGCCATCATAAGGGGATTTTCTATGCGTACGAGGAAAAATTTCGTATGGATTCCGAGCGTTGCGGAACCGTATAGCTGTGCGGCGTCGATTCCGCTGTTTCGAGGAGCGCGATACGCTCGTAAGTATCGCGCTCCTTTTTATTTTGCCGGCGCGTGTATCGTCCTCAAGAGTGTGTCATAATAGGTCATCTTGAAAAATGAGAAAGGATTGACCGAAATGATGATAACCGTGCTCTACGGCGGAGAAGGCTCCGAGAGAGAGGTCTCGCTCAGAAGCGGGGCGGCCGTGACGTCCGCGTTCGCGGAACGGGGGCGCGAGGTCGTCGCCGTGGATCTTCGCCGGAAGGAGGACTTCCTTCCGCTTCTTCGTGAAGAGAACGTCGAGTTCGCCTTCATCGCGCTTCACGGAGGCTGGGGAGAGGACGGAACGATCCAGGCGGCCCTCGAAATGGCGGGGATTCCGTTCTCCGGCTCGGGGCACGCCGCATGCGCCCTCGCGATGGACAAGACGGCGAGCAAGGCGCTCTTTCGCTGGAAGGGCATCTCCGTGCCGAAGGGGATCGAGGTCGAACGGGGGAGCGGGGTCCGCGCCGTTCTCGACAACCCGCACTTCCCGCCTCTGCTGGAGCGCTGCGGGAAGATCGTGGTCAAGCCCTGCTGTTCGGGAAGCACGGTCGGCGTCTCCATCCTCTCGGGGACGGACACGCTCGCCGAGGCGCTTGAAGAGGCCTTCGCCTACGATCCCCGGGTGCTTGTGGAGGAATATGTTCCCGGAAGGGAACTGACGGTCACCGTGCATGAAAAGAACGGCGCGCCGCGTTGCCTGCCGGTCATCGAGATTCAGCCCGTGACGGGATTTTACGACTACAGCTCGAAGTACACGCCCGGCGCCTCCGAGTACCTCGTCCCGGCGCCGCTCTCGGAGTACGCTCTCCGCAGAGTGGAACAGGCGTCCCTCGCCGCGCACGCGGCCCTCGGCTGCTCCTCGTACAGCAGGGTGGACCTCAGACTCGACGAGGAGGGCTTCCCCTCCGTCCTCGAGGTGAACACCGTCCCCGGCATGACCGCGACGAGCCTCGTCCCCAAGGCCGCGTCGTCGGCGGGGATCTCCTTCGGCGAATTTCTCGAAGAAGTGGTCGAAACCTCCCTCGCCGCCCGGCGCAACTGAGAATCAGTAGTCCGTAACGTACTGGAAGCGTTTGCGGAACTCCTCCGGCGGCATCTTCGCGGCCACCGCGAGGCGCTCGAACTCGATGCCCGGATTGAAGTCCTTCTTCTCCAGGCGGATCATGTACTGCCTGGCGATCCTGTATTGGATGGAATGCGTGTTCACCATACGGATGCGGGTCTTCTTCGTGGCGGGGTCGATGATCTGGTCGAACGGGATGGGGACGATCTGGTTGTTCTGGATGGTGATGAGCGCGTTCGTCCCTCCGTCCCGGAGGAATTCGAACGCCCCGTATCCAAGGTTCCGAGTGTACTCGATGTCGAACGCGTTGGGGGGGGCGCAGCGGACCTCGTACCCCACCTCCTTGTTGTTGATCGTCATCTTGATTCCCATCGCGGAGAGCGTTTTCAGCAGCTCTTTCTTGAGCACGTCGGAGAAGTTGATCTCGGCGTAGCGGATGTGCCCGTGATCGTCGTACTCAAGACAGTCGGCCGCCTCCAGGTCCTCCAGGCGGATCTTCTCGATCAGCCCCTCGGCGGTGACGGCGACGCCGTAGTTCCGCCCCGAGGCAAGCCGCTTCACGATCGAGCCGGCGACGATATCCACCACGAGGGAGAGGGGAATTTTCTCCTTGCCGGGGAACTCCTCCGGGATGAGCGTCAAGGTCGCCCCGGCGCTTTTGCCGATGCCGAGCGCCAGGTGTCCCGCGACGCGTCCCATCGCGACGGCCAGGTACCAGCGTCCGGTGGTTTTCGCGTCTTCCATCAGGTTGGAGACGATCTGCGTCCCCAGTGAACGCGCCGTCTCGAAGCCGAAGGTGGGAATGCCCTCCGGAAGCGGAAGGTCGTTGTCGATGGTCTTGGGGACGTGGACGAAGTTGATGGTCAGCCCGAGGCTGTTCTTCGCGAAGTCGGCTATGCGCGAGGCCGCGTACGCGGTGTCGTCGCCGCCGATAGTCACGAGGTGGGTGACGCCAAGCTCGATGAGCGTGTCCACCACCTTCCGCAGCGATTCGTCGCTCTTCGTGGGGTTGAACCGGGAGATCCGCAGAATGCTCCCCCCGTCGGAGTGTATCCTGCTGACGGCGTCGATGGTGAGAGGGATGACCTTCTTCTCCCCCTTCCCCAGGTTGGCGAAGCCGTCGTAGATGCCGTAGACCTCCCACCCCGACTTCTTCGCCTCTATGGTGACAGAGCTGATCACGCTGTTGATCCCGGGAGCGGGACCTCCTCCGCAGACGATGGCGAGTGTTTTTTGCTCCGGATTCGTCATGAGGCGCCTCCTTGCATACGAAAGATAAAAGAAAGACTTCGTAAAATTTTAGCACACCGCACGGTATAATAGACGAGGAAGGAGCGGATGCGCATGATTTTTCTTACGGGCGACACCCACGGCCTTCTCGAGATAGGGCGTCTCGGGGCGGCCAATTTCCCATCGGGGGAGCGGCTGACGAGGAGCGACGCCGTCGTGATCCTCGGCGATTTCGGACTGCTCTGGAACGATCCTCCGCGCGGAGAGGAGCGGCTCGCCCTAGGGCGCCTCGAAGAGAGCCCCTGGACAACGCTCTTCGTCGACGGAAACCACGAGAACTTCTCGATGCTCCATGCCCTTCCCGAGGAGGAGCGCTTCGGGGCTCCCGTCGGCGTCGTCTCTCCGAACGTTCTTCATCTGCGCCGAGGCTATGTCTACACGATCGGCGGGAAACGCTGCTTCGTCTTCGGCGGAGCGCGCAGCGTGGACAGGAAGAGCAGAACTCCGGGAAAATCGTGGTGGCCCGAGGAGATTCCGTCCGCCGAAGAGTACCGGAGAGGGCTCGATTCTCTGGAGGCTTGCGGATGGAGCGTCGACTGGATTCTCACCCACACCGCGCCCAACCACATTCTCCATGCGCTCGACCTGCACAAGTATCTCGCCGGGGACCCCGTTTCAGCCTATCTGGACGAAATCCACAGGGAGATCGCGTACGAAAAGTGGTTCTGCGGCCATCTGCATCGAAACAGATGTTTCCCGAACGACCGTATCCACGTGCTCCGGGAAAACATCGTGAACGGAGACACGGAGGAGGTCGTCTCGGTGGAGCGGGACAGGCCTCCTCTCAGGGAACGCATCCGGTCCTTCGCACGCCTTCGGCCGCTCGAAGGGGACTGACTTGCGCGGACGGCGGCGGTCGGAACGTTCCGGACGCACCGGCGGAGAGTGTAGTATACTTTCTGGGAGAAAAACGCTCCCGCCCGGGAAAACCTGAATCGCGGAGGATGCCCATGAAAAAGAACAAATCCGTCCATTTATTCACAATCCGCGAGGTGCGCGCCGCAGATATTCTTCTCGTCGGTCTGCTGCTCGCCTCAGGAGCGCTCTTGGGCTGGTGGCGGACGGCGCAGGCCGACGTGAGCATGCGCCATGACCTTGTCCGTCGCGCGCGTCTTGTGGCCGACGGCATCGATCCGCGTTCCGTCGCGCGTCTCTCCGGCTCGGAGACGGACCGCACCGCCCCTGAATACCGTCGTATCAAAAAACAGAGCGTCTCGCTCATCGCCGCCTTTCCCGACTGCCGCTTCATCTCGCTCGTCGGCCGCCGTCCCGACGGCTCGCTCTTTCTCTATTTCGATTCCGAACCCGAAGGATCGCCCGACGAGTCCGCGCCCGGGGAGAGCTATGCTCCGGCCGACTCCCTGCTGCTGCATGCCTTCGACGAAGGACGGAGCGTCGTCGCCGGCCCCTTCATGGATATGTGGGGGAGTCTCGTGTCGGCCTGGGTTCCCGTCGTGGAGCCGGATACGAGGAAAACCTTGTTCGTCGTGGCGCTGGATATCGACGGAAACCGGTGGCGACACGCCGCCCGCCGCGCCGGTATCGAGCCGAACCTCGCCTCGGTCGCTCTGGCATTTGTCTTCGTCGGGTGGCGGATGCTCGCAACGCTGCGCTCCCATCGAAAGAGAAGCGCGTACCGATGGTATCACCGGTACGCGGAGGCGCTTGCCGTGGCCGCAGCGGGGGTTGTACTCACGTTTTCGGTTCTGTGCGTCTCCTCGGACGTCGAGCGCCGGACGTTGGAGAAGACGTTCCACATGCTCGCCGACTCGGAGTCGGAGGAGCTGAACAACAGCTTGAAGAGCCTGCGAAACATCGGCATGGAAGGTATCGCCGCCTTCTTCGCCTACAGCGACTTCGTCGATTTCGAGGAGTTCGTCGGCTACTCCCGGCACCTGGAGGCGCTGCCCGAGATCCGGGGCGTGACCTGGCTTCCGGCTGTTCCGCACGAAGAACGGGAGGCGTTCGAGCGGCTCGCCCGTTCCCTTGTCGCGGACGACTTCGTGATCCGCGATCCCGCGGAGACCGCGAAACGTGCGCCCGCCCGCGAGAGCCCGGTCTACTACCCGGTGTTGTATCGCGTGCCGTTCGAAGGGAACGGGCGTATTCTCGGGATGGATTTCGGCCAATCTCCATCCAGAAAAGGCGCCATCGAGGAGGCGCGACGTACCGGTCTTCCTTCGGCGACGGAGGCCCTGCCGCCGGGCTCCGATTCGGGGACGCCGACCGTTCTCGCCGTCTTCAAGCCGGTGCTCTCGCGCAACGAAGCAAAGAGTTTCATGGGCGTCGTCGGCGTGATCGTCGAGCTGAACGCTCTCTTGAACACGATGCGCACCGAGGAGGCGCACGTCGAGCGCGCCGTGCTCGTCGGCGATCTGTGGAGTCTGCACGGCGACGGCGCGCGCACGCTCCTCCTGACCACGGCGGAGGCGACCGCGGCTTCTTCTGCCTGGCCGGGCGCGGCGGATCTCTTCTCGGTACGCCCTCTGCTCTTCTTCGGCAAGACATTCGCCGTCATTCTGCGCCCGGGGCCCGGTTTTTACGCGCTCTATCCGCCGCGCGCCGCCTGGATGAGCCTGTCGGCGGGCCTCCTGGTGACGGGGGTGCTCACGCTGCTCGCGGTGGCGGCGGCGAACCGCCGGGAAGACCTCGAGCGCCTCGTCGCGGCGCGCACGGACGAATTGCAGCGGAGCAGAGACGAACTCTCGCTGATGAACGTGGCGCTTCTGGACACGACCCGCAAGGCGCAGGAGATGGGCATGCGCGCCCGAGCGGCGAGCGAGGCCAAGGGGCGATTTTTCGCGAACATGAGTCACGAGATGAGGACTCCTCTGAACGGACTCCTGGGGATGAATCGCCTGCTGCTCGATTCGCCTCTGTCCGAAGAGCAGCGGGAGAGCGCGCTCTCGGCGCAGGAGTGCGGCGAGGCGCTTCTCTCGCTGGTCAGCGACGCGCTCGATATAGCGAATATCGACGAAGGTCGCTATCGGCTCGTCGCCGAGGACTTCGACCTTTACGGGCTGTTGCTCCGGCTGGAGACCGTCTTCGGACTCGCCGCCCGTGTAAAGGGGCTCCGTTTCGCCTTCGCCGTCGCCCCGTCCGTGCCTCCGCGCCTGCACTCCGACGGACACTGTCTCTACAGTATCCTGCGGAATCTTCTGGACAACGCGGTGAAGTTCACACGAGAGGGGGAGGTCGGTCTTTCCGTCGCCTCCGTAGAGGAGAGCGAAGAGAGCGTTCGGCTGCGCTTCTCGGTGAAAGACACGGGGACGGGCATCCCGGCGGCGTTCCGCGAGAGCGTCTTCGAACGCTTCTGGCAAGGGGACGATTCCAGTACCAAGAAGTACGGGGGCGCGGGGCTCGGCCTCCCCGTGGCGAAAGAGCTTGCCTCGCTCCTCGGGGGGAGTCTCGCGCTGCGGAGCGAAGAGGGAAGAGGGAGCGAGTTCGTCTTCGAAGCCTCCTTCACGAAGGCGCTCGCGCAGGAAACGCCCCGTGTTCAGGAAGGAACGGAGCACGGCGGCAAGATCCTGCTGGCGGAGGACAACCCGGTGAACCGGAAATTCGTTCTCACGGTGCTCCGCAGGCTGGGGTACTCCGTGGCTTTCGCCGAAAACGGCGCGGAGGCGTTGGAGCATCTTGCGGCCAACGAGTGCGACCTCGTGGTGATGGACGTGCAGATGCCGGTCATGGACGGGGTGGAGGCCACGCGAAGAATCCGGAGCGGCGAGTCGGGAGCCCTCGACCCGTCGATTCCGATCGTGGCGCTCACCGCCTATGTTTCTCCTCTGGACCGGGAGCGGTGTATGCACGCCGGGATGAACGCCTTTCTGGCGAAACCGGCGACTCCCGAGGCGCTCCATCGAACGATCCGCAGTCTCCTCTCGGGAGCGGGGCCTGCGGACCCGGAAGCGCCGTCCGCGGCGGCCGTTGCGGCGGAGACGCCGGAGACGCCTGTTTTCGACCGCGCGGCAGCTCTGAATCGACTTATGGGCGACGAGGAGGCTCTTGCGGAGCTTGCGGCCGAGTTCGTCGAAGAGATGCCCCGCGAGCTTGAAAAGTTTCTCGAATGCGTCGCCGAAGGAGATGCGGTCGCTGCGGGAAGAGTCGCTCATTCGCTCAAGGGCGCCGCTGCGGGTATCGGCGGCGAAGCGCTCCGCGCAACGGCTTTCGAGGCGGAGAAGGCCGGAAAGGCCGGGGATTCGGACTCGCTCCGTCGGTTGCGGAACGAGGTGCGGACGCAGTACGCCCTTCTGGAGAGGGCGCTCCGCGAGGTCGTCTCCGGCCGGGAGGAGAGCGGGGTATGACGAAGCGCGAAAAGGACTTTTCGCTTCCGTTCTCCGGGGAGTGGTTTCTTCTCGTGCTCACGACCGTCCTTCTGGCGGGCGCGCTCTTCGGGGCATGGCGCTCGAGAGAGATCGACGCCTTTCTTCGCGAAGAGCTGCTGCGTTCTACGCGCGTCCTTGCCGAGACGATAGACGTTCGGGACGTCCGCGCGCTCTCGGGGAGCGCGCGGGACGTAGGAACCCCGCAGTACGAAAGCTTTAAAACCTACTTCCGCTCGATCATTCAGGCGTTCCCGGAGAGCCGCTTTCTGACGCTCGTCGGAAGGCGCTACGACGGAAGAGTCTTCTTCTACGTCGACTCCGAACCGCCCGGATCGAAGGACGAGTCGCCGCCGGGCGAGGTGTACGATGCGGTCGATCCCGGCTTTCTCCCCGCGTTCGACGAGGCGCGAGCCGTTGTGGCGGGGCCGGTAGAAGATCAGTGGGGGACGTGGGTGTCCGCGTGGGTCCCCTTGATCGAGCCGGGCTCGGATAGAGTGCGCGCCGTGCTGGCCCTCGACGTTTCCGGCGATGAGTGGCAGCGGCGGCTCGACAGAGCGAAGCTCCTTCCGGCTCTGACGGCGCTCCTCCTGACCGGACTCCTCTTCGCGGGGCGTTTTTTAATAGAACGTCGGAGCAGGATGGAGGGGCGGCGGTACAGCTATCTGGAGTTCGCCCTCGTTTTGACATTCGGTCTTGTCCTGACGGCAAGCGTCGCGTGGATGGTGCACGAACGGGAGAACCATTCCCATGCGCACGCCTTTTCGATCATCGCGGAGGCGCGCTCGGCCAGAATGAACGACAGCCTCCGCAATCTGCGTCAATTCGTTCTGGAGGGAACCTCCCGATTCATCGAAGCCCGTACGGAACTTGACTTTCCCTCGTTCCGAACGTATGCGCAGCACCTTTCGTCCGCTCCCGAAATAGGGGCGATCATCTGGAGTCCGGCAGTGGCGGCCGATCGGCGGGAGGAGTTCGAAAGCGTCGTGCGCGACGAGTGGCGCCGTCCTCTCGTGATCGGTGAACGCGACGCTTCCGGAGCGATGGTACGCGCGGGGGAGCGCGCGATCTATTTCCCTGTGCTCTTCCGATCTCCGATGACGGGGAGCGAGTTCTCCGCGGGAGAAGATCTCTTTTCCTTCCCGGAGATTCGGAAAGCGATTCGAACCGCCGAGAAGAGCGGACGAGCCTCGGCGGTCTTTTTCCCCCTGCAACGGGGAAGAAACGCCTCCACTGCGCTTCTGGTCTGTCGTCCTCTTTTCTCTTCCGTCTTCGGAGATTCTTTGAAAGGAGTCGTCCTGGCGCTCTTCCTGCCTGACAGACTGCCGCACGAAGTGCTGCCGGAGAGCGACGACGTGACGATCGCGCGTTTCGAGGCGCTCTTTCCGGAAGCTCCGTCGCAGCGTCTTGGTATGTGGAACGAGCGCAACGACTCCGAAGGCTACGTCTTTGTCCGTCCGCTCTTCGCTTTCGACCGCGCCTTCGCCGCGTCGTTGCGCCCGGGGCAGTCCTTTCTGAAGTATCATCGAGCGAGGATGGGGTGGTTCACGGCCGCCTCGGGAGGCGTGGTGACCATCGCGCTCGCGCTCTTCGTCGCGTTCTCCGCGAACCGTCGGGAGATTCTTGAAGAGATCGTCGAGCAGCGGACCGCCGAACTTCGTCGGAGCGAGGCGCGGCACAGACTGGCGGGGCAGATCTACCGCTCCCTTTCGGAGGGCGTCGTGGTGACCGATCCCGAGGGGTACATTCTGGACGGAAACGAAGCCTTGGAGCGCCTCACCGGCTATCCGCTCGGGGAAATACTGGGAAAGCGCCCCGGTATGTTCTCCGCCCAGAGAAAACAGGGGGAGGATTCGCTCCGCTTCTGGGAGTACCTCCGAGAGCACGGCGCGTGGCAAGGAGAGACCTGGAACCGACGGAAGGACGGAAGCGCCTATCCGGTGTGGCTCACCGTCAACGCGGTCAAGGACGAAAACGGAGATGTATCGCAGTACGCGGGGGTGCTGACCGACATCGGCGATATCAAATCGGAGCAGCAGAGGCTGAGCCATCTCGCCTATCACGATTCGCTCACCGGCCTGCCGAACAGGCTTCTTCTCGCAGATCGCCTCGAAATGGCGCTCGCTCGCTCGCGCCGGGAGCGGACGTACGTCGCGACGCTCTTTCTCGACCTCGACGGGTTCAAAGAGATCAACGACACGTACGGTCACGAGACGGGGGACGTGCTTTTGGCCTCGATCGCCCGAAGACTCTCCGAAACGGTGCGGGAGCAGGATACCGTAGCGCGGCTGGGCGGAGACGAGTTCGTCCTCGTCTTCGACGGTCTGGGGACTCTCGAAGAGGCGCAGGGGCTCCGCGGGAGGATAGAGGCTCTTTTCTCGGAGCCCTTCAACGTCGGCGAGTTTACGCTGCTTTGCAGCGTCAGCGCCGGCCTTGCGGTTCACCGCCCTGGAGACGGCGCGACGGCGCAGGATCTGATCTCCGCGGCGGATACGCGGATGTACGAGGAGAAGGCTCGCCGGAAGTCTTGGAAAGCTCTCTCCGCCGACAGAGCGTAGCGCCTGCTCCTTCTCCGGCGGCGTGACCGGGCTATCAAGTCCGAACCGTTCGTATTGCCGGAAAAGAACGCCTTGTGCTATGATTACGGTATGCCCGCCTGCGGAGCGCGTCTCCTTTCCCGGTCGTCCATTTCCGCGCGGTGTGCGGATGCGGCTGTAGAACGGAATATTCTACGGATTGCGGAGAGAGGAGCCCGTAGTGAAAATGAATCGGCCTCGCGGAGCGTTCGACTGTGGACTTCGCATCGTCTGCCTCCTTCTTGCCATCGGCGGAGGACTCCTCGGCTATTTCGAGATTCGGCGCGCTTCGCAGCAGTTCCGTAACGAGCTGCTGCGGACGGCCCGGCTGCTTTCGGAGACCGTCAATCTCCGTCGTCTGACTTCCTTCTCCGGGAACGCCTCCGACATGTTCTCCCCCGAGTACCTCCGCCTGAGGGAGCAGTTCGTCTCCGTCCTTTCCGCGATGCCTCCGGGGCGCGCCCTCTCCCTGCTCGGTAGAAGAGCGGACGGTTCGCTCTTCTACATGCTCGATGTGCGCGAGACATCTCCTTCCGCGCTTCCCGGAGACGGCTTTCCTGCCCGTACCGATGCGTTCGACCTCCCCTTCGAGCACAAGAGATCGCTCCTCCTCGGACCTTTCGCCGAAGGCGGCCGCTCCGTATACGCCGCTCTGGTTCCGCTTGCGGAGCCGGGGACGGGTCGTCTTGCCGCAGTGCTTCTTCTCGAAGCCGACGCCCGGAACGGACGAACGGAGGCGCCGGCGGCGGCGTACGTCCCGTGGGGAGCGACGCTGCTGCTCATTCTGCTTCTTCTTGGAGGACGTCGTCTCGTTGTTCGCTTCCGTGACTCGGCGGCGTTCCTTTTTGCGGAATCGCTCTGGGTCGCTTCGATAGGGCTCGCGCTGGCCGGCGCGTTCGCTTGGAGCGCCGGAGAATACGAGTTCCGCACGCGTGCGCGCGCCTTTTCGGTTCTTGCCGATCTGGATTCCGGGGCGTTGATTCGATCGCTCCAGGAACTGAGAGACTGCGGTCTCGAAGGCCTCGGACGCTTCTTCGAGAACAGCGAGTACGTCGACCCTGCGGAGTTTGCCGATTATGCCGGACATTTAGTCTCTATTCCTCATGTGGACGCCATCTTCTGGGCGCCTGCCGTTCCTCGTCTTTCCGCAGAACCCGCGGCAGTTCCGGGGAGGAGCGTTTCCTCCGCCGATGCTTTCCCGGACCGACGCCCCGCAGGCGCGCCCTCCATGTACGTCCTCTCTTTCCCGGTACGCTACGCAGCTCCCTCGGGGCAGCGGCTGTTGCCTTCCGGCACGGACCTGCTGACGATCCCCTGCCTGAAGGGCGCAATGGAGACCGCGCTGCGAAGCGGGATGACGACAGCCTCCGAAGTTATGGACAAGGGCGTCGGAACGGACGAAACCTGCCGTATGACCGTCTTCCGCCCCGTCCGGAAAGCGGCGGGCGATCTGATGGGCTTCGTCGCCGCCGTCATCAACCTGGAAACGCTGCTGCACACGATAATGTTCAGGGATGAAGGAGCGGAGCAGCATATCATGGAGGTCGAACTCAGGCGCCTCCTCCCTGGAAGGCAAGGTCCGGTTCTGATCTCCGTTCCTGCGGCAAGGGGGCCGGATAAAGAGCGCGGCGCACATGGAGACTCCTTTTATTCGCAACGCCCCTTCTTCGTCCTCGGCCTGACGTTCGCGCTCGATATCCGATCGGGAGCTGGTTTCGACCGGATGCACCCTCCACGAGCGGGAAGACTCGCTCTCTTCTCGGGGATCGCCGTGTCGATGCTCCTCACGCTGCTGACGGCCCTCTTTTTGAACTGGCGCCGGGCGATGCTCCGCTTCGTGGCGATCAAGACGGTGTCGCTCGCCCAGAGCGAGTTTCGTTCGCGCAAGCTCGCGCACCTGTACCGCTCCATCTCCGAAGGCGTGATGATCACGGACGAACGCGGGATCATCGGCGAGTGCAACGCCGCGCTCGAAGAGCTGACCGGGTATACGCTCGAAGAGATGCAGGGGCGTTCTCCGGCCCTTTTCTCCGCCAGGGAGGGGCAGTACGACGCGGAGTTCCTGCGGATGCTGCGGGAGACGGGGAGCTGGCAGGGCGAATTATGGAACCGGAAGAAGGACGGAGAGGTCTACCCCGTCTGGGCCTCCTTCGCGCCGGTGCAGGACGAGCACGGACGGACGACGAACTACTCCGGGCTGATGCGGCATATCGGGGGCGTCAAGAGCGAGCAGGAGCGGTTGAACAGGATGGCCTACCATGATTTTCTCACGGGCCTGCCCAACCGCGCACTCTTCCTCGACCGACTGGATGTCGCCTTGTCGAGGGCGAAGCGCGAGGAGGAGACGATCGCTCTGGTCTTTCTGGATCTCGACCGCTTCAAGGAGATCAACGACGCCTTCGGGCACGAGACGGGGGACGATCTTCTGGTCGAGGTGGCGCGCCGTCTGAGCGGCGCGTTCCGCGAGCAGGATACGGTGGCGCGCCTGGCCGGAGACGAGTTCGTGCTCCTCTTCGAGGGCATGCGGCTCGACGATGAACTTCCGCTGCTGCTGGAACGCCTGAAAGGAGCCTTCCGGGAGCCTTTCCAGCCGGGAGGACGGACCATCTCCGTAGAGGCCAGCTTCGGAACGGCGCTCTTCCCGAGGGACGGAACGGACGCCCGCGCACTTTTGGATGCGGCGGACAGAGCCATGTACGCCGAAAAGACGGCGAGAAGAAAGCGTCGGGGAACGATTCTCGGGACGGAAGCGTAGAACAAGGATCGCCGTCGTTCGAGGCTTCTCGACGGAGACGCCGAAAGAAGAGGTCGAAAGGAAGGGTGAAGAAATCGTGAAAAGGATTGTAGCTCTTGCGTCGGTATGCTTTCTGCTGCTCGCTCCGTGCGCGATAGGAGGCGAGGCGGCGGAAACGGGCGAGTACGCCGCGGCCGTCGTCGCCGCCAGGGAGGCGGTATGGAAGACCCTCACGACCGGAGGCGGAAGTTCGGCGACCGTGGCGATCATGGACGGGGGAAAGATCGTCTACTCGGAGTGCTTCGGCGCCGCGGAACGGGCGACGAACCGACCCGCGGACAAAGAAACGCGCTTCAACATCGGCTCCACCAGCAAGATGTTCGGCGCGGCGGCGATCCTGCTGCTGGCCGACGATGGCAAGCTTGGGCTGGACGACCCCGCGGCGAAGCATCTTCCCGAGTTCGTCATGCGCGACGGACGGTACAAGGAGATCACGGTGCGGATGCTCTTCAACCACTCCTCCGGGCTCCCCGGATCCTCCTTCATCTTCGAGTACGAGCCGGCGTACGACCCGCACGCGCTGCTGCTCGACGTCCTCCGCGAGTCGGACCTGAAGCACGCGCCGGGCGCCATGGGCATCTACTGCAACGACGGCTTCACCCTCGCGGAGATGATCGTGGAGCGGCTCTCGGGGAAGAAGTTCATCGACTTCGTCGCGGAGCGTATCTTCGAACCTCTCGGAATGAAAGACAGCGCGGCGAGCGTCGGCGAGACCGGCGGCAACGTCGCCGTCTACTACGACGTTCCGACGGGCAGAAAGTTCCCGCTGGAGGTCGTTCGGGTGCATGCGGCGGGCGGGCTCTCCTCCACGGCGGAAGATCTGTGCCGTTTCGCCGATAGCTTCACTCCCGGGGGGAAGCATATTCTGAGCGAGGCTTCGCGCCAGGAGGCGCTGAAGAGCCAGCCGACAGGCTTTACCAAGCATCTGCACGGCGCGCCGATGCTGGACGCTTTCGGATGGGACTACGCATGGATTCCGGACTACCGTGAGAAGGGAGTCCAGGTGCTCGCCAAGAGCGGAGGGACGATGTTCTACTCGACCAATTTTCAGCTCGTCCCCGCTGAACGCCTCGTCGTGGCCGCGAGCATCGCGGGCAGGGCGGACGCTCCCGGCGTCACCCGCGCGATACTCGACGCGCTGATGGAGGAGAAGGGGCTTCCCTTTCCCGAGAAGCCTCCCGTGAAGAAGCCGGGCGAGCCGCAGCCGATCCCCTCCGAACTCTTCGCCTTCGAGGGGGCGTACACCGGCGGCGAAGGGGCGGTCCGGTTTTTCTTCGACCGCGAAAAGCACACGCTGAATATCCATCACCTGCTTCCCTCGCCACCGGACGGAGAGCAGCTCCCTCCCCCAGTCGCACTCACCTACAGCGACGGTTTCTTCCGCGATTTCGAGAAAGGAACCTCGTACTACTTCGCCTCCGAGGGAAAGGACGTCTACCTGATCTACGAGAAGATCCCCGGCTTCGGCATGAACGTCCCCGCATTCCAGCGCCTGGAGGAGATCGAGGCGCCGAAGCGGCTTTCCATCGAGATGAACGGCGTGCTCTGGATGATGCGGAACATGCTTCCCGGGGCGCAGATTATGAACGGGACGCTGATGGGATGGTCGTCCACGAGCCCTGATCTGCCAGGCTACGTGTTCGGCTTCGGCCTGCAGAAGGTCGAGGATTTCGGCTTCGCGAGCATTGCGGCGACGGCGTTCCGCGACCAGCTCTCGCTGCAGCTCTTCCGGAAGGACGGTAAGATCAGGGCGCGGTGCGGGATTTTCGTGCTCTCGCGGGCGGACGAGGCGGAGGAGCTTGCCGACGGGAAAAACAGCGTCCTGATCGGGCCGGACGGCGACAACGAGTGGCGGAAGGTCGGGAAAGGGGTCATCCTCTCCTTTTCGCGGCCGGAGAAGGGACGCGTTCTGGTGGTCGATCCGAAGAACGACGCGGCGCTGCTCTACGACAGCGCCGCGGACAGCGGGGAGTTTTTCGCCCCGGAGGGAATGTTCGTCTTCTGCGCCGGCGCGCCGGGAGATGTATTCGAGATCGAGGCGAAATAAACGCTCCGTCCGATGGATATGAAGCGCCGAGGGCGTCCTGGGTTCTCCGGGCGCCCTCGGCGGCCGTGTTTACGAAAGAAGCTTTCTCCGCTAACCAAGAATCCCCAGCAGCTTTCTCTGGACGGTAAGGAAGTGCCGCTTCAGCGCGCTCCACTCCGCCTTCCGCAGCATCACGGGCCACGGATCGCCCTCCGCGTCGTCGAAGAAGCTGAGGCTCTTCACCATGTGGTAGAGGTTGAGGCGGCTTCCGGGGAACTTGCGCGGGAGCAGATAGAAGAGGTCTTCGAGCGGCGTCCCCCGGAGCGAAAGCTCGTAGAGGTCGAGGAAGTCCTTCCGCGCGCCCCGGTCGGCCAGCGCCGCCCACTTCATCAGGCCGGTGTCGCGCGGGGAGGACATGAAGAGCCCCGGGAGGTCGGGCGGCTCCTGCAGGGGGTCGAGGAGCGGGTTCGGGTAGTGGAGCCAGGTCACCCGGATGCCGTCGATCCAGCCGTGAAACGTGCCCGCGTGCGTCTCCGCCACGGAGACCTCGCCGAACGGCCGCAGAAGCTCCGGAAGACGTCCCGGATCGAAGTTTCCGGGGAGAAACCAGTCGAAGTCCTCCGACTGGCGATGACCGAACATCAGGGCGAGCGCGGTCCCTCCGGCGAGGTAGACGCCGTCGACGGGGGGATTCGCGCAGAGAGCCTTCAGAAGAGATTGTCGGGGTTTGTCGAGAACATCCCAAAACATCGCATTTCCTCCTCCCTCAACCCGAAGTAGTTCTGCCAGCAGCGGGCGGTTTTTTTGCTCAGGCGGCGGCTCGAGAGCACCACTGCGCGGATCTCCTCGCAGGGGACGCTCTTCTTGAGCCATGCGAGCTGCGCTTCGTCGCCCAGGTTGAGCACCCGTTCGATGATCGCCGTCCGGTTGCGGTGAAAGTCGACGGAAACCCACTCCGCATCCCAGAAGAGGGGGCGGAGAAACTCGGGGAGCCCGGAAGGGTTCGTCCCGCGGAGTGATGCGCTCATGACGGCGATCGGGCCGCGCGCGGCCGGTACTCCGTTCAGCGGCAGAGGTCGAGGGATTGGAGCAGCGTGCCGCAATACGTCTCCACCTCCGCCGCCGTTCCCAGCGACAGGGCGTGCCTGGCCGCTTCTTCGAGGTCGCTCTTCCGAAGGCTCCGCAGTATCCAGCGGGCCTGGAGGATGGACGGGGGGCTCATGCTGAACTCGGTCAGCCCCATCCCGAGAAGGATCGGGATCAGCTTGGGATCCCCGGCGGATTCGCCGCACATGCCGACGTGAATACCCGCATGATTGCCGTTGTCGATCACGGTTTTCACAAGGCGGAGCACTGCGGGGTGGTAGGAGGAGTAGAGGGGGGCAAGCTTGTCGTTCCCGCGGTCGACCGCCACGGTGTACTGGATGAGGTCGTTCGTGCCGATGCTGAAGAAGTCGGACTCCTTCGCGAAGTGGTCGGAGAGGATCGCCGTGGAAGGGACCTCCACCATGATGCCCGCCTGGACGCTCTCGTCGAACGGGATCTTGCGCTGACGAAGATCCTTCTTCGTATCCTCCAGGATGGCCTTCGCCGCGCGGAGTTCTTCGAGGCAGGAGATCATCGGGAAGAGAATGCGCACTTTGCCGAAGGCGCTCGAGCGAAGGATCGCCCGGAGCTGCACCTTGAAGATCTCCTGACGGTCGAGACAGAGACGGATCGCGCGGTATCCGAGGAAGGGGTTCTCTTCCTCGGGGATGGAGAGGTAGTCGAGCTTCTTGTCGCCGCCGATGTCGAGCGTCCTGATGACCACAGGACGTCCGCCCATCCCCGCGACGACGCTCTTGTAGGCTTCGAACTGTTCGTCCTCGGTGGGAAGCATCGGGCTTTCAAGGTAGAGGAACTCCGTGCGGTAGAGGCCCACTGCCTCGCCGTCGTTCTTGAGCACCTCGTCGAGGTCGCGGGAGGAACCGACGTTCGCGCCCAGTTCCACCTTGACGCCGTCGAGCGTGACCGTCTCTTTCCCCCGGATTTCGGAGAGACGCCCGAGGAAGCACTCGTACCGTTCCTGTTTCTCCCTGTAGCGTGCGAGCGTCTCCTCGTCGGGGTTCACGAAGATCTCTCCCGTCTCGCCGTCGAGAATCAGCAGGTCGCCGTTCCCCACCGTGTTGAGCAGTCCGTGCGCCCCCATGACGGAGGGGATCCGCATAGTGCGGGCGATGATGGCGGCATGGGAGGTCTTCCCTCCGACTTCGGAGGCGACGCCGAGCGTCAGTTCGCGCTGAAGCTGCGACATGTCGGATGCCGTGAAATCGCGCGTGACGAGGATGGCCTTCTCCTGAAGCTGCGTGAAGTCCGCGCCCCCCGCTTGGAGGAGGAGCTTGATCACGCGTTCCGAGATGTCTCTGACGTCGTCGGAACGGGCTTTCATATAGTCGTTGTCCATGTTCTCGAAGATCTGGACCAGATTGTCCGCGACCTGTTTTACCGCCCACTCGGCGTTCGCGCTCTCGTCGAGGATAAGGCGCTCTATCCGTCCGGTGAAGTCCGGGTCCTGCAGCATCAGACCGTGCGCCTCGAAGATGGCGGCTTCGTTGGGCCCCACGTTCTGAAGCACGCGCGAGTACGATTCACGGATCTGCTCTCCCGCGAATTCAAGCGCGGTGCGAAAACGGCGGAGTTCCCGCTCCGGTTCGTCGACGTACTCCCGAAGAATGTCGATCTGCTCTTTCCAGTGAATGACCGCTTTGCCGATGGCTATTCCGGGAGATACCCCGATTCCTCTCATGAGTTCTGCACCTGCCTGTCGAATGTGTATCTCATAATTATACACGCATTTCGGGCTTTGTGGGCGAATGTGTGAAAAAGCGTTCCGTTCTTCGGAAGAGTGGAAATCGGATTTCGCGGAGCGGTTCCGTCAGAAGATCCCCAGCAGCAGGTGGAGCGCAGGCAGCAGCACGGAGAGTCCGAGCACGGAGATCAGCCAGCAGCTGTTGGCCATATCCAGGTCGAGCGCGTAGAGAGAAGGGGGGATCAGCGCGTTGAACGCCACCGGCATGGAGGAGAGGATCAGCACGACCTTCAGCGGAAGGCCCTCCGCGATGCCGCCGAGCCCCAGCAGGGCGGCGAGCGAGGTGCAGACCGCCGGGACCAGCAGAAACTTGACGCCGAGAATGGCGACCCCCTCTTTCAGATAGGAGGCTGTTTTGCCGAAGCGCATGGCCATGCCGATGGAGGCCAGCAGGACGACGGTGGTCAGAGGAATGAGCAGCGCGTTGAGCTGCGAGAAGATCTCCGGGCGCGGCACGTCGAGGAGGTTCAGCGTCGCTCCGGTCGTCAGACTGAAGATGGAGACGAGAAGAAACGGGTCGCGCGTCAGCCGCGCAGCGAGGCCCGCGCCGCCGCTTGTCTTCGAGTCGCCGTAGAGGCGCGCCGCGGGGAAGCCCACGCCGTAGTACACTACATCCTCGAGCAGCTTGAAGACGGGAACGTAGGCATATCCCGCCTCCCCGAGGAAGACGAAGGTCACCAGGCCGCCGATGGCCCCGATATTGGTGAAGAACCCGCAACAGAACATCGCCCCCGCCTGCGGCCGTTCCAGCCGGTAGAGGCGCGCCAGTGCGGCGCCCGCAAGGCCGCCGAAGAGGTGGCAGAAGGCGCCGATTCCGGCGAGCAGAGCGAGGCGCGGCTCGCGTATCTCCACCGCCCAGAGCGCCCCGACGAAGGTGAACGGGCTCAGGCCCAGCAGGGCGAGCCGCTGCAGAAAGGCGCGGAGAGCGGGCATCGAGCATCGCAGGCGGAGGAGCCCCCGCTCGCTTGCCAAGCGGACGCCGTACCCGAGCAGCAGCCCGAAGGCGATGACGGAAAAGGAATAGAGTATCCTGCTCATGTTCCGGATACTTTCCGGTTTTCGGTTCTGTGGAGCGACTTCACAAAAAACTCCCCCTCGTTGCGCATGGAGGGTATTATTCCGTGCAACTCTCTTTCTGTCAACGTGAAAAAACGTCCCCGGCGCGCTATACTTGAGCAAACGAATGCGGCGCGCAGCCGCGCACCAGGAGGGGTAGTGCATGGGTCGTCCGGTCATCGGCATTGTGGGAAACCTGCTCATCGAACAGGGAGGATTTTCGCCCGGCATGGAGCGGAGTTATGTGAACAACGACTACGTCGCGGCGGTGGAGCGCGCGGGAGGCATTCCGCTCATCCTGCCGGTGGTCCGGGGACAGGACGTCGCGGAGCGCCAGACGGAGTGCGTCGACGGACTGCTCATCTCGGGCGGATACGACATGGACCCGTTGCTCTACGGCGAGGAGCCGATACGCACGCTCGGGTTCGTCTACAGAGAGACGGACATCTTCCAGCTCCGCACCATAAAAACCGCATTGAAGCGGGGGCAGCCCATTCTCGCCATATGCAAGGGAATCCAGCTGCTGAACGTCGCGTGCGGCGGGACGTTGTATCAGGATATCGGCGAGATTCCCGGCGCCTTCGTGAAGCACTCTCAAGACAGAAAGCGCTCATGTCCCAGCCACACCGTCGTCACGGAGGGGGAGTCGGTCGTCGCCGAACTCTTCGGGAGCACCTTTCCGGTGAACAGCTACCATCACCAGGCCCTGAAGGAGATAGGACGCGGGCTCGTCGTCACCTCGCGCGCGATGGACGGCGTGGTCGAATCGGTGGAGAGCGGGAACGGCTCCTTCGTGGTCGGCGTGCAGTGGCACCCGGAGATGATGCTCACTGGCGGGGACGAGATGCTGCCGCTCTTTCTCCGTCTGGTGGAAGCGGCGGGGAGCTTCGCGGCATCTCTATGAGCGCGCGGTGCGACGTCGTCCTCTCTCCGGCGGAGGCGCTCCCCGAGGCCGACTGCTGGCTTGTCATCGACATCCTGAGGGCGACCACGACGATGTGCGCGTACTTCGACGGCGGGGGACGGCGTCTTCACCCCGCCGGGTCGATCGAGGAGGCCTTCGCGCTGCGCGACCGGCTGGCGGCGGACGGAGGTTCGCCGCTTCTGATGGGCGAGCGGAACGCGCTTCCCCCTCCCGGTTTCGACCTGGGGAACTCTCCGTTGGAGCTGCTGGCGGCCGATCCCGCAACACGCCCCGAGGCGGTGATGGCGACGACCAACGGCACGAGGGCGCTGCTGAAGGCTTCGGCGACCGGGGCGAAGGTCCACCCCGTCTGCGCGCGGAACGCGAACGCCACGCTCCGCGCCGCGCTCGACGCCG
Source organism: Synergistaceae bacterium (assembly GCA_018436725.1). GTDB lineage: Bacteria > Synergistota > Synergistia > Synergistales > Aminobacteriaceae > JAAYLU01. The sequence goes on along the minus strand of JAHDKT010000070.1, from coordinate 29,370 downwards.
GGGAGCGTATCGGTATTCTCTGCGCCGGGCTCTACGGGCGGCCCGCCCTGGACGATACCGCCTGCGCCGGGCTGCTCGCGGAACAGCTTCTCGCGCTGGGCGCCGCGCTGGAGGACGGCGCGAAGATAGCGCTCTCCGTCTGGCGGGCCGGAAGACGGAATCTCCCCGCGCTCCTCGGCGAGTCGGTCCACGGCGGGCGTCTGCTGTCGCTGGGGTTCGCCGCCGACATGGCCTACGCCGCCGAAATCGACGCTTCCGCGGCCGTGATGACGCTGCGCACCGGCGACGCTCCGCCCGTCGTTCTCACGGCGTGACGAACGAAACCTCCGGATGCGCATGCCCGCCCCGACTCCGAGACCGCAGCGGAGTCGGGGCGGGCATGCGTACCGAGCCGTTCGGCCGGAAGAACCTCTCTACTGTTTCACCTCGGACCAGATCCGGTCGAAGAGAAGCACGGCTTCGCCGATATCCCGCAGATACTCCCCTCTCCGAACCTCGTCCTCCGGCGGGTAGACCGCCGTATCCTCCAGAATCTCCTGGTCGATGTACCGATAGGCCTCCACGTTGGGATTGCCGTAGGGGAAGTGCGCGGAGATCTCCGCGCTGATTTCCGGGTCCATGACGAAGTTCATGAACAGCTCCGCCGCCGCGACGTTCTTCGCGGACTTCGGGATCACGAAGTTGTCCTGCTGCAGGAAGAGCCCCTCCTTCGGCACGACGTACCGGACGTTCGGGTTCTCCCTCCGCGCGAGATTGGCCTCGGCCCCCCACGCGAAGATCGCCTTCGCCTCCCCGTTGATCAGGCTCGTCTTGGGGCTGTCGCTGTCGTAGGATTTCACGTTCGCCTGCAACGCTTTCAGCGCCTCGCGGGCCTTCTCCAGCGCCTCCGGGGAGGTCTCGTTCAGCGAGTAGCCCAGCGTCTTCAGGGTGATTCCCATGATGGCCCGCTGGTCGTCCAGTATCGTCAGGGAGTGCTTCAGCTCGGGCTTCCACAGATCCGCGTACCCCTCGATCGTCCCCTCGGGAATTTTCGAGGCGTCGTACGCGATGATCCCGGCCAGCCACATGTACGGAAGGCTGTACTCGTTCTCCGGGTCGAAGGGGAGCCCCATATACTGCGCCCCGATGTTCGACAGGTTGGGGACGTTCTCCTTGCGCACCGGGAGGAGCAGATCCTGCTTCTTCAGTATTTCGACCATGAAGTCGCTGGCGACGGCGAGGTCGTACGCCCCGCCGCCCGCCATAAGCTTGGCGAGCATCTCCTCGTTCGACGAGAAGGTGCTGTAGTGCACCTTGATGTTGTAGGCGCTTTCGAACTGCTCGATGACCGAGTGCGGCAGATACTCCGACCAGTTGAAGATGCTCAGCGTCTCCGGAGGCGGCTGTTGCGGCCCCTTCGCGAAGGCCCATACGCCGTACCCGGTTCCGCCCGCCAGGATCGCGATCGCCGCGAGGAGACCGCCGATCTTTCCGACGCTGAGATTCACCTTTCGCAGAACCGAGGAGAGGCCGACGGCGGAGAGCGTGACGAACATGATGATGGTGGAGAGCGCGTTGATCTCGGGCGTCACGCCGAACTTCACCATCGAGAAGACCTTGAGCGGCAGCGTCGTGCTCTGCGGTCCGGCGACGAAGAAGCTGATGACGACGTCGTCCAGAGAGAGGGTGAACGCCAGGAACGCGCCCGCGACGACGCCCGGCATGATGACGGGCAGCGTGACGTTGAAGAAGACCTTCAGCGGCGTCGCCCCGAGGTCGGCGGCGGCCTCCTCGACGGACTTGTCGTATCCGTCCAGACGCGCTTTCACCACCGCGACGACGTACGCCACGCTGAAGGTGACGTGGGCGACGATCAGGGTAAGCCTCCCCAGCGGAAGACGCACGATGGAGAAGAAGGCGAGCAGCGAGATCCCCATGACGATCTCCGGGATGATGATGGGGATGGTGAGCACGGCGTCCAGAAGCCCTTTCCCCCTGAACTTGTACCTGTAGAGGCCCAGGGCGGCCAGGGCGCCGATCACCACCGACACGGCCGTGCTGACGAGGGCGACCGAGAAGGAGTTCCTCGCCGCTTCGAGGACGCTTTCGTTCTGCAGCAGACTTTCGTACCACTTGAAGGTGAACCCCGTCCACACCGCGTTGAGCTTCGATTCGTTGAACGAGAAGGCCATGAGCGTCACGATGGGGAGGTAGAGCAGCGCGAAGACCAGGACCAGGTAGAGCGGCCGGACGAAGCTGTTCGGCTTCTTCATGCGCTACATCGCCTCCTTTCCGTCGACTTTGCCGCCGTGACGGAGATAGAGCGCGATCGCCGCGATCATCACGAGGATCAGGACGACCGAGACCGCGGAACCGAAGGGCCAGTCTCTGGCCGTGAGGAACTGGTTCTTGATGAGGTTGCTCATCAGTACGACCTTGCTCCCCCCCATGAGGTCGGTGACGAAGAAGAGCGCGAGCGAGGGGACGAAGACCAGCAGGCAGCCCGACAGAATTCCGGCCTTCGTCAGCGGGAGCGCGACGTGCAGAAACTTTCGCAGCGGCGTCGCGCCGAGATCGTCCGCCGCTTCCAGCAGCCGCATGTCCAGCTTCTCGATGGAGGCGTACAGAGGAAGGACCATGAAGGGGAACATCATGTAGACCATCCCGATCATCACGGCGGTATTGTTGTACATCAGGCGCAGCGGCTCGTCGATCAGCCCGGCCCACCGGAGCAGCGTGTTCAGAATCCCCTCCGTGCGCAGCAGGATGATCATCGCGTAGGTTCTGACCAGCGAGTTGGTCCAGAAGGGGAGCATGACCAGCGTCAGCAGCAGCGGCCGCAGGCGCTTCCCCGCAGTGGCCACGATGAAGGCGAACGGGTAGCCGAAGAGCAGGCAGAGGAGCGTGGTGAAGAAGGAGATGATCAGCGACTTCACGAAGATGCTCCCGTACAGAGGGTGGAGGAGCTTCGCGTAGTTGTGCGGCGTAAACGTGTAGACGATATCGCCGACCTCGCCCCTTGTGCAGAAGCTGACGGCGACGATCAGCAGCAGGGGGACGACGAAGAAGGCCAGCATCCAGAGCGCCGCGGGGAGTACGGTGACGAGCATGCCGGGGAGACGCGCCCCGTAGGTCCGTTCTCTCATGCCGCCCCTCCTAAGCCCTGATCGGGACAGCGTGTTCCGGCTTCCATGCGGCGAAAACCTCGTCGCCGTCGGCGGAACGGCTTCGTTGTTCGAGCGATTCGTCGACGAGGATATCCTTGCCGGCAACTGTCGTCGCGATCGTTCTGATGAGCGACCCGGAGTAGATCCGCTCCTTGACGGTACAGCGCAGCCAGGCCTCTCCCACCTCCGGGGACGACGTGATCCTGATCCGTTCGGGGCGCACCGAGAGCGAGCATGCCTCGCCGGGAGCGTACCCGGGATTCGGAATCCGGAAGCTGCGCTCCTCCTGTTCGAGGACGAGCACCGCCTCCGCCTCTTCGACGGCGCCGATTTTTCCCTCGATGATATTGGTCTCGCCCAGAAAACCGGCGACGAACGCGTTTTTCGGCCGTTCGTACAGCTCTTCGGGCGCGCCCGTCTGTTCGACGGACCCGTTCCGCATCACCACGACGGTGTCGGACATGCTCAGGGCCTCCTCCTGATCGTGCGTCACGAAGAGGAACGTGATCCCGAGCTTCCGTTGAAGGCGTTTCAGTTCCAGCTGCATCTGCTTGCGCAGCTTCAGATCGAGCGCCCCCAGAGGTTCGTCCAGAAGGAGCACCTTGGGGTTGTTGATCACGGCCCGCGCGATGGCCACGCGCTGCATCTGCCCGCCGCTCAGCTGCGACGGCATCCTGCTCTCGAAGCCCTCCATCCGGACCATGCGGAGCATCTCGGAGACGCGGCTTCGGATCTCGTCCTTGCGGACGTTCTTCATCTTCAGTCCGAAGGCGATGTTGTCGTACACGTTCATGTGCGGGAAGAGCGCGTAGCTCTGAAAGACGGTATTGACGCACCGTTCGTGCGGCGGTTTGCGCGTCACGTCCTCCCCGTCGATGACGATCGCGCCCTCGGTGGGCGTTTCAAACCCCGCGATCAGCCGCAGCGTCGTCGTCTTTCCGCAGCCGCTCGGTCCCAGAAGGGTGACGAACCTCCCCTGTTCGATCTCGAGACTCAGGTCGTTGACAACCGTCGTCTCGCGGTCGAAACGCTTCGATACATTCGACAACCGGACAAAAACATCTCCTGCCACACGGAACCAGCTCCTTCTTTTCCATCTTTTTGCGCAGCGAAAGCTTCCAGCGATAAGCCGAGCGGGGGCGCTCTTTCTGCCGGTTGGCCGGACCATGGGAGGCTACCTTCGGGGCATTCTGAAAGTGCGGCGAGATCACATGATAGCAAAAATACGGAGCGAGGCAAAGTGGCGCCCTGGTAAAAAATCCGCGGAAGAAAGAAATGTTAACAATGGTCGCCGCCGAAATCAAACCCCTCGCACGAAAGGCGCGGGGGTGTCCGGTGAAAAAAGCTCCCCTTTGTCCGTTTTTTATAGAAGAACGATCGTCGTTTGTTTCCGGTTCGGTCATTCTCCGGGTATCTTGAAGACGATGGTGACTTTCGCTCCGGAATCGTTCTCGAAACGGATGTCCCCTCCTATCTGTTCGGCGAGGATATGTACGAGAGAAATGCCGAACCCCGAGGAGGCCTGCGGGGCGAATTTTTCTGGAAAACCGGAACCTGTATCGCGGATGGATAACCTGACGACGTCTCCGTCGCGTACGCCCGATACCTCCAGAATTCCTGTTTCACCCTCTTTGAATGCATACTTCGCGGCGTTGGTCGCCAGTTCGTTGGCGATGAGGCCAAGGGGAAAAAGCGCATCGCCTCCGAGGAAGATACGGTCGAAGCGCTTTTCGACTCGTATCGTTCTCGTGTATGAGAAAAGAGAAACGGCGCGTTCGACGATGTCCCCCAGAAATTCGCCGATATCTATTTCCTGCGACCGATTGGCCGCGAGCATTTTCGTATAGAGTTCGCTCATGCTGTACACTCTGCCGATCGCCTCGTTCAGCGCTCTTTTCACTTCCGACGAGTCCACAGCGTCCATTTGCATTTGGAGCATGGCGACGATTCCGTTGAGATTGTTTTTGATACGGTGGTGGGTTTCCCTCAACAGCGCTTCTTTCTGCCGGGTCTCGCGATGCAGCCGGTCGATTATATTTCTGAAGAAGCGGAACTGCGTGAAATAAAAGAGCGCGATAAGAACGAGAAGGGTGATGGAAGTGTACAGCGCCACTATCAAAAGGGACTGTCTTCTTGCCGAATTCAGCAGGAGCGTCTCCATTTCTCCTTCCAGAAAGAAGGGGACATCGCGCAGTTGCGCTCTATGCATTCTTTCCGAATCGAGAGGCCGAACGTCGGAGGCGGGAAGCAGAGAGAATCGCCTGACTTCTCGCGGCATTCCCTCGAACATGAAATCGGCGTGGAAGATGCCTGCATCGTAGCCGATAATCCGGTCGGATTCGATTATCGGGCAAACGACGAGAATTTTCGTCGCTTCGGCCTCGGCAAGGAGGAAAATGCCCGGAGTATCTGTGGAAAGGTCGGAAAAAAGCTCCTGATCGCCATAAGAGCAAACAACGGCGCCGTCGGGGAGTATCCTGCGCACGCCGACGACATCCTTGATCACGCGCGCTCCGTCGGCGTATTTAGGGGCCGAAAACGAGACGAGTTCTTGAAAGCCGACTTCGCCTCGGCTATGCAGGAGCAGTTGATGACGAATTACTGTTCTGCTGGTGAGGGCTGTAATATCCGCGATAAATCTGCCGAGCGTGTAATTCACGTACAACGCTCTGAGTTCGACGGCGTTGACGAAACGACCGTATATCTCCCGCGTGAGCATTGTGTTGATCGGGAGCAAAAAGACGGCTGCGATCAAAAACGCCGACATGGCAACGCTCAGTTTCACCGTCCTGTAAAACTGCGTCGTTATTTTTTTCAGCATATTTTCCCGGCTTTGCCGCGCTCCGAAAACCGTTGCCACAACGACGACGGGCAGGTGGAAAGGACTTTCGAGTCGAACATGGGCATTCCCTTTCTTTTATTTTTCGCTGTATGATACCAGGATACCACACGAACATCCGATTGATACGATCATGTTTTCCATGTTCTCTCCTCGTTCGACGATGATCGAATGAAGTCCCCTCCCGCCGACGGCGCTCTCTCGTTGATTGCTGTTATTGACAGCTTTCCCTCTTTGTGAGATAAAAGAACCCGGTTAATCGTTTACGCAATCGTTTACCACAGAGCCCCGTTCCAGGGGATCATCATCTTCGGGAGGCGTGCGCTCATGCACCGGACGGCGACAATGAAGGACGTGGCCCGCAGGGCCGGAGTTTCCACCGCAACGGTGTCTCACGTACTCAACGGAACCCGCCCGGTGGGAACGGCCCTCCGCGAACGGGTGCGGCAGGCTGTGGCGGAGTTGGGCTACCGCCCCAACTTCATCGCCCGCAGTCTCCGCCGCAAAGGCTCGGGCGCCGTCGGCGTCATCCTCATCGACGATACCAACCCCTTCTTCTCGGAATCCACCCGAGGCGTCAAAGACGCCGCGCTCGACAACGGATACAGCGTCCTCGTCTGCAACTCGGAGGGAAACCCCGACCGAGAGAACGAATTCCTGGAGCTGCTCGCGGAGAAGCAGGTGGAGGGAGTCATCCTCTTCAACGTCCGCGACTCCCGCCTGCGCGAGGCGGCGGGCAGGCGGCTCACCGTTCCCGTCGTATTGGTAGACCGCGACGGCGCCTCCAGGGGGATGGACTCCGTCGTCGTGGACCACTACGCCGGAGGCATGGACGCGATGGAACATCTTCTCTCGCTCGGCCACCGACGCATCGCCTGCGTCACGGGCCCCTCGAACTCCACGCCCGCGCTGCTGCGCCTTCGCGCGTACGCGAACGCCCTCCGTCGCGCAGGAATACCCTACGACAAGTCGCTCGTCTTCCGGGGCGACTTCCGATCCGAAAGCGGCTACGCCGCCGTGCCGTTCCTTTTCTCCGGCGGCGTGCTTCCGACGGCGCTCTTCGCCTTCAACGACCTGATGGCCTTCGGCGCGATCACCGCCCTCGCAGAGAGGGGGCTTCGCGTCCCTGAGGACGTCTCCGTCGTCGGGTACGACGACATACTGCTCTCCTCCTTCTTCAATCCGCCGCTGACGACCGTGGCGCAGCCGAAGAAGGAGATGGGGAGGGCGGCCTTCGGACTGCTCCTCGACAGGATCAACGACGAGTCGCTGTCCCCGCGTTCGCTGCGGATGAGCGCGCGGCTCGTGGTGCGAAAATCCACCGCTTCGCCGGGTGCGTCGAAAGGAGGGGATGGGTCGGGCTGTATGCGATGAACCGCTCCGGGGGGACTGTCCCCCCGTCGGGCGCGATGCGGCACGGTGCGCTCCTGGTTTTCCGGACGAACTCCGTCCGGTCGGTCCGCCCTTCGAGGGGCGGAGGCATACTATCCACATTCAGGGAGGGAAACGCATGAAAGGTATGAGAAAGGTTCTTCTGCTGGTCATGGTTCTGGTTGTTGCGCTCTCCGCGTTCGGCGTCGCCGGAGCGGCCGAGGCGAAAGTCAAGGTGGCCCTGGTCCTCTCCGGGTTCCTGGGCGACAAGTCCTTCAACGACTCCGCGTACGAAGGGCTCGAGCGCTCGATCAAGGAGTTCGGCATCGAGCTGAAGGTGCTCGAGTCCAAGGTCCCCTCCGACTGGGAGTCCAACCTCGTCGCCATGGCGGCCGAGGGGTACGACCTCGTCCTCGGCTGCAGCACGCAGCTTCAGGAGATCATCGCCAACCACGCCCCCGACTTCCCCGATGTGAAGTTCGGCATCATCGACGGCGTGGTGAAGGCCCCCAACGTCATGTCCGCCATCTTCGCGCAGAACGAGGGGTCCTTCCTCGCCGGAGCGGCGGCGGCCATGTTCACCGTGAAGACCGGCGTCCCCGGCGTCAACCCCGAGAAGATCATCGGCTGGGTCGGCGGCATGGACATTCCGGTGCTTCACGACTTCCTCGTGGGCTACAAGCAGGGCGCGGCCTACGTCGATCCCGAGACCCGCGTGCTTGTCTCCTTCGCCGGAACGTTCAACGACCCCCTGAAGGGGAAGGAGCTGACGCTGGCCCAGTTCGAGCAGGGCGCGGACATCGTCATGAACGTCGCGTCGAACACCGGCAACGGCATCCTCGAGGCGGCCTACGAGGCGAAGAAGTACGCCATCGGCGTCGACCTGAATCAGGACGAGACCTACCCCGGGCACATCCTCACCTCCATGCTCAAGAGAGTGGACATGGGCAGCTACCTGATCGTGAAGGCGGTCGTCGAGGGGAACTTCGAGGGCGGCAAGATCCTCGACATGACCATCGCCAACGGCGGCGTGGGGCTCACCGACATGTCCACGATGAAGAAAGCGCTTGGCGACAAGTTCCCGCAGGACATTCTGGAGAACATCGAGAAGCTGACCGAGGAAGTCAAGTCCGGCAAGATCAAGGTCGACTCCTACGAGGGATTCCAGAGAAATTAAAAAATCATTTTCCGGAGGCGGCGGGGACCACTCCCCGTCCGTCTCCATTGCGAGGTGGGGTTCGTGTCGCGCATCCTGATCGAAATGAAGGGCATCTGCAAGGAGTTCCCCGGAGTGAAGGCGGTTCAGGACGGACTGTTCACGCTCGAGGAGGGAGAGATCCATTCCCTTATCGGAGAGAACGGAGCGGGGAAGTCGACGCTCATGAAGATACTCTACGGCATGTACGTCCCCGAGGAGGGGAGCATCGCCGTCAAGGGGCAGACGTATTCGTCGCTGACGCCGAAACAGGCGATCGGGCTCGGGATCGGCATGGTGCATCAGGAGTTCATGCTCGTCCGCGAGATGACGGTGCTTGAGAACATCATCCTCGGCTTCGAGCCGAGAAAAGGCGGGCGCATCGACCGGAAGGCGGCCCTCGAAAAAATCGAATACTATGCGGACGCCTACGGACTCCGCGTGCACCCGGATAAAAAGGTGGAGGAGATCTCCGTCGGTGAGGCGCAGCGCGTCGAGATCATCAAAACGCTCTACAGGGGCGCGGAGATCCTCGTCCTCGACGAGCCGACCGCCGTGCTCACGCCGCAGGAGGCCGAGCAGCTCTTCTGCATTCTGCGCTCGATGAAGGAGGGGGGCAAGTCCATCGTCTTCATCTCCCACAAGCTGCAGGAAGTGCTCGCGATCAGCGACCGGATCACCGTGATGCGCGGAGGAAAGCACATCGCGACGGTGGCGGGTTCGTCCACATCCGCTCCCGAGCTGGCGAGATTGATGGTGGGGCGCGAGGTCTTCCTCGGCGGCTCGCCCGTCCCGGCGGCCAAGGGGGATGTTGCTCTCTCCGTGGAGAGCGTCTTCGTTCCCGGCGAGAAGGAGCTGTCCAAGCTGCGCGGCGTCTCGTTCTCCGTGCGCAAGGGGGAGATCCTCGGCATCGCGGGGGTCAACGGGAACGGACAGAGCGAACTCGCCGAGGCCATCGCCGGGCTCAGACCCGTTCAGCGGGGGCGCGTCGTGCTGGGCGGCGTCGAGGTGCAGAACCTGCCGCCGCGACGCATCAGGGAGCACGGACTGTCGCACATTCCGGAGGATCGGAATCAGCGCGGGCTCGACCGTCTCTCCGACGTGAAGGAGAATCTGGCCGCCTGTTCGTTCACCGAAGCTCCGCTCTCGCACTTCGGCGTGATGCGCTGGGGGAAGGTGCGCGAGTTCGCCGACGGGCTGATCCGGTCGTACGACATCCGTCCGGCGGGGGTGGACATTCCCGCCTCGGGGCTCTCCGGCGGGAACGCGCAGAAGGTCGTCGTGGCGCGGGAGGTTTCCCGGGGGGCGGATGTTCTGCTCGCCTCGCAGCCCACCAGGGGCGTGGACATCGGGTCCATCGAGACCATACGGAACGAGCTGAACCGCGCCAAGGAAGCGGGTGCGGCCGTCGTCCTCATCTCTTCCGACCTCGAGGAGATCCTCTCCCTCTCCGACAGGATCGCCGTCATGTTCGAGGGGCGGATCACCGGTGTGGTCGATGCCTCGGAGGCCGACGAGGAGAAGCTCGGCCTGCTGATGACTGGAGGCGGAACGCATGTATAAGACATCGTGGGGCAGCACGCTGATGACGATCGTCCTCTCCCTCTCGCTGGGAGCCGGAGTCATCCTGCTGCTCGGCTACGACCCCGTTGAAGCCTATTACCAGCTCTTCCGCGGGGCCTTCGTGGGGAAATTCAACATCGGCGGCGTCATGGAGCGCTTCGTCCCGCTGATGCTCACCGCCCTCGCTTTCGCCGTTTCCGCCAAGGTCTCCGTCTTCAATGTCGGGGTCGAGGGAGAACTCTACCTGGGCGCCATCGCTGCGGCGTGGGCGGGGTACGCCTTCACCGGGCTTCATCCTCTTGTCCATATCCCTCTTTGCTTCGCTGTCGCCATGGTCGCCTCGGGAGCGTGGGGGGCCATCCCCGGCGCGCTGAAGGCGTACTGGAAGGTGAACGAAGTCTGCGTCACCATCCTGATGAACTACGTCGCCATCTACTTCACCTCCTACCTGGTGGGGAACCCCTTCTCCGCGCGCGCGAGCATTCCCAGGACGCCCACCATCGAGGAGTCGGCGCGGCTGCTCCGCATTCTCCGGCCCAGCCGGGCGAACATCGGGCTCTTCGTCGCGCTCGGCGTGCTCGTGCTGGTCTGGTGGATGCTCTACCACACGAGCTGGGGGTACCGGCTGCGCCACGTCGGGCAGAATCCCTCCTTCTCGGAGTACGTCGGCATCCCGCCGAAGAAGGCGATGATCTGGGGGATGATCCTCTCCGGGGCCATCGGCGGCCTCGCGGGGGCCATCGAGGTGATGGGCATCCACGGACACTTCCTCGACAACTTCTCGCCCGGAATCGCCTTCGACGGAATGCTCGCCTCGCTGATCGCGAAGAACGACATCCGCATGGTGCCGGTGCTCTCGCTCTTCCTCGCCGTCCTCAAGACAGGGGCGCTGGGGATGGAGCGATTCACCGGAGTCCCCAAGACCCTGATCGACACGATCATCGCGGTCTTCATCCTGCTCGCCGCCATGGAGGGGCTCTTCGCCTACTCGCGGCGGAGAGCCGCCCGGAGCGCCGGAGAGGAGGCCGCGTGATGGACGGACTGAACGAGATCCTCTCCCTCGTCTTCAACGCGACCCTCGTGCGCTCGACCATCCGCGCCGCCACGCCGATACTGTACGCCACGCTGGCCTGCGTCCTGACGCAGCAGGCGAACATCCTGAACATCGGCATCGAAGGCATCATGATCTTCGCCGCGTTCGCCGCCGTGACCACGAGCTACTTCGCGGGAAGCTGGGTGCTGGGTCTTCTGGCCGCCATCGTCACCGGCGTCGTGGTCGCGGCCTTCATGGCCTTCGCGCACCTCAAGGCGAAGGCGGACATCTTCGTCGTCGGCATGGGGGTAAACATGCTCGCCATCGCCATGACCCGCTTTCTGCTCCAGCGCACCTTCGGCGTCTCCGGCAGCTTCCACCACAACGACATAGTCCCGATGCCGCGCCTGAACTTCGACTTCGGCGGCAACAGGCTGCTCGACACGCTCTTCAACGACTACTCCCTCTTCGAGCCGGTCGGGATCGTCCTCGTCTTCGTCCTCGCCTTCATCCTCTACAAGACGGTGTGGGGGCTCCGCCTCCGCAGCGTGGGGCTCAACCCGCCGGCGGCGGAGACGGCGGGAATCAACGTCGCGCTTCGCAAGTTCGAGGTGATGCTCTACTCCGGAATCCTCGGCGGCATCGCCGGGGCGCACCTCTCGCTGGGATATTCCCGCATGTTCGTGGAGAACATGACCAACGGCCGCGGCTTCATGGGCGTGGCGGCGATGTTCTTCGGCGGCGCGAACCCCTTCTGGGGGTGGATCGGCTGCCTGATCTTCGGCTTCGCCGACTCCCTCGGCTCGCGGCTGCAATCTTTGGGATTGCCGTCGCAGTTCATCCTGATGATCCCGTACGTCGTCACCGTGGTCGTGCTCACCCTCGCGATGATGCGCAAGAAGCGCGCGGAGACTGCACGGAAGAGCGCGGTATAACATTTTTTCAGGAAATTGATTTTCACCGCGCCCGATGCGCGGAAGTTTGAGAAAAGGCGGTGCTGCAATGGCTACAACTGGGAAGAAACCTGTAAAGATCATTCACGACTGCGACCCCGGACACGACGACGCCGTCGCCATCCTGATGGCGGCGGTCCACCCGATGATCGACCTCAAGGCCGTGACCGTGGTGGCGGGCAACCAGACGCTCGAAAAGACAGTCCGGAACGCGCTCAACGTCTGCAGCGCCTCGAAGCGCTGCGCGGACATCCCCATCGCGGCGGGCATGTCCCGGCCGATGGTCCGCGAACAGGTGATCGCGGGCGACATCCACGGCGAGTCGGGGCTCGACGGCCCCGTCTTCGACGAGCCGGAGCTGGGGCTGGACACGCGCCACGCGGTGGACCTGATCATCGACCTCCTGCTGGACTCGAACGACCCGATCACGCTGGTTCCCACGGGACCCCTGACGAACATCGGCATGGCCATCCGCAAGGAGCCGGAGATCGTCGAGAAGATCGAACGCATCGTCCTCATGGGCGGCGCGTACCAGCACGGCAACGTCACCCCCTCCGCCGAATTCAACATCTACGCCGACCCCGAGGCGGCGCACGTCGTCTTCACGTGCGGACGCCCGATCGTCATGATGGGGCTCGACGTCACGCGCAAGGCGAACGCGACCGCCGTAATGGTGGCGAAGGTCCGCTCGCTCGGCAACCCGCAGGCGATCCTTTTCGCCGAGATGATGGAGTTCTTCGCCAAGTCGCAGAAGGAGGTCTTCGGCTGGGACGCTCCCCCTCTGCACGACCCCACCTGCATGGCGTGGCTTATCGATCCGACGTGCTTCACGACGAAGCCGATGCGCGTGGAGATCGAGCTTCGCGGCTCCCTGACCTACGGACGGACGTCGTGCGACTACTTCGGCCTCGAACACCAGGAAGGACCGGGGAAGGAGCTGTACGCGGGGGGCGGCGTCCTCGCCCGGCCGAACGGCCCCAACGCGGAGGTCGCCGTGGACGTGGACTTCGAGAAGTTCTGGAAGATCATCTACGACTGCTTCGCGCTTTACTCTCGTTAAGGGGGAAGCTTTGTGGCGGATATGCTGAAAGAGACGCTGCGCCTGCGTCGGGACGAGTACGTCGCGCGCCTGCTGGAGCTGGCCTCGCTGGACACCGCGGTGGTCGGCCACGGTATCGAAGGCGGCGGGGAAGAGACGGGGCAGCTCTGGATGGAGGCCCTGCTGCGCCAGATGGGCGCGGAGACCGTCCGCGAGCCGCTGACCGAGGAGATCATCCAGGACGGGCTCGCGCGCTTCGGCGAGGGAAACCCCGGCCACGTCTACTCGGGCGACGGCTTCTCCCGGTGGAACCTGATCGGCCGTTTCAAGGGCGGGGAGGGGCGTTCGCTCCTTTTCGACGGCCATATCGACACCATGCCGTCCGGCCCGAGGGAGCTGTGGAGCTTCGACCCGCTCGACGCGCAGGTGCGCGACGGGAGGATTTGGGGGCTCGGGACGTGCGATATGAAGGGCGGCCTGCTGGCCTCCGTGCTCGGAGTGAAGCTGCTGCAGGACGCGGGGATTCCGCTCCCCGGCGACGTGACCATCCTCTCCGTCGTGGACGAGGAGGGCGGGGGGAACGGGTCGCTGGCTGCGATGCTTTCCGGCCACAGGGCGGACGCGGCGGTGGTCTGCGAGCCGTCGAACGGCTCGGTCACCGTGGCGCACATGGGGTTCGTCTTCTTCAAGGTGGAGGTGCGCGGTGTCGCGCTGCACTCGGGGAGCAAGTGGAAGGGCGTCAACGCCATCGAAAAGGCGGTCCTGCTGATGGGCGCGCTCGACGACCTCGAACACGAGTGGCTGATGCGCTACAAGCACCCCCTTCTCCCGCCCCCGACGCTCAACATCGGCGTCATCGAGGGGGGAACGGCGGGTTCCACCGTGCCCGACCGTTGCGTCTTCAAGCTCTGCCTCCACTATCACCCGGAGACGATGAGCCACGATTCCGTGGTCAAGGAGGTGACGGAGCGACTGCTGCTCCGCGCCGCGGGCGACCCGTGGCTGCGGGACAACCCTCCGGAGATCTCCGTCTACCAGGCGGGGGGCGCGTTCGAGATGGAGCGGGAGCACCCCTTCGTGCTCGCCGTCGAGGAGAGCATCGCCTCCGTGCGCAAAGAGGCGCCGCCCGTGGTCGGCTCCCCGGCGGGGAACGACGCCCGGCTGCTGCGGAACATCGGCACGATGCCCGTGGTGATCACCGGGCCGGGGCGCCAGGAGCAGTGCCACTCGCCGGACGAGTATATCGAAGCGAACGACTATCTGGACTACGTTGAAATCTACGCCCGCCTTATTCTGGACTGGTGCGGGCGTCACAAGGAGGAGCGTTCATGAACAAGCGCGTGCTGATCGCGGGAGAGTCGTGGGTGAAGCACATCTCCCACATCAAGGGGTTCGACATCTTCACGAGCTGCGAGTACGAAACGGGCATCGGATGGCTGAAGGAAGCGCTGGAGAAGCACGGCTTCGAGGTCGTGCATCTGCCGGGGCACGAAGTCGCGGACGGCTTCCCCTTCACGGCGAAGGAGCTTGCCGCGTACGGCGCGGTCGCCCTCTCCGACATAGGGGCCAACTCGCTGCTGCTCTCGGGCGACACCTTCAACAGAAGCAAGGTGATGCCGAACAGGCTGGAGGTCGTCCGCGAGTACGTCGAGCAGGGGGGCGGCTTCGCCATGATCGGGGGCTACCTCTCCTTCGCGGGGATCGACGGCAAGGCGCGCTACGCCGACACGGCCGTCGACGAGATACTGCCCGTCAAGATAATGAACTTCGACGACAGGGTGGAGAAGCCCGAGGGAATCACCCCGGTCACGACGGAGGAGGGACACCCGATGATGCAGGGAATCGGCGCGTGGCCGCACTTCCTGGGGTATAACCGGACGACGCTCCGCCCCGAAGGCCGCCTTCTGGCCTCGGTCGGCAAAGACCCCTTCGTGGCGGTCCGCCTCGTCGGCAAGGGCCGCACGGCCGCCTTCGCCTCCGACTGCGCCCCGCACTGGGGGCCGAAGGAGTTCGTCGAGTGGGCGAACTACCCGCTCTTCTGGAGCCGCTTCTTCGGCTGGCTCTGCGGCGAGTAGGAATGGAAGACGAGAGGGCGGCGAAAGCCGCCCCTTTTTTTATGCGTCAGAAAAGAATTCCATTTTTATGCGTCAGAAAAGAATTCCATCTGCCGGATGCACGCCCCGAGCGGTGAATTCTAAAGTCGCGCGGACGTTCCTTATCGGCGAGATGGCCCGGTCTGTTGTTCAAGATGCCCTGCTTATAGCCGTACAGCTATAAAGAACGCGTCGTTTTCGTATTTCCAAAAATCGACAAGAGAACACATACTGTTTTTTCGAAGAGCGATGGATTCTTCACCCCGGTTTTTATGAGTGAACGGGCCTTGAAGCGAATGCCGTATCGACGGTATCTTTACGCACAGGAGGGAATGTCTTTGCCTGCTATGAACCTTTCGCAAAAGCTGCTCTCGACGCACATGACAGCGCCTCGATCATTGACGAAAGACTCGGAGATAGAGATTCGCATCGATCAAACGCTCACGCATGATATAACCGCAGTCATGGCGTATCTTGCTTTCGAGGCGCTGGGGTTGCCCGGAGTAAGAACCGAAATCTCCGTAAGCTATCTGGACCACAATCTTTTATATATTGACAATAAAACTCCGGATGATCATATTTTTCTTCAATTGATCGCCAAGAAGTATGGTATTTATCTTTCACGTCCAGGGAATGGCATTTGCCATTCCGTACATCTGGCCCGTTTCGCGGTACCCGGAAAAAGTTTGCTCGGTACGGACAGTCATACGACGACGGCGGGCGCTGTCGGAATGCTCGCCGTCGGAGCCGGAGGTATGGACGTCGCTATGGCGATGGCGGGTTTGCCGATGCGCTTGAACATGCCGGAAATCGTCAAGGTGCATCTCGTTGGAAAGCTGAGGCCCGGAAGCGGCGCGAAAGACGTGATTCTCGAGATGTTGCGCAGATTCGGCGTCAAAGGTGGACTGGGAAAAATTTTCGAATACGCGGGAGACGGTCTGAAGAGCTTGGAAGTACCGGAACGAGCCACTATCGCCAACATGGGCGCTGAATTGGGCGCGACGACATCGGTTTTTCCCGCCGACGAGAATGTACGTGCATTTTTCTCCTCGCAGAGAAGGGAGGCGCAGTTTGTCGAACTGTCTGCGGATGAAGGATGCTCTTACGATCAGGAAATACTGATCGACCTTGACGCGATAGAACCTCTTGTCGCCTGTCCGGATATGCCCGACAACGTCAAAACCGTCAGAGAGGTGGAAAAACATCCCGTCCGGCAGGTATATATAGGCAGTTGCACCAACGCATCGTATTCCGACATCAAAAAAGCGGCCCTTCTGTTGAAGGGGAGGAAAGTTCACGACGACGTCAACTTGACCGTTTCCGTAAGTACGCGACAGATTTTTAGAAAACTTCTCGACGAAGGACATATTGCCGACCTCGTCGACGCCGGAGCGAGAATCACCGAATTCGCCTGCGGCGCATGCGCTGGAATAGGGCAAGCCCCTGCAACCAACGGGGTTTCGGTCAGGACATCGAACAGAAATTTCAAGGGCAGAGGAGGGACTCCCGATGCCCGAATCTATCTTGTCGGTCCGGAGACGGCGGCGGCTACCGCGATCAAAGGAGTACTAGCCGCTCCCTCCGAAATAATGGAGGACCTCTCTCTTCTCGCCGATGTCCGGGAACCGGAAAGTTTGCCGATCAACGATAATTTGCTGATTCCCCCGCTCGCAAATACGCACGACGTCGAAATCATCAGAGGGCCTAATATTAAACCGCTTCCCGTCAATACTCCTCTCCCGGATCGTATCGATGCAAGGGTCAGCCTGAAAACCGGCGACAACATCAGTACCGACGATATTACGCCTGCCGGAGCCGAGTTTTCATCGATGCGATCCAATATTCCTCTTATAGCGGAGTACGCTTTTTTCAGATACGACCCGGCTTTCGTCGCGAGAGCGAAGGAGATGAAAAATAGTTTTATCGTCGGCGGAGAGAATTACGGACAGGGCTCCAGCCGGGAACACGCTGCGATCACGCCGATGTTCCTCGGCGTCAAGGCCGTTATCGTCAAATCGTTGGCGCGGATACACAGGAATAATCTTATCAACTACGGCGTTCTTCCTCTGCTTTTCGCTAATCCGGCCGATTACGACGGTATTTCGCTTGGCGATGAACTGGTTATAGAGGAATGGCGGCAACAAGTTCCGAGCGGCGTTGTAAGAATTGAAAACTTGACGAAGAAAGCGTATTTTACGGCCGTAGCGGAACTCTCCGGGGAAGAGAAGGATATCGTTCTCTGCGGCGGTCGACTCTCCAAAGTGAAAGACGCATTCCGAAATATTAAGGAAAGGAACGAATGATCGATAACGAAAGAGAGTCGCTCCTTGCGACGTTGAAACTAGAGGACTGTCATGGAGATTGTTTCTCGGAGCTTTCGTCGTCATCGTCTTTGCCGCCTACAAAGGCGCTTCGACGACCGACATGGCGGGACAGATCGCGCTCTGCGCAAGCTTTTGAGGCGTGCTCGACGAAATCGGCGAAAGACCGCACGTATGGAAGAGTCGCATCGGCGGCGATATCCTGGTGGTTTTTTTCGGAACTGCGTTACTCAAGCGGTTCGGCGTTATTCAGTAAAAATACTTGGAGCAGATCGACTGCCTTATTGGTGACGACATCTATTTTTTAACTATTTTTATAGTCCATATCATCGCGGGCTCTCTCCTGTCTCTGAACAAAAAATTCTTTTGTTATAATAATGGAAATGCGATTTCTTGTTCATGGACGAGGAGAGGCATCCCCCTCTCCTCTTTTTGAAATGAGGATGTTGAGAATGAATTTCAGACATCTACACTACATTTGTACCGTCGCGAACCATAGAAACATCAGCAAGGCGGCAAAAGAGCTGATGATATCCCAACCTTCGTTGAGCAATTTTATCGCTAAAATCGAGGAGGAGCTGGGAATCCGTCTATTCGAGCGCTCGACGGCTTCGCCGCTTGAACCGACATACGCGGGGGAGCGTTTCCTCGAACATGCCCGCTCGATGCTCATGCAGTACGACAGCATGATGCGGGAGATGAGCGATATATCGGGAAACATCGCAGGGCGTATCAGACTCGGTTTCCCTCACGAACGTCTCTCGTACATGGTCCCGATCATATTTCCTAAATATAAGGAGCGTTACCCGAATATAGAACTTAAATTCGTAACGGCCGACGGAAGAACTCTCATGAACTATCTTCGGGAGGGACGCATCGACATGGCCGTTTTGCCCTATCAGTCGCCGGATGAAACAGTCGACGCCGTTGATCTCTTCGAGGAGCCGATTTTTCTGGTTGCGCACAAAGATTATCTGAAGGACGTTCATTTTAAAGATAGCGGCGGAAAACAATTGTGCCTTCCTGCACTTGGCGATCTGGATTTTATATTTTTACGCGAAGGGCATATTATGCGGTATTTCGTCGATGCTTTTTTCGCCTCGATGAACATAGTCCCGAATGTCGTACTGGAGACAAGCAGCAATCTGGCCTCTTATAAACTCGCGGCTTCCGGCCTTGGAGCGACGATAGTCCCGCGGACGACATTGATTCTGACGCGCGAAGAGCACGGAGCGAAAAAATATCGTATCACTCAATGGACGGTTCGCGCATTCTATCGAAAGGGAGCATACATCGGCCCTCCCGAAAACAATCTAATCTCTTTGATCAAAGAAGCATTCTGAAGGCGTGCGGCGGCGCATCCAAATTACAGCAAGGCTTCCGAATCAATACGAAAAAAGAACAAGAAGACGTGAACACCGTGGCGGAATATGCGGCGTCGTGCTCCGGATTCCGTCTGAAAAGGCTTCGCATAGAGGAACCATACACCATAACTGGAGGGACGCACTATGGAAAAAATCCTGGAGGAGTTCTCGCGGATTCCGACACCGTGCATTTCCGATGCGCTCGGAGGCATGAATGGCCTTGACCACGCAATAAAACCGCTCCAAGAGGACTACCGCGTATGTGGACGCGCCATGACGGTCAAGGCTCCAGCCGGAGACAATAGAATCGTCCTCGAGGCCTTGCGGCGCTCCGAGCCGGGGAAGGTACTCGTCGTGGATATGAAAGGAGAGACCTACAGGGCAACCATGGGCGACTTCATGGTAGGACTCGCTCGAACGCTCGGCATTGTCGGTCTTGTTTTCGACGGCGTAATTCGGGATATAGCCGATATCAGGGCATTGAAATTCCCCGTTTTCTGCAGGGGAACGTGCATGGCGGCAAGCGCCAAGTCGGGTGGCGGTGAGATCGACGTTCCCGTTTCCTGCGGCGGCGTCTCGATAAAACCAGGGGATATTGTCGTCGGCGACGCCGATGGTGTAGTTGTCGTCCCATACGAGAGAGAGGAAGAAACGCTTGTTGAAGCGCGGCGCAAAGTCGAAAAAGACAGAGAGCGGGCTGAACGGGTCGGCGCGAGCAGAGAGGGCGCGATAAAATACCTGGACTCGATTCTTGGATAAGACGGAGCGAATAGACTTTTCCGGTTGCGCCCCGCACTGGGAACCGCGGGAGTTCGTCGAGAGGGCGGCGAAAGCCGCCCTCTTTCGTTGAGAGAGAATGAAGGGACTCCGAGTCTTGGGAACGCACTGAAAAAGTGATCGAGTTTTTTCATTGATCCGCACCTCTTCCCATCTATTTGTGCTATCATAAAACGCACGGAAAATGATGTAAAAAATGCATGCGGAGGAGGATGCTTCATGCAAAAGACCGTCACTGTGCGAATACCGGAAGAAATGCATCGAGAGTGTCAGCGGCTCTCCCGCCGCAGGAAAGTCAGTATGAACTCCTTTCTCGTCGAGGGCGCGAGGAAAATGATCGAAGAGGAGAAACGGCGCCTTCTGTACGATGCATTCAGCGAAGCAGCGGACGAAGGTGACGTTGAATTCGCCTCCGAAGCGCAGAGGGAGATTCTCAACGATGAATAGTCCTCGTCGCGGGGAGATATGGCTTGTGGATTGGTCTCCGTCGAGAGGATCGAAGCAGGCTGGAAGCCGCCCGGCACTTGTTCTCCAGACGGACGCTGCGAATAGCAATCCGAGATACCCTAACACCATCGTATGTGCTCTCAGCACCAAGGGAAGAGACATCCCGTTCCATATTTCGCTTGAACCGCATCCCCGTACAGGCCTTTCGTCTCCGTCGTATTGCAAGTGCGAACAGATATTGACTATCTCCAAGGAGCGGCTTGTCCGAAGACTTGGAACCGTAGAAGAGGAAGTCATGAAGCGGATAGAGGAAGGCGTGCGCCTTGTGCTTGATTGCTGAACCAAACGTACGTCTCATCGACTGATTTGCAACGGCTGGAAACGGTGCGCCGGAGGGGAATCGGCTCGATGTGCCGGCGACTCTTGTCGAGGTCTACGAGGCGCGCACTTTCCCTATGCTCTCCGTCGATCCCGTGGAGCGGTTCGCTTAGCGATGGAGAGGAAGGGGTTGACTCCCGTCGATCTCGTCACCTGCATCGGGAGGCTGAACAGAGTCTACGAAGTGCTGAACCGGAAGCGGGGGCTTTCCTTGCGTATGGTGCGCCATCTGCACAAGGAGCTGGGTATTCCTTTGGTGCTTCTGATCCGTTGAAATGAGCGCCGGGAACCTTTTCGTTTTTTTCAAATCCTGGAACCATGTACAAGAGGGCGGCGAAAGCCGCCCTCTTTCTCGATCCGTAACCCGCTACCGGCGCGTCGCGAACGCCAGAGGCAGGATGAGCAGCAGCGCCCACGGAGAGAATCCGACGCCGCACCCGCCTCCCCCGGACGAGGGGGGGACGGGAACCGGCGTAGCGCCGCCCTGTTCGAATGCGCCGATGTCCACTCCCGCGCCCTGGGGGCGTGCCACTCCGCGCTGGTCCGTCGCCGGAGCGCCGGTCGACGTTCCGGCGTTCACCGCCGCGCTGCCGATGAGAAGCGCGTGCGTTCTCGTCGGGCCGCCGTTGTCCGCGAGGGCTCCCAGCAGAGGATCGTCCGTGATGTTTCCCGTGCCGGGCTGGTCGGTGATAGAGTAGGTCGCGGTGAGCGTCGCGGTGTTTTCGATCTGAATCTGTCCGAAGGCCGAACCGTTCCCCCAGAAAATGCAGTTCGTCGCAACCGGATTGCTCGACTGCCTGACGTGCAGCGCTCGCCCTCCGAAGTCCGCTCTGTTCCCCGCGAAGGTGCAGTTCATCATCGTCGGACTGGCTCCGTTCGAGGTAAACATACCGCCGCCGGTCGTCGCCGCGTTCGCCGAGAACGTGCAGTTGGCGACGAGGGGGTTGCTGGAGGCCCAGTTGTACATGCCGCCGCCGATTCCCGCGATGTTGCCGAAGAAGGTCGAATTCGCGACGGAAAGCCCGCTGAAGACGTACTGATTGTACATGGCGCCTCCGTTGTTTCCGGCGCTGTTCTGCGAGAAAGTGCAGTCTTCGACTTTTTTCGCGGCGCCGCCCTTGGTGAGCATGCCGCCCCCGTCGAGAGTCGCGTGGTTCCATGAGAAGACGGAGCGGATCACCTCCGGCCCGCCGTTTTCGTTGTACATCCCGCCCCCGTACCCGGAGGCGAAATTCTGCTCGAAGACGCATTCGATGAACTTCGGCGATCCGCTGAGGTAGTTGCAAACGCCTCCTCCCCAGTAGGCGACGTTGGAGATGAAGGTGCAGTTCGTCAGCACGGGCGAGGATGCGTCCCACCAGATGTGCATCCCGCCGCCGTACTCTCCGGAGCTGTTCTCCGAAATGACGCAGTTCGTGATCGCGGGGCTTCCGTTGTAGATGTAGATTCCGCCGCCGTACTTGTCGGCGCGGTTGGAGACGAAACGGCAATTCCGCACCGTCGGACTCCCCCCGTCGTTATGCATCCCGCCGCCCCGCTTGAACGCGTCCGTCGCCCCGTTCGCGTTCCCTCCGGTGATGGTGAATCCGTCGAGAACGGCGCTGCTGTTCGTTCCGTCGGCGACCACCACGTGGTAGCTGTTGTCCGCGGCCGATCCGGGAACGCCGATGTACCCCGACAGCACGGTTTCGTTCGCATCCCACTTCCGTTGCTCTCTCGACGTCTCCGTTCCCGCGAAACCTCCGTAGAGCGCGACGCCGTTCTTCAGCACGAACGATATGGAACGGTCGATTCCGGTCGTCGGTCTGTACACACCGGCGGCCACCCAGATCTCGTCGCCGGAGGCCGCCGCGCTCAGCGCGTCCTGCAGGCTTCTGAAGGCGTCGGTCCACGAGGCGCCGTTGTTCGCTCCTACGGCGCCCGTGTTGACATAGAGGGTCGCCCCCTCGGACGCCGACACGAGGAAGAGCGCGAGAAAGAGCACAAGAAAGCACAACCATCGTCTGTTCACCGAAAGCAGAGCGGAACGCATACGATCATCTCCTTTGTCATCTCCGAATCGCGGGAGCGGCCCTTCCGGCGCGCCCTTCGACCGCCTTTTCTCTCGCACGCCAACATCCGGAGTGTCCAAGCGCTCCTCCGGTACGAGTATTGTAAAACTGCGGCGCAGGAAAAAAGAGAGGTGGTTTTTCCCACCCCTCTTTTCCGGATGCGGCAATAGCAAGAGTTTTCGCAGCGATGTTCAATCGGCCCTGCAAAGATGAATCTGAGGGAGTGCATGAGAAGGGGCTCGCGGAGGAAGTGTCAAGATTTGCCTTGTCCTGAGAGCTTGCAGCTACGTGGCTTGCTCTTCCTATCCCTTATCTCGCGTTGCTGTACTCGAAAACGCCGTCCCACAACGAGTCGAGCTTGATCAGCGTCTCGTCGATCGGCGGCACGAGATAGCGGTCGCCGTCCTTTAGGAGGAGCTTCTTCTCCTCCAGCTTGCGGAGCGCGTCGTCCACCTCGAAGTCGAGCGTCATGCCGAAGCGTTCCTCCATCCACCGCTCTATGCGGCGGTCCAGCTCTTCTTCGGTGAACGACTCTCCGTTCGCGTTCCGCTCCGTCAACAGGAAGTAGTAGGCCAACAGCGCCTCCTTGCACTCCTCCTCCTCGGCTTCCTGCACGAGGAAGTCGAAGACCCCGGCGTTGTTGTCGAGGTTGTGGAAGTAGAGCGTCTTCATCAGCTTCGCCTGGTGCTTCTCCTTCGTGATCTTGTACTTTGAGAAGATTTTGAAGGCGATCACGCCGACGATGGAGAACGCGGTGAGAATGGGGAAAAGATGGTTCCGGAACTCCCCCCAGTCGACCGCGCGCCCGGCGACCAGCGCGGCGATGATCGTGCCGATGACGAGAAGCGCTGGAACGACGCGGTTCACCACGCCGAGCAGCCCGCCGAGCAGGGGGAGGAGGATCAACCCCTTGTCGAGCAGCGTCATCCGGACGGTCACGTCCGGGAAGAGCGTTTCCAGGGCGGAGACGGGCACGTTCTTGAAGATCTTCAGGAAGATGGCGGGCGCCCCCGAGGCGGCGTCGGACCGTTTCGCCCGCTTCTTGCCGAAGACGGCCTCTCCGGCCATGCGGCGCGCGCGTTGCCGCTCGGTCTCGCCGGCGGTTTCGATGAAGGAGTCATAGAACTGCTCCATATTCTCGCCGCTCTTCAGCTTGATCAGGATCAGAAGGCGCTGGATGATTTCTTCGGTCTCCGGTGTCGCCGCCTTCTTCCGGAAAAGACCAATCCGGGAGAGCGGGGGCTTCGTCTTCGGAGCCCGCTTCGACCCTCTGCGGTAGATCATGATCTTCTCGTATCCGCCGAGGTCGACCCGCACGTCGAGCCCCTCGGGCGCGGCCTGCGTCATCAGCGCGTCGAGTTCGTCGAGGGGGAACTCCCTGTAGTTCGCCGCGACGAGGATTTTTTCGAGCGCCGCTACCATCGCGTCGAACTTCTTGTCGGCGTCGGTGTCCGGCGCGTAGCGTTTCAGCGTGTCGGCGTCCGGGTTGAAGAAGTGGTAGGTTCCCCGCGCCTCTTTCAGCGCGTCGTGAAAGTCGTAGTGATAGAGCGCCTCGACGAGCGCCGCTACTTTTCTGAACTTCTCCCGCTCTTCCCCGGAGAGCGTTCTCTCTTCGCACAGAGCCCGCACGAGGTCGTCGGTGCGCACGGGGATGAACGTGCCCGGCTCTTTTTGTTCCTCCATCGTAACTCCTCCTGTACTAGGCTTTTCAGCGCGGACGTCCCGCTGCGGGGTGCGTTCGCGCTGAAAGTATAGCACGCCCCGAAAGCGTATAATGGAACAGTTGCGCAGGAATCCGGGAAGACGGCCCTCGTCGACCGTCCGCGTGGATAATCGGAGGTGCGGTATGCAGAAGCGGTTCAAAGGTCTGACCTCGCAGGAGGTTCTGGAGAGCAGGAGAGCGCACGGCGAAAACGTGCTTACGCCGCCGGTGCGGGAGCCCTGGTGGAAGCTGTACCTGGAGAAGTACGACGATCCGGTGATCAGGATTTTGCTGATCGCGGCGGGCATCGCGTTTTTGGTCGGGCTCGCGCACAACGAGTACGTGGAGGCCGTGGGCATCGTCGTGGCGATCTTCCTCGCCACCACCATGGCCTTCGTCAACGAGTACAAGGCGGGGAAGGAGTTCGACATCCTCAACAAGGTGAACGACGACGTCGAGTTCAAGGTGATCCGGGACGGCGAGTACCGGAGCGTGCCGAAAAAGGAGCTTGTGGTGGGGGATATCCTGCTGCTGGAGACGGGGGAGGAGGTCCCAGCCGACGCCGTCGTCGAGGAGGCCGTCGCGCTGCAGGTCGACGAATCGACGCTCACCGGGGAGTCGAAGGCCGTCTCCAAGTTCTGCGAGGACGACCCGAGGGGCGCGGAAAAACGCAAGGAGGCCACCTACCCGCCGCACCGCGTGTACAGGGGGACGATGGTGCAGGACGGGCACGGGGTCTTTCGCATCGGGAGCGTCGGCGACGCCACGGAGATCGGGAAGACGGCCAGGGAGGCTTCGGCGGTCTCCGAGGAGCGCACGCCCCTGAGCCGCCAGCTCGACGGACTGAGCAAGGTGATCGGCGTCGTCGGGTTCGGCGTCGCGGCGCTGCTCTTCGTCGCGCTGAGCGTTCACGCCGCGTTTTCCGGCGAGATCGTCATGGAGCGGGGACAGTGGATCTTTTCGTTGATTCTGATCGTCTCGGTGCTCGTCGCGCTGGTCCGCGTCTGGCTGCCGATCGTCTACGACTTCTTCGACGTCACGGGCCGTCCGCGAACGCGCCCCGAGTGGCTGCGGCGGGAGGGGTTTGCGTCGTGGCTGAAGCCGCTGCTCTACGGCGGCGCCTTTCTCGCGCTCGCTTCGGGCGCGGCGTGGGGGCTGGGCGCGCTCCCCTCGTCTCCTGCCGATTTTCTGGACGCGGACGCCGGGAGGCGCTTTCTCCAGTTCTTCATGATCTCCATCACGCTGATCGTGGTCGCCGTCCCCGAGGGGCTGGCGATGAGCGTCACGCTTTCGCTCGCCTACAGCATGCGGAAGATGACCGCCTCGAACAACCTGGTGCGCAAGATGCACGCCTGCGAGACCATCGGCGCCGCCACAGTGATCTGCACCGACAAGACCGGCACGCTGACGAAGAACGCGATGCACGTCCACGAGACGCGCGTCCCCTCGCTGACCGCCTCTCCGGAATTCCTCCACGAGGCGATGGCGGCGAACTCGACGGCGAACCTCTCGAAGTCGGGAGGGGAGACGGAAGCGCTGGGGAACCCCACGGAGGGAGCGCTGCTGCTCTGGCTCGACGGGCGGGGGGAGGACTACAAGGCGCTGCGCGACTCGTTCGACGTGCTGGACCAGCTCACCTTCTCCACCGAGCGCAAGTACATGGCCACTTTCGGACGCGGGCGCGACGGCGGACTCGTACTCCACGCGAAGGGCGCGCCCGAGATTCTGCTCGAAAAGTGCGCCTCGATACTTTCGGAATCCGGCGAAGAGGCGCTGGCGGATGGGGTGAAGGAGGAGATTCTCGCCTCCATACGCTCCTTCCAGGCGCGCGGGATGCGGGCCCTCGGCTTCGCCCTCCGGCGCGGGATTTCCGAGGGGAAGGAAGCGTCCGTCGAAGAGATGATGAACGGGCTGACGTGGCTCGGCTTCGCCGCAATCGCGGACCCGGTACGCGACGACGTTCCCGACGCCATCCGCGCCTGCGCGGGGGCGGGCATCGCCGTGAAGATCGTCACCGGCGACAACAGGGAGACGGCGCGCGAGATCGGCCGGCAGATAGGGCTGGTCGGCGACGGCCCGGAGGCGGAGTTCGCCATGCTCACGGGGGACGAGTTCGAGTCGATGGTCGACGCTCCTGAGACGCGGACGCGGCTGCTCGACGAGCTGAAAGTCCTCTCGCGGGCGCGGCCCTCGCACAAGCTGAAGCTTGTGAAGGCGCTTCAGGAGAAGGGGGAGGTCGTCGCGGTCACGGGCGACGGGACGAACGACGCCCCGGCGCTGAACCACGCGAACGTCGGTCTCTCGATGGGGAAGCGCGGAACCGCCGTGGCGAAGGAGGCGAGCGACATCGTGCTGCTCGACGACTCGTTCGCCAGCATCGTGAACGCGATTCTGTGGGGGAGGGCGCTCTACCAGAATATCCAGCGCTTCCTGCTCTTCCAGCTCACGGTGAACGTGACGGCGCTCCTGATCGTGCTGCTCGGCCCCGTGGTCGGAATCGAGCTGCCCCTGACGGTGATCCAGATGCTCTGGGTCAACCTGATCATGGACACCTTCGCGGCGCTCGCCCTGGCGACGGAACCGCCGCACGCCGAGGTGATGAAGAACGGGCCGAGGAACCCGGAGGCCTTCATCGTCACGCCGGGGATGGCCAGAGGGATCTTCGGCTACGGAATCTTCTTCGTGGCCGTCCTCGGCTCCATGCTGCTGCTGATCCGCGGCGGCGGCGTCTCTCCGTACGAGCTGACCGTTTTCTTCTGCGTCTTCGTGATGCTCCAGATCTGGAACCTCTTCAATGCGCGCTGCCTCGGCCTCGAAACATCGGCGTTCAGCGGCCTGACGGAGAACAGATGGTTCACGGCCATCGTCCTGCTCGTCCTCGCGGGGCAGATTCTGATGGTACAGTTCGGCGGGAAGGTGTTCAGGACGGTCCCGCTGAGCCTTTTCGACTGGCTGCTGATCATCGTCGGAACGTCGCCTGTGCTGCTCGTCGGCGAGCTGCTCCGCTTCAGGGCGCGGCGGCGGGGAAGGGCGGCCTGATTTTCTCCGCCGGAGAAGAGGGACCTCCGCCCGTTGCGGACGGGAGTCCTGCGATGTGATCGCAGGCGCTGCGGCGAGAGCGGGGGAGAGGTCGCTCCGCGCGCTGCGGACGGCACGTCCTGCGGAGCGACCGCAGACGGCGAGAGCGAAACGGCGTGCGCAAGCGCGAGTGAAAAACAGCCGGAGGGCGGCGGACCGCTCTCCGGCTGTTCGTGTATTCGAGGGCCTCGCTTCTTACGCGTTGCCCTCCGCCTCGTTGCTGTAGGTGAAGATGGTGTCCCACAGCTCGTCGAGCTTCACCAGCGTGTCGTCGATCGACGGGACGAGGTAGCGGTCCCCCTCCTTCACGAGGAGCTTCTTGTCCTCCAGCTTGCGGAGCGCGTCGTCCACCTCGAAGTCGAGATGCACGCCGAACTTCTCTTCGATCCACTTTTCGATGCGGTCGTCCAGCTCCTCCTCGGTGAACGGTTCCCCGTTCGCGTTCCGTTCGGCCAGAAGGAAGAAGTAGGCGAGCAGCGCCTCCTTGCACTCCTCCTCCTCCGCCTCGTGGACGAGGAAGTCGAAAACACCGGCGTTGTTGTCCAGGTTGTGGAAGTAGAGCGTCTTCATCAGCTTCGCCTGGTGCTTCTCCTTCGTGAGCTTGTACTTCGTGAACACCTTGAAGGTGATCGTTCCCACGATGGAGAAGGCCGCGAGGATCGGGAAGAGCTGCTCCTTGAAGTGCGCCCAGTCGATGTTCCGTCCGGCGACGATCGCGGCGATCAGCGTGCCGACGACGAGCAGCGCCGGGACGACGCGGTTCACCACGCTCAAGAAGCCCGCGATGATCGGCAAAACGATCTTCCCCTTGTCGATCAGGGTCATCTGGATAGTCACGTCCGGGAAGAGCGTCTGCAGCGTCGATGCCGGTACGTTCTTGAAAACCTTCAGGAAGATCGTGGGCACCTTCGGCCCGCCGTTGTTCTTCTTCGTCTCCGGTTCTTTCTCCTTCTTTCCGAGCACCGCCTCGCGGGTCATGCGGCGCTCCCGTTCGCTCTCGGTTTCGGCGGCGGTCTTGATGAAGGTGTCGTAGAACTGCTCCATGTCCTCCTGGCTCTTCAGCTTGATCAGGATGAGCAGCCGCTGGATCATCTCCTCCATCTCCGGCGCGGCGGGCGCGTCCTTCTTCCGGAGCGACTTCCACCAGGAGAGCGGCTCCTTCGGCTTGGGAACCTGTTTCGTCCCTCTTCGATAGATCATGATCTTCTCGTAGTTTTCGAGGTTGACCTTGACGTTCAGTCCCCTGGGGGCCGCCTTCGTCATCAGCGCGTTCAGTTCGGCGATGGGGAACTCGCGGTAGTTCGCCGCCACGAGGATTTCTTCGAGCGCCTTCACCATGCTGTCGAAGCGGGCGTCCATGCTGTCGCCGGGCGGACAGATTTTCAGCGTGTCGGCGTCGGGGTTGAAGATGTGGTAGGCCCCCCGCGCCTCCTTCAGCGTGCCGTGAAAATCGTAGTGGTACGTCGCCTCGACCAGTTCGGCGACGCGGCGGAGCTTCTCCCTGTCCTCCGCCGAAAGGGTCTTCTCCTCGCACAAAACGTCCACGAGGTCCTCGGTGCGCACGGGGATGAACTTGCCCAGATCCGGAGTAACCGCCATCGCAACCCCTCCTGTATCAAGAAATCGACGCATTCCTTGCGGGGGAAAAAGCCCGCCCGAAGAAAACAGCCGTCGGCGACATGCCGCTTCCCAATAGTACAGTCATCCGGCCTGTTTATCAATAGATTGAAAAGCTTGCCGAATTGTGCGGGGTGTGGTAGAAATGGGTTGGGGGGAAAATGGGTTGGGAGATTACCCCGTTCTATTTCCAGGGAATTGCTGTTTGTGAGAGAAGTACTTGACAATATTATGTTCAGCTTGCTTAAGCTTGGACTGCGGAAGCTGACTGACGGAGGAATCTTCTTCTCTTCATCGTAATAAAGCGCATCGTCAATCGTACACCTCGTAAACCTCACACTTTCGTTTCCGGCGGGCGGTCTCTTCATCCTCTTTCCGGGAGACCGACACGTCTTCCGCATCG
>JAHDKT010000125.1 GCA_018436725.1 Synergistaceae bacterium | reverse complement strand
CTCGTGCCGGACGAGGATGTGCGGGAAGGGAGCGTCGTAGAGTGCGTCGTACAGAGGGATCACCGAACCTCCGGGGATTCCGAACACACACCGGACTCCCTCCAGTTCAAGGGCTTTTACCACCATCTGCGCTCCGTTCATCTTCATGCTCCTCTCTCCCTTCCCATCTGAAATAACTCTGCTTTACTCGCCGGGCGCGGATTTCGCGTCCATCCAGGGCATCATCGCGCGAAGCTCTTTGCCGACCGCCTCGATCGGGTGCGCCTTCTCCTGCTCCATCCACTTCTTCATGCGGGGGCGTCCGCACTGGTTCTCCAAAATCCAGTCCTTTGCGAACGAACCGTCCTGCACGTTGGCAAGGAGTTCCTTCATCGTCTGCCGGACGTGCCCGTCGACGACCTTCTTTCCGGCGGTGAGGTCGCCGTACTTCGCCGTGTCGCTGACGGAGAAACGCATCCACCCCATGCCGCCCTCGTACATAAGGTCGACGATCAGCTTCATCTCGTTGAGGCACTCGAAGTAGGCGATCTCCGGCTGGTATCCGGCCTCGACGAGGGTGTCGAATCCCGCCTTGATCAGCTCGGTGATGCCGCCGCAGAGGACGGCCTGTTCGCCGAAGAGGTCGGTCTCAGTCTCTTCCTTGAAGGTGGTGGAGAGCACGCCCGCCCGTCCGCCGCCGAGAGCGGAGGCGTAGGCGAGGCCGAGGTCGCGCGCCTGTCCGGAGGCGTCCTGCTGGACGGCGAGGAGGCACGGAACGCCCCGTCCCTCGGTGTACATGCGCCGGACGAGGTGACCGGGGCCCTTGGGGGCGACCATGAAGACGTCGTTGTCCTTGGACGGCTCGACCTGGTTGAAGTGGACGGAGAAGCCGTGCGCGAAGGCCAGCGCCGCGCCCTTCTTCAGATTGGGGGCGACGTGCTTGCGGTAGGTATCGCCCTGCACGTGGTCGGGCATCAGGAACATGACCACGTCGGCGCGCTTCGTCGCCTCGGCGACGGTGTACACGTCGGAGCCGTCCTTCTCGGCGGTCACCTTCGACTTGCTGCCCTCGTGGAGGCCTACTACGACCGAGACTCCGCTGTCGCGGAGGTTCTGCGAGTGTGCGTGCCCCTGGCTGCCGTAGCCCAGAACCGCGACGGTCTTTCCTTCGAGAAGCTTCATGTTTGCGTCCTTGTCGTAGAGTGCCTTTGCCATAATCAGTCCAACTCCTTTTCGAATGTGTGCTTTAGAATGTGGTGGTCGTCGTCCGCGCGTCGAGGGCCAGGGGGCCGCTCTTCACCGCTTCGACAAGCCCGAGATGCCGAACCGTTTCGAGGCACGCGTCAAGATTCTCGCCCGTGCCGGTGGTTTCGAGGATCACCGTGTCGCCGTGCTCGCTTGCCACGGTGTGGGGGAAGGCGTTCATCGCGTCGAAGAGCTCCGCGCGCCGCTCCGCCGGAAGGGAGAACTTCATCAGCATCATGCAGCGCTCCACGCAGAAGCCCGAGCTGAGATCGGCGACCTCGACGGTCTCCACCATCTTGCGTATCTGCCGCACCGCCTGGGACGCCTTGCGGTCGTCGCCCGCGATGACGAGGGTGAAGCGGGAACGCCCCGGCTGCTGCGTGACTCCGGCGGTGACGCCCTTCACCTGAAATCCCCTGCGCTCCATGAGCCCCGATATGCGTGAAAAAACTCCCGGTCTGTTTTCCGCGACGACGCCGATGGTCCGTTCCATGCCGCTCTCCTCCTCTTTCCGTGTCCAAAATGTTGCGTGCTCTTCAAGAACGCTCGCTGTGCGCATAAAAAAACCGGGGTCCCCCTATGCTGCGGGGACCCCGGTCGGAAGGCTCTTCGTCGGTCTACACGACGAGAAGCGCTCCGGGGGAATCCCCGCAGCGAATAATAATAATAATGGCGATGGCTATGACAAATGTAAGGGCAAAATGCGTCGTTGCGGACATATTTTTCACCGGGGTTTCCTCCTTCGCTTCGATATCGTCTTTCTCGACCGTGTGGTACCATGGAGTTCTCCGGGAGAGACGCCCAATGCGCCGTCCGGATTGCGGGCAATCTTATAGGCCTCCTTCGAAAATGTCAAGGGGGTTTGAAATAAAAGATAATTCTAAAATTTTCAGAGGGGGTTGTTTTATGGACGTGGAATGGCTTCGACAGTGCCGGGAGAGGATCGACGAGATCGACGGGAGTATCGCCGCGCTGCTTTCGCAGCGGGCGGACGTCGCGCGCGAGGTGGGGAAGGCGAAGGGAGACGCGCCGGTGTACGACCCCGCGAGGGAGGGCGAGGTGATCGCGCGCGCGGCCGAGGCCTGCCCCGGTGTGGAGCGGGGCGCGGTCGAACGGATTTACCGCGAGATCATCTCCGTCTGCCGGGGCGTGCAGCACCGTCCGAAGATCGCCTTCCTCGGGCCGGAGGGCTCCTTCTCGCACGAGGGGGCGCTCGCGGCCTTCGGCGGCGCCATCGATCTGCTCCCCTGCCTCTCCTTCGTCGACGTCTTCACCGCCGTGGGGAAGCGCTCGGCGGACTGGGGGGTGGTCCCGGCGGAGAACTCGCTGGAGGGGACGGTGCTTCCCACGATGGATGCGTTTTCATCTTCCGATAAGAATATTTGCATACAAAGTGAAGTTTCGATTGTAATCGATCATAATCTCGCCTCGTCGGAGAAGAATCTCGACGCGATCCGGGAGATTTCCTCCCACCCTCAGGCGCTCGGACAGTGCAGGGAGTGGCTGCGGACGAACCTTCCCTCCGCGGCGCAGATCCCCGCAGGCAGCACGAGCGCGGCTGCGGCGTCGGTCGCCGGGGCGCTTGGGCGCGCGGCGGTGTGCAGCGCGCTCGCGGCGCGGAACAACGGCCTGAACATCCTCGCGGAGAAGATTCAGGACAGGGGGCGGAACACGACTCGTTTTTGGACCGTGGGATTCGGAACCCCCCGGAAGGGGGAGAGGAACAAAACGTCGTTTCTGTTCAACGTGGAGCACAGGCCGGGAAGTCTCTTCCGGGCCATGGAGCCGCTCTACCTGAACGGGCTGAACCTCACCCACATCCAGTCGCGGCCCCTGTCGGGAAGTCCCTTCGAGTACTACTTCTTCATCGACGTGGAGGGGCACGTCGACGAGCCCCACGTGCGGAAGGCGCTCGATATCATGCGGGAACGCACAGCGTTTCTGCGGCTTCTCGGATCGTATCCGTGCCTGTAAGCCTCCCCGTCAGGGGGATGTTCGCCAGAATCCGGTCGGCCACGGCGTTCACGGGAAACTCGTCCGTGGCCACCCGGAAGTGGCACGACGCATAGGCGGAGGTCCGTTTCGCCATCAGCGAATGGACGGTGCCGCTGTCGAGCAGCGGGCGCGCGCCCTTCTGCCGCTCCGCCCGGCAGAGCACCGTCTCGGCCCGCACGTCGAGGATCACGAGGCATGCGTTCGAGAGCACCCTCTTCCGCAGCTCCTCGTTGACCAGCGCGCCGCCGCCGAGGGAGACGATGCGGTTGCTCCCGCCGACCGCTTCGGAGACCACCTCGAACTCGAACCGCCGGAAGACCGGCTCGCCAAGCTCCGCGAAGATTCTGGGGACGGGCATTCCCGCCCGCTGCTCGATGACGACGTCGGTGTCCAGGAACTCCCATCCGAGTCTGCGGGAAAGCTCCCGCCCGACGCTCGTCTTGCCCGAGCACATGAAGCCGCCGATGCAGATATTCCCGCTATGCATGAAGATTCCACCTTTCCGCTCTCTGCGTGTAGGACGCGAAACGCTGCTTGAGATCGTCCATCCTGTCGTTGCCGAACTGCGCGGTCACCGCGCACGCCACCGTCCACGCCGCCATCGCTTCCGCGACGACGCACGCGGACGGAACCGCGCAGACGTCGCTGCGCTCCGAGTGTCCGGTGCACGGGCGGTCCGATACCGTGTCGAACGAGGGGAGGCCCTTCTTCATCGTCGGGATCGGCTTCATCACCGCGCGGAGGCGGATTTCCCCGCCGTTGCTCATGCCGCCCTCGATCCCTCCCGCGTTGTTGCTCGGGCGTGTCCACCGTCCGCCGTCGACGACGATGGGGTCGTGAAGGCGGCTGCCGGGAAGATCGGCGCTGCGGAAGCCCTCGCCGAACTCGACGCCCTTGACGCCGGGTATGGAGAGGATCGCCTGGCCGAGCAGCCCGTCGAGGCGCTCGTCCCACTCCGCGAAGCTCCCGACGCCGGGGGGAAGCCCGGTGATCGAGAGGACGAAGGTCCCGCCGAGGCTGTCGCCCTCTTCGGCGGCCTGAAGAATGCGCTTCTTCAACGCCTCTTCGTCCTCCGGTCTGGTGACGCCGAGTTCGGAGAGGGAGGCGCGCGTCCACTCCTCGAAGGTCTCGGGGGTGCGGACCGCGACGCCGCCGATCGACTCGACCGCGCCGCGGACCGCGACGCCGAGTTCTTCGAGCATCCGGGCGGCCAGCGTGCCCGCGACCGTGCGGGGCGCCGTGGTGCGGGCGCTGGAGCGTTCGAGGACGTTTCGCATGTCCCTGTGCCCGAACTTGACGCTTCCGGCGAGGTCCGCGTGTCCGGGGCGCGGCGCCGTCACCGCCCGCATGCACGCCGCCTCCACGCAGACCGCCCACGGATTCATGGCCTCGTCCCAGGACTCCCACTCCGCGTTGCCGATGGAGACCCCCACCGGGCCGCCGGTGGTCCGTCCGTTCCGCAATCCGCCCCAGACGGTGAGTTCGTCGCGTTCCAGCAAGGCCCGCCCGCCGCGCCCGAAGCCTCTGCGACGCCGCGCGAGCCGCAGCTCCAGGAACTCCCGCGAGACGGCGAGCCCCGCCGGAATGCCCTCCGTCACGACGAGGAGTCCGCGCCCGTGCGATTCCCCGCTGGTGAGGAAGCGCAGCGTCATGATGCGTCCCTCCCCGCGAGCGCGTCGAGCGTGCCGAAGAAGCCGGGGTAGGAGATGCCGACGCACTCGGGATCGTCGATCTCCACCGGAGAATCGGCGGTCAGCGCCGCGATCGCGAGGGCCATCGCCACGCGGTGGTCGCCCATACCGGAGACCCGCCCGCCGCGGAGCTTCGAGCGGCCGGAGATCCGCCAGCCGTCCTCCAGCTCGACGATGTCCGCGCCCAGCGCCGCGAGCCCCTGCGTCACCGCCACGATGCGGTCGCTCTCTTTGAAGCGCAGCTCCATCGCGCCCCGTATCTCCGTGATCCCCTCGGCCTGGGTCGCCGCCACCGCGAGGATGGGGAGTTCGTCGATGAGCAGCGGGATTTCGCTTCCGGAGACCCCGGTGGCGCGGAGGCGGCTGGAGTGGACGGTGATGGTTCCCGTCGGTTCGCCCCCCT
Organism: Synergistaceae bacterium; assembly: GCA_018436725.1. Lineage (GTDB taxonomy): Bacteria > Synergistota > Synergistia > Synergistales > Aminobacteriaceae > JAAYLU01. Next base: position 9,063 of record JAHDKT010000125.1, on the reverse strand, counting down.
TGAGTCCCTCCTGCTCGACGGTGTAGGCCAGCCCCATCCGCTCGAGTACTCTCAGCAGGCCGGTGCGCGTCGGGTTCAACCCCGTGCCGGAAAGGGAGACGGAGGAGTCGGGGAGGATGGCCGCCGCGACGATCCAGAAGGCCGCGGAGGAGAAGTCGCCGGGGATGGTCCATTCGCCGCCTTTGAGCGGTTTCGAGGGAGCGATGGTGATGGAGTGGCCGTCGAAGTAGAGGGGGACGCCCATGTGGGCGAGCATTCGTTCCGTGTGGTTCCGCGTGGCGAGGGGTTCGATGACCGTGGTGGGCTCTTCCGAGCCGAGGCCCGCGAGAAGAAGGGCCGTCTTGACCTGCGCGCTGGGCGTTTCGAGGAGGTGGGTGGCCCCCTTCAGCCGCGCGCCCGAAATTTCGAGGGGGAGGAGCGAGCCGCCGCTCGGGCCGTCGATCTGCGCCCCCATCGAACGGAGCGGCTTGACCACGCGGAGCATCGGGCGTTTCGAGAGGCTGGCGTCGCCGGCGAGCCTCGCCTTCACTCCGGGTCGTCCCGCGAGGAGGCCGCAGAGCGTCCGCGCCGTGGTGCCGGAGTTCCCCGCGTCCAGCATGCCGTCGGGCGAACGGAGTCCGTCGGGCGCGGATACCGAAAGGGTGGTCCCGCTCCGCCGTACCCGCGCGCCCGCCTGTTCGAGACAGGAGAGCGTGGAGGCGCAGTCCGCGCCGTCCGAGAAGTTGTGCACCGTGACGCCCTCGGAGGAGAGGGCCCCCAGAAGCGCCGCCCTGTGGGAGATCGACTTGTCCCCCGGGAGGGAGACCTTTCCAGATATTTTCCGTGCCGGATCGATGCGTTTCATTGCGTTCCACTCCTTCTGTAAAATAAAGTGTTTGAAAAATAAAAAAGACCGGACTTCGGTGGAAACCGAGTCCGGTCTTTGCTCTTTCTTCTTTTTTCGCCCCCGGAGGGGGCCTCTGTAGCAGTCCCCTAATCCGGAGCTTGGAAAGCAAGCCGTCGATCGGTTTCCAGTACAGAGCAGACCAGGGGATAATAATAATATCCCTGGTCGCCGCTAAACGCGAATTCAAAAACAAAAGCTGCGTTTATTCTGGAAATCATCAGACCGCTTCTCCCTTCCTCGAAATTTGACGAGCACGATACAGCGTTTTTTTCGATCTGTCAAGGGGGTGTGGGGAAAATATATTTTAATATTTAACGAGGTGAATATGTATTAAAATTTAAGAAACGCCATCTCGGTCTTCGGGATGACGTTTCTTAAGAAAACATGTTCTTCATCGTCTGGTGTACTTAGAGGAACCCCGCTCATTCCCCGCAGAGGCGTTCCTCCATGCTCCGCAGCTTGGCCGCGCTGACGCCGATGCCGCCGCAGACGATCGCGAGGACGGTTTTTGCGTCGCCGAGCAGCGGGCTGTTTTCGTAGAGCGCGGAGAGCGACACGCCGCATGCGGGCTCGACGAGCACGCGATGGTCGTCGAGGAAGCGCGAGCAGGCGCGCACGGCCGACGCGTCGGACGCGACGTACGAGACTACGGGGCGTTCGCGGCTCAGTTCGAGGGCGCGGGGGGCGACCATGCGCGCGCCGAGGGAGGTGGCCACCGAGGTGATGGCGTCGATCTCGACGAGCTTTCCGGCGGCGAGCGACGCGGCGAAGGAGGCCGCCCCCTCCGTCTCGCAGGCGAGAATAGGGACGCCGCCCCAGCCGTTGCGCGCCATTCCGGTCGCGACGCCGCAGAAGAGCCCGCCGCCGCCCACCGAGAGGACGACGAGGTCCGGTTGCGGCCCCTGCGTCGCGGCCTCGTCGATCATGGTCGCATGGCCGTTCCACATGACGGGGTCGTCGAATGCGTGGACGTACCTGGCCCGTTCGTCCTCCGCGGCCATGGAGAGGGCGAGTTCGTTCGACTCCTTCCAGCTCGCGCCGGAGACGATCACTTCCGCGCCGAGAGAGGCGATGGCGCGCTTCGCCTCCTCCGACGTGGTGACGGGGACGATCACGGTGACGCGCAGGCCGAGTTCGCGCCCCGCCCACGCGGCGGCGTACCCGGCGTTTCCCCCGGAAGGGGAGAGGAAGCGCACGGCTCCCTCCCGCGCCGCCTCCTCGCAGAGGCGGCCGATGCCGCGCAGCTTGAAGGAGCCCGCGGGCTGCATATTCTCCATTTTCAGGAAGACGCGCCGCCCCGAGACCGCGCTCAAAGGTACGGACTCGAGCAGCGGCGTCTCCCGATGAAGCGGCATGGCGGCCTCCCTAGCCGCGGGAGAGGGCGAAGCGCGCCATCACCGCCGGGCCGATCCAGAAGACGTCCTCGTTGAGGTCGAACTTCGGGTGGTGGTGGGGGAAGTTGCGCCCCGCGTCCTCGAAGTTCGCCGGAAGGAAGAAGAACGAGCCGGGGACCTTCTCCTGGAAGAAGGCCATGTCCTCGCCGCCCATGGTGGGCTCTTCGACTTCGCGGACGTTCTCCGCGCCGACGATCTCCTCCATGACGGCCTTCAGCTCCTCCGTGATCCCCTTGTCGTTGATGAGGGGGGGAGGCCCGTAGGTGTACTCTATGGCTACGCTGCCCCGGAGGGCGCGCGCCGTGTCGGTGCAGATCTCGCGGATGCGGGTTTCGAGGTGCTTCCGGACCTCGGGCGAGAGGCAGCGGACGGTGCCCCCGATGGTGCAGCTCGGGGCGATGATGTTCGGCATGGTGCCGCCCTGGATGGTGCCGACGGTGACGACGGCGGAGTCCAGAGGGCTGGTTTCGCGGCTGACGATCTGCTGGAGCAGGCCGACGACCTGGCAGGCCATGGCGAGCGGGTCGACGGTGAGGTGCGGGGTGGCGCCGTGGCCGCCCTTCCCCTCGAAGACGATCTTGAACCAGTCGGCGGCGGCCATCAGCGCGCCGAAGCGGTACCCCGCCTCGCCGGGCTTGAACCCCTTCCACAGGTTGCCGATATGCAGCCCGACGACGACGTCCATCGCGGGGTTCTCGAAGACGCCGTCTTCGATCATCGCGGGCGCGCCCTTGCCGTTCTCCTCGGAGGGCTGGAAGATCAGCTTCACCGTCCAGGGCAGCTCGTCGCGGCAGTCCATAAGGATCTTCGCCGTCCCCAGCAACATCGCCGCGTGCGCGTCGTGCCCGCAGGCGTGCATGTTGCCGTTCGTGGCCGCGAAGGGGAGCCCGGTGTCCTCGGTCATGTTGAGGGCGTCGTAGTCGGCGCGGATGCCGAGCACTTTTTCTGGGTTCTTCCCCTTGATCAGCGCCACGATGCCGCGCTTGCCGTTTCCGTGGCGAATATCCTCCACGCCCATCTTCTTCAGTTCTTCGACGAGGAAGCGTTCCGTGACGGGGGTGTCGAAGCCGAGTTCGGGCGTCGCATGGAGCGCCCGCCGCCACTGGACAAGCTGCTCCTGCAGCGCCTGCGCCTTCTGCCGTACGTCGTGCATGAGATCATCTCCTTAGTATTCCGTGTGAATATATCCGTATTTTCTATGAAAAGGAACCGCACGGGCAGATGATACCATGATGTGGAGGAGAATCCAAGGATTCTCCCGGCGGAACGGCGGCGCGCTTCGTCGGCTTTTCGACGGAGGTTCCGTGTTCTTCGAAGGAAAAAACGCGGGTTTCTCCGGAATGCGGAAATCTCATTGACAATGTTGTTACGTTTTTCCTATAATGGCATCCGTAGAGGCTTTCTCACATATATGAGATGATTTCACATATGTGAGAAAGGCGCGATTCTTTCCAGGGGGTGAGCGCTTTGGCTTCGAAGAAGTATCTGATGGCGATCGACGCGGGAACGGGCAGCGCGCGGGCCGTGCTCTTCGACGAGTCCGGACGGCAGGTTGCGGTGTCGCAGGCGGAGTGGAGCCACAAGGAAGATCCGCGGTTTCCCGGCTCGATGGATTTCGACGTGGAGGGGAACTGGAAGCTGATCGCCGGGTGCGTCCGGGGCGTGCTTGAGAAAAGCGGCGTCGATCCCCGGTCGATCGCGGCGATAGCCACCACCAGCATGCGCGAGGCGATCGTTCTCTACGACGGGGAGGGCAGGGAGATATGGGCCTGCGCCAACGTGGACGCCAGGTCCTCGGCGGAGGTCGTGAAGCTGATGCGCCTTCGTCCCGGAATCGAGGAGGAACTTTATGCGGTCTCCGGCCAGACGTTCTCGCTGAACGCCCTCCCCAGGCTGCTCTGGGTGAAGGAGAATCTTCCCGACGTCTACGAGTCGGTCCGCGCCGTGAACATGCTGAACGACTGGATCGCCTACAAACTCTCCGGCGTGCTGACGGCGGAGCCCTCCAACGGCTGCACCAGCGGTATTTTCGACATCGCCGCCAGGAAGTGGAGGCCGGAGATCGCCGCGTCGTGCGGACTGCGGACGGACATCTACCCCGCGGTGACGGAGAGCGGCGAGGCGATCGGCAGGGTGAGCGCCGAGTGCGCCGCCCTCACGGGCTTGAGCACGGAGACGCTGGTCGTCTCCGGCGGCGGCGACGCGCAGCTCGGGTGCGTCGGAGTGGGCGCGGTTGCGGACGGACAGGCCGCCGTGCTCGGCGGGAGCTTCTGGCAGTACGAGTTCAACACGTCCGTACCGGTGATGGACCCGAAGTGCCGCGTGCGGGTGAACTGCCACGCCGTGCCGGGCGTCTTCCAGTACGAGGCCATCGCCTTCTTCCCCGGCCTGGTCATGCGCTGGTTCCGCGACGCCTTCTGCTTCGAAGAGAAGCGCGTGGAGGCCGAAGGAGGCCCCGACGCCTACATGCAGCTCGCCGAGGGCGCCTCGAAAGTCCCCGCCGGATCGCACGGGATGATGTGCGCCTTCTCCGACGTCATGAACTACATCGCGTGGAAGCACGCGGCCCCCACCTTCTCCAACTTCTCGCTCGACCCTGCGAAATTCAACAAGTACACCTTCTTCCGCTCCCTGATGGAGAACGCGGCGCTTGTGACGCGCGGCCATCTGCGGCTTGTGGAGGAGGTCACGGGAAGGCGTCCGGACGGGATCGTCTTCGCGAACGGCGCCTCCAAGAGCCCCGTCTGGTCGCGGATCATGGCCGACGTCCTCGGGCTCTCCGTGCGGGTCCCCGAAGTGAAGGAGGCGAGCGCGCTGGGCGCGGCGCTCTGCGCGGGCGTCGCCGCGGGAGTGTATGAAAATATGGAGGACGCCGTCCGCCGGACGGTCCGGTGGGACGCATCCTACGAGCCGAGGCCGGAAAACCGGAAGGTGTACGACGATCTGTACGACAAATGGCGCGCGCTGTACGGCGCGCAACTGAAACTTGCCGACGAGGGCGTGACCGCGCACATGTGGCGGGCGCCCGGCGTCTGATTGGAGGATACGAGAAATGTTCAAGGTTAACGAGAGCGACTTCGAGTACCGGTTCGGCGACAGCGGCCCCAAGTACATGATGAGAGGCCCCCGCATGAACTTCGGCGTGGTGGTGCTCCAGGCGGGGCAGGACTTCAGGGATCATCTGCACAACGTCATGGAGGAGAACTTCTTCATCCTCGAAGGGGAGCTGGAGTTCCGCGTGGCCGACCAGGTGCTGACGGCGAAGGCGGGCGATCTGGTGCACGTCGAGCCGGGGGAGGCCCACTATCTGCGGAACGCCTCGGACGCGCCCGCGAAGGCGGTCTTCTGCCTCGCGCCGTTCCAGGAGAAGGATAAAGTCGATCTCTGACCGGTCGGCGGCGCTCTCTGCTTGGAAGCGCCGCCGACCGGCGTGCATCGCGTCCTGAAGAGCGCCCCGGCGGGCGGAGAGCGATGATCCGCGCCGTCATGACGGCGGCGTTCATGGAGTTCATCGAAACGAGCAGGGAAACTGCGGGGTGATCGGTATGTTGGAAGAAAATTCGCCCGTCTCTCTCATCGAGGTGGAGGGAATTGTCAAGTCCTTCGGGGAGAACGCCGTGCTGCGCGACGTCTCGTTGGCGCTCCGGCGTTCGGACGCGATGGCGGTGGTCGGCGGAAACGGGGCCGGAAAGAGCACGCTGATGAAGATCCTCGCCGGCATCTACACGCCGGACGAGGGAAGCATCCGCATCGAGGGGAGGGAGGTCTCGCTGCACACCCCCGCGGCGGCGCATGCGATGGGGGTGTACCTCGTCCCCCAGGAGCCGCTGCTCTTCCCCAACATGACGGTGGAGGAGAACCTGAGCCTCGGGCTCGACGAGAGCAGGGCCGACGTCCGCAGGCGCGCCGTCGCGCTGATCAAGCGCCTCGACTGGCCGCTTTCGATGTCGAGGCAGGCCAACTCGCTCTCCATAGCCGAACAGCAGCTCGTCGAGATACTGCGCGGCCTGCTGCGCTCCGCGAAGGTCCTCATCCTCGACGAACCGACCTCATCGCTCACCTTCGCGGAAATCCAGTCGCTCTTCAAGCTGATCAAAGAGCTGCGCGCCGAGGGCGTGGGGATCTTCTACATCACGCACAGGCTCGACGAGGTCTTCGAGATCGCGACGCACGTGGCCATACTGCGCGACGGCCGGGTGACCCTCGAAGGGCCCGTCTCCGGCTTCACGCGGGAACTGCTGCTTCAGGGGCTGCTCCCCTCCGAGAGCCGGAAGGGGAGCGCCGCCGCGAGGACGAAGACGCTCCACCGGAACGCCCCGGACGCGAAGCCCGCGCTCGTGCTCGACCGGGTGAGCGGGTACGGTTTCCGCGACATCTCGCTCTCCGTGTATCCCGGCGAAGTCCTCGGAATCGCGGGGGTCGTCGGGGCGGGCCGGACGGAGCTGGCGGAAGCGGTCTTCGGCATCGGGAAGCTCGTCGGCGGCAGGGTGCTGCTTGAAGGTACGGACATCACGGGGTGCGGCGTTCGCGGCTCCATCCGCAAGGGGTTGAACTACATCCCGGAGGACCGCCGCCGGAACGGCCTTTTCGGCGCGGCGAGCGTGCGGGCGAACATGACCTCCGCGGTGCTCGACACGCTCGGGCGCGTCTTTTTACCGATCTTCCGCGAACGGAAGCTGACCTCCAAGTATATAGAAGAGTTCTCCATCAACACCACCGGGCAGGAGCAGAGCCTCGGCGCCCTCTCCGGGGGAAACCAGCAGAAGGTGATCATTTCCCGCATCCTCGCCACCAACCCCAAGGTGCTCATCCTCGACGAACCCACGCGCGGCATAGACGCCGGGGCGCGCGGGGACGTCTACCGCATCATCGACGCGCTCAAGGCGGAGGGGCTCGCCGTGCTCCTCGTCTCCTCCGACATGGAGGAGATCCTCGCGCTGAGCGACCGCGTGGTCACGATGTACAACGGGGCCATCAACCGCGAATTCGGGCCCGGCGAGATCGCCCTCGACGGCCTGATGGCCGCGTCTTTCGGAGTGTGCTGACATGCTGCCTTCGTTCAGAATGAAACGCGAGTTCAACGCGCTGCTCTTCGCGGTGCTCCTCTTCGTCGGAATAGGGTACGTCAATCCGGTCTTCCTCACGGTGCGGAACATCGCCCTGACGTTGCAGGGGAGCGTGATGTACATCTTCCTCGCGGCGGGCATGACCTTCGTCATCCTCACCGGCGACATCGACGTGTCGGTCGGGGCCGTCCTCGGAATGTCCGCCGCGGTGGCGGCGACGCTCGTGCGCGACGGATATCCGCTGTGGGCCGTCGTCGGAGGCGCGCTGCTCGTCGGCGGGGGAACCGGCCTGCTGAACGGCGTCGGGGTGACCTTCCTCCGCATTCCGGCGATCGTGATGACGCTGGGCACGATGGGGATACTGCGGGGCGCGATGTTCATCTACACCGACGGCAAGTGGGTGGAGAACCTGCCCGACTTCTTCAAGCAGGCGTGCCAGATCTGCGTGTACGGAATCAACCTGTTCGTCCTCGTCGCGGTCGCCCTTGTGCTTCTCATGCAGCTCTACCTCTCGACGGCCCGCCGGGGCAAGTACTTCGCCGCCGTCGGCGACAATCTCGACGGCGCGGTGCTCGTCGGCGTGCCGGTCGTGCGGATACGCATCGCGGCCTTCGTCATCTCCGGCCTCTGTTCCGCCCTCGCGGGACTGGTGTACACCAGCCAGATAGGTTTCGTGGGCAACGTCGCGGGCAACGGCACGGAGATGACGGCCATCGCCGCGTGCGTCATCGGCGGGGTGAGCCTTGCCGGAGGGACGGGGTCGGTCGCCGGAGCGCTCTTCGGGGCGGTCATCATGAACACGATCAACTCGGCGCTCGTCTTCCTGAAGGTGCCGGCCTACTGGAACAACACGATCTCCGGGCTGCTGCTGCTGACGATGGTGCTCGCGGACTCCCTGCTGCACCGCTACCTGGAGGAGAAGGCGCGGCGCAAGCGGCTGAACGCGCGGTTCGCGCGCGCCGCGGAGAGGAGGGCGTGCGACGATGCACGTGCTTAAACGATACCTTCTGCGCTGGGAGAGCGTGCTCATCCTGCTGCTGATCGCGGAGATCGCGATCTTCGGGCGCATCAACCCCCGCTTCCTCAACACGCGGGTGCTGCTGTACAGCGTCAACGACTTCGTCTGCGTCAGCATCATCTCGCTCTTCATGGCGTTTGTCGTCATCACCGGAGGGATCGACATCTCCGGCGGCTCGATCATCGGGCTGACCTCGGTCGTCGTCGGCGTCCTCTGGAAGCAGGCGGGGCTGGACATTGTCTCCGCGTCCTTCGCCGGGCTAGCGACCGGGGCGCTCTGCGGGGCGTTCAACGGCTTTCTGGTGGCCTTCGCGGGGGTGCAGGCGATGGTGGTCACCCTCGGCGGCATGATGTTCTTCTCGGGACTCGCGCTCGTGCTCGTCGGCGTGTCGGGCGTCAGCGCCTTCGAGGGGATCAGCGGATTTCCCGACGGCTTCATGGAGATCGCGGGGGGCGACCTGCGGGGCGTTCCGAACCCCGTGCTCATCTTCGCCGCGCTCTTCGCGGTCGCATGCGTGCTGCTCCACTGCACGAACTACGGCCGCCGCGTCTTTCTGGTAGGAATCAACCCGAACGCGGCCCGCTACTCGGGGCTCGGCGTGCGGAGCGTCGTGATGAGCACGTACGTCCTCTCCGGTCTCGGCGCCTCCATCGCCGGAATCGTGCTCACCTCGTACCTCGGCGGAGCGCGCTCCGACCT
>JAHDKT010000066.1 GCA_018436725.1 Synergistaceae bacterium | reverse complement strand
TACGAGCCGGAAGGTGTTTCGGTCTCCCGTAAAGAGGACGAAGAGACCGCCCGCCGGAAACGCAAGTGTGAAGTTTACGAGGTATACGATTGACGATGCGCTTTATTACGGTGAAGAGAAGAAGATTCCTCCGTCAGTCAGCGATCGGATCGCACGTCTTGAGAAAACAAATCCAATCCGCCGTGTTGGGAGTGAATTAGTTTCTGTTTACGAGCAACTCCGGTCCACAGTTAATTCCATAGAACGCACCGCTGCGTCTAGGCGTGGTCGTACGGTCATATGAGCGAGATGTTTCGGGGTAAGCGGAGAAAACGGACGCATAGCGCGGACAGAAGAGATGCGTCGGTTTGCAGGATTCAAAGAGGATTTCTGAGAATAAAAGGCGAATAAAATACGTGGCAACATCCCGCAAAGAGGGCGGACATCTTGGATAGCACGGAACGGTCCGTACCATTTTCAATGCCTTCCAATCCATTCGGCGGCACTTTCTTCCGCTTAATGACACTTCATCATAAATCATCGCTCCCGAGCAGGATGGTATCGTGAAAACAAGATAAAGAGCGATAAACCCCGTGGAGTCTTCGTTCCCTTACTCTGTCGTAACCCCTCGGGGAATGCTCAAATACATGCCGCCCGATAAAATACTACACCTGCCTGCGGAGAAGCATGCCATCAAATCTTCTCCTGAACAACAGCCCATGAAAACAATCGAGAGGTATGAAGCATCTCCTCTAGAGCTGTTTCAAAAGGTTCTGCGGAAGAACGCGGAAGTGAGCAAAAGAGATCGACATGCTCCCCGTATTCGAAACGGATCTCCTCTTCGACTGCCCCAAGGGAAAGAAGCATGCGGCTGAGAGGTTTGATCCGATCATACGGAGCAACGACGCGGTAGCTTTTCTTGATCAGACGCTCAACGACGCCGGAAGCCGCAAGCGCCTCGGAAGCCGTCGATCCGTAGGCTTCGATCAGACCTCGTACACCCAGCTTGACGCCTCCGAAATATCGCGTGACGACAACGAGACTATTCGTCACCTCCTGTCGGAGAATCGCGCCCAGTATAGGTTTCCCCGCAGTTCCGGCGGGTTCTCCGTCATCCGAAAAATACTCCTTGAAAGCTTCATCTCCTACTCTGTATGCCCAGCAATTATGCGTCGCCTGCCTGTGAAGATCGCCAATTTCTCTCAGTTTTCGCCTGACTACATCTTCGGTTCGGCAGATCCGAACGTGTCCTAAAAAACGAGACTTGTTAATTTTCACCTCAACTGTTGATTCGGTTGCGGGCTCTTTATAATCGAACGCCATCAAGCCCAAGCTTCCTTTAATTTTCTGTAGGTTTCCGACAGCTCCTCGGCGACCACACGGACCTCCGCGAAAACCGGCATGAAGTTGGTATCGCCATTCCACCTCGGCACGATATGCAGATGCAAGTGTCCATCGAATCCCGCTCCGGCAACCTTCCCGAGATTCACCCCCAGATTGAATCCCTGAGGGTTCATTGTCTTTCTCAGCACCTCAATACATTTTCCGGCCAGGCGGTGTATTTCAAGAAGCTCCGCGTCGGTCAATAATTCATAGTCCGAGGTATGGCGATACGGAGCAACCATCAAATGCCCCGGATTATAGGGAAATGCATTGAAGATAACAAAACACGTCTCCCCTCGAAAGAGAATCAATCGCTCCTCATCATGATTCTCGACGGGGAAGTCGCAAAATATGCACCCCTCATGATCCTTCGAAACGGCAATATACGCCATTCTCCACGGCGCAAAAATATTCTCCACAGACAACTCCTCCTTGATCATAAAATGTTTCACGTGAAACATTTTATACTTACTTTTATTTTTTTTGTTTGCCTTTCGATCTCTTGATCGTTATTATATTTTGTGAATGATTTCTTTTAGCGTAAGGTATCCTTGATGAATTCCGATAGCCGCTCCGATAATCGGACATGCAGCGCGTGTCCAGGCGGGGTATCCCATTTCCTGAAGCTTCCTCCCCGCAAAAAACCCGAGGAGAACGTACCCAGAAACAACGAAAGCTATCGAGAGCACCTTACCGAAAAGGAGTAAATCTTTATATCCTTTCACTTGTCCTCCTGAATATTTCCCGGGAAATACTTTTCGGCGTTGTCTTCGAGAAATTGGAGCATGTCGTGTAGGAGATCTTCCCGAACTCCTTCGACATGAAGTTTCATCTTTGATCTTCTCCCGGTAACTTTTATAGAGAGGCCCATTTGCTGCGCGGCGTGAACCACGCTTGTTGGTATTTCATAAACGACTGTTTTTCGTTTCTTGTCGACGGGCTTCGATTTTGCCCGTTGAACCAGTTCTTCTACTTGACGTACAGAGAGTCGGTTCTGTACAGCGTCCCGCGCGAGGGCGAGCATCAGTTCAGATGATTCGAGCGCGAGAAGCGCACGGCAGTGCCCTTCGGTCAGTTCGTTGCTGCGAAGGAGAATGCGTATTTCTTCAGGTAGTTGGAGGAGGCGCAGCTTGTTGGTTACGGCGGCTCGGCTCCAGCCGATACTGGAGGCCAGTTCCTCCTGCGTAGTGTTGAAGCTGTTCATGAGTTCGCTTAGCGAAAGCGCGATATCGACAGGCGAGAGGTCCTCCCTTTGGATGTTTTCTATGAGCGAGATCTCCCTCATTTCCATATCCGCGCCTTCGACGACACGTACCGGCACCTCCGTAAGTCCAGCTATCCCGGCGCCCATCCATCGGCGTTCGCCTGCGACGATCCAGTAGTCCCCGTCTTCGTTTCGACGCACTATCAAAGGCTGTATGACGCCGTGCACTCGAATCGAGTCGGCAAGCTCGGTAAGCGTATTCTCGTTGATTTCTTTTCTTGGTTGGAAGGGGTTGGGAAGTATGCGATCGATCGCGAGCATCGTGATTTCCCCCTCACCTTCGCCGATTCCCTGAGCGGCTGGTAACAGCGAGGCAAGCCCCTTCCCTAATCCTCGTCCTTTAACCACAGAGAAGCCACCTCCTTGGAGAACTCTTCATAAGCTTTTGCGCCGGAGCACGAGGGGTCGTAATAACAAATCGGTTCGGCGTAACTCGGGGCTTCCGCCAGTTTTACATTGCGCGGGATCATCGTCTTGAAGACGATTTCTCCGAACTGCCTTCGAACTTCGTCGGCAACGTCGTTAGCGAGACGTGTTCTCGAGTCGTGCATCGTAAGGAGAATACCATCGATCGCGAGGTTTTGATTCAGTCCTTCCTTGACGAGAGAGATCGTCCGCGAAAGCTGTCCTACTCCCTCGAGCGCGAAATATTCGCATTGAATGGGGATGATCAGTTTGTCCGCCGCGACGAGCGCGTTTACGGTAAGCATTCCGAGAGAAGGCGGGCAGTCGAGGATGGCGATATCGAAACCGGTAATCGACGACACCACGCGACGGAGTTTCGTTTCCCTGCTGATGGTGCTCGCCAGCTCAATTTCCGCACCTGCCAGATCGAGAGTGGCGGGGAGTATGGAGACGCCTTCCCATTTTGTCTTCAGAATCGCCGCTCCTGCAGGAACATCGCCGAGGAGTACGTTGTAAAGACTCGGGGACTTCGGCGGGAGAGCGACGCCGAGGCCGCTCGTGCAGTTGGCCTGAGGATCGATATCCACCGAGAGAACGGAGAATCCGAGCCTTCCGAGTTCCGCCGCGAGGTTGATACATGTGGTCGTCTTCCCCACTCCGCCTTTCTGATTCGACACTGCGAGAGTAATCACTCCTCCATCACCTCCACCATTTATTTCTTTCCGCGACGCCTACTTTCCTCGGGAAGCGTGCGGAAAGCGGGGTATTTTTTGTCCAGAGAATAAGAAAACGTTCCTTTCCCGCAGCGGAGTAGGAAACCACTTCCGGCGACGACAGTCCGAGGCGCGACCACTTACCTTCGAGCGGCTGAAGCTCTTCCGTGTAGAGGGGACCTTTGAAGGCGAGAAGTCTTCCCGAAACGGCCGCAAGAGGGGAGAGATACTCAAGGAGTACGTCCGCGGCGGCAACTGCGCGGGCGGCGGCGAACTGAAACGCTTCCCTCTTCTCCGCGGCGTACTCTTCGCAACGCCCGCAGGCAACTTCAACATTTCGCAGATGCAGCGCCGAGGCCATATCTCTAAGCGCTCCGCATTTCTTCCGTACGCTGTCGAGAAGCGTTATACGGAGATCGGGGCGACAGATCGCCCAAATCATTCCCGGAAGGCCGCCCCCCGACCCGACATCGAGCGCGCTTCCCTTTTCAGGAAGCAAGGGTACCGAAAACAAACAGTCGACTACATGTTCATTCCATAGGACTTCCGGATCGCTGGGTCCAGTCAGGCGAATCTTCCCGCCGTACGACGCCAGAAGCGAAACATACTCTCGAAGCTCCTTTTCGTATAAGCGCATCAGCGCCTCCACTCTTTCCGTCAATGCACTTCTCCTTTCATCGTTCAGGAAATCACGGTTCACGAGACTTCTCTCTTTCGTTTCTCCTCCTGTGCGTTTACAATGAAAGGCAAGGAGGATCGATATGCGCCTGTACGAGTCTATTCTTGACGAAGTGCTGACATCTCCGGACGGAGAGCCCGACTACCTCATCATCGGCTGGAAGGGAAGCATCCTCTCCCTTTCCGACGGACGCTGGGGCGTGGGCGCGGTCTCTCCGGCGGGGAACGAACCATTTTCTCCCAGGGAGGAACATACCCGCAATCTTCTTTCGATCGGCGCCCACGGTCTGGCGAGACTTCTCGTCTCCCCCTACCCGCAAGAGTTTTCGGCCGCATCCGCGTCCCTTGCCGCCCTTGCCCCCGCCCCGGACGGCGGGGAGCCGCTCGAAAGTCTTCTATCGCTTCCGGGCGGAGAGAAGATTTCCCTTCTGGCTCCGGACCCGTGGCTCGTCGACTTTCTGAGAGACTGGAACTGGAACCTCTCCATATTCGACGACGCCCGTCGCGGGCTCCGCGTCCTCCCCGAGTGGACAAGCTCCCAGCACCTTCGTTCCAGCGGATGGCTCTGGATCACTGCGGAAACGCTCCGCAACAGAAAGATTCTTTCGTTGCTCCCTCTTTTGAAGGGGAAACACGGCGTTATTCTTCAGGGCCCGGGCATTCCGTTTCTCCCTTCCGTCTTCAGAGAGGCGGGAATAACGCACCTTGTTCTCCCCGTCGCGGAGGAACGAGCCGAAGCACGGACCCGCCGCTACATTTCCGCGGGCGGGACTCCGTGGAGCTGTCCGTCGCTCCTCTGGCGAGTCTTTCCTCTATTATATACGGATGCGAAAAAACGATGAGAAAAATCGCTTGGTTTCTCTCCGCAGCGCTCTTTTTCTGCGTTCTTTCGCTTCTCTCTTTCACTTTTTCGGAAACACGGTATTCGACGCCGCTTTCTCCCGGATTGAAGGTTTTCGACGGCGATACGATCGAAGTTTCTCGGAACGGGGAGCGGGCGCGGCTCCGCTATCTTCTTATCGATACCCCCGAGCTGCATCATCCGTCGCGCCCTCCAGAGGAACTCGGGGAGGACGCTCTCTCATTGAATATCGAGCTGCTCTCCCGAGGGCCTCTACGACTCGAATACGATATGGAGCCGATCGACCGGTACGGTCGAAGACTTGTCTACCTCTACGTCGAAAGCGGCGACGGAGAGCTTTTCGTCAACGAGGAGCTTGTTCGGCAGGGCGTGGCGCTCCCGATGTTCATCGCTCCGAACCGAAAGCATGCCGACCGCATTCTCCTGGCGTTCGAAGAGGCCCGAGACGCCGGGAGAGGCCTCTGGAAAGCTGCCTCGGGCAGGATATTCACAGCGGCGCAGGCGTGGAGCGAAGCGCCGTACCTGGCAGGTTCCTTCATCACCCTCTGCATGACGATCGAAAAATCGGAGACGGCCGGACGACGGATTCGTCTTCGAGAAGGAAGGGTAGCGATCACGGCGTACAGGGGCCCCGAAACGGAGGGGCTGCTCTCTCTTCGTGAAGGGGAGAAAATCCGAGCAACGGGAAAACTTCTTCTTTCGTTCAGCGGCTGCGAACTTCCCGTAGCTTCCGACCTCCAGGTAACACGACTGGAGTACTGACAGTGGAAGGAGAGAAGGCGGTTTCGCACCGTTTCCGATCCGTCTAGTGTGCCCTTTTTTCTATCCACAATCACCCGAGTTATCCACAAATTCCCGCCGCGCCCGTTTTTTTCGCCGTGCCGGCGTCGCTTATCCACAGCTTTTTCCACATATCCACAATAGCCACGCCTCTTTTTAGCCTCCATATCTGTGATGTACAGAACGGACTTTTGGAACTTTCCACGTGTTTACGTAGTATAGCCTTGCATTCCACCCCGGCTGTTGCATATTATAGTGTGCGTTTTTATAATGGACGAGGGTAGTGTGTACAGGGAAAGGACAGTCAGTATGCGCAGTAAAATCAAAAAAATTTCCGGGGGACTTCTTCTCCTCGGTAGCGCGATCCTCCTGGCGGTGCTTTTTCTCCTCTCGGGATACGATGCGGGAACCTCCCTCTTCAGATCCGAGCTTGAGAAAAGCGTAGCCACGTATTCCGGCTGGACGCTGGAGACCGACGGCATTTCGGGAAACCCGCTCGCCGGCTTCGACGCCGCGAATGTCCGCGTTCTTTTCGAAGGTATGGAGGTCGCACGTGCCGAGCGTCTCTCCGTAGGGTTCTCGCTGTTTTCATTCATCCGCGGAGACGGCGGCCTGACCAGAGTGACGGTCTCGAAGAGCACGCTCTCCGGCGACGGATTGCTCCACGCGCTCCGTCATTCGGACTTCTCGCCGGGCGGCGGCGCTGCGACCGATATCGCGCTTCCGGTGATCCTCTTCTCCCCGGTAACCATCACGACTCCTCTGGGAGAAATCTCTCTTGCCTCGCTTCGTCTGACGCCGGGAGACGATACGGTCACTTTCCATGGATACGGGCACTTTCTGGACTTCCCCGTCGAGGCCGGCGCCTCCTTCACCACGGGAGAGCAGCTTTCCATCACCGACGCTTTTCTCAAAGGCGGAAACGCGACCATCTCCCTCTCCGGACCGCTTTTCCCCGAAACGCGCATCGAGGGATTCGTGGACGACCTTCGTCTCGACGTCATCTCCGAGCTGACGAACCTCCCCTTCGCCGCGAAGGGTACCGTGGACTCGACGCTTCTGATCGAACGTCCGGACGGCAGGCTGCTCGCCTCCGGAGAAGGAGAGATCGCCAACGGCGACATCTGGGATCTGCTGATGGACGGTACGTTCTCCTGGTCGGCCGACGAAACGAAAGCCGTCCTCTCCCCGGTCGACGGACGGGTCTTCTCCTCCCCGGTCTCCGGCGTCTTCGCCCTCTTCTTCGGCGAGGAGCCGAAGGCGGAGATCGCGCTCGCCCTGAAGCGACTCAAGCTCGAGGAGTGGACCCGCTGCTTCGCCTGGCTGTCGTTCGCGCAGGGAACGCTCTCGACGCTCAAGCTCGATCTCTCCGGTCCGTTCGAGAAGTTGAACGGTCCGCTGCTGTTCGAAGCGCCGAAGGCTGTCCTTGACGGGTTCGACGTCGAAACGCTGCGAGGAGACCTCAGGATGGTCGACGGAGACAGGATGACGATCTCGGGCGGCGGAAAGTGGTCGAATTCGACGTTCTCGGTCTCGGGAGAGAGCCTTCTGAACGAGCCCGGAGGAACGAGCACTTCGGTCTCCATCCGCTCCGCGAACTTCGACCTGAAGAGCGCCGGAAACGCCTACGCGCCCGCTCTTTCGGCGGACGGCAAGGGGACGCTCGACGTCGCCCTCTCCATCCCGGCCGAGGGGAGAGCGACGTTCAAAGGCGCCCTTTCGGCGCCCCGCGCCTCTCTTCTGGAAACGGCGGGCGAAAAGCTCTCCGTCGTGTTCTCCGGAACGAGCGAGCAGCTCTCCTTTTCGTCAATCTCCTTTTCCCCCGCGGGAGGAGGCGTTCTCTCCGGCAGAGGGAGCGTTTCCGGGCTCTCGGGAAAGAATCCCATCCTTTCTCTGGAAGGAACAGGGCAGGATCTGCGCTGGTCGCTTCTTCGGGAAGCGCTCGGAGGCATGGAGGCGACGGGCGCCTTCGACGCCTCATGGAACGTGAAGGGGTCCGCGGCATCCCCAACCGTTTCTTTTTCACTCAGAGGGAGAAACACTCCGTTCACCTCGTCGCTCCCGCTCGGGAACATCCACCTCGAAGGACGCTTCGAGAAGGAAGTTCTTTCTATTTCCCAAGGAACAGCCTCTCTCTTCGACGGTTCGGCGGGAATCGAGGGGAGCGCCCGGCTCGGCCCGACGCCCTCGCTCTCGTTCAATGGATCGTTCAGCGGTCTCTCCGCCGCTCAGGCCGCCGCCGCGGCAGGTCTTTCCGGCGCCGAGACGGAGGGAACGCTCGCTGGAGAGTTTTCGCTGTCCGGCGCTCCCGGAGCGCCTTCGTTGACGCTCACGGCGTCCTCATCTTCCCTCGGCGTCGCGGGATTCTCCCTCGGCGCGCTTCGCGCTCGTGCGGAGGGCTCGACCGCTTCGCTGCGGATCACCGACTTTTCGGCGGACCTGCTGGGCGCTCCTCTGAAAATGTCAGGCGTCGTCGGTTTGGAGAAGGGGGCGAGAACGGATTTGAAAATCGGCGTGGACGCGCTCGACCTTCATGCGCTCGCCGCATCCGTCCTTCCCGGAATGCGCCTGGGCGGCTCGCTTTCCGCGGAGCTTCGCCTTACCGGAAGAGCCGGCGGAGACCTCGCGCCCGTCCTCTCCGGGACATCGCCGTTCCTTTCCGTCTACGGAGTACTGCTGGAGAGGGCGAAGTTTTCGCTGAAACCGGACGGAAAAGACGCGCTCGCCATGGTTCTCGAAGGGAAGCTCGGCGAGAGCGCGCTCGCGCTCTCCGGGCGCGCCGCCCTTTCCTCCTCGGGGGCGACGATCTCGCTCAAGAACACGAAGAAGATCGACCTCGGGAAGACGGCCGCGGCGCTTTCGGGGCAGGCGGCGGGAATATTCACCGGAGAGGTGGACTTCTCGCTCTCGGGAACGCTGGGGGCCTCTCCGGCGTTCGAGGGCTCCATCACCTCCCGGTCCCTCGGGCTTTACAGGACGGAAGCGCGCGAGGTCTCGATACCGTTCCGATGGAGCGACGGCATGCTCGCGATCGCGGGAGGCAAGGGCACGTACCACGAAGGAGACGCGATCTTCGACGGGAAGGTCGATCCCGCCACCATGCGCTGGGAGGGCACGCTCTCGGTCAAGGGGATGAACCTCGCGAGCGCCTCGGAGCGTATTCTGGAAGGGAAAGGGAAGATTTCCGGCTCCGCCGACCTCACGATGAGAGGAAGCGGCACGGGCGGTATGCTCGGGCTTGTTTTCGGAAACGGACAGATCTCCGCCAAGGACGGGTCCGTCTCCGGGTTCGAGTCGATCAAATCGGTTTCGAATTCGGGAGAGATCCGCTTCTCGTCGCTCCTCGCGAGTTTCAACATGGACGGGCGCAGCATCTTTCTCCTCCCCGGAAGCAGGCTCTCCGCCCCTCCGGGCGACAACGTCTACCGCTACCTCT
This sequence comes from Synergistaceae bacterium, assembly GCA_018436725.1. GTDB lineage: Bacteria > Synergistota > Synergistia > Synergistales > Aminobacteriaceae > JAAYLU01. Next base: position 77,523 of record JAHDKT010000066.1, on the reverse strand, counting down.
CGGCAAGCGGCTCCATAGGTTGGAACGACTCGCCGCTCGACCTGAAATGCGTGGGCGACATCAACATCAGGGCGCTCAACGCTTTTATAGGCGCGCTCCAGGGGATACTGACCATCGACGGCAATCCGCTGACGGACCCGCAGTTCCTTCAGCGGTTCCTGACCGGACTCGTCGGCGGGATGGCCGTCCGCGACTTCCGCGAGACCTCCTTCAACCTCAAGGGGACATGGGAATCCCCCGAGATGCTCGATCTGAAGGTTTCATCCGGCGCCGCGCCGCTGACCATTCCGCGCTCCAACGGTTCGACCGGCAAGAACGAGACGCAGATAAAAATAACGGTCGAGATCCCCACGGGTTCGGGGAAGGACACCTCGGCGAGCACGGAGGAACAGGTGAAAAAACAGCTCCTGGAGAATATCATGAAGTCGATCATCAAACCGGGGACTGCGGAGGATCATTGAGAAGCCGCGCCGGAGATATTCCGAACGGGCAGCTTCGAGAAAAACGTCCTCCCGTTCGATGCGCGCTCCGCACACGACCGATACATATCTGTATCTTTCGCACGGAGCTTCCGTTACCGAAAGGAGTTATGCTATGACGCAAGAAAAGAGAAGAAAGGGATGAGTTCTCTGAGATACCGGTCCGTCTTCCTCTCCGATTTCCATCTCGGAACGCGCTGGTGCAGAGCGAAGAGTCTGGTTTCATTCCTCGGGTCGATGGAGTGCGAGAAGTTGTATCTGATAGGCGACATCATCGACGGATGGAAGCTTAAAAGAAGCCCCGGGTGGCCGAACTCCCACAATTCGGTGATCCGGAAGATCCTGAAAATGTCCAAGAAGACGCCGGTGCTCTACATCCCCGGCAATCACGACGAGTTCATGAAAGAGTTCCAAGGTTACTCGTTCGGCGGCGTGAAGATCTGCGAGAACGCGGTCCACACCTCCCCCGACGGGAAGCGCTATCTGGTGGTCCACGGACACGAGTTCGACGTGGCGGTGATGTACAAGCCGTGGCTCGCCTTCCTCGGCGACCGGGCCTACGACTTCGCCCTCCATCTGAACACAGGACTGAACGCCGTACGCTCCTTCCTCGGCTTCGGCTACTGGTCGCTTTCGGAATTTCTGAAACGGAAGGTCAAAGACGCCGTGAAGTTCATCGGAAACTACGAGGAGTGCGTCGCGCGGGCCGCCGGAAAGTACGGCGTCGACGGCGTCATCTGCGGACATATCCACAACCCCTCCATCCGGCGCTTCAAGGAGATCGACTACTTCAACTGCGGCGACTGGGTAGAAAGCTGCTCCGCGCTCGTGGAACATCTCGACGGCGCGATGGAAATCGTACGCTGGTTCGACAAAAAGTCGAAGAAGGACGATGAACACGTGGTCTACCTGGAGGAGCGCCGAGCGCTCGCCGCCGCCGATTGAATGAACCGGTTCATCCCGAATACAGCCTCCGAACCGTCCGCTTCTCTTTCGCGGACGGTTTTTTTTCACACCGGACATTACGGAAGTGTAACACTTATCGCCGGACGCCTTGCGGATATGGCGCGATCCGCCGCGCTCATGTACCATGAGCGATGAATACTCCATTTGATAGTATAATGATGAAGAGGAGGTCGTAACGATGCTCCCCACGCCATCCCCGGAAGAAGGAGAGGTCGCGGAGAATATGAGCCCGAAGAAAAGCAGGGAGGGAACGCCGTTCGACGAGGTGCAGAGCCTCGACGATCCGCGCCTGTTCCTGAACAGGGAGATCAACTGGATAGATTTCGACTCGAAGGTGCTCGAAGAAGCCATGGCCCCCTCCACGCCGCTGCTGGAGCAGCTCAAGTTCCTCTCCATCTTCTTCAACAACCTCGACGAGTTCTTCATGGTGCGCGTCTCCGCGCTGCTGGAGCAGTACCGCAGCGGCGTCCCCTCCCTCGCGCCCGACGGCATGTCCCCCTCGAAACAGCTCGCCCTCATCCGCAAGCGTGTCCTCCCGCTGATCGCGGCCGCGCAGGAGTACTGGTCGAAGTCGCTCCGTCCGCGCCTGAAGGAGGCCGGACTGCGCTTCGTGGAGTACGAGGACCTCGGCGACAAGCACAAAAATTTCCTCGAAGGGTACTTCAAAAACGAGATCTACCCCGTCCTCACGCCGCAGGCCATCGACCCCGGACGCCCCTTCCCCATGATCTCCAACCTCAGCCTGAACTTTCTCGTCCAGCTCGCCGACCCGCAGAAGGGGACCAGGTTCGCCCGCATCAAGGTACCGAAGAACCTCTCGCGCTTCATCTTCCTCCCCCGCAACAAGGAGGCGAAGTCTTACGAAAGCCTCGGCTTCTCGCCGAATGCACGCCAGTGCGACGTCCTGCTCGTGGAGGCCCTCGTGGCGCAGCACCTTCACCTCCTCTTCCCGGGACTCCAGGTCGTCGCGGCGGCCACGTTCAGGATCACGCGGAACACCGACGTCGAGATCGACGAGGACGAGTCATCCGACCTCCTGGAGACCGTCAAGGATCTTGTCGACCGACGAACCTTCGGGGAGGTCGTGCGCCTCGAAGTCTCCTCCGGCGTGCCGAAGGACATCTTTCTCTTCCTCGTGCGGAACTTCCGCCTCGCCCCCTTCCAAATCTACAAACGGAGAGGCCCTCTCGACTTCGCCGGCATGATGGATCTCTGTTCCGTGGATCGTCCCGACCTGAAGGACGAGCCGCTGCTGCCGCGCACTCCGCCCCCCTTCTCGGAGCGGACGCCGCCTTACTCCGTCCTCCGCAAGCGGGACGCCGTCGTCTACCACCCGTACGACAGCTTCGGCCCGGTACTCGACTTCGTCCGGCGGGCGGCCGTCGACCCGAAGGTGGTGGCCATCAAGCAGACGCTCTATCGGGTCGGCAACGAATCCCCCGTAGTCGACGCCCTCATGACGGCACGAAAGAACGGGAAGCAGGTCACGGCGGTCGTCGAGCTGAAGGCGCGCTTCGACGAAGAGCGGAACATCAACTGGGCCGAGGCGTTGGAGGACGTCGGCGTCCACGTGGTCTACGGCCTCGTCGGCTTCAAGATCCACGCCAAGATGTGCCTCGTGATCCGGCGCGAATCCGAGGGCGTCAGGCGATACGCGCACATCGGCACCGGGAACTACAACCCCTCCACGGCGAAGGTTTACTCCGACCTGGGGCTCTTCACCGCGGACAAGGCGATCTGCGCGGACGTAACCGACCTCTTCAACGCCATCACCGGCTACTCCCGCAAGGGGGACTACCGGCAGCTCCTCGTCTCGCCGCATACCACCAGAAGCGGCATCGTCTCGCGGATCGAACGGGAGACCGCCAAGCACAAAGAGTCGGGCGACGGGTACATCGCCCTCAAGATGAATCAGCTCGTGGACAAAGAGTGCATCCAGGCGCTCTACCGCGCTTCGCAGGCGGGCGTGCGCGTACGGCTCCAGATACGCGGCATCTGCTGCCTTCGCCCCGGCGTTCCGGGCGTCAGCGATACGATCGAGGTCACCTCGATCGTCGGGAGGTTCCTGGAGCACGCGCGGGTCTTCTACTTCCGAAACGGCGGGGACGACGAAATGTATATCGGAAGCGCCGACCTGATGCCCCGCAACCTCGACCGCCGCGTGGAGGTGCTCGTTCCCGTCAGGGAGAAGGTGCTTCGGGAGACGCTGCTCCGCGACATGCTCGAACCGCACCTCGCGGACACCGCGAAGGCGTGGAAGCTCTCCGTCGACGGCGCCTATTCCCGGATCGCTCCGGCGGAGGGGACTCCCGCGGTCGATTCGCAGAAGATCATGATGCAGCACAGCAAAGGCTGGAATCCGCCGGAAAGGAGCGACGACCGATGACGCAGCGCGCCGCAACCTTCCGTTCCTTCGCGGTCTCCACCATCGTCCCGCTGCTGGAGAAGCTCTCCTCGCAGCTGGCGGACCTCCGTACCGGGGAGGACATCGAGCACCTCCACAAGGCAAGGGTCTCCACCCGCCGTCTCCGGGCGGCGCTCGCCCTCTTCGAGCCCTGCTTTCCCCCCGGAGAGGCGAAACGCTGGCGGAAGGCCGTGACACGAATCACAGGCGTCCTTGGAGAGGCCAGGGATCTCGACGTGCAGATGGAGTCCGTCGACGAGGAACTGCGCGCCTCCGGAGAGCGGGAGCGGCCGGGGCTCTCCCGCCTGCTGCTGCGCCTCTCGCGCCGCAGAGAGAAGCTCCAGCGGCGTATCTGCGCCGCGCTCGACGCCCGCGATGTACGGGAACCGCTCGACGCCATGCTCGAAGGCCTCCGGGAGACGGTCCGAAAGGACCTCCTGAAGGAGGAGGACTCCCCATCCTTCGCCCTCTGCGCCGACGAAATCCGCGCGCGTATCGCGGACGTCCTCAGCTTCGACGGATTCGTCCGCAACCCCGCGTCGATCAAGGAGCTGCACGACCTCCGCAAGGCCGGCAAACGCCTCCGGTACGCGCTCGAAATCTTCGAACCGCTGTACGCCGGGCTGCTCCGCTCTTTCATCGAAAGGCTGAAGGCTCTTCAGGACCTCCTCGGCGAGATCCACGACTGCGACGTCTGGATCGACTTCCTCCCCCGCTTCCTGGAGGAGGAGGCCGCGCGGACGCTGAAGTACTACGGACACGTCCGGGTCTTTCCGCCGCTGAAGACGGGCGTCCTCGCGTTTATGGAGAAGAAACGGACTCTGCGCGCGCATGACTTCGAACGCTTCCTCGACGAGTGGGAGCGGCTGGGGAAGGAAACATTCTGGGACAATCTGAACGCCGCCGCGGAGACGCTTCGAAAGCCGCGCGGAGAGGAAGGAGCGGAGCATTCGTGAAGATCATTCTGCTTGGAGACGTGCACGGAAATCTTCCCGCGCTGGAGGCCGTCCTTGAGGACGGACGCAAACGGGGCGGAGAGGTCGTGATCAACACGGGCGACTACGTCGGCCAGGGGCCGTTCCCGGACGAGACCGTCTCGCTGCTCTCCTCCGTGGAATCGGTGGCCGTCGCGGGGAATTTCGACCGCAACGTCCTCCGGGCGAAGCGGGGAAAGACGGGGGAGAAGGCGGAGCTGCACCTCTGGAACAGGGAACGCCTGTCGCGGGAGAGCCGCAAGTACCTCAAGAACCTCCCCCGGACCAAGAAGTTCCTGCTCGCCGGTAAAAAGTTCCTGCTCACCCACGGCTCCCCGGAGGACATCGAGGAGAACGTGGGGCCGGACACGCCCGACGAGCGCCTTTCGGCAATCGCGCGCATGGCGGGGTGCGACATCGTCCTCACCGGCCATACGCACGCCCCGCTCTCGAAAAAGGTGTCCGACACGTGGTTCATCAATCCGGGGACGACCGGACGTCCGCAGGGGAACGACCTCCGCGCGTGCTACGCGATGCTCCACATCCAGCCCGGATACTTTCGCGTGAACCACTATCTCGTCGGCTACGACATGGCGAAGACCGCCGACGCCGCCCTCTTCCGGGGGATGCCGGGCGATTTCGCCTCCTCCTTCCTGCCGGGGCGGCCCGAAGCGGGCGACATCTCCATGGAGGACGAAGCGGAACGCATCCTGGAGACGACCATCCCGGTGCACGCCGACCACAGCCGCCACGTGGCCTCCATCGCCCTCGCCCTCTTCGACAGGCTCGGCGCGCTCCACGGGCTCGACGGCGACGCGCGCTTCCATCTGCAGATCGCCTCCACCCTCCACGACATCGGCTGGCTGAAGGGGCAGAAGGAGCACCACAAGGTGGCCATGGAGTTCATCCTCGGACTTGCGAACGTCATCCCGGACGAACGGGAGCGTATTCTGATCGCCTCCGTCGCCCGCTACCACAGGAAGGCGGAACCGGACGACAGCCATCCGTTCTTCGAGCGCCTCTCGCCCGAGGACAGAGAGACGGTCCGAAAGCTCGCCGCGATCCTCCGGATAGCCGACGGACTGGACTGGACGCACTCCTCGGTCGTGCAGGGAGTGGAGTGCGTCGTCGCCGACGACGTCGTCACCATCCTCTGCTCAACCTCCGGCGACGCGGAGGCGGAGCTGGTGCGGGCCATGGAGAAAGGAGCGCTCTTCGAGAAGGTCTTCGAAAAGAGGCTGGAAATTCAATGGGCCCGCAGTTGAACACGGGGCACGTGGTCGGCCTCATCGACCTGGGGACGAACTCGGTCCGTCTCTTCGTGGTGCGCATCAACGAGAACAAATCCTACACGATACTGAACCAGCACAAGATCATGGTCCGGCTCGGCGAGGGGGAGTTCATCAAACAGCGCCTGAAAAACGAGGCCATGGAGCGGACCACCCTCGTCCTGGGCCGCTTCGCCGAGATGGCGCGCAGCCTGGGCGCGGAGGAGATCCTCGCCGTGGCCACCTCCGCGACGCGGGACGCGGAGAACAAGGAGGTCTTCCTGGAGCGCGTACGCAAGGAGGCCGGGATCGACCTGAAGGTCATCTCCGGACTGGAGGAGGCGCGCCTGATCTACCTCGGCATCGCCAGCGGCATGCACCTCGGCGACCAGACCGCCCTCATAGTCGATATCGGCGGCGGCAGCACGGAGACCATCGTCGGCAGCCAGACCGAGTACTTCCACCTGGACTCGCTCAAACTGGGGGCGGTGCGCCTCTCCTCCCTCTTCTTCCTCCCCGAGGAGACCGGCCCCGTCTCACCCGACCGCTACGCGCTGCTTCAGCAGTACGTCCGGAACGCCTCGCTCCGGAGCGTCCAGCGGATACGGGACTTTCCGCTCGATCTGGTCGTCGGAAGCTCCGGCACGCTGGAAACGCTTGCGGAGATGGCCTACCGCCGAGGGAACAGAAAACATAAAAGCCTCGCCGCCGAGAAGGAGAATCCGGAGCGGAGCATGACCTACCAGCAGCTCGACGAACTGGTGAAGCTCCTTTGCTCGCTCCCCCTCGAAGAGCGGAAGCGCCTGCCCGGCATGGTCCCCGAGCGGGCGGACATCATCGTCGCCGGGGCCTCGATCATCCACACGCTGATGGAGGATCTGCGCCTGGACAAGATACGGATCAGCACGCGCAGCCTCCGGAACGGCCTGCTGGTGGACTACCTGATGCGCGGAAAGTGGGGGTATCTCGACTCCGGATTCTCGGTGCGCGAACAGAGCGTCCTCCAGCTCGCGCGCTCGTGCGGCTTCCACGAGGAACACTCGCGCCATCTCGGCGATCTCTGCATGCAGCTCTTCGAAAGCGGCAGGGACGCCGGGCTGCACTCCCTCGGCGACGGAGCGAAGGAGCTGCTTTACTACGCGGCGCTGCTCCACGACATCGGACTCTTTCTTTCCTTCAGCAACCACCACGCTCACAGCCACTACATCATCCGCAACGTGGAACTCCTCGGCTTTCACGACAACGAAATCGCCGTCATGGCCGCGCTCGCCTACTACCACCGCAAACGCTCGCCGAAGAAGAAGGACCCCGAGTTCGAGGCGCTCGACCGAGATTCGCAACGCCTCGTCTTCACGCTCAGCATGTTCCTCAGGATGGCGGAAAGTCTCGACCGCAGCCACCACAAATACGTGCACGCGGTCCGCTTCGCGCGGGAGAAAAACGTCCTCTTGCTCAAAATTCAGGCCGACAAGGGATACCAGCTCGAAATATGGGCGCTTGAAGAACATCAGAGGTATTTTGTCAAGACATTCGGCGAACGATTCGGTATTCAGGTGACCTCCTCCGGATTCTAGGGTATAATGTACGGTGAATCCATATATATTATGCGAGGGGGCTTTTTTATGAAATTTCGGCCGGAAGTGAAGCCGTTTCTTCTGGCGTCGTTCGTGTTCGGCGTCTTTATTTACGCAGTAGGGATTGTAGCCGGCGCTTCCAACGGGCTCGCCTTCTTCGTCGGGTTGCTCTTCGGCGGCGCCGGAACAGGATATATGCTCTTCTTCTTCCGCGACCCGGAGATGGTCACGCCTGCGGAGCCGGGAACCGTCGTCGCCGCGGCCAGCGGCAAGCTGGCGAAGATCGCCGAGGTGTACGAGAAGGACTATCTGAAGCAGGACACGGTACGCATCAGCATCTTCCTCAGCTTGTTCGACGTCCACGTGAACCGCTTCCCCATAGGCGGCTTCTCGACCTTCCTGGGCTATTTCCCGGGAAAACGCCTCTTCACCTTCGACGAAAAGTCGTCGGACGTGAACCAGCACAACGCCATTCTCGTGCGCAACGACGAAACCTCCTGCCTCGTCCGTCAGATCGTCGGCCCCGTGTGCCGCCGCGTGGTCTACTGGCTCAGGGAGGACAAGACGACGGTCGTCAAGCAGGGCGAGCGTTTCGGCATGATGAAGTTCGGCTCGCGTCTCGACATGTACTTCCCGAAGGGCGACATCGAAATGGTCGCGAAGATCGGCGACCAGGTGACCGCGGGCGAGACGATCATCGCCCGGATAGCGAAGAAAGGAAACTGAACGATGACAGGACAGCAAGTGCATAAATTGAGAATCCTCGCAAACTGGCGGAGGATCGTCCCGACGATGGTGACGCTCTCCGCGCTCTTCTTCGGTTTCGCCAGCATACTCTCCACCATCGAGGCGATGCGCCTCGGCGCCCCCGCGCTGCTCGCCCGATCGGCGCAGTATATCATGCTCGCGCTCATCCTCGACGGGCTCGACGGCAACGTCGCCCGCTGGCTGAAGGGAACGACCGAGTTCGGCGCGGAGCTGGACACGTTCGTCGACTTTCTCGCCTTCGGCGTGGCCCCCGCGGCGCTGCTCTACGTCATGCTCATTCACGGCCCGAGCCCCTTCTGGCGCACCATTCTCCCCTCCGCCATCGTCTTCTCCGGCGCGCTCCGCCTTTCGCGCTTCCGCCTGAAAGACCCCCTGCGCGGACAGGGGGGGTTCATCGGCCTTCCCATCACCGTCAACTCCTCGTGGATCGCGCTCGCGGCCTTCGCCGCGCAGATCATGTACCCCGAGGAGCACATCCTCGTCACCGGCCCGGTCTCCATCGTCTTTCAGTTCCTCATCCTGGTGATGATCTCGCTGCAGCTCTCCAACCTGCGCTACCCCAAGCCGTCGAACAAGGTGCGCTTCTTCGCCCCCGCGGTCCTCGTCGTCCTGCTCCTCTGGATTCTGAGCGAGACGTACGCCGCGTGGATAGCGACGGTCTTGGTCTTCGGATGCCTCGTGTACGTGCTCACGGGCCCGATGATCCACAAACGCTCGGCGATGCGCCAGCAGCAGCATATCGAAGGAAAATAGCGTAATGACGGCCATCGGCGTCGATCTGGGAGGACACAAGATAGCCGCAGCCCTCGTCGAGGACGGACGGATCGTCGAACGTATCTCCGAACCGACGGCCGGACGCGAGCCGGACGGTATTCTGAACCAGATCGCCGCCATGGTGAAGCGCCTTGGCGCGTGCGCGGAATGCCCCGTGGGAGTGGGTATCCCCGGCGTTCTCGACGCGGCGCGCGAGGTCGCGTTACTCCTCCCGAACTTCACCGGCTGGAACGGACTGCCGATCAGGAAGATGCTCTCATCGAAGATCGGACTGCCGGTGGAGCTGGAAAACGACGCCAACTGCTACGCCCTCGGCGAAGGCTGGGGCGGCGCGGCGCGCGGGATGACCGACTTCATACTTCTCACGCTCGGCACCGGTATCGGCGGCGGCATCGTCGTCGGCGGCAGGATTCTCAAAGGGTTTCACGGTATGGCGGGCGAGCCGGGACACCTCGTCGTCGGCTCGGGAGAGCCTTGCGGCTGCTCCTCTCACGGGCACCTCGAAGGCATCAGCGGCGCGGACGCTCTGGAGCGCACCGCGAAGTCGATGGGACTCCAGCCCGACCTGAAGTACCTGTGGACCCGCAGAACCGATCCGTCCGTGGCGCCTCTCTGGGACAGGGGGCTTGACCATCTGGCGAAGGGGATCGCCTCGGCGATCCACCTCTTCGACCCGCAGACGGTCATCCTCGGCGGCGGCATGAGCCGCGGCGAGGGGTTCATCGACGTCCTGAAACCGAGGGTGCTGGACTACCTGGCGCTCCCCTTCCGCAAGACGCTCGACCTGCGCCCGAGCCAACTCGGCAACGACGCCCCCACCATCGGCGCGGCGGCGCTCACCCGGAAGTAATCGCCCCGCGGATATGCGAGCCGACGAAAACGCACATAGGCCTCCGGCGGCTTTGCTGCCTCCGGAGGTTTTTTTGCGCGACGAGGTCGATCCTTCTCTTCTTTCCATCCTTCCGATGGAACGATACTCGCTCTCCGTCGCCACCGGACGTTCCGCGCTCGCGAAGGCGCTCGACGCCGTCTCCGGGAAGGCGCTCACAGGGAGAGCATGGCTTCCCTCGCTCTGCTGCGCTTCGATCGCCCCGGCCTTTCTGCAGAGAGGGTTCTCTCTCTCTTTCTACAGCACTGCGCCGTTTGCCCTCCCCGGGCTTGAGCGAGGCGACGTCTTCCTCTACATCCACTTCTGCGGCTTCCCGAACAGGGCAGCGGAGCAGGCCCTCGGCGCGCTGCCCGGGGAACGTCGTCCGGTCGTCGTCGAGGACTGCGTCCACGCCCTTTTCACGCGCGGAACAGGGGGCTTCGGCGACTTCGCGCTCTACAGCTTCCGCAAGTTCCTCCCCGTCCCGGACGGCGGACTGCTCCTCTCCCGCGAACCTGTCGACGAAACGCTCTCTCCGCCGCTCGAACGCTTCATCTCCCTGAAGACGGCGGGACTCCTCTCCGGATCGCGCCGCCTTCTCGAAGAGGGGGAGAGGGCGCTCGACGAGGACGACAAGACCAGGCAACCCTCCGTCATGGGATCGATCCTCCTCGACGGGCTCCGGTGGACGCACATCCCGGAAACCCGCAGACGGAACTACGCCTTCCTCGCGGAACGGCTTCGCCTGCCTCCGCTCGACGACGACACGGTCCCGCTCGGAGTTCCGCTCTGCGTGCCTGCGGGAAAGGGAGAACTCGAACGCCGCCTCCGTGCCTCCGGCTTCGAACCGCCCATCTCATGGGACGCTCCCCGCGACGCCCCCTCCGACGAAGCCGACAGGCTTGTTATCCTGCCGTGCGACGAGCGGGTGGGGGAGAGTGCGCTTGAGCGGCTCGCCGACATGTGCGGAGAGTGGAGAGCTTCACGCCCCCTTTCTTCTTCTGTATCGCCTCGCCTGTACCCCCCCCCTTCTCGGGCACACGAGGACATCCCTCAAAACACACCCGTTCATCGAACTGAACGACTCCATCAATGAGCTGCGCCCTGAAAACAGGATTGACTAATTTTTGACACGATGTATAATGCAGGGTAGTTTCGGTTTATGGATACATAAAATGTATCCATAAACCTCCAGCGCAAGGGGGAGGGCTCATGGAAAAACAGCAGCAGGCGGAGGAGCGCGCCTTCCAGACTCTATTCGAGCTGATTCGCACCCGCGAAATCCGTCCCGGAGAGCGAATTTACGAGACGGATCTCACCGAACGGTTCGGGATGAGCCGCACGCCGCTTCGCACCGCTCTCGGCCGCCTTGTGGCGGAGGGCGTCCTCTCCAAGACTTCGGGAAGAAAAGGGTATGTTCTTCCCGTGCTCACGGGGGAGGACATGCGCGAGGTTTTTTTTGCGCGCGCCGCTCTTGAAGGAATGGCCGGACTCCTGCTCGCCGAAAAACGCTCGGAAGCGGCCGTCGCCGAACTTCGCGAGATCATCCGCAGGCAGCGCGAACTCTTCGACACGGGGGCCAGGAAAGGGGAGTACGCCTCGCTCAACGGACTGTTCCACTTCGCTCTCGTCGACCATTCGGGGAACGGCTACCTCAAGAGAGCGTTCAGCCCCGTCTACTGGCGTTCCATTATGTACACCCTGCTCTATGCGACGTTCTACACGGAGGTGGAGGATGTCGAAACGCCGCATCACCCCCGCCGTCCGAGCTGGGAGCAGCACGAAGAGATCGCCGACGCCCTGGAATCGGGCGACGGCGGCCGCGCCAGGCGGATCATCGAGGCGCACGTTCTCGAAAACTGCGAATACTGGAAGGGGGAGAACGCCGGGACGAAACGCGCTGCAACGGAAGTCGTTTGAACGCCTCCGAAACAGCGACGGGGCAAAGACGGAAAAGACGACGGAGAAGGAGGTTTTTGAATGCCGCAACTGTGTTCGCAGATCACATTCTTCTACTACAAGGACTTGGAGAGAGCGCGCGACTTCTACGAGCGGATCATGGGGTTCGAACTCGCGGACGATCAGGGAACGTGCCGCATCTACCGCGTGCAGGGAACGGCCTTCCTGGGCATCGTCGACGAAAACCACGGTCACTGCTCCGCGCCGCGCGGTGAAAGCGACGTCCTCGTCACACTCGTGACGAACGACGTCAAGGGGTGGTGGGAGCATCTACTGAAGGAAGGCGTCAAGATAACGTCCGAGCTGCTCTATAAACCGGAGATCTCGATCGAGGCGTTCTTCTTCGAAGATCCCGAGGGGTACGCTCTCGAAGTCCAGTCGTTTCTGAAGCCGGAGCTGCGGAAGGCCTTCGGCCAGGAATAAACAGGCGGCGATGCGTTCCAGGCGCTTCACGGACAGGAAGTCATTATCGGGAGACACAAAGGAGGCAAAAGGTATGAAAGCGTTCAAAACGGCAATGGCGGTAGCGGCGCTTCTTCTCTTCGCGGCCGCGGCGGGCGCGGCGACGGTGCAGCTCAACTTCTCGACAGGTTCGATGGGAGGCGGCTTCTACGCCATCGGCGGCGGACTCGCCGATTTCGTCACGAAGCACGCTCCGGGAGTGGAGATCACCGCCGTCACATCGGGCGGCGTGAACGAGAACATCAACCGGCTCGACTCCGGCCAGGCCGAGATCGGTATGCTCAACACCATCGACCCGCCTCTCGCCTTCGAGGGGAAGGCCCCGTACAAGAAGACGTTCGACAAGATGCGCGGGATGGGCATCCTCTATCTCCAGTACGGACAGCCGTACACCCTTGCGTCGACGGGGATCAAGACCTACGCGGATCTGAAGGACAAGGTCGTCTGCGCGGGCTCCCCCGGCGGCTCCATGCACCAGCAGTTCTTCGACTGGGTGCGCGCCCACGGGCTCGATCCGGAGAAGGACTTCAAAAAAACGGTCTACCTCCCCGCGCGCGAGGCCATGGAGGCGCTGAAGGCCGGACAGGTCGACGCCGTCATGGAGGTCTCCACGCTGCCGACGCCCACGATCTCCGAACTCGCCCTCACCCACGACCTGGTGCTCATCACCTTCGCGCCCGGCGCCAGGGACAAGCTGATCGCCGAGAAACCGCAGTATCTTCCCCTCACCCTTCCCGCCGGAACGTACAAGGGCGTGGACGCCGACGTCAAGACCGTGGGTTCCGGCGCCATGTGGGGCGTCCGGGCCGACGTGGACGAGAACGTGGTGTACGAGATAGTCAAAGCGGCGTACAGCCCCGAAGGGCTGGAGTACATGGGGAAAGTGCACGCGGCGGGCAAAGGCATGTCGCTTGAAAACGCCGCCAAGTGGATTCCCATTCCACTGCACCCGGGCGCGGAGAGATTCTACAAGGAAGCCGGAGTGCTGAAATAACCCGACCAGTCCGTTGTTCACGCAGGGCGCGTTCACAATACGCGCCCTGTCTTCCGAAAGGAGTCGTCCCAATGGAGAAGCGCACCGCTGCACCGGACGCCGCCAGGATCGAACGATCTTTCTCCGGCGTTCCCCTTCATCTCGTCAACCTCGGCCTCGCCGTTCTCTCGTTTCTTATTCTCTACTGGACCGTCTACATAGGAACCGACGTCGTGGTGAAACACGCGCTCTTCCTCATGACCGTCTGCATCCTCACCGCCGTGGTCTACCCGTTTTCACGGAATCCGGAGCGCCGCCGTCTCTCCCTCGGCATGGACTCGCTCGTCGTCGTCCTGGCCGTCGTCGCCTCCATCTACGCGATGTACGACTACAACGAGCGCTTCATGCGCCTCGGCAGCCTCGACCCGCTGGACGTGATCATGGGAACCGCCATGATCGTCGTCGCGCTCGACATCGGGCGGAGAGTCATCGGGTGGGCGCTGACCTCGGTTTCGCTGGCGCTGTTGGCCTACGCCTTCTTCGGCAACCTGATACCGGGCGCATTCGGCCACAGGGGCGCCGATCTCGCAGGCGTCGTCAACAGCATCTACGCCGGACTTGAGGGCTTCTACGGTCTCTCGGCGCGCATGATGATCCTCTACGTGGCGCCCTTCATCATCTTCGGCGCCTTCCTGGAGAAAACGGGAGCGGGGGAGTTCTTCATCCGCCTCGCCTTCGCCCTGACGAAGAACACCGTGGGAGGCCCGGCGAAGGCGGCAGTCATCGGAAGCGCCATGATCGGCTCGATCTCGGGAAGCGCGATCGCGAACGTTTCGTCGACCGGCGTCTTCACCATTCCCATGATGATCCGGGTGGGGTACAAGCCGCACGTGGCGGGAGCGGTGGAGGCCGCAGCGTCGACCGGAGGGCAGATCATGCCGCCGATCATGGGCGCGATCGCCTTCCTGATGGCAGAGTTCACGCAGATTCCGTACATCACGATCGCCATGGTCGCGACGACGCCGATTCTGCTCTACTTCGCCACGGTCTTCCTCTTCATCCACTTCGAGGCGAAAAAAGAGAACATCGGCCGCGCCGACGCGGAGAATATCGAACCCGTGCGGACGGTGCTCCGGGAAGGGTGGCACTACTTCTTCGCACTCGTGCTGATCGTCGTGGTCATGGGGATGGGGTACGCGCCCGGAACGGCGGCGCTGGCGGGAATAGCCGCGCTGCTGGTCACGCACGCGTGCAAGAGTCGGAGGATCGACCTGAAGAACTTCTACGAATGCATGGTCCTCGGAGGAAAGTACCTCCTGAGCATCGGCAGTCTCACGGGCTGCATCGGCATCATCCTCTCCATCGTGGGCCTGACCGGCGTCGGGCTGAAATTCTCCTGGTTCTTCTCCGCGCTCTCGCAGGGGAGCCCCTTCATCGCCATAATCCTCGTCTGCCTGATCTCCACGGTCCTCGGCATGGGGCTCGCCAGCAGCGCCGCCTACATCATCACGGCGATCGCGGTCGGCCCCGCGCTTCTGGACATGGGATTCCCCCTGATCGTCGCTCACTTCATCATGATCTGGTTCAGCATCAACTCGGAGATCACGCCGCCCGTGGGGCTGGCGGCCATCGTCGCGGCGGGCATCGCCAAAGCGGACCCGTGGCGCACCATGTTCACAAGCTTCAAGTTCTCCAAGGGGCTCTATATCCTCCCCTTCCTCTTCTACTACCGCCCCGAGATTCTGCTGCAGGGCTCCCTAACCGATTTCGCCCTCACCACGGTGGTCGTCATGTTCGCCCTGACCAGCCTCGCGGCGGCCATAGAGGGGTACCTGAGCACTTCGCTCTTCCTCCACGAACGCCTGCTGCTTCTCCTCTGCGCAGGGCCGCTCTTCATCCCCGGAAGAATCTGGGACGTTCTCGGCGTCGGCATTTTCGCCCTCGTCTTCTTCATGCAGCGACGAAGAGCGCGCTCGACGGCTTCCGCATAATACGCAAAAAACCACGCGAGATACCATCCGCGGAATTCGGAAAGGCAGACGCCGGATTCCGCAGATGGTATATTTGTCCGATCGGGGGAGAGGGTACGCGACTTCATCCGGAGTCGAACGAATCGAAGGGGGATGTCTTATGAGAAAGCATCGTGTTGTCGCGCTTGTTCTGGTTCTGTTCGTGTGCGCAGGATCCGCGTTCGCGGAAAATGCGGCGAGGGGGGAGTATGTCGAGGGGGAGGCGCTCGTCCTGCTGGAAAACGCGGCGGCCGGCGCGGGCAGAGGGTCGATGGCCTTCGAATCGGCGCTTGCGGCCTCCGCGAACTCTGTCGCCTCGTCCGTCGGTGCGCTCGTAGCGCGCACGTACGGCGCGCTCGCGGACGAGGACGGGCGGTTCATCGTCCACATGAGAGCGGAGGGGAAGAGCACCGCCGAGCTGCTGGCCTCGCTTGAGAAAACGCCCGGAGTCCTCGGCGCGGCGCCGAATCGCCTCAGGAGAGCCTTGAAGACGCCGAACGACCCGCGATACGGCGAGCTGTGGGGGATGGAGAAGATCGGCGCTCCCGACGCGTGGGAGATCTCCACGGGCAGCAGCGAGGTCTTCGTGGCGGTGATCGACACCGGGATCGACTACGAACACCCGGACCTCGCCGACAACATGGGACGCGACAAGGACGGCAACGTCGGATGGGATTTCGTCGGAAAGCACAACCGGCCGATGGACACCGACGGGCACGGAACGCACGTCGCCGGGAGCATCGGCGCGGCGGGGAACAACGGCGTCGGCGTGACCGGCGTAAACTGGGACGTCGGCCTTCTCGCCCTCCAGGTCTTTGGAAAGGACGGCAAAACCGCCGACAGCGTCTCCATAGAGGCGATGAACTACGTGCTCGCGCAGAAGAGGCGCGGACTGAACATCAGGGTGGTGAACATCTCCATCGGCGACTGGGAGGAACCGATCAAGGACCAGGAGAAGAACCCCTACGGCGCGGCGATCAAGGCGCTCTCGGACGCCGGAGTTCTGGTCGTGATCGCTGCGGGGAACGAATACCAGGACATCGACAACCCCGGCGGTCCCGGCTCCGACCCCGACCACCCGAAAACCGACTACGGAAAACAACTTCCGTACCCCGCATGCTTCCGGTTCGCCAACACCATCACCGTGGCCGCGATCGCGTCGGACGGAACTCGCTCCGACTTCTCCAACTACAGCCCGGACTACGTCCACCTTGCCGCTCCCGGCTCGGCCATTTTAAGCACGCTTCCCGGCAAGAAGTACGCGAGCTGGAACGGCACCTCGATGGCGACGCCGTACGTCGCCGGAGCGGCCGCGCTTCTGGCCGCCGCGTATCCCGACGAGAGCGCGGGGCAGATCAAGGCGCGTCTCCTCAAAAACGTCGCGAAAACGTCCGGCCTTTCAGCGGCTGTCGCAACGGGAGGCTCTCTCGATCTCAAGGCGGCCGTCGCCGCGAAAGCCTCCGCCGCCGCGCCGGAGAGCGTCCGCCCGTCCTCGCGGCCCGTCATCGCGGGGGACGCGCCGCTCCCCGGAGAGAGTGTTCCGACGAACGCCGTCCCCTTCCGGGTGGACGTGCCGCTGAGCGCGACTCCGGAGCGTGAGCGGGGACTGCTGCACGCGGCGCTGAAGAAGGACCTCGCCCTTCCCGAAGCGATCTCGGGGGAGCTTGCCGCGCTTCTGGATGCGGACGACTCCGGGCACGTCTATCTGAGCGCGGAGGCGGTGGCGCGGGCGAAACACCTGCTCTCCGGGCCGAGCATCCCCGAGAACGCGCCGACCGCGGTCCTCGCCGTCTTCAGCGGAGCCGTCGGAGAAGACGCGGCCGTCTCCTCCGCAGCCGACGTCAAGACCACCGCCATCGCCTTCTTCCCGATCCCCGACGCCTTCTTCGGAAAGAGCGCGGCAAGCCTTCGGATCATTAAAGTACGGAGGGCGGACAGCGTCGAGGAGTTCACGCAGGTCTTCACATTCGAAAATCTGACCGACGCGCGATTCGCCGTGGTTGAAGTGGAGTTCCTGCCGGACGGCAAGCATCTTCGCAGAGCCCTCGGCAGCGAAGAGACGATAGGGCCGAACTGCCGCATCGCGGTGGCGATCAAGGACGGTGGCGTCGGCGACGTCGACGGGGCGAGCGACGGCGACATCGTCGCGGCGCTCTTCGCGGTGGGCGAGACGTCCGAAAGGAGCAGCTCGGGGTGCGCGGGAGGCGCCTTCCATCCGGCGGCGCTCGTTCTTCTTGCGCCGCTCGCCATGCTGATGAAGAAACTCGGGAAATGAGAATGACCGGAGGGAAAGCGTCGGACTTCGGCGTTTTCCCTCCGATGTACGAAGACCGGAGGAGGGGAGTTACCGCCTCCCCGGCAACAGCAGCGATACCAGATAGATCGCCGAGGCCACCGCGATGATCACCGCGCCCGCGGTCAGGTTGAAGCGCACGGCGAGGGCGAGCCCGGCGATGGAGAAGAGCGCGCTCAGCACGCACGAAATGCCCATCATCGACCAGAGCGAGCGGGAGAACTTTTCCGCCACGGAGGGGGGGATGGTCAGCAGCGCGATGACCAGAATCAGCCCGACGATGCGGATGACGAGCACCACGGCCATCGAGAGCACCACCACCACGCCGAAATGGAGGAGCGTGACGGGGACGCCCCGGGTGCGGGCGAAGTCCTCGTCGAACGAGAAGGCTGCGATCTGCCTGCGCCAGACGAATCCGAGGACGAGCGTCGCCGCCAGCAGACCGGCCATCATGAAGAGGTCGACCCTCGCCACCGCGAGAATGCTGCCGAAGAGATAACTCATCAGGTCGGCGCCGTACTCCGGAGTGAGGTCGGCGAAGATCACGCCGGCCGCCATCCCCGCCGCCCAGAGCACGCCGATGATGGCGTCCGCGCGCGCCTCGCGCTTCAGCATCACGTGCGCCATCAGCAGCGACAGGGCCAACGAGAAGCCCACGGCCCCGAGCTGCGGCGAAATCCCGAGGTAGAGCGCGATGCCCACTCCGCCGTACGCCGCGTGCGCTACGCCCCCCGCGAGGATGACGTAGCGTTTCACCACCACCATGGTCCCCAGGATGCCGCAGAGCCCGCTGCACAGTAAAGCCGCCCAGAGGGCGTTCCGCATGAACTCGAACTGGAGCAGCTCAATCATGGGCGCAGCCCTCGGTATGATCGTGAGAGTGGGCGGCGAGCACCCTGTGCGGGATGCCGTGCGCCACCAGCTCCACGGGGCACGTCCCCCAGGCCTTCTCGAACATGCCCGGGAGAATCTCCCCCGAGTCGTGGTAGAAGACGCTCCGGTTGACGCACGCCACGGCCGTGGCGCGCCCCGGAATGGCGGAGATGTCGTGGCTCACCATGATCACCGTCATCCGGGCACGAAGCGCGGCCAGCTCCTTCAGCAGCATGTCGCGCGTCTCCGGGTCGATGCTCGCCAGCGGTTCGTCGAGCAGCAGCACCTTCGGCTCCGAGGCCAGCGCCCGCGCGATCAGCACCCGCTGCCGCTGCCCCTGCGAGAGTTCGCCCATCGGCCGGGAGGCCAGAGACTCCACCCCCATCCGTTCAAGCGCCTCGCGCGCCGCCGTCGTATCCTCCGCGCTGTAGAATAACCCCTTCGACCTGCCGAGACGCCCGTGGAGCACCGCCTCCAGCGCGGTGATGGGGAAGTCGCGGTTGCGCCCCGCATCCTGCGGCACGTACCCCGCCGCGCTCCGGTCCTCGCCGGGGGCCTTCCCGTGGATCAGCACCGTCCCCGAATCGGGGGAGAGCAGTCCGAGCGCGAGCTTCAGCAGGGTGGTCTTCCCCCCGCCGTTCGGCCCCATGATCACAAGAAATTCGCCCTCCGGGACGGAAAAGGAAACGTCCCGCAGAACAGGGTCGCCTCCGTAGGAAAAAGCGACGTTCGTAAAGGAGAGAGCCGACTCCGTATGCACTCGTTCTATGCCTTCTTTCGTTTCGTATTCCGCAGCTCGCCGGATACCCGATCCGCGCGCCCTTCCAGCGCTTTGTGGATGCCTTCCGTCACCGTGGTCAGTATCTTGATGCGCGCCAATCTCTTCGAGTTCGTCGCCACGACGGTCCACGGAGCGTAGGGCGTGCCGGTGCGCACCAGCATCTCCCCGGCGGCCTTCTGGTAGTCGTCCCACTTCTCGCGGTTGCGCCAGTCCTCGTCCGTCAGCTTCCAGGCGCGGAAGGGGTCGTCGTGACGGCTCTCGAAGCGGCGAAGCTGCTCCTCCTGGTCGATCTGGAGCCAGAACTTGAGCAGCAGCGTGCCGAAATCCGTCAGGTGGCGCTCCGTCTCGTTGATCTCGCGGTAGGCCCGATGCCACTCCGCGGGGGAGCAGAACCCCTCGACGCGCTCGACGAGGACGCGTCCGTACCAGCTCCTGTCGAAGACGGCGATGTGCCCGAATCGCGGAAAATCCTTCCAGAAGCGCCACATGTAGTGGTGGCTGCGTTCGAGGTCGTTCGGCGCGCCCACCGGGTGGACGGTGTAGTTCATAGGGTAGAGCGCCTCGGTGATCCTGCGGATCGCCCCGCCCTTTCCGGCCGCGTCCACCCCCTCGAAGAGGAGGATTACGGGCAGCGATTCGCGGAAGACGCGGATCTCCAGCGACTTCAGCTCGCTCTGCAAGGCGGCGAGCTGTTTTTCGTACTCCTTGGCGCTCAGGTCGCCGTCCGGCTCCGTCGTCGACAGCGCCGCGCTCTTCTCGTACTCCACGCCCCCGAGGACGCCGCCGGTCGCGGGCCACTCCTCCCCGGAGAGCCTCTCCCGAAGCACACGCTCGACCGTGGAGAGGATCTTCCACGCGGCGAACTCGAAACTCCCCGCCGCGACCACGGTCCACGGGGCGTACTCGGTCCCCGTGAAGGAGAGCATCTCCTCCGCGCAGAAGAGGAACGAGTCGTACTCCCTGTTCTCCAGCCAGTCGCGCTCGCTCACCGACCAGGAGAGATCGGGATCGGCGGCGCGCGCTTCAAGGCGCTTCTTCTGCTCCTTCTTCTCCATGTGGCAGAAGAACTTGAGCACCACCGTGCCGCTGTCGGCCAGATGCCGCTCGAAGGCGCAGATGTCGCGGAAGACGCCGGAATAGTCCTTGGCGTGCTCTCCCTTCTCCAGCCTGCGGCGGAGTACCTCGCGGTACCAGCTTCCCGCGAGGATCGTCATCTTTCCCGCGGGCGGCGTGATCTCCCAATACGGAATCAGGAAGGGGTAGCGCTCCTCGCCGCGCCCGGGAGGCGCGATGAAGAGGTAGCCGCGGGGGTCGAGCGCCTGGAGAAGCTGGTTGACAAGGCTCCCCTTGTTCGACCCCTCCCACCCTTCGACCACGAGAACCACCGGCACACCCTTCTCCTTGGCCGTGCGCTGCAGCTCCCCGAGCTTCGGCGCCAGCTCGTCGAAGGCCGCTTTGTACTCCTTCTTCTTCATCTTCACCGACATATCCACCGCTTCAAGCATGTTTCCGCCTCCCTTCGGTGATCTTGATCGACGCCGCTTCCGAAATTCATTCTATCGGGCGACTCGCGGACTTGAAATCGCTGTAAAACCGGAAACTCTCCGCCGTGAATCTCAAGACGCAGTAATCGGGGTCCGTCACCCCTCCCGGATAGTACATCGTATCGCCGTCGCGCCAGATCGCCTCTTTCGTTTCCGTATCGTGCAGCACCTCCATCGTCCCCTTCAGCATGACGCCTCTGAAAAAGCGCTTGTCGAAGAAGTAGACGCACGCCTTCGGATTCGCCCCGTACTGCCGCACGCGCATGGAGGACGTATTCGTCGTGAAATAGAGGCGCTTGATCCCTTCTCTCTTTCGGGGAGGGAGCATCGCCTTGGTATTGGGAAACCCCTCTTCGTCGACAGAACCGATCAGCGACACCGGCGACTTGTCGATCAGGTTCCCCACCGTCTTTTCAGGATCGCGCACTGCAACGACCTCCTTCGAAAAATTCGCTTCTCTTTCGAAAAACGAGCAAGAGACCGTTGCATCGCGCATTCACGGCGCGATGCAACGGTTTGCTACACAGTCTTACCACTTTTTCCCCTTGACGGCAAGGAGGAGCGGGACGATCAGCAGCAGCGCGGAGGATGCGAACCCGGCCGCCCCGACGGAGCAACCTCCTCCCGCGGAGCCGAATTTGACCAGGAACGGCCCGACGATGGAGTTGAAGAGCAGGTGCTCGTTCGACAGGTACTGGATGATGGCGTACGCGCCGTTCCCCAGGTTCTTCCGTCCGAAGACCGTCCGGTGGACCGTCTCGCCCGTATTCCAGTCGAGCCCGGCGACCTCCCAGCCGCTTCCTTCGTAGTAGCCGTTCACGAGGGCCATCGAGGCGGACTGGCTGTGCACCGGAACCATGCTGGTGGAGGAGACGTCCGGACGGCTCCAGACCGATCGCCATGCGTCCGTTGCAGGCTCCCACTGAAAACGTTCGACGCCCAGAGACGCCGGAGATCCCGGCCCCATGACGGAAACCTGGAGTATCTTGCTCGCTGCCCGCAGCTCCGGATCGACCGTCGTCGGCAAGTTGTTCACGACGAAGGCGCCGTACCCGGAGACTACCACCGACTGCTCCGACTGGAGCCACTCGGGAAGGGGAGCGGGCAGGCCGAACGTCGCCTGAATCTGCCCCGCGATGCGCCGCGACGCCGCGCCCGGCTTCTGGACGAACCCCTCGGGGATTGCGTCGCGCCAGAATGCCACCAGCTTCATGTGTTTTGCGCCGTCGGTGATGACCACCAGCTTGTCCGGGTCGTCGCCGAATCCCATGAGCGTGGGCGTGGACCCTGTTCCCATGCCGACCTTGATGATCGGAGGCAGCACGTCGGAGCCGTCGTAAGCGCTGGCCCATGCGCCGTCCTCCTCCCTGTCGGAGATCGTCGTTCCCGTCCAGACCAGCTTGCGCATCAGCTTGTCGCTCGCGATGTACATTCCGTTGTTCTCGTCCACAGCGATCGAGTTGCTGACGTACTCGTCGTCCCCGAAGCGGTAGAACACCTTGGAGGCGAGGTCCAAATCGCGCTCGATGACCGACACGCCGTTGCTGAAGGTCACAATGAGCCGTCCGTCGTAGGTCATGGAAAGCCCGAAAAGACGCGTGGGGCCAAGAGCGAGGGGAGCTGTTCGGGACGCCGCGCCCCCCTGGATATCCTCGACCACGTTCGCTATTTTGTGCTTCACGACGATGCCCGAGGACGGTTTCGCCGGATCCTTCAGCGCAAAGGCATACAGGCTGTTGCCGAAGTTGCTGTAGAGCACGTTATCGCGGTCGACGACCGAATAGACCCCGTTGCCGAAGCGCGCACTGTAGTTCGGCCCCAGTATCTCCGTGAGGTAGGCGTCCATTTCGCTCACGCTCTTCCCGACGGCGGACGACTCGCCGAACTCCTTGAATTTTGCGTCCGGTATGGCAGGCAACGCTCCGTTCGTGGCGTCCGCGAGCGCTTCGAACGTCGCCGCGACCTTCCACGCGCCACCCGCTCTGTTCACGTAGCTGACCCGGTCGTGCCCCACCGCCCACATGTACTTGGGATCGGTGGAGGCGAGCGTGATGATGTTTATGGGTCCGCCGTAGACTATCGGCTGTTCGGTCGGGTCGACATGGAACGTCTCTCGCGGCGGGCCGTACGGTGTGGAGTCGCTCTGGGAGGGATCGAAATGAGTGATACCGTACAGCGGCGAGGAAAGGAACGGATTGGGAACGGGCGCGCCCGCCGCCGAAGCGGAGGACGCCGGCGCAAGAAGCGCGGCAAGAGAAAGAACGAGCAGGTACGCGAACAGCGCTTTGTTGCGGAAAAACGGCATGCGCATCATACAACCCCCTTAGTACGAGTCCGATGAACACCCAGCATTCCAGGTTCATTCTTCCGAAGCGACGCATGTCCTCGCCCAACCGTCCCGATGGAGCGGATCCGGCGGGCCGGCATCGCGCGCTTGCCCGGGTACGCCGCGTTCCCATCGCCGCCTCCTTCTCCTGAAGAGCGGCAGTCGTGCGGCCTCGCGAATATTTTCCGCACGAAAGAGGATGTTTCAAAAGAATTATCGCACGTAGCGCGGTAGACGAGAAGAGCCGATAAAGCGCACATTTCCCGACACGAGAGAAAAATCCCTCCATGCTGTAGAATGGAGCGGAAATCATTCCGCATAAACGGAGGGGAAAATATGCAGCGCATACTTGAAGAAGCGAAAAAGATTTCCGAAGAGATCACGGGGTGGCGGCGGCATCTGCACGAAATTCCCGAGCTGGGGCTGGAGACGCCGAAGACGGCGGCCTACATCGTTCAGGAGCTGAAAAAGATGGGGGCGGAGGACATCCGCGAGCATATCGGCGGGTGGG
Source organism: Synergistaceae bacterium (assembly GCA_018436725.1). Taxonomy (GTDB): domain Bacteria; phylum Synergistota; class Synergistia; order Synergistales; family Aminobacteriaceae; genus JAAYLU01. The sequence goes on along the minus strand of JAHDKT010000066.1, from coordinate 53,717 downwards.
GCGTGAGCGCGCTGGTGAAGGGGGAGAAGCCGGGAAAGACGCTGGGGATCCGCGCCGACTGCGACGCCCTGCCGATCAAGGAGGAGACGGGACTGCCGTTCGCCTCGAAGAACGGCCTCATGCACGCCTGCGGGCACGACGCGCACGCCGCCATGGCGCTGAGCGCGGCGAAGCTGCTGCTGGCGAGCAAAGCCGAGCTTGCCGGAACGGTGAAGTTCATCTTCCAGCCCGCCGAGGAGAACGTCCAAGGGGCCAAGGCGATGATCGACGACGGCGTGATGGAGAACCCGCACGTGGACGCGCTCATCGGGCTGCATACGGGCTGCCTGTGGAAAGAGATCGGTCCGGGGGAGATCGGCGTCCGCTTCGGCTCGATGATGGCGGCGGTCGACCGCTTCGTCGTCACTTTCAAGGGGAAGGGCGGCCACGGCGCGACGCCGCATCTCGCCGTCGACCCCGTCACGATGACCGCCACGGCGGTGCTGGAGCTGCAGACCATCCTGAGCCGAGAACTCTCGCCGCTCGACTCCGCAGTGCTCACCATCGGCCGCATCGAAGGGGGCAGGGCGTTCAACATCATCGCGGAGAACTGCGTCATCGAAGGCACCGTCCGGACGCTGAACCCGACGACCCGCGCCTTCGTGGAGGAGCGCATCCGCACCGTCGCCTCGCGCGTCGCCGAGGGGATGCGCGGCGACGCCGAAGTGGCCTACGAAGCGGGCCCTCCCGCGCTCATCAACAACGCCGACTTCACCCGCAAATTTCAGGCCTTCGCGGCGGGGCTGGCCGGAGCGGAGAAGGTGAAGGAGATCGGCGAGCCGACGATGGGCGGCGAAGACGTGGCCTACTTCCTCGAAATGGTCCCCGGGACGTTCTTCGTCCACGGCGGATGCAACCCCGAGAAAGGGCAGGTCTACCCGCACCATAACCCGAAGTTCGACCTCGACGAGGAGACTTTCCCGCTGGGGGCCGCCCTCTTCGCGGGATTCGCGCTCAACTGGCAGAACTAGACCGGACGACTTTTCGCAGGGAGGGGAAACTTCATGAACGAACAGAACCGGTACGCGCGCAGTTTCGGCGAGCAGTGCACGCCGCGCGCCCTCCTCACGGGCGCGCTTGGAGCCGTGATCATCACGGCGAGTTCGATGTACGTGGCGCTCCGGATGGGGGCGCTTCCGTGGCCCACCATCTTCGTCGCCATCCTCTCCCTGACCGTCCTGAAGGCGCTCGGGAAGACGAACCTGAACGAGATCAACGTCACGCACACCGCCATGTCCGCGGGCGGCATGGTCGCCGGAGGGCTGGCCTTCACGCTCCCCGGGCTCTGGATGCTCGACGCGAACGCCGCAGTCGACACGCTCCCGCTGCTTGCGGTCACCGTCGGCGGCGCGGTGCTCGGCGTCGTCTTCACGGCGCTCATCCGGCGGCACTTCGTCGAAGTCGAGCAGCTTCCGTTCCCGATGGGCATCGCCGCCTCGGAGACCGTCCTCGCGGGCGACAGCGGCGGCGGCAAGGCGAAGCTGCTCTTCTCCACGCTGGGAGCGACGGCGGTCTTCACCGCCATGCGCGACTGGCTCGGCTGGATTCCGGCGGCGTGGATGTCGGCCGGCATGATGGCGAAAAACGTCTTCTTCGGCGTCTGGGTCGCCCCCATGGCGGTCGGCATCGGCTACATCATCGGCCCGCTGTACACCGGCGTCTGGTTCCTGGGCGCGTTGCTGGCCTACTTCGGCATCATCCCGCTCGGCCTCTCCTTCGGCTTCTTCGAGAGCGTCGACGCGGCGAACGCATTCAAGAACAGCCTCGGCATCGGCCTGATGGTGGGCACCGGACTCGGCATCCTCGTCAAGGGCGTCCTGCCGCGGGCGCGCGAGATCTACGGCTCGCTCTTCCGCGCGGAGAGCGGCGGTTCGCGCCTGCTGCTTCCGACGCTCCTCGCCTTCGTCGCGCTGCTTCTCACCTTCGGCGCGAAGATGCCCGCGGTCCCGGCGTTGCTGACCATTCTCGGCGTCTGGCTCACCACCGTAATGGCGGCCTCGATCACCGGACAGACGGGTATCGACCCGATGGAGATCTTCGGGATCATCGTGCTGCTCACCGTCCGCCTCGTCGTACCCCTCGGAATGCACGAGGCCTTTTTCGTCGCCGCCGTGGTCGCGATCGCGTCCGGCGTTGCGGGCGACGTCCTCAACGACTTCAAGGCGGGCTATCTGCTGAAGACCGATCCCAAGGCGCAGATGTACTCCGAGCTGGTCGGCGCTGTGGTCGGCGCGTTCGTCTCGGTCGCGGTGCTCATGCTCATGGTCAAGGCGTTCGGAAAGATGGGGCCGGGGACGGAACTTCCCGCGCCGCAGGCCTACGCCGTCTCGACGATGGTGGGAGGGCTGCCGAACCCGACGGCCTTCTTCGTCGGCCTCCTTCTCGGGGCCGTGCTCTACCTTGTCAACGTACCGGGAATGACGCTGGGCATCGGCATCTACCTCCCGATGGCCATCTCCACGACGGTTTTCCTCGGAGGCCTCGCAAGCTTCCTCTTCAGGCGCGCCTCGGCCTCCGCGAAGGAACGGGGCCTCATCGTCGCTTCGGGAATGCTCGGCGGCGAAGGCGTGACGGGCGTGCTCATCGCGCTGATCAAAGTGCTCACCATGTCGTAAAGGGAAGGGAAGAGCGTATGGAAAGACTGTCTTTTTTTGACCTTCCCGGCCTGCGGACCGGGCACGCGCAGAACGCGGAGGCCGGCACCGGCTGCACCGTCGTCATCTGCGAAGAAGGGGCCGTCGCGGGCGTCGACGTCCGCGGCGGCGCTCCCGGAACGCGCGAGACCGACCTGCTGGACCCGGGGAACATGGTGGAGCGTATCCACGCCGTGGTCCTCGCGGGCGGCAGCGCCTTCGGACTGGACGCGGCGTCGGGAGTGATGGAAGTTCTGGAGGAGCGGGGGATAGGTTTCGACATCGGCATGACCAAAGTGCCCATCGTCTGCTCCGCGGTGCTCTTCGACCTGCTCTGCGGCGACTGGAAGGTGCGCCCGGACAGGGCGATGGGGCGCGCGGCCGCGGAGAACGCCTTCGATCCCGCCTTCACGCCGCTGCGCGGCTCGGTAGGCGCGGGGACGGGCGCGCTGATGGGGAAGTTCCACGGACTCGACCGCGCGATGCGCGGCGGCCTCGGAGCCTTCGCCTATCGGACGGGGCCGCTGGTCGTCGGCGCGCTGGTCGCGGTCAACTGTCTCGGCGACGTGATGGAGCCCGGTACCGGCGACATCCTCGCCGGGGCCTGGGACAGAAAGGAACGCCGCTTCCTCGGCACGGAGGATGCGGTGATGAACGCATATCAGGAGAAGAAGAACGTCTTCGCGGGGAACACCACGCTCGGCGTCGTCGCCACCAACGCCCGGCTCACCAAAGCGCAGGCGAAGAAGCTCGCCTCCATGGCGCACGACGGTTTCGCCCGCTCGATGCGCCCGGCGCACACGATGGTGGACGGCGACACCATCTTCGCCCTCTCCGTCGGCGACTTGGAGGCCGAGATGAACACCCTCGGCGCGCTCGCCGCCCGCGCGACGGAGGAGGCCGTAGCGGACGCCGTGCGCTCGGCCGTAGGGGGATACGGATTCCCGTCGGTCGCGGATATCAAGATCTGAAACCCGGGGCCGGGCGAACTTCGCAACGTCCGGCCTCGGGTTGTCCGGCATACAGAGAGTGTCGAAGACTTTTTCCTTGGCGGGGCTTCACTCCGCCACGCAAGAGTCAGGGAGGTGTTTTTTTTGCAGATCCTCGATCTCTTCAAAAGCGACCTCTTCTCCGATTTCCGTCTCCTCGCCGGAAACGGAGGAATTTTTAACTCTATCACAGGCATCACTGTCTTCGATGCTCCCGATATTGATAAATGGTTACGCGGCGGTGAGCTGCTTATCGGCAATGCCTATATTTTCCGCGAAAATCAGGAAGCGTTCATCACTTTTCTCCAAAGAGTGCGAGAACATGGCGCCTCCGCGGTGGGAATCAAGCTGGACAGATTTCTCGGAGATATCTCGCAGCGAATTCTCGATACGGCCGATGAAATAAACCTTCCGTTGATTGTTATCCCCTTTTCCTACCGTTGGGCGGATATTATCGAGCTGGTCTCTAGAAATATCGCCAAAACAACATTTTCGGACTTCGTCCCCGGCGAAGGGAAAGCATTGGAATTTTTCACAAAGCCGTCGCAACTCATTCACGCCATGGCGAAAGAGCTGCAACGCCCCGTTGCGGCTCGATGTCACGCTCTGGGATTATCTCTATTGGTACGCCCCGCTCAGGCTTCGTCGTCATATCCGACGGCGCAGGCATACTTCCAGGCCGATATTCAAGACGAAGAGGCGCTGCCTCCGCATGGAGCCGTCCAGGTAAGCAAGGAAAAACGGCATTCGAATTTCGCAACCGCAAGCGTGGCGTATCGAACCGAAGGACAAGCTGCGTGCGAAATGCATATCCTCCTTAATCCCAACGAAAACACCCTTTCCCTTCACGATGAACGTCTCGCGATACTCGTCTTAAACGTACTCCATGCCCTTGCTCTCGATTCGGTATCGAGGGGCGCCGCTTTAGTGGAGACAAAATCCGCATTCCTTCAGAAACTCTGCCTCGGGGAAGTTTCGGATATGCGCATCGCTTCCCGGAAGGCTCAGGCGCTGGGGATCAGAATTCCGGAAGAATCGTTCGTCACGGTGGCGCATACCGCCGAACCCGAGCCGGCTCTGAACTGCGGCGGCGAAGCGCTTGCCTTTCAAATGGGGCGCAACTACGTGTTGATTGCCCCATGGTCGGAGCGTACAACCTATATGAAGCTAATATCCGCTTTTTGCAGTCAAAATGCAATTTGGTCGGTTTTCGGCAGAAAATCCGGAGATATAGTGCATATTTCTTCCTCCTATACGGATTGCAAACGGTCCCTCGCCATCCTGAAAAAGACGTTTCTGCCTCCGGGGGCCTATGCGTACGAAGAGGCAATGCTGTTTTCCATGTTCCATAAAGTGAAGGACACGCTCGAAAGCAGAGTTCTGATCGACCGTTATTGGAAGCCTCTCGTAGAGATGTCGGGCGACAATCGTACCGTACAACCGGTCGATGTCGTCGCCGCGCTGATTCAAAACGGGTTCAACGCGAAGAAATCCGCGGAGTCGCTTCATGTGCATTATAATTCGATCAGAAACTACATTGCCGAAATTCAACAGTCTACAGGAATGAATTTCGAAAAACCCATGGATCTTTTCCTTCTGACATTTTGTTATTTACTTATAAAAGAAAAAGAAAAAACGCAACCTATGCCTTGAAGGCAAGAGAGGAGTAGTAATGTTGAAAAAAACGCTGTTTTGCTGGACGTTCGTGTTTTTGTCGTTCTGGAGCGTCGCGGGGTTTGCTTCCCCGGAAATCGCTCCCGCGCTCCATGATCCCTCCGGAGCCGGAGGTTCGGATTGGGGAAGCCCCCATGGAGAAACCGCTTCGATGCAACCGTACGAAATCACCCCCTACACAAACGAGTTTTACGAACGAAGAGTCGACGGTTTTGGTTTCGCGGACCGTTTTTTCGACGACGACTGGAAGACGCCGTTGCTGGAGGGGAACCGCGAAAGTTTTGTCAGGAATGGTGAAAAACCAGTCTTCGAGACGATTCCGTTGCTCCAGGCAGTCTACTCGTATTCGGACGGCGGCCTTTCCGAAGTCACCATGCTCTTCAAAGGGGAGGAGAACTACCAGTCAATGGAAGAGTACTGCGAAAAAGTCTACGGCCCTTCTTCCGCTACCCGGTGTCCTCCTGTCTTCGGCGCCGTAGGACGACTGCAAACGGACCGCTTCTGGAAAGGAGAGGCAACTCTGATCCATCTGCGCTGGGACCACATACTCTTCACGGACAAGACATTCGGCTTTCTCCAGTTCAGATCCAGGAAGCATATGAAATAACTCCCGACGGGGCGACCTCGCCCGCCCCGTCGCTTCATTGAAAAGTTCATTCCGTCGTACCCGAAAAAACCGCATGCCCTCCGTCCCGTTTCCCGGAGGACAACGGTCACATCTTCCCTTTCTTCCTCCGCACCAGGAGTTCGCGCATCTTGAACACACCGCGCAGTATCGTCATGATGCCACCGATGAATATGGCGAAGGTAAAGACCAACAAGACAATTCCCCGTACAGAGCCCATGCGCGTTCCCTCCAATTCGCCCCACGCGAACAAGTATATGAAGCGTCGTCTCCTTTCAAAAAAACAAGAGAACGAAATGACAAACACCGACAAAAAAAAGCCAAACAATGTCATTGAACAACATAATATCCATTTAGCACGTATTACAAGACTATAGTATCAAGAAAGGCCGAAAAAAGGGATACGGACAAAGAAAATTTTTCGAAGCGCCTTTCCATACTCCCTGTCACGGCTTTGGAAATCGGGACGGAGGACGGCTACGAGTACTGTCAGGAAAAACGACCGACGTCGGTACGAAGAGGAGGCGAACACCGAGACGATTTGTTCGGAAGCGGATCGAGTTGGCAACGGAAGTGCATTCACAATATTTTGGAGGTGGCATTGTATGCGTTGGGATCTCATTATTCCTGTGTTGATCATGTACGCCGGCGTTGCTCTCCTTACAAGCGTAGCGCTCAAGCGCGTCAGGGATTCTCTTGATTATATGCTGGCGGGGCGCCAGCTAGGATACGGCTTGATCATTCCCCATATCATAGGAGCCTTTTTCGGCGCCGGATCGACGATCGGAGTTTCCGCGCTGGCCTATATCTGGGGTTTCGGAGGTTCGTGGTACAACATGGCGGAAGCCATAGGCCTCTGGCTCCTTATGGCGTTCATGGCGAGACGCTTCTGGCATCTGGGCAAGAGACTGAACTTCGTGACTCTTCCCGATCTCCTCGAATCCTATTACGGGAAGGGGTTCAAGGCCATCACCGGCCTTTTCATCGCTCTTGGGTACATGAGCTGGGTCGCGGGACAGATCGTCGGCGGCGGCAGAGTACTGGAGACGATCACGGGATTCCCCCTTTTCTGGGGCATTATCCTGGCGACAGCCCTCGTCGGATTTTACGCGGGGTTCGGCGGGCTCTGGGGGTCTGTCTTCGCAGACCTCGTCTTCGGCTCTTTGACGGTCATAGGGGCCGTCGTCATCGCTCCTGTCCTCATTCATCAAATAGGCGGCTGGGAGGGAGTCGTGAGCAAAATTCCCGCCAACTACCTGAACTTCTTCTGGTTAGGAGAGACTAAGCCGATCTGGGGCGCCTACGGCTGGACAAGCGTCAAGTGGTTCATATGGTATCTCATGGTTTTCGTGCCCGCGTTCGCCATAGGACAGCTGAACATTCAGCGTATCTACGCCTGCAAAACGGAAAAGGTCGCCGCCGGCATGTCGACGTTCATTTCCGCCTACGTGATGGTGCAGCCGGTCTTCTTTTCCGTCTTCGGAATGGTCGCCTTCGCCCTCAATCCCGCCCTGCCCTCCAAGGACGCGGCGGCGCCCTGGGTAATGGCCAATGCACTGAGCACTCCTGCGGCGGTCGTCTTCCTCTGCTCGGTCATGGCGACGATTCTCTCCTGCGCCGCGGCGGGTCTCAATGTCTCCAGCTCCAGTATCGTCCGCGACATATGGAAGCAAAAGAATCCCGACCTGGACGAACTGAAGGCGGGACGCATCGCCTCTCTCAGCGTCACGGTCCTCTCGCTTGCCCTCGCTCTGGCGCTGCCCGACGTGGTAGGCTGGCTGGCGCTCGGATTCACACTGATGAGCTGCAGCCTCTTCATACCGACCGTCGCCATTGTCGTTACCCGCGGACGTTTCTCTAAATGGGCCACTCCGTCCGGGGCCATCTGGAGTACCCTCATCGGCGGCGGCGCGGCCATCCTCTGGAAAGTCCTTATCCAGATATACGGCATGCCTTTCCGAAACTGGGATCCCGTATTCATCGGCCTTCCCATTTCAGTGGTCCTCTTCTTCGTCATCAGCTCCATGACGAGCAACGAGAGCATCCAAAAGAACGAGACGTACAAGACAAGGGTCAGGACAATCCAGGAAGTTTTCGACGAAGTCCGCCCCTGCTTCGCCTTCGAGGGCAAAGACAGCATTATCGTCGCGCTGTCGGTGCTCGTGGCGATCTTTGTGATGCCGAGGATTCTCTCTCTTTTCTAATTCTCGGACGATTTCCGGATTCTGAGGCGGGTGCCCCGAGGCGCAGCGTCCTATATTTCTCTACTGGAGGCGACGGAAAATGCGAGAGTTTGTTTTAGCAGGATGCCAGATTGCATCGGAACCGATGGATGTGCGCGGCAACGTTGAAAAAGGAGTCGAATGGATCCCGAAGGCGCTTGAAGTCGGGGCGGAGTTCATAGTCTTTCCAGAAACGGTAACGACGGGATTCAACCCCGGGTGCAGCAAGGAGGCGCTCTGGGACAAAGTCGATATTGCGGGCGGAGCCATCACGGAACCTATTCAGAAGGCTGCGGCCAAGCACGGAGTCTACGTCATATGGCCTTCGTACGAAAGAGGAGAGGTGCGGGGAGATATTTACAATACCGCGTTTCTCATTGGAAGAAACGGGGAGATAATAGGGCGCTACCGCAAAACCCACCCATGGCCCGGAGAAAACATCAACGGAATCGGCTGGGTCATCCCCGGTTCCGAAACCCCGGTCTTCGATACGGACATGGGCAAGATAGGAATCATCATATGCTATGACGGCGATTTTCCCGATCTGTCTACGACGATCGCCCTGAAGGGAGCCGAAGTAATATGCCGCCCCTCCGCGCTTCTTCGAACCTACGATCATTGGTGGGCGACGAATTTCGCCAGGGCTTACGATAATCACGTCTATATCGCTGCGGTGAATGCCGTCGGAAGCGACGCGATCAAGACCTATTATTTCGGCCACAGCATGATTCTGCAACCCAACGGTTGGAAAATAGCCCAAGGACGCTGCGCGGAGGAGATCGTCTACGCCAAGCTGACCCCGGAAGGGCTGAAAAACGTCTACGGAGGGATGACTTCTCCGCAAATCTTCGACCATATGACCGACCGCAACCTGGAAGTGTACGACGTGATGAAAGAAGGTCAGTCTCCCTTCGAACCGTCGAAACGAATTCCCGTGCGAAAGCCTAAGGGATAAGGAGGCGAGAAACAGTAACACAATCTCCCGAAATTATATCCGCCGACCTTAAACGGAAAGGGGCCGATTCCTCCTTTCTCCAACAGGAACACGACTTTCCGGCGGCGATCTTCAGGAACTAAAAAGAAATAACCCGGCCGAGCGGCGCTATGCGTGCACGGCCGGGTTATTTCTATAGAAGAAGCCCACCTACGATGTTTCAATCGCTTAAAATCGCTTTCCCCGCCGTTTTCTTTTTCTTTCCTTTCTCACCATCCTCCAACATGCCATCAGATCAAGCGTTCCCCTCGCCATAAGCGTTTATTTTGTTCTGAATGCGTCCCGAATGTAAATCGATTTCGCTAAAGATCAATATTGATCAACGTTTTAATCGCCTCAAAGATATCTCGCAACAAACTGATTTTACGCCAGTTTCCTTTCTGAACTCTTGGAAGATACCGCTGCCCGCGGTATTTTTTCCAATTCGTTCCCCAATATCCCACCGCCCTTCGGTATGTCCCGCTTCCGTTTCGCCTGAAGTTCACGTATTTTTTCACACTACCTCTCTCGTCGCAATAAATAATTTTTAAGTTGACAAAAAATTTTTTTGCGACTAAACTTTTAGCCGTAAGTGGGTATGGGCATCAATAGGTTCCATGCAAAAAACAAAGTCACACCTCGTCTGAAATGATTAAAAAAGGAGGAAAATGCAATAAAAATAGCCGAAGATTTAAACAATGATTTAAGTCAATATATTGGAATTGTCAGAGGCATTGCAAAGCACTTTGGAATCAATTGCGAGGTTGCTCTTCATGATTTGCGGAAACCGCAGTCATCGCTTGTCGCGTTGGCGGGGAAATTAACCAATCGATCTCTTGGCGCGCCGATTACGAACTATGTTCTTAACTTGCTCCAACAGTATGGTGATAATGTCGAGGAGAACTATTACTATCATTCTTTTACAAAAGAACAACGAAAAGTAAAGGCATCAACAACTTTTTTACGTGATTCGGAAGGACATGTCATCGGTTGTATCTGTATCAATTACTGCATAGATATGCTCTGCGCTGCGCAGGAAACGCTGACGTCCCTTATCGATTTCGGCCCGGCGCCCGACAATGAGGACGAACATTACGGAAACAACGTTTCAGAACTCGTCGCACATATCCTCGAAACCGTTCTAGGAAGAGGCGGGGTCATCTTGTCTCAAATGGATCGAAACGCGAAACTGCGCGTCGTGAAAGAACTGGAACAACGAGGTCTCTTCCTCGTGAAAGGGTCGGTGGAGCTTGTGGCCGAGCGTTTGGGCATTTCGAAGTACACCCTGTATACCTATATTGATGAATCAAAACAAGAAGAGCAGCAGATAGTGTGACAGTTGCGCGAATAGCGGCGACGCACCCGGAAGAAAGATTTTTTGCGTTCGATAAGCATATGCTCTTCCGAATGCGTACGATAAAGTCCGAATTTAAAATACATGGGAGGAAATCAGATTGAACAAGACATGTTTTTGCGATTTCGATTTTGAAGCAGCTCTTGCAAAACGGGGTTCCGTCACCAAAGGATATTTCAACGTGGCGTGCAAACCCGACGGTTCATGGGTGAAATTTCCGATCATCGTGGTTTCGGGCGTCGAGGACGGACCCCGTCTTCTCGTCGACGGCGCGCATCACGGAGACGAATACGAAGGAGTGCAGGCGATCATCGAGACGGCGAACGCTCTCGACCCGAAGAAATTGAAGGGGACGTTCATCGGAGTTCCTGTATTGAACATGGAAGCCTTCATGTACGGGAGCAGAATTTCCCCCATGGACTATTCAACCCTGAATCTCAACAGGGCGTATCCGGGTACTCCGCAGGGTTTCATCACGTCCAGAATCGTCGACGCATACCTACAGAACATCGTCAAAAAAGCGACGAATATCATTACATTCCACGGTGGAGGCGACGCGCTCTATCTTGAACCGCTGGCCTCGTACATCCCCGGCAACGACAGCGCCGAAGCCTCCTATAAGATGGCGAAGGCATTCGGAGTGGAGATTCTCTGGAGGATGGAGGATGTCCCGTTCGGCGGCTTTTTGAACGCCGAGGCCGCGAAACTCGGTATTCCGTGCATCACACCGGAAGTGGGCTCGCAGAGCATTCAGCACCCGTATGCGAACAGACGGCGGCATATCGAAATCTGCGCGACGGGTATCACGAACGTCATGAAGTCGCTGTGCATGATCGAAGGAGACATCGTACCGCAGGCGGAAAAACAGATCGATATCACGCTGATCTACCTTTGCAGCGACGCCGGAGGAATACACGTCGTCAAGAAAATGCCCGTAGAATCTTTTGTAAAAGGCGAAGTGCTCGCCGAAATTTTCGACGTCTTCGGAGAAAAAGTTGGCGAGACTCTGGCCCCCGAAGACGGGGTGATGGTAGGCTACGGAGTCTATCCAGTCGTCCTTCCAGGCAACTGGTCGATTCTCTACGGAAGGGTAAACTCCTAGACATTCGAAGAAAGGAGGAAAGCAAAGCCCGTCGAAAAAACGCACCGGACAAATACATATCGATATCGGAGAAGGGAGTTGAAAGCAAATGAACGATTATATGGAAATTGCAAACAGCGGGATAATATGGATCGCCTGCGCCATTCCGGTTATGCTTGTTCTTTTTCAGTCATATCTTTTCCTTGTACGATCTCTCAAAGACGGAAGAAAGATGGGGATCACCGACGATCAGATGAAACGCGCCATCCGAAGCAGCGCTGTGGCGGCGATCGGCCCGTCTTTGGCGATTTTCGCAGGCCTGCTCGCCCTTATGCGGGCGATGGGAGGCGGCATTCCTTGGCTTAGGCTTTCCTACATCGGCTCGGTGGCGTACGAGCTGATGGCCGCGAATTTCGGCGCACAGGCCATGAACGTGAAATTCGGCGGCGAAGGAATGACGGTCACGGTGTTCGCCTGCGCAGTATGGGTCATGACGCTCGGTAGCATAGGCTGGCCTCTTTTCGCCGGACTCTTCTCCCATAAACTCGACGGTATCCGCCTGAAGCTCGCCGGCGGCAAGTCGACGATGATACCGATCGTCGCCGCCGGAGGTATGATCGGCGCATTCACCTACCTTTCGCTCGACAGGGTCGTCCCCTTCTCGATGCAGAACAAGGGGGCCTTCGCGGCGATCGCCGGCTTTCTCTGCATGGCTGCTCTTACATACTACGGCCGCAAGAACAAGAAGCACTGGGTCGACGAGTGGGGCGTCTCGATATCGATGTTCGTCGGCATGCTCGTCGCGGTTTTCGTGGGATAGGAGGGGTACCCGATGACGCAGAACAATAATGTCTTCGAGAACGAATATACGCCCTATATCATCAAATGGGGAATGTCCACAACCTTGATCGGCGTTCTTCTTAGCTTCGCGCCCGTAGCGGTTCTTTATTTCGTCTACGGCATCATGCCTCCATGGTCCGCGGTGATCACCGGAACCATCATGCAGATCAGCGTCTCAGGAGTCTTTTACGTGGTCGAACCCGTATCTTACTTCACGATACTCGGCATACCCGGCACCTACATGTCCTTCCTCTCCGGGAACATCGGTAACCTCAGAGTCCCCTGCTCGGCGATCGCCCAGGACGCCGCCGGCGTGGAAAAAGGCACGCCCGAAGGCAGCATCATCTCCACCATCGGCGTCGCCACCTCCGTTCTGGTCAATATCATTCTCCTTTCAATCGGCGTCGCTTTGGGAACCTCCATCCTCAGCATGCTTCCGAAACCCGTGTATGATTCCCTCAACTTCCTCCTTCCGGCCATTTTCGGAGCTATCCTGGGACAGCAAACCGTCAAAAATCCCAAGATCGCGCTCATCGCCATTCCGCTCGGGCTTGTCATGACGCTTCTGTACAAGGGCGGCTACCTGAAGTTCCTTCCCGGAATTCCGGTCTACGCCGTTATCATCGTGACGATCTTCGGGACAATTCTTATCGCCCGCGCTCTGAAACAAAGAGGGATCATCTAACTCTCGGGGAGGGATGAACGATGCTCGATTCGATAGAGAAACGCAGAGAGAAACTCGTCGCCCTCAGCGACGCGATATGGGAATTCGCCGAACCCGGATTCAAGGAACACAAATCCTCGAAAGCGATAGCGGATTTCCTTGAGCAGGAAGGTTTTAAAGTCTCCTTGGGCGTGGCGGACATGCCGACCGCCCTGGTCGCGGAATTCGGAAACGGAAAGCCCGTCGTAGGGTTCCTCGGGGAGTACGACGCGCTGCCCCGGCTTTCGCAGAAGCGACAACCCGCGAAGGAACCGCTCGAGGAAGGAAAAGCGGGTCATGGATGCGGACACAACCTTCTCGGCGTCGCGGCGGTAGGAGCCGCGATCGCTCTGAAAGACGCGATTGAATCGGGAGAGGTCAAAGGAACCGTACGATTCTACGGATGTCCTGCGGAAGAGCTTCTCGCCGGAAAGGTCTTCATGGTCCGCGCCGGCCTTTTCGACGACGTCGACTGCGCGCTGACATGGCATCCGTTCTACTACAACAGCATCTGGGCCGCCAACTTCCTTGCCATGAACTCGGCGAAATTCAATTTCCACGGAAGAACGGCGCACGCCGCCTACGATCCGTACAACGGCAAGAGTGCTCTCGACGCGGTCGAACTAATGAATGTGGGAACCAACTACCTCAGAGAACACATCATCCCCGACGCACGGATGCACTACGTTATTACCAACGGCGGGGGGGAACCCAACATCGTTCCTGCGGAAGCCACGGTCTGGTACTATGTCCGTGCGCCGAAACGCCCTCAGGTGGAGGAAGTGTACAATCGAATCGTGGATTGCGCCGAAGGCGCCGCGAAGATGACGGGAACCACTTTCGACATCGAATTCCTGACCGGGTGCTACAACGTCGTAAGCAACGACGTCCTTGAAGCGTTGCTGCTCGAAAAGCTCAAAGAAGTCGGGGCTCCGGAGTACACGGAGGAAGAACTCCGCTTCGCGGAGGAACTTGGAAAAACGGCTCCGGAATTTCTGGAGAAAACGCGAACGATGTTCCGGGAGCAGTTCGGTGAGAATGCGGACGACAAGTACATCTGCGATACGATCATTCCCGTCATGGACAAGGGCAAGCCGCTCCCCGGTTCGACGGATGTCGGCGACGTGAGCCACGTGGTTCCGACTGCGCAGCTGATCGTGACGACGTCTCCTCTCTCCGTCACGACGCATTCGTGGCAGTTCGCCGCATGCGCGGGAACTACCATCGGACAGAAGGGCATGCTTGTCGCCGCCAAGACGCTCGGCCTTGCAGGCATCGAACTCCTTAAAAAACCGGAACTGGTCGTCAAAGCAAAGGAAGTCTTCGAGAAACAAATCAAAAACAATCCGTATGCTTCCCCTCTTCCTCCGGGCGCGAAACCCAAGGCATAAGCCCGAGGAAAACCAGGATCTATAAATCGGGAAGAAAGAAGAGGAGCGCCGGTGAATCGCCTTCATGCCGACGCTCCTCTTCTTTCTTCCCACAATCTCCAAAAATTCTCCCCATTGACTCGCTGCACTTCGGGTCTTCGGCGGCATCCGCGACGATGCGCTCTATCTTCCGACCTTAAATCTTTTTTGGTATGATATAATAGTGAACAATATATCATAATAAGAGGTGTTGCAGATGACACGCATCATGATCGCTCCGGGGAAGTACGTTCAGGGTTTTGGAGAGTTGAAACGGCTGAAGAGTCACATCGGGACGTTCGGGAAGTCCTTTCTGGTGCTGATCAGCGGCGGCGGCCTCGCCCGTCTGGGTGAGACGCTCGCGGAGAGTTTCGACGGCGACGCGGGGGCGCTCGTCTTCGAGAAGTTCAACGGAGAGTGCTCCCGCAAAGAGATCGACCGGATCCGCACGGTGTGCCGCGAAAAGAAGTGCGACGCGGTGCTCGGCGTCGGCGGCGGAAAGATTCTCGATACGGCGAAGGCCGTGGCGTACTACGAGCAGAAACCTGCGGTCGTCGTCCCGACGATCGCCTCCACCGACGCGCCGTGCAGCGCGCTCTCGGTGATCTACACCGAGGAGGGCGTCTTCAGCGAGTACCTCGTCCTTCCGAAGAATCCCGACGTCGTCCTCGTGGACACGGAGGTGATCTCCAAGGCGCCTGTCCGCCTTCTCGCCGCCGGCATGGGAGACGCCCTGGCGACCTACTTCGAGGCGCGCGCCTGCATCGCGGCGGACAAAACCAACATGCCCGGAGGACACGCCACGAAGGCGGCGCTCGCCTTGGCGAAGCTCTGCTACGACACGCTCCTTGCGGACGGGGTCAAGGCGCTGCTCGCGGTGGAGGCGTCCGCCTGCACCAAGGCTGTGGAAAACATCGTCGAAGCGAACACGTATCTCAGCGGTCTCGGCTTCGAGAGCGGCGGACTGGGCGCGGCGCACGCGGTCCACAACGGCTTCACGGTGATGGAGGAGTGCCACGGTCTCTACCACGGGGAGAAGGTCGCTTTCGGCACGCTCGTCCAGCTTGTGCTTGAGAACGCCCCCGAGAAGGAGCTGGAGGAGGTCCTCGGTTTCTGCGCCTCGGTCGGCCTTCCCGTCACGCTCGAAGAGATGGGCGTGACGGAGGTGAACCCCGAGCGGATCATGGAAGTGGCGAAGACCGCCTGCGCCCCCGGCGAGACCATTCACAACATGCCCTTCGCGGTGACGCCGCAGGACGTGAGCGCCGCCATCCTGGCGGCGGACGCTCTCGGGCGGAGCTTCCTGGCCTAACCGCAGCAAAGAAGAGAAAGAGCCTCGGGAATGTCCCGGGGCTCTTTTCTTCCGTACGGATCGACGGGCTATCGTATCGCCAAGCGAGCATCAGCCTACCCGTTTTCACGCCCTATCTCCAAGGAATCGCCACAAGAGCTACAAGATTTGGCGCACCGCCCGCCCGGAGCATTTCCCTCAAGGCTATCTTTCTCATCGCTACCTTCCGACCGAGCGCAGCCCCCTCGTCTCTTCGTCGATTTTGAAGCCGGCGACGAGCCGGGCGAGATTTTCCGCAGCTCCGGAGAGGCTCTGCGCCTCCGCCGCGACGTCCTCTGACGCCTTCGCCGTGTCGCCGGTAGCACGGGATATCGCCTCCATGGAGGAGGTCACCTCCATCGTCCCCCTGGTGGCGGAGTCGACGCCGTTCGCCATCTCCTGGCTGGAGGCGGCCATCTCGTCCGCGGAGGCGGCGATCGATCGGATGATGTCGCCTATCTCCGCGATGCTCTTGAGCGCCTCTTCCAGCCCCTCCCGAGCGTCCTCCGACTGGCGCACGGTGGTTTCGACGATGGCGTCGACCTGCTTCATCGACGAGACGGAACGTCCCGCGTCCGACTGCAGCGATTCGATCAGACGGGCGACGTCCTTCGCCGCTTCGTTGGACTGCTCGGCCAGCTTGCGGACCTCGTCGGCCACGACCGCGAACCCGCGCCCGGCCTCTCCCGCCCGGGCAGCCTCTATGGCCGCGTTCAGCGCAAGCAGATTGGTCTGGTCGGCGATCTGCCCTATGGTCGCCACGAAGCCCGCGATGGAGTCGACCGACCGGCCGACCTTGTTCATATCCTCGACCGTCTTCTGCGACATCTCGCCCACTTTGCGTATCTCCCGCACCATAGCGCGCACCTTGTCCACGGCGCTCTCGCTGGCGCTTCTCGTCCGTTCGGCGGCGGCCGCTCCCCCGGCGACGGCCTTCGCCGACTGCGACGCCGATGCGGAAACCTCTTCGACGCCCGCGTTCGTCTCTTCGAGCGCGGCGGCGTTCGACTCGGAGAGGGACGCCACCCTGTCCACGGAGACGCGCACCTCGTCCATCGAGGCCACCGTCTGCTCGGAGATCGCCGCCAGCGACTGCGCGCTCCCGGAAAGCGTCTCCGACTCCTTCCGCAAGGCACGGACGGTCGCGGTAATCGACCGGTCCATCGCGCCCAACGCGGCGATCATGTCGCCGATCTCGTCGTTCGTCGCGCGGGAGAGCCAAGCGTGCGCGTCGTCGGAGCGGAAATCACCCGAAGCCTGTTTGCGAAGCACCTCGGCCACGCCGATGATCGGACGGGCGAGCCTGCCGACGATCCAGAGGATCAGCAGCGCCAACAGCGCCAGTCCGACGGCGGAGACCAGAAGAATATTCCGCAACAACCTGTCCGGAGCCGCGGTGATATCGGACACCGGGATGGAAACCATCATGCTCCACGGCGTGGCGGATTCACCCAGCCGGACCGGCGTCAGCACGTTCAGCGCCTCCCCGCTCCCGGCCGGCGAGACGTCGTGCAGCGAGAAGGACTCTCCCTTCGAAACACCGTCGAGAATCCGCGACAGATTCCGCAGCGTCCCCTTGCCCGCCTCCCCGAGGGGTTCGCCGATCATCTTCCTGTCGGGCGCCGAGACGACAATCCCCGAGTTGGAGAAGAGCGAGCCCACGCCGCTCTCCATCACCCGCACGGCTTCCACCATACGCCTGACGTTCTCCAGGTCGATATCGACGCCCGCGACCCCGGCGACTTTTCCGCCGATCTTCACCGGAATGCACAGGCTGACGATGAACTTGTCGTCACCGGGTTTTCCGGTGTAGTTGTAGGAGTACGGCTCCATGACCGTCTCCTTTCCCGTATTCCGCGCAATCAGATACCAGTCGCCGTCGCCCGGAGTGACCAGCATCTCGTCCGTGATGTCGTAACTTCTCTGCACGTCGCTCCCCGATTTGAGGAACGTCCCGCTGAAACGCCCCGACGGCAGAAAACCATCCTTCCCCGCGAATTCGCCGTCCTTCCCGTCGAACGCGTTCGGCTCGAAGACAAGCCACGTGGAAAGGGCGACCGGCGTGTTCTTCAGCACGCTTTCGAGCATTCCCAGCGCGCTCTTCCTGGCCCCTTCGCCCGCGCGGCCCATCCCCGCGAGCGCCTGAGCAATCGTGCGCGCGGCGATCATCCCCGTCTCGATCTCCGCGCGCACCCCGAGCGAGACTTCGCTGGATATCGCAGCCGCCAACCGCTGCGCGTTCTCGAGCGCCGAACTCCTCGCCATAACCCCGACGTACCCAATGACTCCCGCCAGCACCAGAACGACGGCGCCGACGATCGAAACGAGCATTTTCCCCTTGAGACGCAGTCTCATCCGAACCACTTCCTTATTATTCATAAAAATTTAAATGATATTCTTGGATTTTTTATATTGTAAACACGATTAACAACATGAAAAAACCATCACGTCGCCCGAGGCGATACCACGGCCTCCATACCTCCGGAGGCATCCAGCGCGAGAGCGGCTATCGAGTCGCCAAGTCCGCAGATCATTTCATTCAACGACCTTCCCATACGGGCGATTTCATCCTCCCCCGAGCCGGGAAAGCGCACCGTCAGATCGCCCTCGCCGAAGCGTTCGAGAAGATCGGTGAAGTTCTTCGGAAGATTTATGGTCCACATTCTACTCAAGAACGCTA
This sequence comes from Synergistaceae bacterium, assembly GCA_018436725.1. Classification (GTDB taxonomy): domain Bacteria; phylum Synergistota; class Synergistia; order Synergistales; family Aminobacteriaceae; genus JAAYLU01. The sequence continues at coordinate 35,165 of JAHDKT010000066.1, read as the reverse complement.
TGAGCAGCACGGAGAACAGAAGCCCGACTCCGCTTCCGACAAGCTGGAGCAGCGCGGTCTCCCTCGAAAAAGCGGCGATGGCGCCGTACGGAACCGAATACAGTACGCCGTACCCCCATTCTCCTACGGGGGAAAGCGCCAAGAAGCTCTTTCCCTAGGAAGTTTCCGCCAGAATGGAATCTTGCCTCCGTTCGCGCAGAGCGTCGACAAACTGTTCTATCCCTACAATACCGGAGGAACCCATCGAAAAGTTCATGGAAAGAGCCTCTTTCGTGGAAGCGGACACAAGCCCGGAACCGGAAGCCGGAGAGACAATGCGCTGTTCGTCCTCTTCGACGACTTTGCGGAGTATGGCCGTGACCGCCCCGACGTCGAGCGCCATCGCCAGAACCCCCTTGCGGACGCCTTTTCCCTCCAAAGGAACGGCGAGAACGATGATAGGCTTTCCGGTGCTTTTCGATATCACGGGCTCGTCCAGATAGTACGGAGCGCCTTCCTCCATGATCTTTTTGAAGTACGTTCTGTCTTGAACGCTCCCTCGGCCCGAGTTGGTCGCGTTGTACGAACCGTCCGGCGAAGCGAAAAGGATGAGAAGAGATTCGGGAACAAGCGCCTGCGCTTCCTTGAGCGGACTCTCCATCTGCCACCAGTTGCCCGTCTGTACTCTCGGATTCGACGCGAGGTCGTGGAGAATTCTCTTCTTTGCCTCGAACCACTCGTCCAGCCACAGACCGACGGAACGGGCGATACGACTCTGATTGCTCGCTTCGAGGGTATCGAGTCGAGAGGAAAGCATCCGGGAGACCGTAACGGTTGAAAGGATGTAGACGGAAAGCATAACAACGCTCGCGGCGAAAATCATCATCGCGCCGAGGCTTTGGAATCCAAAGATCTTCATGGTCCTCCTCCTCGAAATAGTTTCCATCGGGAGCAATGTAGCACAAGAGTGTAACGGGGATTCGTGCGTTTTTTATCGTGAATGCAACACGTTCGCAACGCCGAGCACCTCAATCGGGCGAACGTTTCGCACATGTCGGACACTCCGGGTTTCCGGTCCGCGATATGCGTTTGAATTCGTCGGCGCATGCAAGGAAAGCGTCCACAAGGCGAGGATCGAAATGATTTCCAGCGCCCTCCGCAATGACGGCCACGGCCTCTTCGTGAGAAACGGGCTTTTTGTATGGGCGTTCCGTGACGAGCGCGTCGTAGACGTCCGCGACGGCCATCACTCTGGCTATGAAAGGGATTTCCTCCCCTTTGAGTCCATGCGGATAGCCGGAGCCGTCCCATTTTTCGTGATGAAACTCTATGATCTGCTGCGCATAGGCGATAAAAGGAGCCTCTCCTAAGATTTTCGCGGCAGCCATAAGCACGTCCGAACCTATCACCGTATGTCGTTTGACTATCTCGAACTCCTCGGGCGTAAGCCTTCCCGGTTTCAGCAAAATACTGTCCGGAACGCCGACCTTGCCGATATCGTGCAGAATGGCCGCCTGCCATAAAAGCGAAACATGTTCCGGCGGATAGAGTAGCTCCCCTCCGGAGCATTCGAGCAGCTTCCGCACGTACTCCTTGGTTCGCCGTATATGCTCCCCCGTCCCGTGGTCGCGATGTTCCGCCAGAATGGCCATGCTGCCGATGAGCGCTTCCTGATGGCGTTGAAGTTCCCGTTCCGCCCTTTTTCGCTCGGATATGTCCTGAATGATGAACGCATAGCACCCCATCCCCCCGCTTCGTTCGCCGATTATCCTCGCGGAGACCGTTATGTCCGTCAACGAACCGTCGGCGCGCACACAACGTTTTTCGATGGAGTAGGTATCCGTCTTTCCGGTGATCATATCTTCAAGCAACGCCTTCTCCCGTTCGAAATCCTCCGGGGGCGTGATATCTTTCCAGTTCAGAGTTTCGAACACCTCGCGCGAATAACCGGTGATCTCGCATACTTTGTCGTTGAAGAGCCGCCATTCCCCCCAGGCGTCCGCTATGGAGAAGCCTACGCTGTTTTGTTCGAAAAACGTCCTGAATATCGCTTCCCCTTCTCGCAGATATTCCTCCGCTCGCTTCTTTTCCATATAAACGCTGAGCTGATTCGCCACCGTTCGCAGGATCTCCGCGCTTTCCTGGTCGTAGGCCGTCGGATCGTCGTAGCTTTGGACGACCATGACTCCAAAAACTCGCTCGCTGTTGAGCAACGGAACCCCTATCCACACTTCTGGAAGCGGCCCGACGAGTTCCACAGCATTGTCGCGGATCAGCTCGAGTATCTCCGATTTCGGGAGCAGGACCGGCTCCTTTTTTACAATGACCCTTCCGCCCAAAGAGCGCTCGCATGGCCATCGCGCGGGGAATACTCTTTCGTCCCGCCCGAACTGCCGCTGTGCGAACAGCATCCCCGTCGCCTCGTCGAATTCGGCGATGAAGAAATTCGCCGTGTCCATCAGGTCGGAAAGCGCCGCACGCACCGTCTCGAACACTTCCACAAGCGTTCCGGCAGTCGCCGTTTTGTCCGCGATGGCGTACTGCGCTCTCCAGAGGAGTTCGGCTCGCTTTTGCCCGGCGGCATTCGGAACCTCGTTCATGAACAAGACCACACCCCCCTTCATGACGGGATCTCCAAGCCGCTCAGATCGAAGAATACGACGACGTCCTTCTCGCCTTCTTTTCGCGAATCGCAATCCCCGCCCTGTTTATAAAAAGACGAAGCCTGTTCTCGGACCTGCCGAAGATCACGGGAACTCCTTGATTGGTTGCAGGAAGCTGGATTTTGCCTTTAAAAAACGACTCCGAAAAGCTTCTCATCTTCGAAGGAACACGAAGTTCGATCCTTTCGTTGACTCTGTCGAGATACCAGCTCCCGTCGCCGGAGACAAGCCCCAGATTCTCCTCGTTCAAAACCAAGCCGTTCGGCAGGGAGGCTTTGAAGCAGTTCACCAACGATATCCCGCCGAGCATATTCACCTGAAGCTCCGCTGTTTCGAGCGCGGTTCCGCGCTCGACGACGGCGCACAGGCTCAAGAAAACATTATACGGAACATCGTCGTCTCTGAAGTCGTTTTTCCCGACGATCAAAAACTCGAAATCGTCGGACCGATATCGCCCGCCTCCGTATTTGTCGATATCTCCCAGGGGTTGAAAAAGTCCCGTCCGAGGTAGATTCGCCGAACTCAGAAGCGGGGTCGCGACACGAGGGATATTGCCGCTTTCCTTGACACAGACGACGCAGCATTCGTCGGAATGCACAGTACGCCTGATTTCGGCCTCCCGCCTGCAGAGTATCGTGAAGCGGCCCAAAGCCGCATTCAATAAAACGACTCCGAACATCGTTATCGCCTGCCTTTCATGCACGGAACACCAGTTCTCCGACTGCGATCGCGCCGCAGCTCTCAAGGTGCAGATCGACGAAGCTCATCGCAAGGCCAAGGCTTTGCAACAAGACTCGTCTTCCGCATCCACACGGAAACGTTCGGTCATTCCTTTCAGTTCTTCGGACGTCTCGCTGACCTCCTGCGCGCCCGTCGCGACGCTCTCCATCGCCGAGGCCGTCTCCTGCATGGATGCGGCAAGACTGCGGACATGCCCGTCGGTGATCTCCATCACGCCGGCGGTGGTGTCGATGAGGGAGATGATCTTCTCCGACTGGGCGACATCCTCTCCCGTCGTGGCGATGATCCTCCGAAGATCGTCCAAGGAACTCCGGACCGCGCCGTCGAGCTGCTCCAAAGCATCGCCCGCGGTATTGACGAGAGAGACTCCTTCTTCGACGCCCTCTCTGCCGGCGCGCATCGAAAGCACTGCGGAACGGGTTCCCTCCAGTATCTTGCCCACAAGCTCCGCAACCTCCCCGGCCCCTCGCTGCGACTGCTCCGCCAGCTTTCGAACCTCTTCGGCGACGACGGCGAAACCTCGGCCCGCCTCTCCCGCGCGCGCAGCCTCGATCGCAGCGTTCAACGCAAGAAGATTCGTCTGGTCCGCAAGTCCGGTAATGGTATCGCCCACGACGCCGATACGCTGGGAATAGGCGTCCAATTGCGAGAGCAGAGACTCCGTCTCTTCGACGGAGGACTGTATGTCCCTCATATGGTCGATCGCTCTGCGGACTCTGTCCAAACCTCGCGAGGCGGCCTCCGTCATACCGGCCGAATTTTCATCGGCCTTCGCTGCGAAATATCGGGCGATCTGAATCAAACTGCTCATTTCAAGAAGAATCTGCGACGACTCGAGCGCGTTGGCGCGCCCTTTGCGTGTCTGCTCGGCCAATTCGGCGTTACTCTCGCTTATCTCGTTCGCCGCGTTGGTGACCTCTTCAGTCGAGGCGGCGGTCTCCTCGGAGAGCGCGTGCAGATGCGACGCCTTCCGTTTGAGACCGCGCACCATCTCGCGTTGCGTCGCCACCATGGAAGAGAAGGATTCGGCCAGCAGACCGATTTCATCGCGGGTATCCGATACGAACAGTTCTTCCGTGATCGAGAGATCCCCGTCCCTCGCTCTCTCCGCAAGCGCGACAAGTTTCTTCAAAGAAGCGGCGATTCGCTTCCCCGTCCACCACGCGAGCAACAACACCGCGAGGAGGCCGACTCCCCCCAGGAGCACGATGCGCGTCCGAAGCGCAGTCACCGGAGCGAGCAGCTCCGACCGATCGACCTCCATAAGAAGCGTCCACTTCTGATTTTCCACCGGGATATGCAACAGGTATTTCAGCGCGCCCGAGAATTCCCCGGCGACCATTCCGAATTCCGGCTTCATGACGTCGCGCGCATCCGCTCCCGATCCGGCAAGGTACTCTTGAATCGTAGCCTTCCCCTTGGCAAGAGGGTTGTAGAGAAAACGGCCTGAACGATCCAGAAGTAAATAGCGCCCGGAGGCGCCCATCGTTTCCTCCAGAATGCCGTGTATCTGGCTCAGATCGACATCGATGGTCGCGACGCCCGCGATTCGTCCGTCGCGCCGTACGGGGCTGGAGAACGTGATCATCCAGACGTTCCCGGCGCCTTCGTCGAAGTAGACGTCCGTCCAGAGAGAGGAGTTCGCGGCAAGGGGAGCGGCGAACCATTCGTAGGTTGGGATATCCTTGTTGTATTCGAAATCCATGTCCCATACTGCGGGTTTCCCTTGTCGTTCCTGATCGCGGAAGGCGTAGAACATGACGTGGGAATCGTATCCGGGAGCTACCCCGCCGTGCAGACCGAAAGCCATGCCGAAGACCGACGGAACCCGTTCGAGAGTGCTCAGGAGGATCGCGTTGAGCGACTCCTCGTCCATCGTCTTCAACGTCTCGGCGCGCAACGCGCTGCCTGCGCGCACGACGGGTTCGAGATTCGAAAACCACTGCGCTATTTCATCACGCTTGCTCTCCACGGAGATCCTGGCCTCTCCGTCCAGCACTCTCCGCAGAAGAATGTCCGGCAGCGTGAAGTACACGACCGCTACCACAACCGCCATAAGGAGGGCCGAAGCCCCTCCGGCAAGCAGCATGATCCTTCCTCCGATGCTTCGGGAAAATTTCATTTCTCATTCACTCCCCGCTTTCGAAAAAGACCCTGGTGGAAAAGTTTTGAATGAACAATAGCATAGGAGTGTTGCGAAAGTATTGCGGCTTGATTCGCGTTGCGTAACGGTTGCAGGTCAATCTTTTTGGGAAAAAATAGCGGGCGGCGATCGAACGGATGAGCGGGAGCGTGAATCGGGAGCGGATCGGGGCGGCGGCCTGTAGCATCGAAGGGATCGTACACAACGGGCGCTTCCCCGCAGCGTCGCGGAATATCAACGCCACGATCCTCGCCCTCTTGGCAGACATCCCCGGGCCTGAACGCAAGACCGGAAAACGCGCCTTCTCAAGCTACCGTGGATTTTCCCCTTACAGATGAAGAAGCGTCGGGAAAAATCCCGACGCCTCTTCATCTTCAGTACGCGTCCCTCTCGAAGATCAGGCGGTTCACCGCGGCCTCGCCGTTCGGGCCGAGGCCGAAGCCGATATGCACCCGCCGCATCCCGGAATGGTACGTCCAGACGCGGTTGCGCACCTCGTGCGGATCGCCGAGCAGACGCTCCACCTTCTCCGGGCCGTCGCCGAAGGCGATCGGGCCGAACGCGACGTCCTTCTCGAAGTCCGCTTCCACCAGGAAGGGGACTTTCCGCATGATCCAGAAGACGACGCTTCCGCCGGGGTAGCGCAGGTCGACAGACGTCACGTCCTCCGGGTAGTCCTCCGGGCGGAAGGTCTTCCGTTCGGTCTTCAGAGGCTTCCCCAGCCGACGTTCCGCCATCGCCGGGTTGATCCCGAAATCCCTCCGGAGCGTCATGAAGAAGCGCCCCAGCGGGTCGTCGAGCCCCTCGAAGCGGAGGAAGCGGCCGTGCATCCACCCCTCGCCCAGCTTCTCGGAGAGGATCTTGTACCAGATCTGCCCGTCCTCCCCCGGAGCGGCGTCCACGACGACAAGCTCCTCCCAGTATCCGTCCTCCCCCAGCCGCCCGAGGCTCTTTCCCTTGGTCGATGGGCGGTCCCGGACATTGACGTTGGCGCCCGCGATCACTCCCGCGGCCGGCCGTTCGAGCAGCTGCTCCCGCGACGGCGCGCCGGAGCAATACGCGCCGCCCGCGGGGACAAGAAGCAATACGAGAAGCAAAAAAAACGCGAGTACACATCTTCTCCGTAAGAACATGGTTTCCCCTCCTTGATCCGTCCCGCAGAACGGGAAAAATAGCTTCCTTCCGCGGACACTCTCCACCTCCAGTCAAAAAAACTACCCCCGCGGAGAGCGGGGCCGATACCGTTCAGCCGGAGTGCGCACGGGTTACTTTCTATCGACCCCAGACTTCGATTTCGTAAAGCTGCAGGGCATCGCGTTCGGAGTTCAGACGGACCATTACATAACGACCGCTCCCTCCTACGGAAACATCGAGGACTTCAAAAATCGTTCGATTATGCGTGTACACACTGTTCCAGCTCTGCCCATCCTTACTGACCAGCAGTTCAAGATCCAGATTGGATTGCACTCCGGGGTTGGTTCGATTGAAGATCTTTATCCGCTCGATCGAGCGGCTTTTCCCAAGATCCACCCGCCACCAGGGATTTTTTTCGTAATTGGTATGGATCAGGTCATGCGGATCGCGGCCGCGTGTCTTTCCGTCGACAGCATGATGCGCCCCCTGGTCGACGCCTGTACCGGCGTAGGTGCTGCTTTGCGCTGCCGGCATTCCCAAAGCCAAATTGACCTGCCCGCCGTCCGACGAGCGAGTGTCCTTCGGGAGAAGCTTTCCATCCTGCCCGAAGAGATTCGCCGTCAGTTGGTAGCGCTGATCGGTCGAGGGTTTGCGGGAAAAGACGACGACCCGTATATCGCGCTGTTTTTCCGGACTCCAGTTTTCAAACTTACTGCGGAATCCTTCTACATCCCGTTCAAGCGTCCATTCGAGAAGATCGCCGTACTCGCCCTTCCATTGTACGCGGACCTCCAGAGAGTACGGGTCGGGGCATTTCACGATGAACTCGATATGCGCCTTCGCCGACAGTGCGACGCTCCATATTTCGTTGCGTCCCCGAGTATTTCCGACCTGGTCGACGACTTTCGACCAGATATGTCCCTCGGCCGACCCATCCAATGGGCCCATGTCGACCCACTCGTTCGCCGAAACCGGAGCGCCGCAAAGAAGAAAGGAAACGCACACCGCGAAACATATCTTTTTGAACATAACGAGAATCCTCCTTTATTACACCACGGGAAATCGGATGCACGGATACCGCCGCCTTACTCGCCATTCACTACGACGAACTCTGCTCCGCGATCTCGTAACACCCCCGCACAGGATGGATATGATATGCTTCCCGGCGCTTCTTCACGCGCCTCGTAGCTCCCGGCCTCGCCTTTAGATCGACGCGCCCGCGAGGAACGCCCTTTCGAGGGCGCGCTTATTCTCTCGGACGGGCGTGGTCCCGGAACAGACGCCGATGCAGTCGCGGAACCGCATGTCCAGAAACTCGCAGATGTCGCGGTAGGACTGTTCGCAGAGGCGCGGGCCGGAGTTGGGATCCTCGCCGCCGTAGGTCATCAGCAGGAAGAGCTGCTTTCCCTTGAAATGCGCGTAGTCCATCGCGTAGAGCCTGTCCTGGAAGAGCTTCGTCTGCGCAGGCGACGCCCACCAGTAGACCGGGAAGGCGTGGACGATGACGTCGGCCTCCTCGACGAGGGGGTAGAGGTCGGTCATGTCGTCGGAAAGGACGCACTTCCCTTCTTTCTTACAGGCGTTGCACCCCGAGCACGGAAAAATCTTTTTTTCGTGGAGGTACACGCTCTTTCCCGTATGCCCTTTCGAGGCCGCGCCTTCGAGGAACGAGGCGAGCAGAGCGGCCGTGTTTCCGTCCTTCCTGGGACTCCCGAGCAGTGCGATGTAGCGCATGGCATCATCTCCTTCAGATATGGTCGGATAGAGTATACTGCAAACTGCGCGGCATCCGCGAATGAAAGCGGACGAAGCGTTCCCGTCCGCCGCCGTGATCATAGAATACACGATAGCGCCTCCTCGGAAAAGAGTGTGCGCTTCGGCTGTTTGTATGCTACACTCCGTACATAGAACATCGATATTCAGCTCCGAGGAGACGACCGATGAACGACATTAAAGAGATCCTGCTCGAACTGACCTCCGTCCAAAGCGACACCGGGACGCCGATGGAGGCGTTGCTCGGCCATAAAATCCACAGGACGATCCACGAACACCCCTACTTTACCGAGTTTCCGGAGTACTGCGGCATCGAAACCGACGACGTCATGCAGCGGCCGCTGGTCTGGGCGCTGCGGCGGGGGCGCTCCGACAAGACCATCATCCTCTCGGGACACTACGACGCCGTCGAGATCGACTGCTACGGCGGACTGAAGGAGTGCGCGCTGCGCCCGGACCGTCTGAAGGCGCGGATGCTTGAACTGGGCCTCGGCGACGAACGGGTGAAAAAGGACCTCCGGGACGGCGACTGGCTCTTCGGCAGGGGCGTGGCGGACATGAAGGCGGGAGTGGCCATCAATCTGCACGCGCTGTTCACGGTCGAGGACCCGGAACCCAACATTCTTTTCACGGCCGTCTGCGACGAGGAGAACGTCTCCGCAGGATGCCGGGCGATGATGCCGCTGCTGCTGCGTCTGCAGGAGCGCTTCGGGCTGGACTACCGCGTCTGCCTGATCACCGAGCCTCAGATCACGGCCGTCGAAGAGGGCGCGTTCACCGTCTACGGAGGGGGAACCGGAAAGATTCTCCCCACCATCCTGGCCAGGGGGAAGCTGGCCCACTGCGCCCAGAACGTGGAGGGGCTGAACGCCGCCGGCATGATCGCCGAGATCGCTCGCAACATCGACCTGAACCCCGACCTGATGACGGAGGACCTCGGGATGGCGACACAGCCTCCCGCCGTGCAGATCATGAAGGACCTGAAAACGACCTACGACGTCTCCCTTCCGGAGTACGCCGTGGCCGGGGTCAACATCCTCTTCCTGGGCGAGGGAGCGGCTCCGGACATCCTCGCGAAGATACGCGCCATCTGCGAGGCGTCGTTTTGGACCGTCATCGAACGCTACGACCGGGCGTTCGACGCCGCGCGGGACCGCGGACTGGTCCGCGAGGAATCGAGGCTGCCGCTTCGTCCGCTCGTCCTGTCGCTCAAGGAGCTTGAGGAGCATGCGCGGCGTGCGCGTTCGGACTTCGAAAGCATCCGGGAGCGCCTCGTCCACGAGCTGTCGCGGAGCGTCCTTCTCGGAGAACTCACGCTTCAGGACGCCGGGGGCGCGTACATGCAGGAGATGGCGAGATGCTCGCTCATCGAGGAGCCGTTCGTGACCGTGGGGCTCGTCCCGCCCTACTATCCGGCCATCAGCAACAACCACCTGGACAAGAAGACGGACGGCTTCCTCCGCAGCATGACGGCGGAGGCGGCGCGGCACGGGCTGAAGCTGACGGCGCAGCCGTACCTTCCGGGGATGGCCGACATCAGCTACATGTCGTGCACCGATCCGCAGGCGGAGAAGAGCGTCATGGAGAACATGGCCGTCCCGGACTCGCTGTACGCCATTCCGTTCGACGCCATCGCGACGCTGAACATCCCGGCCTACTGCCTCGGTCCGCGCTGCCGCGACTGCCATCAGTGGACGGAGCGCGTCTACATGCCCGACGTGGAGCGGGTCGTCCCCGACATCATCCGGCGCATCGTCCGGGAGCTGTAGGGGAACCCGTTCTCTTTTTCAAAGCGCTTCCACGAACAAAGGAATGCCCGGTTCGCAACCGGCATACGATGTTTCCGAAGGAGGGTAACGAGCTATGAACGAAATACGAAGCATCCGCAGAATCGTCACCGGAAAACCCGCGACGGACGGCGCTGGGGTGAAGCTGGTACGTGTCGTCGGGTACAACGACACGCAGGATTTCGACCCGTTCCTGATGCTGGACGCCTTCGACTCGACGAACCCCGAGGACTACGTCAAAGGCTTCCCGTGGCATCCGCACCGGGGGATCGAGACGATCACCTATCTGATCCGGGGCGATATCGCGCACGGAGACAGCCTCGGCAACAAAGGGCGCATCCTCGACGGGGAGTGCCAGTGGATGACGGCGGGGTCGGGCATCCTCCATCAGGAGATGCCGCAGGCGAGCGAGCGGATGCTGGGGACGCAGCTCTGGCTCAATCTGCCCGCGAAGGACAAGATGACGGAACCGAAGTACAACGACATCATCAGGGAGAACGTCCCGACGGTGGCGGAGGAGGGGCTGAAGATTCGCGTCGTCTCCGGGAACTACAAGGGGACGTACGGGGCCTTCAGAGGAGAGTACGTGGACGCCCTCTACCTCGACGCGGAGATGGCGCCGGGAGCGGAGTGGCTGCTGGAGACCGATCCCGGGGCGACGCTCTTCATCTATATCGTTCAGGGCGCGGGGCTCTTCGGCCCTTCCGGGGAGGCCGTCGCGGAGAAACACGCCGTACTCTTCGACAAGGGGAACGCATTCCGCGCCAAGGCCTCCGAAGAGGGGGCTCGCATTTTTCTGATGGCCGCGAAACCTCTTGGAGAGCCGATAGCATGGGGCGGCCCGATCGTGATGAACACCCGCGAGGAGTTGGACCTGGCGTTCCGCGAGCTTCAGGAGGGGACGTTCATCAAGAGGTAGCCGTCGCTGAAAAAAGAATCACCCGGGAAAAGAGCGCTCCCGAATGATTCTTTTTTTCTTAATAAATTCTATCTCGATGCGGCGCGGAATCGCGCTATTCGTCTCGCCACATGCCCCGCTTCGGCGAGGAAAGCTCTTCGGCGTCGACGTACGTATGCAGCGGCTTCACTCTGTAGGAGTTGGTCGGCATCTTATCGGTGGTCACGTATCCGGCCGGGGCGTTGACGACGTCGGGCAGCCGGTTGACGATGGTCGCGCACGTCAGTTCGACGGTCGCCGGGCGGTTGATGACCACCTGCGTATCCGGCTCGCCGACGATCGTCCAATCGTTCCGGTCGAACTCGTCGGGCGCGTACACCTTCCCGATGCACTCCGTCTCCAGTGTGACTCCCTCCTCGGTCTCCGTCGTCACGACGGCCGACATGCCGGTCGCGTGTCCCGCCGGGATGGTCATGCCGAGGGTCTTCGAGTGCAGATCGGACGTGTGCGTATGCGGGATGCACTTCTGGGTCTGCGAGACGGGAGTCAGCCCCAGGCGTTCGCACAGCCACCCGTTGACGCTCCACATATAGGAGGGAAGGAATTCTCCTTTGTCGATAAGCGCCTTGCGCTCGGCTTCGGAAATGTTGTCCGCAGAGGCGATCTCCTTCTCGAAGGCGTCGAGCGTCAGTCCTGCGCCGTGCACCTGCGCGAGCGCGATGCCGTAGTCCTCCACGTTGTAGCTGGACTTGCCGCGTATCGTGCGGATGGTGTGCGTCGCTCCAGCGAGCGTAGCGATCAGATTGCCCCAGAAGACGTCCTGGTACCCCGCGCCGCAAATCGTGCAGTGGTTCTTTTTCGCGAGTTCGTCGATCTCTTCGGTGACGGCGCGGGAAGAGTTCCACGGGTAGAACGCCTCTTCGCACGTACTGATGGCGTTGACGCCGTTCTTGGCGCACACGAGCATGGCCTCCCGAAGATCCTTCATCAGGCTCATGGTGGTGATGATGCATACGTCGGGCTTCAGCGCGGCGAGCGTCTCGTCGGCCATCTTCGCGTCCAGCACCGTGACGCCCTTCTTCTCCGTTCCCATGATCGCGCCGATATCCTTGCCTACGACCGCAGGGTTCATATCGAACGCGGCGACGATCTCCGCGCCCTTTTCGTAGACGTAGCGCATCGTGTAGGCGGACATCTTTCCGCATCCGAACTGGGCGACCGCGAGTTTCCTTTCCATAACGCAATACCCCCCTGAACGTAGAGTGTGTTGTGGTTCTTCCACGTGTTCTTCTTTTCACTATAGGGTCTCTACATGGTATAGAGTCAAGGGGTGCGCGTTAAAAAAGTATCGGAACCTGCAACTTGATGAACATGCCTCGCTCGTTGTTGTGGAAAACCGGCAGATCGGCGATCACCTCGCAGATGTAGTCGCCCGCGATCTCGTACCCGTTCTCCTCGGCGTGCGCAAGGAGTTTTCCGGCGTACTCCTTCTCCTTGTGGAAGCTGTCGCACGACATGCAGAGATACGTCCCGGAGGGCAGAGTTTCGACGTTCGGCGACTGCTGGAAGTCGTCGTCGACGAAGATGAACACCTCGGTGGAGACGAACTCTTTCTTCAGCAGAAGAGGTTTTCTGAGCACGGTCCCCACGTTGCAGAAGTAGGCCATCGGGAGGGCGTTGAGCGCGATGTGCCCCTTCAGCTCCCGGAGGATGTACTCGTACGTCTCCAGTCCGTAGTCGTAGAAGTTGATTCCGCTGTCGTAGCAGTAGATCGCGCGGTCGGGGATGAATTCGACGACGACCATGCCGTCCCGAGGGGCGGAGTGGTAGCGCTTGTAGTTGATCAGCGTGCGCTCGACGCATCTTCTGGCGGCGGAGAGACGACGCGCCTCGTCGTCGAGTCTGGCCTTCTGCTTTTCGAGCAGCTTCTCGACGACGGCGACGTCCTGCGTGTCGAGCTGCTCCCTGATCTGTCGAAGCGACATGCCGAGGAGCTGAAGGTTCTGGATCATGTCGAGACGAGCCGACTGTTTGATGCTGTAGTATCTGTAGCGGTTCTCGTCCACGCATTGCGGTTTCAGCAGCCCCAGACGGTCGTAGAGGCGCAGCGTCTGCACCGAGACTCCGTTGATCTCGGCCATCTTGCCTATCGAGAGCTTGTCCATCGAAAAACTCCTTTGCAGGCACTCTCCGAAAACCGCGCGGACTCTTCTCCCGCCCGCTCCGGAAACATTTTTCATCCGAGTCTACCGAGAGCGACACAGCTCCGCCGCTCCCGAAGAATATATCATATTCCCGGGGAGCGGCGGCGTTTCGGACAGAGAGAAGGTGTTCGGCCGGCGCGCAGTTTACCCCTTCGGCTCCAGACGGGCGATGCCCAGGTCGTCGGCCATCGCCTCCAGCTTCTTCACGAAGCCCGGAGGCAGCGGAACGCCCGTCTCCAGACGCTGCTTCCGCATGATGTGCTCCTTCTCGCCGGGGACGTAGATGCGCTCCTGCCCCGGCTCCTTGCGGGAGTTCCGGAGGTCGCGCAGGATGTTTCCCGCGACGGAGCGGAAGACGTCGAGCGGGACGAAGCGCGTGACGTCCATCGCGAAGAGGAAGTGCCCCATGCCGATGCCGGTGACCTGCTTGAGGTACGGGCCGTTCTGGAGCGCGGCGGAGAGGATTTCCACCATGATGGCGAGGCCGTACCCCTTGTGTCCGCCCTTTTCCTCGCCCCTGCCGCCGAGAGGAAGCAGCGCCGCCTGGTCCTTGAGCATCCCGGCGAGGATGGACGTCGGATCGGAGAGCGCCTCCCCCTCGGGGCCGACGACGAGCCCCTCCGGAAGGGGCCGCTCGATGCGCTCGAAGAGTTCGACGGTGCCGCGCTGAATGATGGAGGTGGCCGCGTCGAAGAGGAAGGGGAAATCGAGGTCGGTGGGCGCGCCGAAGGCGATGGGGTTGGTCCCCAGCATCGGCTCCGTGCCGAATGTCGGGCAGATGGAGGGGCGGGCGTTGGTGAACGCCATGCCGATCATACCGTGCTCGGCGGCCATGAGGGGGTAGTACCCGGCGAAGCCGAAGTGGCTCGAGTTGCGGACGGCGATTCCGGCGATGCCGTTCTCCTTCGCCTTCTTGATGACGAACTTTTCCATGACCTTCGTGGAGACGACGTGCCCCATGCCGCCGCCTCCGTCAACGAGCGCGGTTCCCGGGCCCTCCTCGACCACGCCGATGGCGGACGTCGGAGCCTGCGTTCCGGCCTGAAGACGCCCGACGTAGATGGAGAGCCGTCCTATGCCGTGGGTGTCGATCCCGCGAAGGTCGGCCTCCAGAAGCACGTCGGCGGAGATCCGCGCCTCGTCGGCGGGAACCCCGAGGCTTTCGAAAGCCTGCTCCATGAACCGCCTCAGTTCGGGAGCGGCGACGTAGACGCTGTTCGCGACAGGCTGAGCGTACATAGCAACACTTCCTTCCGTTTATAAAATACTGCTCGTCAGACTGCTCTCCGCAGCCTGCAAAACAGCGAGTTCGGCCACGATCCGCGTTCAGCGACTCAGGCCCCATTTCTTCCGCCACTGCTTCTGCAGCTCCTGCGCCCGTTTCTTGTCGCGCGAGGAGATCGTCTTTTCAAGCTCTTCGAGGCGTTCGTCGGCGTTCGCCACGGAGCGCTTCGCCGCCAGGTCCAGGTAGGCCCACGCCATGGCGGGATCCTTCTTCACGGCCTCGCCGCGCATGTACAGGGACCCCAGGACGAACCATCCGAACTCGTTTCCCTGGTCCGCCGCCCTCCGCGCCCACCCTTCGGCGCTCTTCGCGTCGCGTTCCACTCCGTGCCCCTCGGCGTACATCATCGCGAGGAGCCCCTGCGCGGAGGCCTCTTCCTCCTCCGCCGCATCCGTCGCCAGCGCCAGGGCCGTCTCAAGATCCATATCGACCGCGACGCCGTCGTAGTACATCCACGCGAGCGCCGCCTTTCCGAGCGCGCTGTCCTCCCCGACCGCGCGCTCCGCCAGTTCCAGCGCGTACTCGTCGTCCTCGTCCGTTCCCTCGCCGAAGTAGTAGAGCATCGCCAGCAGCGCCGTGCCTTCCGGGTCCCCGCCCTCGGCGGCTTTCTCGGCCCATCGGAAACACTCGTCCAGGTCGCGGGGAACGCCGTAGATCTCCCCCTCGTAGAAAATCCGCGCAAGGACGCCCGCGATCCAGGCCTCCGCGTCCGGTGCGGACGCCGCTTCGCGGAGCAAACGGACGCCCTTCTTCGGGTCGGCGACATCTTCCTCGAAGACGAGCAGTACGCCGAGGAGCGCTTTCCCCTCCGCGCTGCCGCCCTTCACGGCCTTTTCAAGCCATTCGACGGCCTTTTTCGTGTCCCGGGGGAAGCCGTCGCCGTCGTAGTACATCGCCCCCAGGGCCGCCTGCGCGTCGGCGTTTCCCTCCCTCGCCATGCGGAGCAGCTCCTCGTTCCCGCCGTCATCCTCCCTCGCAGGGGCGGGCGCGATGGACGGGGCGGGTTTCTTCGGCTCCGGGGGAAGCGGCGCGGGAGAGGGCAGGGGCGTCCGGGCGAGTTCCGGCGACTGCTTGGACATCTGCGGTTTGACGCCCGCCTTCAGCAGAAAGTCGACGATCCGCTCCGACGGAATGGAGGCGTTCACGAACGCGCCCTCGTCCTCCTCCGTATACCCCCAGGTATTGATCCCGACGACCTCGCCGCGCGCGTTCACCAGAGGCCCTCCGCTGTTTCCTCCCGCGATGGCCGCGGAGTGGATGATCGTCTTCTGTCCTCGCCGCTCGACAACCGCGCTCACCGTCCCCTCCGTGTACACCACGGGCGGCGCTTTTGTCCGCTTCCCCTCGAGAAGATCGTCGAAGCTCTGGTCAAACTGGGTGACGAGCACCGGAAACCCCCACGCGCTCACCCTGTCCATCCGATGCACCCGCAACGTAAAAGAGAGCGCCGGCAGCTTCGCGGAGGAGGAGAATCGCAGCAGCGCGAAGTCGTTCCCTCCCGTCTCGTCGTCGTACTCCTTCCGCACGACGGAAGCCTTCACGGGGCGAAGCCGCGAATTCATCAGCAGCACCCCTTTCGCCGATCCCACCACGTGCGCGTTGGTCACCGCGTAGCCGTCCGCGACGATGAAGGCGCTCCCCATGCTGTAAGAGTCACCCTTGTCGAGCAGCACGTAGACGGTGGCCGCCTCCATCAGTTCCGCCACGGCGCGCTGCCGCTCCTCGAGGAGCGCGAGGACGTCCGTCTCCTGCGCGGAGACGGACGCCCGAAGCCCCGGCGCGGCAAGGAACACCCAAAGAAGAAGTACAAGAAGCAAAAAGGTTTTCTTTTTGATCGACACAGCGGACTCCACCTTGTTTTAGAATTTTCAGCGCTCTTTTTCGAGGATACCTCTCCGGACGCTCTTCGTCAACGATCCGGAAACAGGAAAAAGTTTCGGAAGACACCGCGGAGAGAATCTCAGCTCCGGATCGTCAGCTTCCAGTCCTTCTCCGAGGTCCCCAGCCGCGCCTGCCAGAGGCGATGGGCCGACCGGTCCCGGATATGCGTCCGCGCGGCGTCGTTGCTGCGGAAGATCTCGTAGGTCCGCTCGAAATGCGTTTCCTCCTTCTCCTCGACGGCGCGCGATGTCACGTGGATGCCGCAGAGGTACGTTCCGGCGAGCCGCATGGCCTCGAACTCGCTCCCTCCGACGAGCGAGAGAAAGCGGTCCACCGTGCCGAAACAGCTTCCCGCGTGCACCGTGGCGAACACCGAGTGCCCCGTCTCCGCCGCTGTGAGCGTGGCGAGCGCCGTCTCCCTGTCCCGTATCTCCCCGACGATGATCGTGTCCGGGTCCTCGCGGAGCGACATCTTCACCCCGGAGGCGAAGTCCGGGACGTCGAGCCCGACCTCCCGCTGCGACGCGTACCCCAACGACTTTTTCGAGCGGAGAAGGTATTCCACCGGGTCCTCTACCGTGACCACGTGCGCCCCCAGCTCCAGATGACGCATGGCGACGGAGGCGAGCAGCGTCGACTTGCCGCTCCCCGTAATCCCCGAAACCAGCACCAGGCCGGGAGTCATCGCGGCGATCTCCGGAAGCAGGTGGGCGAGCCTGTCGAACACCGGAGGGATCGTCTCCGGCAGCACGCGGATGAAGATCTCCTGCGCGGCGCCGGAACAGACCGTGCGAACCGCCACGCGGAGCCGCCTTCCGGACGGCAGACCGGTCGAGAAGTCGGGTTTCGGCGGGTTGTCGAGCAGCGCGAGCAGCTCTCCGTCGACGTCGGCCTCAACCGCCGTCATGGGGCCCAGCACGCCCCCGATGCGCACCCGCGCCATAGCCTCTTCGAGCGGGGCCATTTTCCCCGTCGACGACGCCGAGGGGAAGAGGTGGACATCCGTCGCCTCCCCGCCGAGCGCCTCTTTCAGCGAAACCCTGCCCGAGACTGCGTGATGACGACGGTCCTTCCCGCTTTCGGCACGACTCTTCGTTCCGCCTTCCTGTGCATCCATATATGTTCACCTTGCTTCGTATTCGACATATGCGCTCCGTTGGGCGGTATCGGCCGCGCCGGAAACTTTTCGCCGCTTCCTTCGGAATAGTGTATCATCAATCCGGGGCGCGCAACGCCCGGCCGTGCATTCACCCGGCATCCCGTTTTTTAGAGCGCCCGACGACGGAAGAGGCCTATTTCCGCGCTTCCGAAACAACCGACCGTCAAGGAGGAACAGCGTGTGAACAACCAAAGCATCCGCGCCGTCGCGGTAGGCGCGGCCAATATCGACGTCCACGGCTTCACCGATCGGCCGCTGGTCATGCGGGACTCGAACCCCGGACGCATCCAAAGCTGCCCCGGCGGGGTGGCGCGGAACATCGCGGAGAACCTGGCGCGCCTCGGCGTTTCCGTCGCCCTGATCACGGCGCTCGGGGACGACGCGGGCGGAGCGAGCCTCCGCGCTTCCTGCCGCGCGCTCGGCATCCGCCTCGACCGCAGCGTGGAGGTCACCGGACACCCCTCCTCGACCTACATGGCGATCATGGACGAGCAGGGCGACATGGCGCTCGGCCTCTCCGACATGCGCATCCTCGACCATGTGACGCCCGAACACCTGGAGTCGTGCGCCCCCCTTCTGTCCGAAGCCGACGTCGTCGTCGCGGACGCTTGCCTGACCGCGGAGACCCTGGAGCGGCTGGTGGACGGACCGTGCGCGAAGGTCTTCATCGACCCGGTCTCCATCGGCAAGTGCCGGAGGATGGAGCGCCTCCTCGGGCGTTTCTACTGCGTCAAGATGAACAGGATGGAGGCCGCGTACCTCTCCGGAATGACCATCGAAACCGACGGCGATCTGGACGAGGCCGCCCGCCGCATGCTGGCGTCGGGGGTGAAAAAACTGTATATTACTCTTGGAGCGGAGGGCGTTTTCTTCGCGGAAGAGGGAAGCAGCGGAAGGGTTCCGGCCATCCTGCTGCTTCCCGTGAACGCCACAGGCGCCGGGGACGCCTTCACCGCGGCAGCGGTCTACGGCGAGCTGCACGGATGGACGATGGAACGGACGGCCCGCTTCGCGACGAAAGCCTCCGCGCTCACGCTGCTGAGCCCCAACACGGTGAGCGAACGGATGAGCGTGCCCGCCGTCGAGGCCGTCGGAGGCGCCGCCCTACCTATGGATAAAGGAGAGCGATTCTCATGAACGAGCGCAGCATTTTAAAGGAAAGAGTTCGCATCGCGCCGGAGGCGGAGGAGGCGCTGGCCGGGGGGAGGGCCGTCGTCGCGCTGGAGTCCACCATCATCAGCCACGGCATGCCCTACCCCGAGAATGTCGAAAGCGCCCGCACCTGCGAGCGGATCATCCGCGATGAGGGGGCCGTCCCCGCGACCGTCGCGATCATCGGCGGGATCATCCGCGTCGGCTTGGGCGAGGAGGAGCTGGAACACATGGGGCGGGACAGCGGTATCCGCAAGGTCAGCAGGCGCGACCTCCCCATGACGCTGGCCAAGGGGCTCGACGGCGCAACCACCGTCGCGACCACCATGATCGGCGCGTCGCTCGCGGGCGTGCACGTCTTCGCCACAGGCGGCATCGGCGGCGTCCACAGGGGCGCTTCGCAGACCTTCGACGTCTCGGCCGATCTGACGGAGCTGGCCCGCACCCCGGTCGCGGTGGTGTGCGCCGGGGCAAAGTCCATCCTCGACATCGGCCTGACCCTCGAAGTGCTGGAGACGTACGGCGTCCCCGTCGTGGGGTACCGGACGGACGCCTTCCCCGCCTTCTACGTGCGCGACAGCGGCTTCCGCGTCGACGTGCGCGCCGAGGACCTGCGCGAGATCGCCCGCGCGCTCCGCCTGAAGTGGTCGCTCGGGCTGGAGGGGGGCATGGTGGTGGCCAATCCCATCCCCGAAGAGGACGAGATGAACCCCGCCCTGATCGCCCGCGGCATCGACGAAGCCGTGGAGACCGCAACGGCACGGGGCGTCCGCGGAAAGGAGATCACGCCGTTCATCCTCGCCTACCTTCACAAGGCGACGGGGGGAAGCAGCCTCCACGCGAACAAGCAGCTCGTCTACAACAACGCCCGCGTGGCGGCGCAGCTCGCCGTGGCCTACGCGGAAGAGGCGGGGGAGTAGGAGGCGGACGAAGTGCTGACCTATCCGGAGAAGGAAATCCGGAAACTCAAAAAAGAAGGACGAGAAGAAGGGCGCAAAGAAGGCGTCGAACCGGCGAAACTCCAGACGATCCGGCGCATGCCGGAGAAAGGCATGGCGCTTTCCCTCGTCGCGGAACTCGCGGGCCTTCCCGAAGAGCAGGTGCGCCGACTGGCCGAGCAACCTCGCCGAACCGTCGGCCGAACCGCTCCAGGCTGACCGGACGCTTCTTCTTGCGCCGTTCGTCGAGAGGTTTCCCGCGCGAGAGCTCTTGACGAACGGCGCGGCTATTGCTACTATTTATTTCCATTTGTTGCACATCTCTCATCGGCCTCTCAGGCAGTCGGCTTTCGGACCATCCTCCCCTGCGGAGGATGAAGCGGAGCAAGTACATTTTCCGGATCTCGCTGAACGATGCACACGCCCCAAAGCACTGGACACGATGTGTGTTCGGTTCCCGCAACGTCCGTCGTTACTCTTCACGCGCGCAGCTTCGGTCCGGGCGGAACGACGCCCTGAAGCACCTTGATAGGAGAACGGAGGAGGTGTCCCGCATGAACGATTCCAAGTCGCTCGCGATTTTGCTGGAGTTCGTCCAAAGCCCGCTTGTGGAGGGCAACTACCACATCTACAAGTTCGACCCGCAGAGAGTGGAGAAGAGCGACCCCGAACTGGCCGAGCAGATCGTCCGCCTCGGGGAGGCCACCGAAAGAGCACTGGAACACCTCGCGGAGAACGGCATCCACGTGATCGCCGGGGGCGCGCTGCCCCCTTACCTCACGTCGAGCATGCTCAACTGAAGCCACGCTTCGGCGAGCGGGAGGGCGCTTTCCTTCCGCTCCGTCGGAGCGCGTATCGATGCAACATCAGGAGGAAGGCGCCGCCATGAAGAATTTTTTCGGAACGCTGTTTCTTGTCATGTGCCTGATAGCCGCGTCAAACATCTCCGGCAACGCCTCCGAACAGCTCGACGACAGGCTCGCCGAACTTCGCGGCATAGAAAATCGGGGCGATCTCGACCACCTTGGCCTGGAGAAGCTGCGCACGCTCGACAGGGCCGAGCGGAAAGACATTTTCGAACTGCCGCGGGAGGATATCCTCTGGCTCCTCTCCTACGGCCTCGATATGCACGACTCCATGCTCTACTCCCTCGTCGGGAAAAGCGAACGCGGATCGCGCAGACAGGACGAAAAGCTCGGCGAATTCACCGACCGGTTCAACAGCATCTGGAACACGATCAACTCGGCGTACACCGCGCTTTCGGAAAAATCAACGGAACATTCGGCCGCCGACAAGCTCCTCGAACTGCTGAAAAAGGGCGCCGCCCCGCAGGAGCTGCTTCCCGTAACCGGCAAAGGCCTCAAATACACGTGGGAGATACTCAAGGGGTGGTTCGCGGAAAGTGAGAAAGAAGAGGCGTTCCTTACCGAACTGAAGACTCTCAAAACGCAGCACGCCGCGCTTCTGGAGAACGCGCCGGACAGCCCGTGGAACTTCGCGCTGCTGAGCTACGCCAGATTGCGGCGGCAATCCGCCGACTACGTCAAATATCTGAACCAGTTCGAGATCGACATCGCCAGACACTCGGTCCCCTACGAGAAGACGCGCGCTCTCAACGACGGCATCCTCTCGATCAAGCGGGAGCTGGCCGCATACGACGCCAAGCTGCGGAAGGCCGTCGTCGACATCCCCGTATTCACCGTCCAGTTCTACTCCAAGGCGCGTATCGACAGCGCGAAAGGAATCTTCCGCGACGACACGGCGGCCATCCGGGAGGCGGGGGCGCTCTTCGCCCGGACGGCTGCCCTGATCAACCTCGCCGTGGACGACAACGTCCGGAAAGGGTGGACGGAGATTGCGGGTGCGCTGAAAGACCTGCTGAAAAAGGAACAGTACGATGAACTGAAGGCCATAAGCCAGGCGGTGAACATGATGTGGGACTTCGACGACGTCCCCAGGACGATCAACTGGCCGTAGACTAAGGGCGGGGCGCGGAAGGGGGCTTTCCGAAGACCCATCAGCGCTCCGCTGTCACGAAGACGGCTGAAGAAGGTCGACGAAACGCCGCTTCCCATGAATAATCCTGCGTATTTCCAAAAAATCATCGTACACAACATAAAAGACGAGGTAATTCCCGACGACAAGCATTCCGTGTTCTTCTTTGAAGCCAAAAGAATTTCCGTAGAGCGCTCCGCTGTACGGAAAGCTTTCAAGACGCAAGATCGCCTTCTCCAAAGAGTCTACCAGCCGGTTCGCCGCATCTCTCTCCCAAGCCTGCGAATTTACATACTCGGCAATACCCAAAAGATCGGAACGCGCCAGTTGGAGATACCTGATATTATACTTTTTGCCCATCGGCCAGACGTTCACGAAGCGCTTCAAACACCTCGGCGTGGCTGTATCGCCTGTCGTCGGCGCTTGACTGGTTTTCCGCCTCTCTCAGCTTGAAGACGATTTCGTTTTCAAACTGAAGCTTTTCAAAATGCTCGATACTCATCACAACCATATCGCCGTACCCGTTCTTCGTAAGAAAAATCGGCTCCTGACACTCGTGGACAATCTTCGAAATCTCCGCGAATTTGTTTCGCAGATCCGAAACAGGACGAATGTGCGGCATGAAATCACCTCCTGATGAGGATAGCATAATTTTTCACGATGAAGATATTCATGTGCGGATGCGCTCCATCATGTCGTCCATGCGTTCATTTCAGAGCATGATGGTTCTTGCTTTTTTTATCTTGACGGGGGAAGCATCTTCCGGTACTGTTACATGTAACAACAACGGGAGGTGATGTCATGTCTTCATCGGTGCGAGAGCGTGTTCGTCGGTACAGAAAGTCGATGGTTGCGGCCGGGATGCGCCCGATGCAGCTCTGGGTTCCCGACACGCGGCGTGCGGGCTTCGCCGAGGAGTGCCGGAGACAGTCGCGCATGCTCCGCGACGATCCGCAGGAGCGCGAACTGCTTGATTTCATCGAAGCCGCAACGGATACGGAGGATTGGGAGTGAAACGGGGCGACCTCGTGACGGTTGCTCTTCAGGGCGACTACGGGAAGCCGCGTCCGGCTCTCGTGATTCAGTCGGACCTGTTCGCCGAGCACCCGTCGGTAACGGTGCTGCCGGTGACGAGCGACCTTCGGGAGACGCCGCTCTTTCGGATCCCCGTCGAACCTGCTCCCGGAAACGGCCTGCAGAGACGGTCGCAAATCATGGTGGACAAGGCGATGACCGTGTCGCGCGAGAAGATCGGGAACCCCTTCGGCTGCCTTGGAGACGCGGAGATGCTCTCCGTGACAAGAGCGCTCGCTCTCTTTCTGGGTTTTGCCTAGGAGAGCAAGGGATCATTGCGGCAAACGCACAGCGCTGTTCATGCTCTGCTTATTGCAATTACCAAGCGAAGAAACAATTTCACTTTCCGGGGGTTTTTTTATGCACGTTGCTCTCGGGAACAGTCTCAGAGAGGCAATTGTTCGGCCCGCTCCGGGGGAAGAACAGTGCTCTATCGCAAAGGGAAACCGGCATTCGCCATCGTACCGGCGGAGGATGCGGAGTACATGCAAAAGCTGGAGGACGAACTGGACAACCGTCTCGCCGACGAAGCCTTGGCCGAGGCTTCGGAAGACGTTCCGACAGAGATTCTTTTTCAGCGATATGGATGCGTGCTATAATAATTTCAAGATTGTAGTCGAAAGGAGCGCTCGCCGTGGAAAAAGCGCTGACGATACATCTTGAAAGCAAAAAAACGGAATCGGATCGCCTCCGGCAGTTAACCGTACTCCAAAGCATCTGCGGAAAATACCGGAATGCGCTCACGCCGACAGATGAATTTTTAGGCGAGAAATACAACGACATCGAGTCATGGTAGCTGTTCTTGATGCCTGCGCCCTTATAGCCCTGCTACGGAGAGAGCCGGAGCATAGCATCGTTGCCGAAAAAGTGGTCGCCTCCGACATAGCTCTGATACACGCCGTCAACTGGTGCGAGGTACGTTATGATTTTCTTCGGCGGGAGGGAGGAGAACGTCTCGCGGAAGAGGCTCTGGCCGATATCCGGGAACTTGGTATTTAAATCTACGAGTTGATGGACGAACCTCTCTGGCGCCTCGTATCCGAATTGAAAGCACGGTCTTTCAGCCAAAAAACACGCATCGCTCTTGCAGACTGCTTTGCGCTCACGCTTTCGAAATTAACCGAGGGTCAGCTTCTGACCGCAGACCACGAAATGGCCCCCTTCACCGACTTTTGCTCAGTACACTTTTTCCGTAATCCAGGGACTTTTCTGTAAAACGTCTCAGACAGATACCCCTCTTTCCGACGGGGCGCTTTCCGTTCTCCATCTGGGAGATATGGCGCCGAGGTATCCCCGTCATCTCCGCGCGAGCGTGCGCTGCGACAGATCCTCCCGATAACGGGCGCCTGCGAGAAACACGCACGGAGCGTTCTCGCGAGGGCAGACGGAACGCTCTTCCCAACGTACAAGGTCGTCATTCCACAGTGATGGCACGATGTCGTCCGTTCTCATCGGAACTCTATATGCAGCTCTTTGCCAAGCCCTGCGGCGATGCGTTTCAAGTACGCCAGCGACGGGTTGTAATTGGCGTTCTCGATTCTGCTTATGTGGCCTTGCGGAATGCCGGTGATCTCGGCCAGCTCCCTCTGCGTCATGTTCTTCTCCGCCCGCGCCAACAGAAGCTGCTCCAGAATTTCGTATTCCGGTTCAAGCGCCTTGTATTCTTCGGCAAACTCAGGATTTTTCATCATTTCCTTGAAATGATCGCGGAATTTCATCGTGTATGCCTCCCTTCATAGTCGGTTTTATAGAGTCTGGCTTTTTTCAGCTCCCCGAGAGGTGTTTTTTGTGTTTTCTTGATAAAGCCGTTCGTTAGAATGATCTTGCGCCCAATAAAGAAAAAATAGAAGATGCGCGAGGTATCTCCTCCAACTTGGACTCTCAACTCGTATATTCCGTTCTCAATACAGCGTGAGTGCGGCAAAGTCATTCTCGGTCCAAGCTTTTCAAGCAAAACAATATCGCGAACAGCCTTTCCCCTCATTTTTACGGACAGAGAATCGAGAAAATCTAAAACAGGCACATCTCCCTTCGCTGTCTCGTAATACTCGATTTCCCACATACACTTCTCTCCTTCACAGCAATTATATGTCAAATACGACATATAGACAAGGCTCCCACACAATGGAGACAGAGCATTTTGGGTGTTCCCACTATCCCCTCACCCGCACCGCATGCACGACTGCAGATCGTTCGACGTGTACGCCAGGTATACCGCCAACGCTTCCTCCATTACAACGCCACCGTAAGCTCGGCGCTGCTCAACGCCTTACGGCATCAGAGATTGATTCACCTGCCAGTAGGTCAGACCGAGGAACTCATCTGCGGAGTGCTCAACGCCTTACGGCATCAGAGATTGATTCACTTTTGATCAGTCCGTTCATCTCATCGCTCCTTTCCTACGTGCTCAACGCCTTACGGCATCAGAGATTGATTCACTTCCATCGAAGTGCCGGACACTTCGACCGCGATATACGGTGCTCAACGCCTTACGGCATCAGAGATTGATTCACCACCAGAGAGGCGACAGAAGAGGCATCGACGAATTGTGCTCAACGCCTTACGGCATCAGAGATTGATTCACTAGGTGATCGCCTCTCCGAGCTTTTCCATATTGAGGTGCTCAACGCCTTACGGCATCAGAGATTGATTCACGACTACACGCCGACGGCGATCAACGTGCGGTGGAGATAGTGCTCAACGCCTTACGGCATCAGAGATTGATTCACGGCGATTCCAGGTTTCCGGTTCAATAATCTGCCAGTGCTCAACGCCTTACGGCATCAGAGATTGATTCACTGTACTCGGAAAAAGGCTCGCAGGGGTCGTAAAGGTGCTCAACGCCTTACGGCATCAGAGATTGATTCACATCTGATGTGTGCGGAAGCGATCCCTCTTAGTCCTCATGTGCTCAACGCCTTACGGCATCAGAGATTGATTCACACGATGGGCGGCCAGTGGAACTTTTTACAGCAAAAGTGCTCAACGCCTTACGGCATCAGAGATTGATTCACAAGAACGCCGAAGAAACGAAGCGCGTCTTTGACGAGTGCTCAACGCCTTACGGCATCAGAGATTGATTCACGTAATCGTAGCCGGAGCACTTACGGAAGTTCCATTTAGTGCTCAACGCCTTACGGCATCAGAGATTGATTCACGAGTCGGCTTCCTGTCTGTTCTTTACCGGGTCGTCGATGTGCTCAACGCCTTACGGCATCAGAGATTGATTCACCAGAAAGCTCGGTGATGTCCACCAAATCCCGCTCAGTGCTCAACGCCTTACGGCATCAGAGATTGATTCACGTTTACAACAGGCATCGTCGCTGGAGCGTTCCTGATGTGCTCAACGCCTTACGGCATCAGAGATTGATTCACCGCTATGGCTTTCACGGTGTATGCTTTTTCCGTTTGTGCTCAACGCCTTACGGCATCAGAGATTGATTCACGTGGGTTGAAAGGTTCGATGTGAGGATCACGGGGAGTGCTCAACGCCTTACGGCATCAGAGATTGATTCACTGTTGACGGAGGGCGATTCGGGGAGGAGTTCTCATGTGCTCAACGCCTTACGGCATCAGAGATTGATTCACTTGACAGTCCGTTTCCGTCCTCCACTACGAGGCTGTGCTCAACGCCTTACGGCATCAGAGATTGATTCACCCGGAGCCGGGAAGCGGCATCCGCAAGGGCAACAGTGCTCAACGCCTTACGGCATCAGAGATTGATTCACCGAGAACACCATGGTGATCGTGGACGAAAGCTCCTAGTGCTCAACGCCTTACGGCATCAGAGATTGATTCACAGCAGCACTTGGAAACCATCTCGTAGCAACAACTTGGAGGATGGGTTTTCAAGCACGTCCAATCGTTACCGACGATTCCCAATCAAACGGCCTCTTTCTGCTCGTGGATACGCCATAAGCGCTCTATTACTGAGGCTCGACGACAGTCAAGCACGATTTTTTCTCTTCTGACAGACTAAGCCAGTGGGGATCGTTCTTTTTCGATGTTATCGATATGTCTCTTCGTTTCACGGAGACATGCTTGTTTTTTCTACGGTGCAATCTCAATCCAGCGAAGATCGTTCTTCAAAGGATGAGCAAGCGTATCCGACACGAGAGAAAACGCTCTCCATCTTGTTCCGGCCGAGGCCACATGATCCGCCCAGACCGGCAGAGCATACTTCCCTTCCGGATCAGAAACTAGCCATTTGCCTTCGTTAGCGGCATTCCAGTCAGGACAGAAAACGATCTCATCCACCAGATCTTTGCTCTCTCCGAAGGAGAGTCCGCCGAATCTCCGTACCGATTTATGTCCCGAGGCAAACGCCTCGGCAATTCTCCCGGCCAGTTCGCCTTTCTGCACCCACACTGCGAACTCAAGTCCGGTGAGTATCTCCTGATAATCCGGCGTCCTGTTTTTTCCCACCCCCTGCGGAAGATTCTTATCTTTGATCCTCCACACCGTCCGGAGTATGCGAGAGACTTCGGGCGTGCTCAAAAGACAGATCTTCAGGCGTGTTCCGATATAGCGCCTGCGATCTTCTTCACCTACCAAAGAAAGCAAGAAACCGTATACCGTGGATGGAGGAGGTACACGCTCACTTTCAAGAAGTTCTCTCGCATAAGGTTTCCGCAATCCGCAGACCGGGACCGAGACGTACAGCGAAACTGTCATTGCATACTCCCCCCTCTCCCGTGCTTCTCGGCGTATCAAAGATCGGTCGCTTCGATATCCAGGACGTTTCCGAGCGCCTTTTTTAAGGCCGTGTTTGCCTCTTTTACTCCGGAGAAGACGTTCATGCCTGAAGCGCCATACTTCTCAAGAGTCTTTGCAACGGGGCCACCTACGAAAAGCTCGGCAGGAGCAACATCTCCGGCTTCGATGCGGCGCAAAAGATCGGGAACTCGAATTTCTCCGCTCCTCTCCAGTTCAAAAACATAGAGCAATCTCGGTGCGGGGTCTTCGGTGATCCTATATATAACGGAATCCGGAGCAAAATCATACAGGAATCGGCTGTGATTTCCCGCCACTTCTCCGAGGGAGACGATAGCGTCGAGAGTATCGAAAACTCTCTTCGTTACGTGAAGTCGTTCGGGCGTCAAAGAAAAACCATACTGAAAACGCGTTGCGTGCATCTCCGTTCCATACAGGCTTGTTTTCCCTTTTACGCCGCTCTTTGCGTTGAAGCTGATATCCCCGGCAAAAGGAGAGAGAGATATAGCCCTTGAAATTTCCAATACGCCTCTCCGTTTCGTGCATGTACCTTTACTCTTCTTCTTGCTCTTATTAACGGTCTTCTTCCCGACCTCCGCTTCTTCCTCGACGTCGCTTGCATCGACCTTCGCACCTTCGGCGATCATGAACCCCATCACATCGTCGTCGATATAGGATGCGAGAACCCCTTTCTCCTCGTACTCAGGATTCCAAACCGCTCTCACCGTATCGTTCCAGGCAAAATCCTCCTGTGCGTCATCCCAGACTCTGTTCACAGGGATGTTTTTCTTTTGCCATAAATATCGAATGGCCCAGCGTATCGCCTCGGAAGATACTGTAGTGTGAACTTGTCCTTTCCAGAGGAGTTTCTGGAGAGTTGTGATATTCCCGTCGCTCTCCCCCCGATTGTTCGCGGCGACCCCTTCAGGGGTAAGTATTGCTCCGAAAAGATGAAGACTCATCATCGCATCTCCTTCCTGCAGTTTCTTTACGGCTCGACGGAATCGGCGCCGGAAGTATCGTCTCCCGCCGGAGGCGCTCCTTTTCCTTTATAGGAAACAAGAGCGAGAAGGGCGAGATCGCGAACTCGCTGCCAATCGTCGCTGTTCAGCAAAGGGGTAATCTCCTGCCACTTTTCCTGCATCACCCTGTTGCTGTTACCGCGAGAAAGCATATCCACCACTTCGGCCCGTAAAGTTTGGGCGTTCTTTGCCCTGACCATGCCGCTTCGTAGCTTTGTTCGCTCGCGTTCCCAGAGGTTTTCCGGACTCTCGCTCCGGCTTCTGGCTTCTTCCGCCAAGCGTCCGAAAATATTGCGTATGGAGATATGCAGCGCGTCGACGAGGTGTTTCTCCGAAGAGTTCTCCCACGACATTTCCTGCATCATATTGCAAATCCCCTCCTTTTCATATGCGGTAAGGTTCCATGTATCCTTGTTCTGAACAAGATCGACAAAACCAAGATACCACGGTTTCCCGCAGGCGATGTTTTCGGCTGCAAGACCGCGCACCCGACTGACGGCAATGAAGAATCCCCTATCCTCCGAATCCTGATCCTCCTCAACTTTTTTGTCAACCATCCTGTTCGCAAGCAAGCGCATGGCGATGCCGAAGGTTTCCAGAGCCGTTCGTGGAATAATGTCGGCGCTCAACATTCCGGTTCGCCTTTGTTGCTGTTTGTTCCAAGGAACGGCCCCCATTGTATAGACGGTGAAGCCGCTCACGGGAAAACGTCGTACTCGTTCCTCCGCTGTAAGCAGAATCAAAGCGGAGAGTCCAGCATCCGCCATACCGTCGGCAGTACATTTTTCCGGTTTTGCCCTTAGGTATCGTTGAAAGATGTGCGCGTACTCTTCAAGATCCTCAAGGTGAGGGAGGACTACCGCATTTGCCATTTTTTTGTCCCACGATCCGTCCTTTTTTCTGTGGGAAAGCCTGAAAAAAAGACATGCCGCCGAAGCGTAGGCAAGACAGAGATACCTCCCGGACGGTTCGGTCAGGGCATTTTCCTTGTTATATGCTTCGTGACGCACGACGGCTCCGGGGTAGAGCCAGCTTTTAATCACGACATCATCTTTCAGCCCATTCCTACCGATCATCTCGGTCCATGCCGTCATTATCGCGTTCGTCTTTCCGAATGGTTTGTACCGAATCTGTCTCTGGGTATCATCAAACGAGATTGTTTTAATTCGTTCAACTGTTCCTTTTGGAATCATATTCTGTTTATTATGCTGAAGGAACGTCTGGCGGACGGCCTCGCTCAGAACGACCTTGCGTATGTCTCCCATTCGGGCGCTTCGGTGCGATGCAAAATCAAGAAGTCCGCTATCGTCGATGGCAAAGGAACGTTCGAAAAGCTGTCGGAAAAAGTTTGCCGCACTGCCGCTCCACTGCAAACGCACCTTTCGCGGAGAGAACGACCATCCTCCATTTTCCGGCTGCCATCCTTCTTCGTTGAAATGCTCCAACGCCATATAGAGTCCGGCCAGCCCCAGGCGATGAAGATGAGTCATTCCCGGCTCGAAAAGGCCTATCTCAAGCTCTTCCATTCGCCTCCCCTCCTTTCATCGTAGAACATACTTCCGGTCGGGGCCACAAAAAAGCGTTTCAACCGCTTCCATTCATGCATTCCATCCACATTGGGCATCGGGATCGCAATCTCCGTAAGGTTGAAGGCAGGCAGGTCTTCTTCACGAACGACGTCGCTTGTATACCCGGATTCCTCTATAGACACCGGTTCGTTTTCCTCGAAGAGAGAAGCATCCTTCCACGCGAAGGTCTTGAATGGAAAGATTTGTCGCTTTTCTCCAAACGAAGTTTTCAGAAAAATTGCCGCAAGATCGGCCTGAGAGCGCGCCGTACCGTCGCAGAGTTCCGATAACCACTTGCGCGCATCTTCGAGGAGCTTTTCATCATACGGTAAATTTCTTGAAGGAGAATACAACAGCGCCGTCCCTGAAACCGAAGGAATTTCCTCCTTTCTATTCAGTCTCCCGAGACGCTGAATGAGCGCCCAGATCGGAGCGTATTCCGACACAAGCACATCCGCCGATATATCCAGCGACATTTCCGCGACCTGCGTCGTTACAGCGAGTATCGGAGCATCCTTGCCGAAGGCGTCGATAACGGCCCGATGCCTCCGCAACCTGTCCCTGTAGCGATATCTACTGTGGTACAACTCCACGGGCAGAGCGTGTTCCTTGCCCCAATCGTAAATTGCCGCGGCGCTTTTGATCGTGTTGCATATCCAGAGAACTTTTTTGCTGCCGTTGTAACTCTCGCCGAACACATCGAGGATTTTTCGTTTCGCCTCTTCGCAGCCTTGGGTTCCAAGGTCTCTCATGACGTAACGGAGAGCGCTCTCCCTCTCTTTCGGTCCTTTGACGGCCATCAAACCTCCTCTGGATTTGCACACTTCTTCGAGCGCCTTTCTTCGTACCTCGGGAAGCGTAGCTGTCATAAGGAGTACGGGCGACTCGCGGAACATTTCTAGAAAGGTCAGAAGGTAGGAAAAGAGCCTCTCGCTGTAGGCATGTATTTCGTCAAAAACGAAAGTCCCCCTGATGAGAGCCGGCCATGCATAAACACCTCTTCGCACGTTCTCGAAAAGGCCAAGAACTGTATGAGCAGTACAGACAACAGCAGGAATCGGCCACGTTTCCATTGCTTCAAGTCTGCTTTCTATAAGTTCCGCTTCTTCGCTCCCTCTTGCCGGCATGTTCTCAAGAAGGCGATAATCAACCTCCGAACGGCTATGAATAAGTATGGATTCAAAATCAGGATCATGCAGATACCCGGAGAAACCCTCCGAAGCCGTCCCTGTGGTCGGGTAGCAGAAGAACAGACGGGAGGAGTCGGCACGCCTGGCAGCCCACAGATAGGCCGCGACCGTCTTACCAGAACCGCAACCGGCCTCTGCGAGAATCGTCTTGCTCTCCGCCTCCGCAACATTCTTTTGGAAATTGCGGAGAGGGCATCCTGAAAGTTTTCCGTCGACTATTTTCTCCAGATCTTTCCCGTCGAGAGAGATCTTCAGTTTGCGATGCAACCATTCGTCCAAGTTCTTCGTACTTCGCGGCAGGGCCGATCCGGCAAGATCGGCGTTCATCAGCGCAACTTTGAGACATGCAATCAGAGTTTTTTGTCGCGTTGTGCAGCGAAAGTCGTCAAGCTCCGCCTCGAGCCTTTTCAGACTTTCGATTAGCCCTCCCCGTAAAAGTGAAAATTCGATATTCCGTAACGTGGGAGGTTGAGCAAGCCCCAACATATTGCTACCCATCAGCAGCAGATCTTGAAAATCTTCGTGTTCAGTGAATATCGCTACGTCGGAGCGATCCTTCACAGGACGCTTTTTAATATCCTGACATTTGAAATGGTGCAAGCCCACAGCAATATAAACACCTTTGACTGCCCAGACAGGTAGATCGCCTTTCGGCGGGAACACCCAATCGGAAAGGAGATCCAGAAGCACCATCGAAACAGTTTCGTGTCTGATCCCCTGGCGCTTGATTTTTTGGAGAAGCATGTCTTGAAAGTGGTCGTTCGCCTTACCCCAATCGTGTATCCACGCTGCAAGAAGAAAAGACCTGCTCCATGCTGTCATCTCTTCATCTTGGAAACCTAAAGAACGCTTCATGCCTGAAGCAATAAAGGGGAGCATCTCTTCCGCAGACAGCAGAACGCTCTCCGTATGTCCGACCAATGATTCCGCTTTCAGGGGACATTCCGGTCGAGTCGGGAGCTTTGCAAGAAGATGCCTATATGTCATGCTCCATAGTCCTCGGCACAAACAGGCCGCATCCCATCTTTCTGCGGCCTCCCAGCCCCATCTCCTGTAAAACGAGAGATTCTTCCGGAAGAAGGCTTCCAGCTTTTACGGCAAAACCCACAACTTCTTTGTTACGAATTCTGAGCGTCCTCTTCGTAAAAACAGCTTCCTCTCCATCCGACACGGCACCCTCGAAAGAGCGTTTTGTACGATGAGGAACAAGAAAAATCTTGCCGCCTGGAACGCCGAGCTTTTCGCACTGTCTTCGAGTTGCCCCTAGGAATGAGACACTTTCGAGGAATCCTTTGATGACCACGATTCTGCTGAAAAGACACTCCGAATGGGAGAGTAAAAAAGGCGAAGGAATGCCTAACGATATCCGGTGGCCGTCAAGGTCAAGACGTTTTCCCGCAAGAGGAAGAACTTTCGGGATGTACTCCGCAGAAAGCCGCATGGTGAGACGGCTCTTTTCGTCAATGCGAAGCTTGCGCCCTCCGCAAAGCACACCTTGAACAGGGTGTATCCCAATTCCGAATCCTTCCGCCTCTTCGCCGTGAAAAAACGGGAGCGCACGACTTACCGCGCTGTAAAGAGCATACCCATGATCTGCAGGGATATCCTGTCCCAGAAGTGGAAACGCCAGGTCGACTACCGGCATAAAACGACCTCCTTCTTCAACGCTCTCATCGTTGACACCGTCTTGAGTCCTCATTCAGAAAACCCGGAATGGACATCTCGCTCATTTTTCGTTGCCGTGAACAGAGCCTTTGCCAACGTTTAATCATTAAAAAGAAAGAATACAATACATAAACGACACGTGAGATTTTAATATTATTAAACAAGTTGTCATCATTCAATCTATACCACTTTTCAAAAAGAATGTCAATCGTCGTTTTCATCCCCTATGACGCTATCCTCCCCCCTCACCCGCGCCGCATGCACGACTGCAGGTCGTTCGACGTGTACGCCAGGTGCGCGGCCAGGGCTTCCAGCGCGGCGTCCAGGTTTCGCGCCGTCACGGCGTCGAGGATGGCGCGGTGCTGGCGCTGCGACTCGTCCCTCATGGAGGCGAGGTGGAGGCGGATGTTGCGGTCGGTCTTCTGGCGCAGGCGAGCGAGCATGTCCAAAGTCAGGGGGCGGTCTGCGGGCTCGTAGAAGAGGTTGTGGAACATCTGATTGAGGTCGCGCCACTTGATGCAGTCGGGCTCGCGCTCCATCAGGTCGAGCACCTTGGCGGCGTCCTCGACGACGCGGCGGGTGATGCGGGGAAAGGCGATCTTCATCAGGCTGGTCTCCAGCGCGGAGATCATCTCGTACAGCTCGCGGGCTTCCTCCAGCGAGAGCGCGGTGACCATGGCTCCCCGGTACCCCTGGAAGGCGATCAATCCCTCCGTCTCCAGCAGGCGCAGGGCTTCGCGCAGGGGGATTGGGCTCACGCCGAGGCGGAGGGCGAGCTGGGCCTGGTGCAGCGGTTTGCCCTCGGGAAGGAGTCCGCGGTAGATGGCCTCCCGCAGCACCCCCGCGATGTAGTGAGGCGCGGAGCTGTCTCCCGCGTTCCGCGCCGCAAGGCTTTCGAGGGTCATCTCTTCGTTCATGGTACGGGTCCTCCCGGAAAATATATTTTTTGCAGGCGATATTATAGGAACGCCTCTCAGATTATACTTCATTGACAGCAAGAGTCGGATATCAGCATACTTTACATGAAGAGCGCCATATCCAAAAAAGGAGTGATCTCGATGGCCGTTCCCATGAATTTTCTGACCGAAGAACTCGAATCGATGAAGCAGGGCGGGTTCTACGGCACTATCAGGACTCTTGAAAGCCCCCAGGGGGCGTGGGTCCATATCGACGGAAAGAAGTACCTGAACCTCTGCTCGAACAACTACCTCGGGCTGTGCAACGATCCACGCCTTGTGAACAAGGTGAAGGAGTACGCGGACAAGTACGGCGTCGGCCCCGGCGCGGTGCGCACCATCGCGGGGACGATGAGCCCGCACATCGAGCTGGAGAAAAAGCTGGCCGCGTTCAAGGGCGCGGAGGCGGCCATCGTGGTGCAGTCGGGCTTCTGCGCCAACCTCGCGGTGATTCCGACGCTGGCGAACTCGGCGGACGACGTGATCTTCAGCGACTCGCTGAACCACGCCTCCATCATCGACGCGTGCAAGCTGACGAAGGCGAAGGTTGTGCGCTACGAGCACTCCGACATGGCCGACCTCGAGAAAAAGCTGAAGGAGTACGACGGCTTCGCGGGGAAGAAGCTGCTGATCACGGACGGCGTCTTCTCGA
This sequence comes from Synergistaceae bacterium, assembly GCA_018436725.1. Lineage (GTDB taxonomy): Bacteria > Synergistota > Synergistia > Synergistales > Aminobacteriaceae > JAAYLU01. The sequence continues at coordinate 593 of JAHDKT010000066.1, read as the reverse complement.
TGGACGGCGACGTGGCGAAGCTGCCGGAGATCGTGGACCTGTGCGAGAAGCACGGCGTGATCGTCGCGGTGGACGACGCGCACGGCGAGGGCGTGCTGGGACGGGGCGGCCGCGGCATCGTGGATCACTTCGGACTGCACGGCCGCGTGGACGTGGAGATCGGGACGATGTCGAAGGCGTTCGGCGTGATGGGCGGCATGGCGGCGGGGAGCGCCACGCTGGTGGACTACCTCCGTCAGAAGGCGCGGACGAACCTCTTCAGCAGCGCGCTCACCATCCCCGACGTGGCGGCGAACCTGGCCTCGGTGGAAATTTTGCAGCAGAGCGAGGATCTGGTGAAGAAGCTGTGGCACAACGGCGACTTCCTTAAAAAAGAGCTGAAGGCGCTGGGCTTCGACACGGCGCACAGCGAGACGCCGATCACGCCGGTGATCATCGGCGAGGCGTCGGATGCGAAGGCGTTCAGCGCGAAGCTCTTCGAGGCGGGCGTGTTCGCCACGGCGATCGTCTTCCCGACGGTGCCGCGCGGCACGGCGCGCATCCGGGCGATGGTCTCGGCGGCGCACTCCGAGGACGACCTGCGCTTCGCGGTG
>JAHDKT010000117.1 GCA_018436725.1 Synergistaceae bacterium | reverse complement strand
GACGATGCAGGAGCAGTCGGCGAGCGCGGAGGAGATGACCGCCGGAATGGACCACGTGGCGCGATCGGGCGCGGAGATCGCCGAGCAGGTGGAGAGCATCAACCGCTCGATGGACGAGCAGGGGCGGATGACGGAGAGCATCGCGTCGACGGCGGGAGACCTGGTACGCCTGTCGGAGGAGATGCAGCGCTCCGTGGGGCGCTTCAAGGTCGCCGCGGAAGGGAGCGGACTCGCGCTGAAACGCTGAACGACATAACAGAATAGGAAATGGACCGTTGAACACGGGTGAAGAGGAGCCTCCTCTTCACCCGTGTCGTGTATGAGAAAAAACAGGATGTATGAATCTTTGCAAAAGACATGGCGCATGATAAAGCGATAAAGACCGAAAAGCGTTTTTTATCCGTAGCAAAGGGGGAAGGCTCATGTCAATCAAAGGAAAGCTATGGGGTATAGCGATCTGCATGTTCTTGGTCATAGGCGGTATGATGGGCGTCACGTTCGTCCGCACCACGTCGGTGGTGCTGGGGCAGATGCAGAACACGGGCGCGGAGAGCGTCCACCGCGCGGCGGACAACATCAACATTCAGTTCATGAGTCTGGAGGCGGTGCTCCGCAATGCGGCCGCGGCCGTCGAGTACAACTGGAAGACGCACGGAAGCGACGCTCCCGAAAAGGTGATTCCGCTGATGATCTCCCTGACTTTTTTTTTTAATGATACGGCGACCACCGAGATCTACACGGGCTTCGAGGCGGACGGATGGTTCGCCGACGGAACCGGCTGGGTTCCCGACAAAGGGTACGACGCCAGGACGCGTTCCTGGTACAAGGAGGCGGTGGCGGCGAAGGGGCCGATCGTGACCTCTCCATACCTCGACGGCATTACTAAACAGATCATCATCTCCATGACGATGCCGGCCTACGGCGACGGGGGAAAACTTCTCGGCGTCGTCGGCATCGACATAGATCTCGGCTGGCTCTCCGACTTCGTCGGCGGGTTGAACATCCTCGGCGCGGGGAGCGGTCTGCTGCTCACCAAGGAAGGCGTGCTCGCCGCGGGCCCCGCCGCGTTCAAGGAGCAGGTGATGAAGGGGAACGTCGTCTCCGACGAATTCTTCCCCGAAGGACTCCGTGCCGCCGCCTCGCTCATGATCGCGGGGCGCGAAGGACAGGCGCCGTTGACGATGCTCGGCGAGGAGCAGGAATTCTTTTACGCGCCGACGAAGGCCGGGCTGCCCATAGCGGTCTTTTTCCCCAGATCGGTGATTACCGACATCAGACGCTCCATCACCATGACGCTTCTTTTCATCGCCGTATCCGCCTTCGTCGTGGTCGGCGCGGTGATCTTCTTCATCACGCGGAACCTGAACCGTTCCGTCGCCGCCATGGGCGTGGTCACCGACCGTTTGGCCCGCGGCGACTTTTCGGTTTCCTATCGGGTTCAGGGAAAGGATGAACTGGCGACCATATCCGCCCATCTGAACAGCATGATCGACGCGCTGAGAGGGGTGCTTCTCTCCGTGCGCGGCGAGGCTCAGGAGACCGCTCAGAGGGCGGAGACGCTCGCCTCTCTCTCCGAGGAAACCGTCGCCTCGATGGAAGAGGTCAGCGCCTCGATCAACAGGGTGATGGAACTTGCCGAGAGCGGAGCCGCAGCGCTCGAAGAGACGAACGCCTCCGTCGAAGAGATCGCGAGCTCGGCGTCGTCGGCGGCCAATTCGGCGACGGAGGGCGCGGAATCGGCCGCGTTCGCTTCCTCGACCACGGACGCCTCCGTCGAGGACGTCGAAGGGTTCATCACCAGCGTCAAGGGCGCAGCGGCGGAATCCGACCGCAGCGTGGAGCGCATCCGCGAACTCGGGAAGTCCGTGGAAGCCATCAGCGGGTTCGTGGCCACCATCACCTCCATCGCCGACCAGACCAACCTGCTGGCGCTCAACGCGGCGATCGAGGCGGCGCGGGCCGGAGAGGCCGGACGAGGGTTCGCGGTAGTCGCCGAGGAGGTGCGCAAGCTTGCCGAGGACTCCGCACGGGCGGCCTCCAACGTGAACAAACTCATTGCCGACCTTCAGAGGCACTCTTCCGAATCGATCGACGCGACCAGAGCTACCGGCGACATCCTTGACGAGGCCGTGAAGCGCGCGGCGCAGACGCAGAAGAAGCTTGAGGAGACCGTAGGGGCTATCGCGAAAGTAGCCGAAGCCGTGCAGAACATCGCCGCCGTGAGCGAAGAGCAGGCGGCCTCCAGTCAGGAGATGACGACGGCCATTCGCAGCGTCACCGATACGACGAACTCCATGGTCGGCGCCGTTGGAGTGATCAAGACATCCTCTGGGGAAACCACGAGAGCGGCGGAACATATCGCGTTGGAGGCGCAGAGCATGTCGCAGGCGGCGGAAACGCTGCTCGGCCTGGTGAACCGCTTCTCCGTCGACGAACGGGCGCTTCCTGCGAAGACGGAGCGACTCCCCGCAAAACGCGGGTGATATCCGTCGCAATATCTGTTAGAATTGTCCTGAAGAGTTTATTCAGCAGGATCTTGCGGAAGGAGGAAAAAAAATGGCGGAACAACAGCTTGTCGTGTTCGCTCTCGGCAAGGAGGAATTCGGCATCGACATCTCCCGAGTCCGGGAGATCGTCAGACTGCAGAACATCACCACCATCCCCCAGTCCATGGACTTCGTCGAGGGGATAGTCAATCTTCGGGGGCAGATCGTCCCGATCGTCGATCTGTGCAAGAGGTTTCTGGTCGCGGACAGAAGCGGCTCCAGCGATACGGAACGCCGGATCATCGTCGTCAACATGTCGGGACAGAACATCGGCATCCTCGTGGACGGAGTCTCCGAGATACTTCGCATCCCGGACGAGTCGATCGAGCCGACGCCTCCCATCGTGGCCAGCGGCGTCAGCTCGGACTTCATCCGGGGTGTGGCCAAGGTCGATGGCAGGCTGATCATCTTCCTTGATCTCGACCGCATCTTCTCGGTTGAGGAGCAGGAAGCGCTCTACCAGTCGGTTGAGTAGCGCGAACCCAATGCATGGCGGACCCCGTAGCGATACGGGGTCTTTTTTATTCGCTTTTTTTGGGAACGTCTCCCTACCGGCCGAAAATCTCGCCGCGAATTTCGAAACAATGTTTTATTCTGCGGAAAAAAGTCCTTGACGAAAGGGCGATTCATTGTCTATGCTTGACGCGTCAGCCACATAGGAAAGGAGACGAAAAATAATATGAACGACATACTGCAGCGCATAGGGGAACTCGGCATCGTTCCCGTGGTCAAACTCGACAAGGCCTCCGACGCTCTCCCTCTCGGCAAGGCGCTTCTTGAAGGGGAACTCCCCATCGCGGAGGTGACCTTCCGTACCGACGCGGCGGAGGAGTCCATCCGCATCATGTCGCGCGAGCTTCCGGAGCTGCTGGTGGGCGCCGGGACCGTGCTCACCCGCGACCAGGTGAAGAAGGCCGTGGACGCGGGGGCGAAGTTCATCGTTACGCCGGGGTTCAACCCCTCGGTCGTGGACTACTGCGTCGAGCACAACATCCCCATAACCCCCGGGATCAACAGCCCGTCGCAGATCGAGATGGCGCTGGAGCGCGGGCTCGACGTGGTGAAGTTCTTCCCGGCCGAGCAGTCGGGCGGTCTGCCCATGCTCAAGGCGATGAGCGCTCCGTACGGAAGCGTCCGCTTCATCCCCACCGGCGGCGTCGACGCGAAGAACATGCCCTCCTACCTCGCCTTCAACAAGATCCTCGCCGTGGGCGGGAGCTGGATGGTGAAGCCCGAGGTCGTCGCGGAGGGGAAGTTCGACGAGATCGCCCGCATGACCAGAGAAGCCGTCTTCGCGATGCACGGCTTCGAGCTGATCCACCTGGGAATCAACTGTCCCGATGAAAAAGAGGCGCTTGCCGGCGCCGAGAGGCTCGCCGCCCTCTTCGGCATGGCGGTGAAGGACGGGAACAGCTCCGCCTTCGTCGGGAAGGGCTTCGAGTTCATGAAGAGCATGTACCTCGGCGAGAAGGGGCACGTCGCCGTCGGCTGCAACGACGTCATGCGCGCCGCCGCCTTCCTGAAGCGGAAGGGGATCGCCTCCCTCCCGGAGACGGAGAAGAAGAAGGATGGCCGCACCGTCGCGCTCTACCTCGACCTCCACATCGGCGGCTTCATCTTCCACCTGCTGCAGAAGTAGCCTCCCGTACACAAAGAACAGGGGCCTCCGGAGTAGTCGGAGGCCCCTGTCGCTTTGAAGAGAAAACCGCACGCGGAAATCGGCGCGCACCGATCGGCGTTGTAGGCGGCTGTCCCTGAGGCTGCATTTCCCCCACAGCGGCTTTTTCGTCGTCCGAGCGCTCGAGCTTCTACCGCTGTACGCGTCCCGAGGCGTCGCCGCCCATCAGGGTGAGGACGTCCTCCTTGGAGACGCGGTTGAAGTCGCCGTAGACGGTGTGCTTCAGCGCTAAAAAGTCTGCTGGAGGTTTCCAGCTTGACGAGACGGGGAGAAATGATAATAATACCTACAAAAGCCAAAAAGTGATGGTGTTTTTATCGTGAAGCAAAACACAAGAAAGACTCGTTTTACCGAGGAGATCGAGATTTTCAAGGAACATGGCGGCATCCTTCGCACTACAGGGGCGATGCAAGCCGGTATCCACCCTGCGGCGCTCTATGCTCTGCGCGACTCCGGGATAGTAGAGAGAGTCAGCCGCGGTCTTTACCGCCTTGTCGACAGCGAACCGCTCGGCAATCCCGATCTGACGGCTGTCGCACTGTTGATTCCCGATGGTGTGATCTGCCTGATTTCAGCACTGGCGCTTCATGAAATCACTACGCAGATCCCTCATCAGGTTCATGTGGCGCTTCGGCGCGGAGCGGAAACGCCTCGCTTGGATTTTCCGCCCGTTACATTCTATAGGTTTTCCGGAGACTCATTTACCGAAGGTACGGAAACACTTCGCCTGGAGGATGTTGCAGTACGTGTCTATTCTCCCGAAAAGACGCTTGCGGACTGCTTCAAGTTCCGAAACCGTATCGGACTCGACACCTCGCTGGAGGCTCTTCGCTTGTACATTGAACGAAAGACGGTCGATGTCGACCGCCTGATGTGGTATGCGAAAGTCTGCCGCGTGAGCGCTATTATTCGCCCATACTTGGAGGCTCTTTTATAAATGGCGAGAGACATCAGGAACATTTCGGCATCTGTGCATAGGCGTTTACTGGATAAGGCAAAAGAAACCCGCAGACCGTTTAACGAACTGCTGCAGCATTTCGCCATTGAACGTTTCATCTACAGAATTTCCAGAAGCCGGCACGCTGAATGTTTCATTCTCAAGGGAGCTTTGATGTTCTTTGTTTGGGGAGGAGCAAGCGCCCGGCCCACTATGGATATCGATTTTATGGGGAGGATGGACAACAGTCTTGCCGCTGTCGGAAACGCAGTAAAGGATGCATGCCGTACCGAGGTAGAACCCGACGGGGTAGTATTCGATGCGGAGAGCGTATCGTCGGTGAGGATTACGGAAAGCGCGGAGTACGAAGGCGTGCGGGTGCGGCTCAAAGGATGTCTTGGCAGCGCACGGCTCTCTTTGCAGATCGATATAGGCTTTGGAGACGCGCTTGTTCCCTGCCCGAGCAGGAGTGCCTATCCTGCGCTTCTTGGTTTTCCGGCGCCCGTGGTGAACGGATACAGCATGGAGAGCACGATTGCCGAAAAGTTCCACGCTATGGTGAAGTTGGGAATCCTCAACAGCCGGATGAAAGATTTTTACGATATCTGGATGCTGGCGCGCACATTCAATTTCGAAGGAGCGCTCTTGTCCGAATCCATCAAACAAACGTTTGAGTGCCGGAAAACACCGTTTGTCGCGCGTCCCGCAGTGTTTGCCCCCTCATTCGCACAGGAAAAAACAAAATGCATCCAGTGGCGTGCGTTCACGAAAAAACTCGGACTGCATGACGCTCCTCAGGATTTTGAAACAGCCCTTGCTCTTATCGGAACATTTCTTGAACCGCTCAATACGGCTCTTGCGGAACAACAAAATTTCCGAGGAGTGTGGAGCGCTCCCGGCCCATGGTGTTGAAAACGCTCTTTTCTTGTAAAACAGCGGCCTCCGTCTTTTTGGAGGCCGCTTCTTCTTTCTGGTCTACCGCTGTACGCGTCCCGAGGCGTCGCCGCCCATCAGGGTGAGGACGTCCTCCTTGGAGACGCGGTTGAAGTCGCCGTAGACGGTGTGTTTCAACGCGGAGGCCGCCACGGAGAATTCGAGGGCGTCCTGCGGCGTCTTCAGGTTGTTCAGCCCCCAGATGAGGCCGGAGCCGAAGGAGTCGCCGCCGCCGATGCGGTCGACGATGTCGCGGATCTCGTACTTCTTGCTGGTGTAGAAGTTCCCCTTGCTGTCGGTAAGCACTGCGGACCAGCCGTTCCAGTCGGCGCTCACGCTCTCGCGGAGGCTGACGGCGAGGTACTTCATATTCGGGTAGGCGGCCATCACCTTCTCCGCGAGCACCTTGTACTTCGCGGTGTCCAGCGCGCCGGACGTCACGTCCACGTCGAGCTCGATCCCGAGACACTTCTGGCAGTCCTCCTCGTTCGCGATGGTCACGTCGACGTACTTGGCGAACTCGGTCATCACCTCTTTGGCGCTCTTTCCCCACTTCCAGAGCTTCTTCCGGTAGTTCAGGTCGCACGACACGGTGATTCCCTTCGCGCGGCAGGCCTTCACGGCCTCCAGCGCCACGGCGGCCGTCCCTTCGGCGAGCGAGGGGGTGATGCCGGTGGTGTGGAACCAGGTTGCGCCGTCGAGAATCCTGTCCCAGTCGAAGTCGCCGGGCTGCACGGCGGCGATGGACGAGCCCTCGCGGTCGTAGACCACCTTCGAGGGGCGCATGGCCGCGCCCGTCTCGGTGAAGTAGATGCCCAGCCGCTCCCCCTTGCGGAGGATGTGGTCGGTGCAGATGCCGAACGAGCGGACTTCCTTGATCATCGCGTCGCCCACCGGGTTGGCGGGGGCGGCGGTGACGTACGAGACGTTCTCTCCGTAGTTTGCGAGCGAGACGGCGACGTTCGCCTCCGCGCCGCCGAAGGTCGCGACCAGACGGTTCGTCTGGAAGAGCACCTCGTGCTCGGGCGGCGTGAGGCGCAGCATGATCTCTCCGAACGTGACGAATCGGGACATTTTTTTCTACCTCCTTGAAGACATTGAATTTCGCTTGTTGAAACGTCGGTTCTTTAGGTGGACCATCACTACACTATCGCCTTTTCGGCGTTCTGTCAACAAAAAACGGCCCCGCCAAGGGCCGTTTTTCAGTCGGAAATCCGTTCCGGGTGCGTGTAGATATTCATCCGGTCTCCCCGTATGAAGCCCGCGAGAGCGAGTCCGCCCTTTTCCGCCGCCTCCGCGCCCTCGGCGATGGCCGCCGAGACGCTCCCCAGCACGGGGATGCCCGCGCCGAGCGCCTTCATCACCATGTCGACGGGGAGCCTGCCCGAGACGAGCAACGCGGTCTCACCGAGCGGGACGTCGTGGAGCACCGCCCATCCGACGGCCTTGTCCACGGCGTTATGCCGCCCGATGTCCTCGGTGCGGAAGAGTTTTTCACCGTCCTTCGCCATCAGCGCCGCGACGTGCGTTCCGCCGGTCGCGCGGAAGATGGGCGCTTCGCTCAACCACTCCGCGCCCTCGCGAAGCACCGACGCGGGGATGCGCCATTCGGAGGGGACGGCCTCGCCGAGCTTCTCCTCCGCGCCCTCGGCGAGCAACGCCGACGCCGACGAGGAGAGGATTCGCTGCAAGAGCGGCAGTCCCTCGGTCATCTGCTTGCGCTTCACCGAGACGATGCCGGAGGCTATTTCGAGGCTCGCGATGTCGTCCCGGCTTTTCAGCAGTCGGCGGCACTTCAGATGACCGACGGCCCAGTAGCGCTCCTCGCCCGGCGTACAGACGGCCGCGACCTCCTCTTCGCCGTCGAGGACGAGAGTGACTCGTTCTTCTTTCAACAGCCTGTCCGTCACGATTTCCCGCTTCGCGCCGTCGAGCCGCGTAATCGTTCGCGGGACGAGCACCTGCGGAGCGTCCTCATGGACGAACTCGATCGTGTCCCCGACGGTTACCGTTCCCTCCGAGAGCACTTCGCAGAAGATCCCGAGGCGCGGCATGATGCAGTCGCCCGCGGCTTCGTAGATGGCGCAGCGAGAGTGGCACTCCTTGCCGATCTGCGTCACCCGCAGCAGCGCGTCCCCGATGCGGAGCGTGTCGCCGAGGACGAGCTTCTTGAGGTCGATCCCTTCGGTGACCAGGTTCTCGGCGAACGCGCCGTGGAAGAGCGTGGGGATTATCTTCTTCATCTTCTCGATCTCTTCGGACTCCAGCAGACTCACCTGCCGGTGGGCGAAGCCGAAGTGTCCGTCGCCGTCCAGCCCTTTGCCGGGGACGAGCCGCGCCTCCCCCTGATCGTGCTTTTGAAGGCCCTTCGCCGGAGCGGTACAGACGGCGAGGACCGTACCCTTCATGTTCATATTTTTAAAACATCGTCCCCGGAATACGCTCCAGGAGTCCGAGCAGCATCGCGAAACGCGAGGGAAGCGCGTCGATTTCGATGTACTCCCCGATGGAGTGCGAACCGCCGCCCATCGCGCCGAGGCCGTCCACGGTCGGCACGCCGAGCGCCGCCGTGAAGTTGCCGTCGGAGCCGCCGCCCGTCGACTGCCAGCCGAACTCGACGCCGGCCTCCTTCCCCGCCTCCTCGACGAGCGCGCACAGCTTCGGAGTCTTCTCGCCGGGGTTCATCGGCGGCCGGGTCAGAATGAAGTCCGCGTCCACCGAGATTCCGGGCGTCGCGGGGTGCGCCTTCAGCTGCAGTATCTTCTCGGCGATGCGTTCCACCTCGTTCGGAATCTTCACGCGGACGTCGACCGTCATGGTCGCCTTCTCCGGTACGACGTTCGCGCCCGTGCCCCCGGCGACGATGCCCGCGTTGAGCGTCGTCCCCTTCTCGAAGTCGGTGAGCCCGTGGAGCGCGACGATCCAGTACGCCATCTCGTTGACCGCGCTGATCCCCTTCTCCGGCTCCACCCCGGCGTGCGCGGCCCTGCCGTTGAACGTCACCTCGATGCGCCCGAGCCCCTTGCGCGCGTTCATCAGGTTGCCGTTGGGGCGCGCCGGTTCGAGGACGACGGAGGTTCGGCTCTCCTGCGCCAGCTGCTCGATCCACGGGCGGGCGCGGCGCGAGCCGATCTCCTCTTCGCTGTTGTAGGCGATACAGAACGACCCCTTGCTCCCCTTCGCGGTGAGCGCCCGAGCGGCGTAGAGGCCGAAGAGCAGTCCCGATTTCATGTCGTTGACCCCGGGGCCGTAGGCGCGTTTTTCATCACGCGAGAACGGACGCTCGGCCACGGTTCCCTTCGGGAAGACCGTGTCCATGTGCCCCAGCAGCAGCGCGTCGTACGGAGGCTCCCCGTTGGTGATCTTCAGGCTCGGCCCCGCCGTCGGGTCGAACTCCACCCGCTCGACGGTCCATCCGATGTCGCCGAACGCCTTCTCGAAGAAGGCGGCGACCTTCGCCACTCCCTCGGGATCCTTCGACTGACTGTCGATGTTCACGAGGTATTCAAGATCTTTCAAAAACTGTTCGACGTTGAGCGTGATCCCCATGCGGATTCCCCCTTATATGAATAGCAGCAGGCTCACGGCCATGATCATCATGCCGACGACGAGCCCGTAGATGGAAACGTGATGTTCGCCGTACTTGCGGGCGGCGGGAAGAAGCTGGTCCACCGAAATGAAGACCATGATCCCCGCGACGGCGGCGAAGATGACGCCGAAGAGCGTCTCGGTCAGGAACGGCATCAGGACGAACCAGGCCAGCAGCGCGCCGACGGGTTCGGCCACTCCGGAGAGAAAGGAGTAGGTGAACGCTTTTTTCCTGCTCCCCGTGGCGTAGTAGATGGGCACCGACACGGCGATTCCCTCCGGGATGTTGTGGATGGCGATGGCGACGGCGATGGGAACTCCCAGGCGAGGATCCTGCATCCCGGCCATGAAGGTGGCTATTCCTTCGGGAAAGTTGTGGATGGCGATGGCGAGCGCGGTGAGGATGCCCATGCGCATCAGCGCGTGCTCTTGCCCCAGCTCCCCGGCGCGTCCGCGGATCTCCTCGACCCGGTGCAGTTCGTGCGGGTTCTCGTGGGAGGGGACGTACTTGTCGATCAGCATCACTCCGAAGATGCCGAGGAAGAAAGCGCCGACGGTGATCCACGCGCCCATCCGTTCTCCCAGGCCGGCCTGGAGCGCTTCCTGCGCTTTGAAAAAGATCTCCACCATCGAGACGTAGATCATGACTCCGGCGGAGAGCCCGAGCGAAAACGCCAAAAAACGGGTGTTGGTACGCTTGGTGAAGAAGGCGAGCGCGCTGCCGATACCTGTCGAAAGACCGGCGAACAGCGTGAGGCCGAATGCGAAGAGTACGTTCTCCATTTCCATAAAGCGACGACCTCCTTGATATGATGTCACATGTACCCAGACACACAATACCTAAAGGAAGGCATGGCGTCAAGTTCCGTCGCGCCCTCCTTACTCCGGGAAAAGGGGGCGCTCCTCCAACCCGGAGATGGCTTTGAACTCTTCGGCGCAGGCCAGGAAGGCCTCCACCAGGCGTGGATCGAAATGGGTTCCCGCCCCCTCCGCGATGATCGCGACAGCCTCCTCGTGGGGGATCGCCCCCTTGTACGGGCGCTCGCTCACCAGCGCGTCGTAGACGTCGGCGATCGCCATGATCCTGGCGATGAAGGGGATTTCCTCTCCTTTCAGTCCGTGCGGATACCCCGTACCGTCCCACTTCTCGTGATGGAACTCGATGATCTGTCGCGCATAGTGGATGAAGGGCGCCTCGCCGAGAATTCTGGCGGCCTCGCCGAGCACTTCGCCGCCGATCACGGTGTGCCTCTTGACGATCTCGAACTCCTCCGGCGTCAGCTTGCCCGGTTTCAGCAGCAGGCTGTCCGGAACGCCGACCTTGCCGATATCGTGCAGAATGGCCGCCTGCGATAGAAGCGGAAGGTGTTCGGGCGGGAAAAAGCGCTCGCCTCCGGAACGTTCGAGCAACCGTCGCACGTAGGTTTTCGTCCTCCGGATGTGCTCGCCGGTACCGTGATCGCGGTGTTCGGCCAGAATGGCCATGCTGCCGATGATCGCCTCCTGATGGCGTTCCAGCTCCCGTTCTCCTTTTTTCCGCTCCGATATGTCCTGAATGAGCGAGATGTAGCACTTCGGCGAACCATCGGCGTTTCTCACCAACCCGGTGGACACGAGGACGTCGGTGCGGGAGCCTCCCCTCCGGACGTACTGCTTCTCAAGCGTGTAAAAGGCTATCTCCCCGCCTCTCAGGGCCTCGAGCAGGCGCAACTCTCTGTCGATATCCTCGGGCGCCGTGATATCCCGCCAAGTTAGCCTCTCAAGCTCCTCCCTGGAGTAACCCGTCAGTTCTCTCATTTTTTCGTTGAACCGGACCCAGGCGCCTCCCGGCTTGATGATACCGAACCCCACGCTGTTCTGCTCGAAGAATGTCCTGAAAAGCTCCTCGCTCTCGCGGAGCGCGTCCTCCGCCCGCTTCTTCTCCAGGTAGACGCCGAGCTGGTTGCCGACGGTCTGGAGAATCTCCATGCACCGATCGTCGTAGGCGTAGGGGTCGGTGTAGCTCTGGAGGATCATGGCGCCGAAAACTTTTTTTTCGTTGTGCAACGGCACCCCGACCCACGATTCAGACCGTATTTTTCCGATGAATCTGATAACGTCTTCGTCCGCAAGCTTGCGGATCTCCTCTTTGGAGAATCGCATGGGTTTTCCGTGTTCGATCACCAGTCTGGTCAGCGACTTCTCGGCGGGCCAGCGGGTTATCAGCTCTTTTTCATCGCTGCCAAGAGAGGGGAACGTCGAAAACATTTTTGCACTCTCGTCGTAGTCGACTACGAGAAAGTTCCGCGTCTCCATCAGCCCCGAGAGTTCCCTCCGGACCATATTGAAGACTTCTATCTCCGAGCCGGCCGTCGCCATGATTTCGGCAAGCTCGTGTTGTACCTTCCTGACGGTTTCCGCGCGGTTTTTCTCCGCGATGAAGAGCGTCTGCCGGACGTTTTGATAGGCGAGTTCGGAGAGCTGCGTGGTAAAAGTAAAGAGCATCCGGGCAATTTTCTGAAAGCGGTCTCTGGACATGGAGGGAACCTCGCGAAAGGCCGCCGCAGCCTCTTCCTCGTCCGCGCCGATCTCGCGGGCGTAGGCGCGTATCGCCTCCTCGTTCTGGCTCTCGTCGCGGACCTGTCCGATCAACCAGTTGGCGACGTGCTTTCCCCCGACGGAGATTCCCGCGCCCGCGTCCCATAGACCTCCGCTCAGACAGGGCTGAACCGTCGGCCCTTCGAGGCAGAGACGTCCGAGGGCGGCGTCGGAACGGAAGCAGTTCGCGCACCCCTTCTCCGTACTCCGGATAATCCGGCTGCACAGCCGTGTAAAATTCGAAGGGCGGGTCAACGGCGTCCCGTCCGGTCGCGTCACGAGAGAAGCGACTCCCGTCGCGTCCGCGAACTCGTCCTGCAGGCGTTGGATGTCGTCAAGGTCGAACATGTCCTCGAAACGGACTTCGTTCGCGTCGTCCGTCAACAAATCGAAACTCATAGCGGAGTCCCCGCCCCTTTCTCCGTCGTCGGGACCGCGTTTCTCCGTGCGGATCGTGGAACTCCCGATATAAAACATGTACGCGCCGGGGTAGGTCCGTCGTGTTCGTCGTGCGCGTACAGGATTTATGCTTGTCCTTATTATAAACGGTAGAAGGGTGTTTTCGCACCTCGCATCTCCAGTACGGAAAAACACAGCGCATACGCGCCCGCTCTCCGATGAGAAAACGGTCGCGCATGCGCTGTCCGAAGCGCAATAGTCTCTGCGGAGAACGTTATTTCCCCCGCTCCGGGTCTCTTACAGAATCGCCTCGTACGCCTCGTCGGTTTCCAGAAGGGCCTTCGAGAAGGCGACGCGCTCGCGCTCGATCTCCAGCTTTTCCGCCTCGTCGAGCCCCCGTCCGTCGCGCAGGCGGCACAGCTCGAAGTAGCGCTTCGGGTCGAGGGCCTTCTTCAGGACGAATCGCCCCTTCCGCTCCCCCACCGAGATGTCGAAAAGGAAAGAACCGCCGGTCTGTCCGTCGGGCGCGGTCACCTGCCCCTCGCCGAGCCGTTCGTCGATCGTCAGGCGGCCTCCGCCGACGGCTCGCGTGACCATCTCCAGACCGTCCACGATCCCCTGCCCGAAGATGCCGCACCGGATCGAAAGAGCCTTCCGCTCGGGCGCGCCTTCCGGAGACAGCAGCGGAAGCGCCTGTTTCAGCAGCACGTAGGCCGCGGCCACGCCGCACTCCGACTTTCGTCCGGCGTAGCGAAGCATCTCCCCGTAGCCGATGGAGAGGGGCAGTCCGCCGTCCGTCACGGAGAGGGGCGGCAGCGCGTCCTCGACGGAGAGGTCGAGCGGCGTATCGTTTTCGACCTCTTCCCTCGCGTGCGGCAGAGGGGAGAGATAGTGGCAGTCGAACACGTCCTCCGGCTTCGAAGAGCGCAGCGCCATGCCCACGGCCCCGCGGAGATCCATCAGACGGGCCCGTTCCGCGCCCTGAAGGGGCGAACGGGCGTTCGCCTCCGAAAGGACGTAGAACTCCTCCGGCACGAGCCCGTGTTTCAGCGAGAAGACGGCGACGCCCCCCGCCGCGTGCAGCTCGAAGTAAAAGTGCCCCCTGTTCGGCGAGGCGGGAGGATTCCCCAGCATCGCCATGCCGTCGAGCAGATGAAACGCTTTCCGCGAGGAGGCTCTCGTGGCCATCTCCACCGCGTCGAAGAACCCCACGCCGGGGAAAGGCGTCTTCAGCATAATGTCCTCGCGGCGGACGACGCCGCCGTCCGCGAGCGCGGGCAGGGCGAAGCGGAGCGCCTGCCATGCGAGCCCCACGCCGCCCGGGTACTCGCTTCCGTGGTATTTGGAAAGAAGTTCGTACGAAAGCGGCAGCACGTCCTTCCAGTCGCGGACGAGCAGCCGCGCGTTCGCCGTCACGGTTTCACGACCTCGACGACCGACTCGATGTCGATCGTCTTCGTAATCAGCCCGGCGTCCAGCAGGAAGTCCTGCGTGCGCTTCAGCTCCTCGACGTCCGAGGGGCGGATCTCCGGATCGAAGTCGTACAGAGGCGCCATCTCGCGCACCTGCTCGACGGAGAGCCCGGTTTCCTCGGCGGTGAGGCGGAAGGCCTCCTCGGGATTCGTCTTCATGAAGTCGACGCTCGCGCGGCGGACTTTGTCGAACGAACGCACGATCTCCGGGCGGGAACGAAGCAGCTCCCCGCGCACGGCGACCACCGTGGTGGCGTCGACGAGCCCTTCGCCCGTGAACAGGACGCGCGCCCCCTTGCTCAGCGCGTCCGCGACGGACGGCCCCGCGGCCAGCGCGCCGTCTATAGAACCTCCGAAGAGCGCCGCGACGCCGTGCGGAATGCCCATTTCGATGTGCTGCACGTCGTCGTACTTCATCCCCTCTTTCATGAGGGCCGCCACAAGAAGCTGGTGCAGTACCGTCCCCTTGGGACCGGCGATCTTCTTTCCCTTGAGGTCGGCGAGCGACTTCACCGCCGGATCGTTGACGAGCAGCGTGAACGCCTTCGGCGAACGTCCGTAGATGCCGACGATTTTGATGTCGAGCCCCTGCGAGGCCGCGATGATCACCGACGTTCCCCCCACGCAGTTGGCGAAGTCCACCGAGCCCGCGGCCATCGCCTGCGTCTGTTTCGGTCCCGCCGTGATCTCCGGGTGCCCGACCGCGATGCCCGCCGGGCCGAACTCCTTCTCGAACAGCTCCATCCGCTTCTGCACGATGGAGGGGATGTTCAGCGGCGACTTCACGTACGTAATATTGAGTTCCTTGATATCCGCCGCCGCCGAAATATCCGCGCCGAACGCGAAGAGCAGCGCGAACGCCATGAACGCAAGAACCAGTCTTTTCATTGTGCTTCCCCCTTATGAATATGCGCGCCGCAACCTTTTCCGTTGCCGATCGCGTCCAAAATCTCACGTTTCAGCCCGTCCATCGACGAGACGTCCCTTGGATAGTCGTCCTCCACATCGAATGTGCGCACCACCTCCCCTTTGTCCATCACGTAAATTCTCTGTCCGAGGCAGAGCGCCTCGTCCACGTCGTGCGTCACGAAGAGCACCGTCTTTTTTCGCTCGCGCCGGAGGCGCAGCAGATCGTCCCGCAACGCGGCGCGGGTGAAGTAGTCCAGCGCCGAGAAGGGCTCGTCCATCAAAATCGTGTCCGGATCGTAGAGCAGCGTTCGTCCCAGAGAGGCCCGCTGCGCCATCCCGCCGGATATCTGGCTCGGACGCGCGTGCCGGAAGGGCGTCAGACCGAGGCTTTCGATCAGGGCGGCGAGCGTTTCCTCCGGGGGCTTCTTCCCCCTCCCCCGGCACGGAAAGGCGATGTTCTCCTCCACGGTCAGCCACGGGAAGAGACGGGGCTCCTGAAAGACGATCCCCGTTCTCGGTCGGGCGCCGCCGCGCACGTTGACCGTTCCCTCCGTCGGCTCTTCCAGCCCGGCGACCAGGCGCAGCAGCGTCGTCTTGCCGCAGCCGCTCTTTCCGACGAAGACGGCGAACATCCCCGCCGGAAGAGTGAGAGAGATCCCTTTCAGCGCCTCGAAACCGCATCCGTTCACGGCGTACTCCTTCCGGAGATTGCGGATCTCAAGAGCGTCCATGAAGCTCGTCCTCCTGAAACGCCCACGGCGCGATCCGGTTGCTCGTCCGCAGCACGATATGATCGAGCAGGCTCCCCAGAACGCCGATGGACAGTATGCCGACGATCACCGCGTCGGAGCGGGAGAGCATCTCCGCATCGTGAATCAGGTACCCCAGCCCCGAGGCGGCCGCCACCAACTCCGCGCCGATCAGGGCCCGGAAACCGAACCCGAGGGCGAGGCGCGCCCCCGTAAGGACGTGCGGAAAGATCGACGGGAGAAGAATCGTGCGGAAGATCGCCGCACGCGAGAGACCGAAGGACCTGCCCACCTCGAGGAGCTTCCCGTCGCACGCCGCGACGCCCCCGATGGTGTTCAGAAAGACGGGGAAGAAGGAGGCCAGCAAAATCACCGTGATCTTGGACGCCTCCCCGATCCCCAGCCAGAGGATGAGCAGCGGGATCAGCGCCAGCGGCGGCGTATGCCGGAAGAAGTCCAGAACCGGAAGGAACGGGGCCGTCGCGCGCGGGAAGACGCCGAAGAGCACGCCGAGAGGGAAGCCCGCCGCGAAGGCGAGCCCCGTCCCCGCGAGGACGCGCCCGAGGCTCGCCTGAAGATGCCGGAGCAGCGTCCCGTTCAGCAGCAGAGAGAGAAACGTTTCGCCGACCGCCCGCGGCGAGGGAAGGAGGAACGGATTCCACCAGGCGAGGACGGACCCCGCCTGCCAGAGAAGGAGCAGAAGAAGAGGAACCAGAAAATACGACAACCGACGCACTGCGCAACCTCCGATGTTTATGTTATCTAACTCGAACGAGCGTCAGTGTAAGTCTTATCTAACTTTATGTCAAGAGCGGATGAAACGGTATGGCAAAAATACATCTCGAAGCGGGACGGGGAATATTTTCTTCACGTTGCGTTTCACAAGAATGAGAAAAAAGAACGGCGTCGCGTGGAGAACCGGTCTGTAACCGATTCTTTTCGCGCGGCGCCGTATGGGGTGTTCTCTAAGAAAGCCGGAAGCGTTTCATTTTCAGAGGGACTTTGATTAAAGGGCTTTTCTTCTTCATTGAGCTCGATTTCATCAAGATCCTACGAGGCCGGCTCAGCTTATTTCAGAAATTCCTCAAAAATTGCTTCGTGCGGCCTTCCGCTTCGCCGGTGCGCACATTGCGCGGCGCGCTACGCTATCCAGCTTCTCCGGATGGTCCGCAGGCTGAGGGCGAAGAGCCCCGCGCAGAAGACGCAGAGCGCGGCGAGGTTCAGGAGGTACGGCATGGCGTGGACGCCGCCGACCGCCCCTCTGAGCATGTCCACCCCGTACGTCGGAGGGAGCGCGTAGGAGAGCGGGCGCAAAAAGACGGGCAGCCTCTCTATGGGGAAGAAGAGTCCGCAGAGGAAGATCATCGGGAAGCGGAAGAAGTTGGAAAACGTCTGCGCCTCGAAGACCTCGCTGACCGCCACCGCGATGAAGAGCCCCAGAAACGTGGACGCGGTCGACAGCAGCACGACCGCCGGAACGAAGATCCGCCAGTCGATCGGCGACAACTCCGCGAAGATGCTCGCCATGAGCACCGGGACGAAGGCGTTCAGCACGCCGAAGAGAATGGCCCCGGACGTCTTCGCCAGCATCAGCAGCTCGAAGGAGATGGGCGCCAGCAGCAGGCGCTCGAAGGAGCGATTCTTCTTCTCGAACGTCACCGTCACCGCGAGCACCGAGGTGGAGCCGAAGAGGATGGAGAGCGCGACCACCCCCGGAAGCAGCTCGGGAATGCTCTCCAAGCCGCTCCCCGACCGGATGAAGAACATGCCGGTCCAGGCGAGGGGAAAGAGCAGCCCCCAGCTGATGTTGGGCGGCTTCATGTAGTACGTGCGCATATCCTTGAGCAGAATGTTCCAGAACGCGATCCACTGGTTCACGGCTTTTTCCCTCCCCCGTTGTTTCCGGCGCCTTCGCGCATCGTTTCGGCCTCGATGCCGGTGATCCGCACGAAGACGTCCTCGAGCGAAGGAACGAGCCTTTTGGCTTCGAAGACCTCCACTCCCCTTTCCTCGAGGCGACGGACCAAAGCGCCGATGCGGATCGGTCCCGCGCTTTCGACGTGGACTTTCCCGTCTTCCGGGTAGGTGAAGGCGGCCTCCGGGAAGTCCGCGGAGAGCGAACTCCGTACCTCCTCCGGGACCGGCGAGCAGGCGATCTCCGCCGCGTGCTTCTCGCGCAGCGGCTGCACCAGGTTGGCGACCGTGTCGATCGTGCGGATGCGGCCGTTCACCAGAAATGCGATCCGGTCGCAGAGCCGTTCGGCCTCCTCGATGTAGTGCGTGGTGAGGAAGATGGTCGTTCCCTGCGCGTGCAGACCGGCGACGAGCTGCCGCACCTGCCTGGCGCTGGCGACGTCGATGCCCGTGGTCGGCTCGTCCAGAAAGAGAATGCGCGGTCTGTGGATGATCCCCGCCGCGATGGTCAGTTTGCGCTTCATCCCCTTCGAGTAGCCGCCGAACTTGCGCCCCGCAGCCTTCGTCAGTCCGAACGCGTCCAGCAGCTCCGACGCCCTGGCGGTGCGCTCCGCCTTCCGCATTCCGTACAGCGACGCGCAGAACGTCAGGTTCTCGAAGCCGGTCAGCTCCGGATAGAGGTTGCTCTCGTCGGGGACCACGCCGATGAGGCGTTGTGCCGCGCGGGGGTTCTTCGTGCAGTCCACGCCGCCCAGCGCGATCGTGCCCGAGTCGGGGCGGGCAAGACCGGTGAACATGTTGATCGTCGTGGTCTTGCCCGCCCCGTTGGGACCGAGAAAGCCGAACAGCTCGCCGGAACGTACCTCGAAATCTATTCCCGCGACGGCCTCCACGCCGTCGAAGCGCTTGGCGAGGCCGCGCGCTTCGATGGCGAATGTCTCTCCGTTAGCCATTTTCCTTCGAGGATTCCCCGCAGTCGCACGGATGCTTCCCCGAATCGCCGTGGCACTTCCGAATCTGCTCCGGGGTGCACTCTCCGGGCTTTCCTACAAGATTCTCCGGTTTTTGGCAGCAGCAGCTCTTGTCGCACATTGGCACAACCTCCATTTATTTAAGTATATGCGCGGAAATGCGCATTGAAGCGCAAAAAAAGAGAAGATATCTCCCGCCTATCGCGAGGACGTTTTCTCCGTCGGCGCGGCGCCGAGCACCTCGTCGACAAGGTCGCTCCACGCGGCCAACGTGGCGCGGTTGAGCGCGTAATGCACGAAGTACCCCTGTTTGTCCGCGACCACGAGATCCGCGTCGCGCAGCACGCGCAGATGCTGGGAGACCGCCGCCGCGGTGATTCCTAGCTCGCGGGCGAGCGCGTTGACGCAAAGCGAGCGGCTCTTGAGCAGCTCGATCATGCGGACCCTCGTCTCCACGGAGAGCACTTTGAAGACCCTGGCGGCTTTTTCCGATCGTTGCATCGGCGACCTCCTTGATTAAGTGACTGCGCGGATACTATACGCTGATCAGGCGCTTGTGTCAAGAAAGACAACGGAATCCAAACCGCGAACGGAAGGAACGTCGTAATCGAGTATTGCTGTTTTCCAAACCCCCACAGCATATTTGCAAGCCGCTCGCAAATATGCTACTCTACCCGTCATCGAAACGCGAAAAACGCGAAGGAGAACGACCATGCCGAAGATGAAAACGTACATTGTTTCGGGCTTTCTGGGGGCGGGGAAGACGACGCTCATCCGGAAGCTGCTCGACGAATGCTTTCGCGACGTTCGCGTCGCGCTGATCGAGAACGACTTCGGCGAGGCGGGGATCGACGCCGCGCTGCTGCGCACCGGCGGATTCGAAGTCCGCGAGATCTCGTCGGGGTGCATCTGTTGCAGCCTTTCGGGCGACTTCGTTCGGGCCATCGGGACGATCTCGTCGGCGTTCGCTCCGGAGGCGCTGATCATCGAGCCTTCCGGCGTCGCCAGGCTCTCGGATATCGCGAAGGTGTTCGCCGACGAGCGGATCGGTCGGATCGCCAAGGTGCGCAAGAAGATCGTCGTCGTGGACGTTCGACGGTGCGCAACGTATCTGGACAACTTCGGCGACTTTTTCGAGGACCAGATAGCCTGCGCGCACGTCGTCGTGTTCAGCCGCACGGAGGGCGTTCCTGAAAAGACGGAGCGCGCTCGCGAGATCGTTCGGAGGATCAATCCGCGCGCCGAAATTCTGTCGGAAAGCTGGGACTGTCTCTCCGGCGACAGGCTGCTTTCGTCGCGCCGCGCTTGTCCGGAAGCGAGGGAGCCGGACGACGAAGCGCTTCCGAAAGGCCCGCGTCTCTCCCCTCCTCGTGCGGGAGACGCCTTTTCGACGCTGACGATACGGACGGAGAAGGTCTTCGACGCCGAAGAGCTGCGGCGGCGGATCGCCCGCATGGAGCGGTGCGCATGCGGGGAGATTCTGCGGGCCAAGGGGATCGTCCGGGGAACCGAAGGGTATCTGGAGGTTCAGTATCTTCCGGGCGAACTTCGAATATCGCCCTGCGAAGCGCCCGGCGACGCGCTCGACGTCGTCGGACGCGGGCTGGACGAGGCGGAGCTGCTCCGGCTCTTCGAGGAGGAGCGATGACTTCCCGTACGCCCGTCTACGTGGCGACCGGTTTTCTCGACGCCGGGAAGACGCGGTTGCTGAACGGCGTTCTGCGACGACGGCTCGCGGAGGGCGTTCGGCCGCTCGTTCTTCAGTTCGAATCCGGGGAGGAGGCGCTGCTTCCACTTCCCTCGTCCGGCGCGATGGAGTTCCCCAAAAGGGAACTGGAGCGCGATCCGGAAGAAATCGCGCGGCGAATCGCCGAGCGTCTGGGCAAGGGCGACATCGACGAGGTCTGGGTCGAGTGGAACGGCGTCGTTCCGCTGGGGGCGCTGCAGTCGATGCTCTCCGATCCGCCGCTTCGCGCGCTCTGCCGGATCGCGGGGGTCGTGCACGCGGTCGACGCCGACGCGCTGGAGAGGCTGCTGGGAAGAACCGGAGAGGCCATGCCCGAGCAGCTGGCCAACTGCGATGTCGTGGCGGCGCGCGGCGGGAGAGAGACGATCGCCGCCGCGACGCGGATCGCGCGCGGGTTCAATCCCGGAGTCCCCGTGTTCGATTCGGAAGCCGTCGGGGAGATCCTTGCGAGGGTCCGGCGAGCCGGACCTTCTCACGCTTTGCGCGCGTACGCCCTCTTTTTCGGAAGCCTCGCGCTCGCCGCCGGGGGGGCGTTTTTTTTCGATCTTTCACAACCTCCGTTCAAGAGGCTGCTCGTCGTCTTTCTGGGCATTCTCTTGCAGGCCGTGCCCTTTTTGATCCTCGGCACGCTGCTTTCGTCGGCGATCCAGCTGTTCGTCTCCGGCGAGCTGATCCGGCGCATCTTCCCGCGTCGCTTCGGCCCGGGGACGCTCGCCGCCCTTCTGGCGGGATTCTGCCTTCCCGTCTGCGACTGCGCCTCCATCCCCGTCTTTCGCGGGCTTCTGAGAAAAGGCGTTCCCGTTTCGACGGCGGCGATCTTTCTGACGGCGTCGCCGATTATCAACCCCGTGGCGCTGCTGTCGACCTATTACGCTTTCAACGGCGATTCGCGCGTCGTCGTCGCGCGAGCCGCGCTCGGCATCGTCGCGGCGGTCATGATCGGCCTCTTCTTCGAACTGTTCCCCTCGGGCTCCGAAGCGCTGCTGAAGCGCTTCGATCTCGCGACGTGCGACTGCGGCTCTCCGCAGCCGCTCGACCCGAGTCCGAAAGCGGTCGACGGACTGCTTCTGTTCGCCGGACACGCTCGGGCGGAATTCTTCGGCGTGGCGAAGTACCTCGTGTTCGGCGCGCTTTTTTCCGCGTGTATTCACACCTTCGGGGCCGGGCTGTTCTCCGCGCACCCCGGGCGGGGGCTTGCCGGTCCCGTGCTGGTCATGATGGCGACGGCGTTTCTGCTCTCTCTGTGCTCCTCCTCGGACGCCGCCGTCGCCGCCGGATTCGCGCTCAAAATTCCCCCTGCGGCGACCATGGCGTTTCTGATCTTCGGCCCGATGATGGATGTGAAAAACGTCCTGATGCTCTCGGCGGGATTTTCGAAGGCGTTCATAGCGAAACTGGCGACGACGGTCTTCGCCGTCTGTTTCTGCACGGCGATGCTGTACGGGGTCACCGGCGTCGGAGGAGCGGCGCTGGCCGCCGCCGTTCTTCTGACACTCCGGTACGTCTATTGAGGGAGGAAAAGCAATGCGCGCAGGAAACTTCAATTCGCAGATCGTTTTGGAATGTCTCTCGATGTTCGCGCCGGCCGTCGCGATGCTCGTCTCCGTGTTCGACGGAACCTACCTGCACTATGTCGTTCCGCGGACGAAGCCCTTTCTTCTTTTCGCGGCGGCGGTTCTTTTCTGCTGGACGGCGGCGGGGCTTTCCCGCGTTCGGCAGCCCCGCTATCGGCATCGGGCCGCGCACGCCCTCGTGCTCGCGATTCCGGCGCTTCTGCTGCTTCGTTCCTCCGCCCCGCTCTCCGTCTCCGATTTTTCATTCGCCTCTTCGCTCGGAGACCCGGCGTCGGAATTTTTCGAAGAGAGTTTGCGCGGTCTGCCGGAGAGCGAGAAGTTCGCCTTCGACAAATGGAGCGCCGTCGCGTCGCGCCCGCCGTTCGAACCGACGATGGAAGGCGGCGCGATCATCGTGCGAAGCGAGGACTTCTACCCCCTCGTCGCGCTGCTGCACTCCGACGCGGAGCGCTACGAGGGAATCCCTATCCGCATCGAGGGGTTCGTCTTCAGAGAATCCGTCGAGCTTGAGGAGAATCAGTTCATCCTCGCCCGTCTTCTGATGTGGTGTTGCGCCGCGGATGTCGTCCCTTTCGGCCCGGTGTGCGAATACGAGGGTGTGTCGACGCTGGAGGAGGGAACGTGGGTCGCGCTGGAGGGGACGGTGCGCGTCGGCGAGTACGAGGGCGAGAAAGAGCCGCGTATCGTCGTTTCCGGCATCGAAACGGGGTTGGAGCCCGAGCGCGACTATATCTATCCGTAGAATACCGGGAACCGGCGCCCCGCGGTCACGCGGAGAGGATCGTCTTTTCTCCCTCGCGCCGTTCTTCGGAGCTTTCGCCGGGACGGATTGAGAGGGGGAGTTCAAGACCCCAGCGCTCCAGCGTTTCCTCGCGATGGAAGAGTTCGGGCAGCGCGCCCCGAAGCACGCTCTTCCCGTGCGCCAGGATCGTCGCCGTCGAGCAGACGTCCATAGCCATGTCAAGGTCGTGCGTGGCGAGGATCATCGGCAGCTTCATGCATTGCAGCGTCGCTATGATCATCCGGCGGGAGCGCGGGTCGAGAGACGCCGACGGTTCGTCCAGCACCAGCACTTCGGGGTCGGAGACGAGTATTCCGGCGAGGGCGACCATGCGCTTCTCTCCCCCCGAGAGGCGGTGCGGCGGCCTGGAAGCCAGATGGGAGATTCCGAGGCGTTCGAGCATCTCCGCCGCTTTTTCGGCGGCCTCGCGGGGGGGGGTTCCCGATGCCCTCGGCGCGAAGGCGACGTCCTCCAGGACCGAGGGCATGAAGAGCTGGTCGTCGGGCTCCTGAAACATCATCCCCACCATTCGCCGCGCGCGGTCGACGTCGTCGCCGAGCGGGCGTCCGTCCAGCAAAATCTCCCCCGAATCCGGACCGAGACAGCCTGTGAGATGGAGCAGCAGCGTGGATTTTCCCGAGCCGTTGGCGCCCACGAGGGCGGTCTTCTCTCCCGGCTCCAGCGCCAGATTCACGCCCTCCAGAGCGGGCGTTCCGTCGGGGTATGCGTACCGCAGGTTGCGAACTTCGAGAACGAACATCGTCGATATCTCCTCACATCCATAGAATAAGCCCCGCGAAGAAGAGGGAGCCGCACAGCAGAAGCGAGTCCGTGAAAGACCAGCGCAGCGCGCGCGCCGAGGCGAATCCGGCGATGCCGCCTCGGCAAAGCATCGCCCTGCGGGATCGCTCCGCTCTGTCCGCGCCGTGGATCAGGGCGCTCCCGAGAATCGCCGCGTAGACGCCGAACCCCCTTCCCCCTTTTCTCTCCGGGGCGCGGAGAGAGGCCGCCCTAAGGCTGGAGGCGAAGCGTTCTCCGAGAATCATGATCTGTCGGAAGGTCAGAAGAAAGAGGCTCGTCAGAGCGGACGGAACCCCCAGCTTTCTCAAGGATGCCCCGAGGGCGCCGGGATCGAGCGCGACGACCATGCGGAGGAAGACGACGGTCAGTATGTTGATCTTCATCGTGAGGAGAATGGCGAGGCGCGTTCCCTCCGGAGAGGGCACGCCTCCGCCTCCGGTGAGAGGAAGGGTGATCCAGAGGAAGAGAGCGAAGAGATTGACGCTCTTCAAGGAAGCGATCGTCCCGTCCGCCCCGCTCCGCCTATCGAGCACCGCGAGCAGCGCCGCCCCCGCTCCGGCGAGCAGAAGGGGCGGGATCTCGTTCCGGGCGGCGACGGCGAGGGCGACCCCCAGGGCGGAGAGAATCCGCGCCCGGGGGTCGAACATGTCGAGCACGGAGACTTCGCCGTTCTCGAAAAATGGGCGGAACTCCGGCAGTTTCAGCTCTTCTCGACTCCTCTCAGCAGATCCGGCGCCGCCTTGCGCAGGAAGGCGACGACGAGCACGGTGACCGCGCCCTCGATCAGGGCGAGAGGAATGTGCGCGGCGAAGACGATCTTCGCCGTCCCCGTCAGCGCGTCGTTCGAGAGACCGAGAAAGAGCGCGACCTGCGCCGCGCAGAGAAGCACCGCCGCGGTCCCCGCCGAAAAGGCCGCGCTCCCCGCGACGAGCGGGTTGGCGCTCCGCGTCGCCCTGCCGAAGAGCAGGTGCGTCAGAAGAGCCGGCACGGCGATGTTGACGCAGTTGGGACCGAGGGAGAGGATGCCGCCGAACTGAAAGAGCAGCGCTTGCAGAAGCAGCGCCGTGAGGACGGCGGGAAAGACGGCCCAGCCGAGCGCAAGCCCGGAAAGAGCGATGAGCGAGAGATGCGTGGAACTGGGGCCGATCTTGACATGGACGAGCGAGGCCAGGAAAAAGGCGGACGAAAAGACGGCCACCGGAACGATCCGCTCCGGATCGAGTTTCTTGAGACCGATCGCCGTTCCGGCCGCGGCTGCGGCCCACCCCGCCGCCAGCACCTGCGTGGAGAGCACGCCGTCACTGATGTGCATGCTTCCGCCTCCTCGCACGATAGAGCGTCGTCGCCGCGGCGATGTTGAAGATCAGGCTGACGCCGAGAAGGGCGTTCCTCGAAGTGTCGAGCGGAGCGGCGGGCCCGCTCCCCGAGACGGTCGCGGCGGCCGGAGCCGCAACGCCGTCTTCCTTTCCCGTCGCGGCGACGACCGCTTCGGCTCTGTGCCCCTCGTCGTCCGTCACCACGACGCGCCACTCGCCCTCCCCGTCCGGGACGAAGGCGAAGCGCCCCTTCTCGTCGGTTCTCCCCGACTGGAAGGCGCCTTTCGAATCGCCGGGCGCGAACACATCCGTCTTCGTGAACGACATGGGTTCTCCGGTGGAATAATAGAACTCAAGAGCGACGGGAGGTTTTTCCGACGGGATATGCCCCACGCCGTGCGCGTCGGCCTCTTCGAGAGCGCCGAGAGTAATCGCGAGTGAAAACAACAGCAAGAGAACGCGTCTCATCTTTTTTCCTTTCGAAAGAAAAGGCTCCGGGAGCCGGAGCGGCTTCCGGAGGCCTTGACCGCGCGCCGCCGAAGAGGGCGGCGTTTTCTCGTCCTACTTCACCTCGAACGTCAGAACGGAGCGCAGGATACGGCTGTCGTACTCGCCGTCCTTGCCCTCGTCGGTTCTGGTCGTCCGAACGATCCAGAGCCCGGGCGCAGTGATTTTCACGCGGAAGGTTCCGTCCGAGGCGCCGCCTTCGGTGTAGTACGCGTAGGTATTCTCGTCGGGCGAAAAGCCGTCGTAGGTGGCCCAGACGGGTCCGGACACGGGACGACCCTTGAACAGCGCCTTGAAGGTCATGAAATCTCCCGGCTTGACTTCGGCCGGGTTCGTCACCGGAACGATCTCGAGCTCCTGCCCCGCGATCTCGGCGAAGTTCGCGTCTCCGGGAGCGGCGTTCACGATAGCCTTGGCGAACTTGTCGTACTTGTTCACGGACGCAACTTTCAGTCCCCGGGCTTCGAGTTCCTTGCGGGTTCCGAGCTTTCCGCCCTCGTTGGTTCTTCCGTAAGGAAGGGGAAGCTTCTCGCATACGACGAGCACCGCGCCCGCATGGGGAACGACGAATTTCGAGTCGATCCGAAGCCCCGCTTCGTTCCGTTCGAGCTGTATGGGCAGCACTTTCCCGCCCGAGAAGACGCCCGCCTTCATCGCGCTTATGTCCTCGGCCTCTTCGGGGACGATGAACGCGTGGGTGGAATGAATTTCCAGGGCCACGGTCTCCTTTTCCGAAGCCGACATCTTCGTCGGCTTCAAAACCAGTTCGTGAGAGAACGCCGTTCCGGCGAACGACAGAAGCGCCAGCGTCGCGCCTATTGCAACCAGTTTACGCATTTCGTTCCTTGCCTCCTTGAGATTTCCCCGTTAAAGGGAGAGAGCACATTCGGCTCTTCGGTCCGAGCCATGAAAGAGTACGCGCACGCCGGAGCGCCGCGCGCCGACGCTCCTCAAGATCTACCAACCCGATCGGATCGTAGCACGAATGAAGTAAAACATAGCACGTTTGTTTTGTCAACCGGACTGTACGCTCTCTCCGAAGAGAGTTCGTTTATACATGCTTTGCGATAGGCCGGTGTGGGGAAGCGGACTTCTTTAAAGGACTCTCCGCAGGTAGAATGCGTACGTCGGGCGAAGAAAAGATATTGGAGACAATCCGGCGCGCCTCCGCTCATAGCAGTTATCGCCCGCACTCTCTACGAGAGCGGGAGCCTGGTCCGGAGAACGCGACGGAACAGGCGCGCCGCATCCCCGGAAAAACGGGGAGCGAACAACGCTCCCCGTCGTACGTCGCGCACGAAGCGCGCTCTTCCGCTTTCGGCGAACCTCTGCCGCTAAAACGCCGCCAGCTTTTCGCCGTAGGCCGCGCACTGCGCGAGCGCCGCTTCGTCCGGCGTCTCGTGAACCGCCAGACCGTCGTCCAGCAGAACGGCTCCGGCTGCCGTGCACCGCTCCGCCCAGGAACGCAGCCACTCCCCGTCGCCCCAGCCGTAGGATCCGAAGACGGCGACTTTCTTTCCTCCGAGCGCCTTCTCGGCCTCGGAGAAGAACGGCTCCATCTCCGCCTCTTCGATCACCTCGGAACCCATGGACGGAGAACCGAAAGCGACGACATCGTACCCGGCAAGCTCCGCGACGGAACATTTCGCCACGTTCCTGCATACGACCTCCGCTCCCGCCGAAGCCGCTCCCTTGGCGATCTCTTCCGCCATCGTCTCGGTATTCCCCGTCCCCGACCAGTAGACGATAAACACTTTGGACATGTGCAACCCCTCCTTGAATAGTGTATATGATCAGATCGCATCGGCCGCGATGCGCCGACGAAACAGCTGTGCGTCTCCCCGGAATTCATGCCCCGAGCTGCATCGCCCCGAAACGAAGAACAAGCTCCATGGCCGCGTCCTGCTCGGCTCGCCTGAACGCGCCGAAGGTTTCCATGGCCTCCGCGACGTTGGCGTACACCTTCCAGTACCCCGAAGCGACCGCGCCTCTTCCTCCGTCCGCCATGAATCCCCTGACGTCGTGCGGAGGATATCCCAGAAAAAGCCCTATTTCGTGCGGAAAACCCTCGGCGAAGCGCCTCTTCAGACGCTCGATGAAGGAAAGGACGGAACCTCCTGCCTCTTCGTAACCGAGGGGGCGCAGAATCGCGAGCGCCTCCTCGGAAAACAGAGCCTTTTCAAGAAGACGACGGTCGTAGACAAGGAGCAGCACCGCGTTCGTACGAAACGCTCCGCCTCCCTTGGAGGAGAACGGAGGCAGTTCGGCGGCTTCGAGGCCGTAGCGCGCAAGCAGCTCGTTTTTCCGCCGCCTCCAGACACGTGGAATCTCCTCTCCGTTGCGCCGAATATTGACCAGGCTGCCGCACTTCACTCCGCGAACGACGGGTGCGGCGAAGAAAGCGAATATGAACTCGACGAAGTCGTCGGCATCGCGGCTCTTCAGCAAAGCTATGAAAGTCTGCATGATGTGCATGGCGCCCTCCATACGCGAGAGATTTAGTTAGAGACCTCTAACATGATAGGGCTCAAAAAAAATTTGTCAATCCTTGATTTGCATTTTCCGATGAGCATGCCCCCGCACTCCGCAGAGGCATTCCTCCGGAGGAAGGGGCGAAAGAGCGCGCTGTTGCCGCCTCCATCACTCGTCCAGATCGACCAAACCGTGGCGCAGCGCGTAGCGGGTGAGGCAGGTGACGTTTTCGCACCCCAGCTTGTCGAGGATGTTGCGGCGGTGGGTGTCCACGGTGCTCTTGCTGATGTGGAGCGTTCCCGCGATCTCGCGCGTGCCCGCCCCCTTGACCAGGAGGCGCAACACCTCGCGCTCGCGGTCGGAGAGAGAGGGGGCGCTCGGCGCTTCGGAGGCGCTTCCGCGGACGAAGTCGTTCGCCACGAGGGTGGCCACCTTCGGGCTGAGCCAGGTCTCCCCCCGCGCCACCACGCGCAGGGCGAAGAGGAACTCCTCCGGCGTGGCCTCCTTCAGAATGTAGCCGGTCATGCCGCTTTTGAGCGCCTCGAAGACCATCTGCCGGTCGAGGTGCATCGTGAGCGCCGCCATGCGGACGCCCGGCAACGCCTCGGAGAGGACGCGCGCCGCTTCCACGCCGCTGGTCTCGGGCATGGCGAGGTCGAGGACGATCACGTCGGGGCGCTTCTCCAGAGCCATCGCTACTCCCTCGCGGCAGCTTCCGGCCACGCCGACCACCTCGATATCCCCCTCGCGGCCGAGGATATCCTCCAACCCCGCGAGGAAGAGCTTGTGATCGTCGATCATCAGCACGCGGATCTTCACGACGGCTTCCCCCCTTCGAACGTCAGCGGCGCGACGAGCGCCACGGTGCTCCCCTTCCCCTTCTCGGAGAAGACGCGAATCTCTCCGCCGACGGAGTGCAGTTTCTCCCGAATGCTGAAGAGCCCCATTCCGCCCCATTTCCCCCAGTGCTTCGGCGTCTTGGAGGAGAACCCGGCGCCGTCGTCCTCGACGAGCAGGCGAACGCGCTTGTTCCCCCGCTGCACCCGAAGGATCACGTTCTTCGCCCCCGCGTGCTTGATCACGTTGAGCAGCAGCTCCTGGGCCATCTGGTACATCAAAATGCGGATCTCCATCGAGATGTGCGACTGCGGGCCGCACTCGCGGAAGTCGACGGCGATGCCGTGCGGGGCGAGCATCCGTTCGGCGAGCGAGGCGAGCGCCGGTTCCAGGCCGACCTCGTAGAGCAGCGGCGAGCTGATCTCCAGGGTCAGCGAGCGCGTGTCGGAGAGCAGTCCCTCCACCTCGTGAACGGCCGGGGCGATGTCGTCCGGCCCGTGCGTTTCGGAGAGCGCGCGAAGGCGCGCGAGCAGCGAGACGAGCGAGTATCCCACCCGATCATGCAGCTTGACGGCGATCTCCCGGCGGGTGCGCTCCTCCGCGAGGGAGAGGCGCGCGGCGAGCGTGCGCAGCTCCTGCCGGTATTCGGTGAGGAGGATTTCCTTCTCCTGGAGCGCTTCCTCGGCGCGTTTCCAGTCGGTCATGTCGAGGAAGATGACGGCGACGACGGAGCGCGTCGGGCTGAAGGCGATGGCGTGGAGGTACTTCCCCGTGTCGTAGCTGGGGCCTTCGTAGCGGGCGTAGATTCCGGTGGTGGCCACCTGGAGGATGATGTCCTGCCACTCCCGCTCCTTCTCCGACCATATCTCGCGGAAGGGCCGGCCGAGGATGTCCTCCTTGCGGATGCCCATAACCCGCTCGTACGCCGGGTTGACGTCGATGTACACCACGTCGCGGAACGCGCCTCCTTCGTCGAAGAGCGCCCGGTAGAGGGCCACGGGCTCCAGTATCTTGGCGAAGAGGACGCCGAGCGCGTCGTAGGGGGTCCGGTCGTCGTTCATGCCGCTCGCTCCTTCCCGATTCGTTTTCTCCCCGCGATTCTACACGCTGCGGGGAAGACGAGGCAACTGGTACGAAGCCGACTGGTTTTTTTCCTCCGTACCCCCTTCGCAGCGCACGAAGCGCCGCGAAGGGGGATGACGAGCGGAAAAAGCGTTCTCGCCGGGATCGGCGATGTATCGGCGCGTCCTCGGCTAATCTTGAGGATTCATGATTTGCGCTACTCCACAATCATACTTTGCACGATGCGCGACGAGGCTCCCTTCCCCTAGACTACGCATTGGAGGAATACGTTATTCCATTCCGGGAGGGTGAGCCTATGAAACTGGAGATAGGAAAGTTTTTCGTGAAGGAGATGGTCTTCGGCGAGAAGACCGGCTACAGCAAGGGCGTGCTGACCATAAACAAGGAAGAGGCTCTTGCGGTGGTGAAGGAGGACAGCCACATCACCGAGGCGGAGCTGCATATCGCGTGCCCCGGAGACGAGGTCCGCATGGTCCCCGTGAAGGAGGCCATCGAGATGCGCTGCAAGGTCTCCGGGGGCGTGATGTTCCCCGGTGTGACCAACCCCGTTATGCCCGCAGGGCAGGGAAGGACGCACGCGCTGAAGGACTGCTCGCTGATCGTGGTCGGCAAGCACTGGGGGAGCTTCCAGGACGGCCTGATCGACATGGCCGGCCCCTTTCAGAGGAACACCATCTTCGGCTCGCTGAAG
>JAHDKT010000025.1 GCA_018436725.1 Synergistaceae bacterium | reverse complement strand
TGAGCATCGGCCACGCCTCGAATTTTCTAACAACTCCGCAAGCCTTGACGCCGTCATCTTTCAAGGGTAGAATAGGCTTCGCCTTTCGGGGCGGCATCCGCGCCTGTAGCTCAGCGGATAGAGTATCGGCCTCCGGAGCCGAGGGTCTGGCGTTCGAATCGCCACAGGCGCGCCATAGCACACAATCGAAGCCGGGAATTCTTCCCGGCTTTCTTCGTACCCCGCGGAAACGCCCCGCATACTTTCTGTACGAAAGGAAGCGACAATCCACGATGTCCACTACGATCCTCTCGCGCGTGCTTTCCGCCGACGAAAAGAAAAAACGCTACTCCCTGCTGCTCTGCGGGAGCGGCTTCCGCCCGGCCGGCGGAGGTCAGCCCGGCGATAAGGGGAAACTGTCGGGCGACGGATTTCTTTTCGATGTTTCCGAGTGCGAGAAGCACGAAGAGGGGCTTGCCGTCTCCGGTACGCTTGTGCAAGGAGTCCCGGTTCCGGGAATCAGTCTCGAAGAGCGGGTCGATATGAACGTGCGGAACGCCTTTTCCCGTATGCACACCGGAGAACACATCCTTTCTAGGGTGCTCGAACGAGCGAACCCGCCTCTTCGGGTGTATAAGGTTGCAATAGGAGAAGAGGAGAGCACCGTGTACATGACGTTTCCCGGAGAAGTCGCATGGAGCATGCTCTTTGCAGCCGAAGACGAGGCGAACGGGATCGTCGCACGGAATCTCCCGGTGGAGACGCTCTTCCTGAAAAAAGAGGAGGCGGAACAGCTTCCCGACATCAAAGGCAACTGGGGGAGGATCGCGGACGAAACGGTTCGTGTGGTGCGTATTCCGGAGTTCGATACCATCGCCTGTTCCGGGTCGCACGTCGCCGCCACCGGTGAAGTCGGGGACCTTTTCGTGACGGGCTTTCGCGGCGCCTCTCCCGAGTGGGAGGTCAAGTTCGTCGCGAACGGCGGAAAACTGCGGAACGAGTACAGCCAGGCCGCGCGCCGCCTGGTGCGGAGCGTGGGGTGTCCGCTCGGGCGCCTCGAAGACGTTTTCTCGGGCCTCCGGGAGGAGAATGCCGCGCTCGTCAAGACACTGGAACGGGCTGCGCAGATGCTGTCTCTCCCGTGGGAGCGGGCTTCCGCCGCGCATATTCCTCTGTTTTCCGCAGTGGTTCCCGGAGTTCCGAAGGAGCTGGTGACCGCTGCGGCTCGAAAATGGTCCGACGCGCACCCGGAGGCGCTTGCCCTGCTCTTGCTCCCGGAGCAGGAGCAAAAGAGGGGCGCGTTTCTCTTCTATCGCGGCTCGGCAGTGGAGCGTGATTTTTCGCAGTTGCTGAAGAGATCCCCCTCCCTGGAGGCGCGAGGCGGAGGGAGGAGCGACTGGTTGAACGGCGCTTCGTCCTGCATGGACCCTGAAGAGTGGAGGCGGGCGCTGGAGCACTATCTGTCGGAATGACGAAGGCGGCCCGCCAGAGCCGCCTTCGCTGATACCGTACCGGGCGTGGAAAAAATTGAAGAACCAGCCTACTTGACGGCGGGAACCTTCATCCCCTTCTCGGAGTAGAACTTCGCCGCACCGGGGTGCACAGGCACGGAAACGCCGTCGAGCGCAGTCTCGAGGGTGATCAGCTTCGCCTTCGCATGGACCTTGTGGAGATCGGCGATATTGTCCCAGAGAGCCTTCGTGAACTTGTAGACGACGTCGTCGGAAAGCTGCGCGTCGCAGACGAGCATGGCCATGACCGCGGGAGTCGGGGTGTCTTTGGCGACGCCGTTGTACGTGCCTGCGGGGATGACGTCTTTGATGAAGAAGGGAAACTCCTTGACGAGTTTGCTCATAAAGTCGTCGTTGAAGCTGACGAGATCGATGTCATGCGTGGTCGCGAGGTCCATGAGAGAGGACGTCGGGTAGCCCGCGACGACGAAGCCTACATCGAGCTGCCCGTCCTTGAAACGCTGGGTGGTGTTGTTGAAGTCGAGGAAATCGGTCTGCATGTCGCCGAATTTGATCCCGGCCACTTTGAGGAGCGCGGTAACGTCGCCGAGCACGCCCGAGCCCGGGGCGCCGACGGAGACTCTCTTTCCCTTGATGTCCATGATGTCGCTGACGCCGCTTCCCTTTATGGTGACGCAGTGGATGTGTTCCGGGTAGAGGGAGGCGACGACGCGGATGTTGTCGTACTTTTCCTTAAACATAATCATGCCTTTTGCCGCCCAGAAGGCGATGTCGTTCTGGACGAAGGCCATCTCGATCTGGTGGGTGCCGATCAGATTGATATTGGCCACGGAGGCGTTGCCCGTCTCGGATGTAACCTGGAACTCGGGGACGTTCCTGCTGATGATCTCGGCGATTCCGCCGCCGAGAGGATAGTAGGTGCCGCCTGTGCCGCCCGTGGCGATGGAGATGAACGTCGTTGCGGATGCCGCGCCGGCAAAAATGGAGAGCATAAGAAGAAGAGCAAGACCAGTGGTGAATTTTCTTTTCATACGCGTATTCCCCCTAGATAGATTTTGTGGTGCCTATGGATGTTCTTCCGTGCGCTCGTGAGCTTACGACCTCCCTTCTTTGACTTCCGATTTCGACATTTCCTCGACTCCTATAGTATAAAACGAATTCTCAGGGGTATCAAGAAACTCTTGTCTTTTTCCCCGAAGGTCTGTAAGAAAAAGTGACTCTTTCCTCAAATTCCTTTATAATGAGCGACAGAACCCACCAGAGAGGAGCTGTCCGTCGTGATCTGGAAAAAAATCTTCAAGAACCCTCAGGATGAAGATGTCGAGGAGGAACCCGTCGAGATGGAGTTTATCAAGGAAATGGAGGAACGCGAGCCTGTAACGCTGCAGATGAACGGGCCCGGAGGAGATCCGGAGAGAAACGCCGTCGAACTCAATCTCAAGATCCGTATCGACGACGAAAATCAGGCCGGGAGAGCCGCGCTTCTCCTGGCGTCCACCACGACCAGCGAGGCGGAGACCGTCTTCAAAAGGGAGCTGGCCTCTCTCGGCTGGAAATCAGTGGCGACCGAGGTCGGAGGCCTTGCCGGCGACCTTCCTCAAAAGATCACCAGGGCTCTGGTGGGAGCGTCTCTCAACGCGGGCGTTGTCGAGAAGAAACGGAACGAGATGCACGCGCTCATGCACGCCGCTCTCGAAGCGTTGGACGGATTTCTGGTCGTCGGAATGCTCGAGGCAAGCGTCGGCGCGAAAATCGCCATCGTCCGCAACAGCCGGTGGATTTCCGTCGCGGTCATGGGCGATACCGCCTACCATGCCGTGGCGCATCACGAACGCTGCGGGCTCGGCGTCATGCACATCTGACGGAAAAGAATCTTGTGGGAAGAAAATTTGCTCTTGCGCCGGAAGCCTTCCTGTGCTAAAGTTTCTCTTCGTTTGGAGATATTGGCCAGGCTTTACGATAATTTCGGAGGTGCCCATAGATGAAAAAAGAAATTCATCCTCGTTACGAGAAGTGCATGGTCAACTGTGCATGCGGAAATTCTTTCGAGACCCGTTCAACCCAGAAGGAGATCCGCGTCGGCGTGTGCTCGTCCTGCCACCCCTTCTTTACCGGGAAGAAAGGCGGCCGTGTGGTTTCAGAGGCCGGACGTCTCGAGAAGTTCCAGAAGAAGTACGAGGGAATCAACTACGGCCAGAGAGAGAACGCGGAGTAGAAGTACGTCGAGGGGGCTTCGGTCCCCTCTTTTTCCGGAAAGGAAGTGGACTGTATGCGCTGCGGCGTTCTTCTTCTCTCCTTCACGCCTCGGCCCGATGTTGTCGTAGCTGCCGCAGCAAGGTTATGCTACAGCGACGTTTCCGCAGCGGAGCTTCTTGCCGGCGAATCGCCGGAGAAGATGCGAGGGCTGTTGCGTCATATCCGTGAAAGCGGCCACTTCTCGCCGTTCGAGCACGCTTCCTTTACTTTCGCCGTCGACGGCCTCAGCCGAGTTGCATCGCACCAGCTCGTCCGTCACAGGATCGCCTCGTTCAGCCAGCAGAGTCAACGCTATGTGACGATGGGCGAGCCCGATGTCGTTATACCCCCTTCTATAACAAAAGACTCCGAATTGCAGCAACGGTATCTTGAAATGGTGAGAACGGCGCACGCCGTGTATATGCAGCTCGTCGAAAGCGGAGTCCCCAAAGAGGATGCCCGCTATATTCTGCCGCACGGCTGGAGCACGCGGCTCGTCATGACGATGAACGCCCGCGAACTGCACCACTTCTTCACGCTCCGTCTCTGCCGAAGAGCGCAGTGGGAGATCAGGAACCTGGCGCGGGAGATGCTTGTAAAAGTGCGGGAAGAGGCGCCTCTGCTCTTCGAAACCGCCGGTCCGTCGTGCGTCCTTCGCGGCCGATGCGAGGAGAAGAACCCGTGCGGGCGGCGCTACTCGTCCCTTGAAGAACTTCTGAATGAAAAGATTGTGTGAGGTGAACATGAAGAAATTTTTCGCATCGCTGCTCCTTTTCCTTGCGGAAGGGCTTGAGCAGAAGAGAATGCCGGTCGGCGGGCAGGCGGTCATCGAAGGGGTTCTGATGAAGGGCCCGGAGAGGTGGGGGCTCTCGGTAAGAAAACCGGACGGAGAGATCGAGAACGAAACCTGGAACCACTCCTCCCGGACGAAGCGGATGCCATGGAAGCTTCCCGTCGTCCGCGGCGTGGTCACCATGGTGGAGATGATGACCGTCGGTTTCCGGGCTTTGAACAAGTCCGCGCAGATCGCGGTGGGCGAAGAGGAGCGGATCACGCCGAAGGAGTTTCTCCTCTCGGTGCTTGTGGCGATCGGGGCGGTGGTCGGCCTTTTCATCGCGCTGCCGCTCTGGCTCTCCGATCTAGCGGTCAATGCGTGGGGGTTGACCCAGACGGGGAAGAACGTCCTCGAGGGGTGCGTTCGAGGACTGGTGTTTCTCTCCTATGTCGGTGCCATCGGCCTTTGGAGCGAGATACGTCAGGTGTTCCGCTACCACGGGGCGGAACATAAGACGATCAACGCCTTCGAATCGGGCGCCGAGATGACGCCCGAGAATATACGGAAATTTTCGCGCATCCATCCCAGGTGCGGCACGTCGTTCCTCCTCATCGTCGTCGCGGTGAGCATCGTCGTCTTCTCCATCGCGGGAAGCGGCTCCATTCTCTGGAGAATCGGCAGCAGAATTCTGCTTCTCCCCCTCGTTATGGGAATATCCTACGAAATCATCAAGGGCGCCTCCTGCGCGGGAATTCTCGGGAGGATCCTCATGGCTCCGGCGATGTCCTTCCAATACCTTACGACGCGCGAACCCGACGAAAGACAGATCGAAGTCGCCCTGATCTCTCTGGAGACCGCGCTGGGACGCAAGCTCTCGCCTGCTGCGGCGGAGGCGCCCGGAGAATGAACTTTCAGGACAAGCTGAGCGAACTCGAACGCGATTTCGAAGAGACGGAAGCCAAAATGGCCGATCCGGCCTTCCACTCCAACATGAAGGAGTTGCAGGCTCTGGCGAAGCGTCATTCGAAACTCGCCCCCGTGGTCTCGAAGTTCCGCGAGTTCAAAAAAGCATCCGAGGACATCGAGGAAGCGCGTTCGCTGCTGCACTGCGGAGATCCCGAGATGGAGAGCCTCGCCAGGGACGAAATCTCTCTCAAGGAAGATCGCCTTCAGGAGATAGAGGAGGAGATGAAGGTGCTTCTTCTCCCGGAGGACCCGAACGACGAGAAAAGCGTCATCGTCGAAATCCGCGCCGGAACGGGCGGAGAGGAAGCGGCGCTCTTCGCGGCGAACCTCTTCCGCATGTACACACGCTTCGCCGAACGCGAAGGCTGGCGGGCCGAGATCGTCGACTACAACGAGACGGGGATCGGCGGTTACAAAGAGATCATCTTCCGGATCGACGGCGACGGGGTGTACAGCAGGCTCAAGTTCGAGAGCGGCGTCCACCGTGTGCAGCGGGTTCCCGCGACGGAAGCCGGTGGACGGATACATACTTCGGCCGCGACAGTGGCCGTATTGCCCGAGGTGGAAGACGTCGACGTCGAAATCCGGACGGAGGATCTGAAAATAGATACCTACCGCTCCAGCGGCGCGGGCGGACAGTACGTCAACATGACGGATTCCGCCGTCAGGATCACGCACCTTCCGACGGGCGTCGTGGTCACCTGTCAGGACGAGCGGTCGCAGTTGAAGAACAGGGTGAAGGCCATGGCGTACCTGCGGGCCAAACTGTACGACCTCGAAATGCAGAAACAGAACGACGAGCTTGCGTCGGAACGGAGGGGCCAGATCGGTACGGGCGACCGTTCGGAACGCATCCGAACCTATAACTACACCCAGAACAGGATCACCGATCATCGCATCGGGATGACTCTGTACAAGCTGGACCAGTACCTGGACGGCGATCTTTACGAGCTGGTCGATGCCATGACCATGGCCGATCAGTCGCAGAAACTTCATGCCATAGAGGCGAAGTAGTATGAACGCAGCCGAGGCCGGGAGACGGCTCATCCGCGAACTTACCGCGGCGGGAGTCCCGTCTCCCGTCCTCGAAGCGGGTATGATCCTCTCCTTCGTTTGTGGACTTCCAACCTCCTTTTTCCTGGCTCGCCCCGATTTCGAGCTTACCGAAGAGCGTATGGCCGAACTGCTGCGCATCTCCGAACGCCGTTCGCGGAGAGAGCCGCTTCAGTACATTCTCGGTTCGTGGGATTTTTTCGGACGAACTCTTGCAACGCCTCCCGGAGTGCTTATACCGAGGCCAGAGACCGAACTGCTGGTGGAAAAGACATTGGAACGCCTCCCCGGGGAAGGAACGTTCCTCGACTGGGGGACAGGCGGCGGCTGCATCGCGCTCTCCATTCTCCACGAGAAACCGGCCTCCTCGGGAATCGCGGCCGACAGCAACCCCCTGGCGCTCCGTACGGCATGGAACAATTTGCATCGCTATAACGTCCTCTCTCGATGTCTCCTGTGGCATTCCCGAACGCCCGACGATATTCCGGCGTCCGCCTCTTCTCTTGACGTCCTCGTGAGCAATCCGCCGTACATCCCGACGGAACGTCTGGAGACGTTGATGGAGGAGGTGCGCTACGAACCGCTTTCCGCGCTTGACGGCGGGACGGACGGCGCGGACTGCTACAGAAGCCTGTTCGCTGCGGGCGAGCGAATGCTGAAACCGAACGGCTCTCTCCTTTTCGAGGTTGGAGACGGAGCACAGGCAGTCTTTTTGGAGAAAATTGCTCTGGAATGCTTTAAATTGGATGGAATTTTTGATGATTTTTCGAAGACGCCTCGCGTTATTTCCTGGCGTCGTGTATAATTTCAAAAAGAGATCATGTGTCTTATCTGGAGGGATGGTTTCGCCATGGAAAAAAGGGAGCTTGTAATCATCGGTGCAGGACCGGCTGGACTGTCGGCCGCGATCTACGGAAGAAGAGCCGGGCTTGACGTGCTTCTTCTTGAGAAGGGCGTGCCGGGGGGGCAGATCAACATCACCGAGGAAATAGAGAACTGGCCCGGAGTGGAGCATGCCTCCGGTCCGGAGCTTGCCCGGATGTTCAGAAGTCATGCCGAGAAGTTCAAGACCGAATTCCGCGATGTCGATGTCTCCAAGCTCGAGGTGCGCGGCGACACAAAGGTTGTCGTCACGAACAAGGGCGAGATCGAAGCCGAAG
Organism: Synergistaceae bacterium; assembly: GCA_018436725.1. Classification (GTDB taxonomy): domain Bacteria; phylum Synergistota; class Synergistia; order Synergistales; family Aminobacteriaceae; genus JAAYLU01. Next base: position 49,770 of record JAHDKT010000025.1, on the reverse strand, counting down.
CGGTGATCGTCGCCACAGGGGCCTATTTCCGCAGGCTGGGGTGCGAAGGCGAGGCCGAGCATATCGGCCAGGGCGTCAGCTACTGCGCGGTCTGCGACGGGGCCTTCTTCGAAGGTGAAGAGATCGCCGTGGTCGGAGGAGGCAACACGGCCGTCGAAGAGGGAGTCTATCTCACGAACTTCGCATCGAAGGTCTATATCATCCATCGGAGGGACGAGTTCCGGGCCGACAGAGCCGCGGTCGAACATGCGCTCTCGAACCCGAAGATCGTCCCCGTCTGGAACACCGTCGTCGAGAAGATCGAAGGCGACGGCATGGTGGAAAACCTTGTCCTGAAAAATATCAAGACCGGCGAAGTCTCCGATCTTCCCGTCGCCGGCGTCTTCATGTTCGTCGGTCAGTCGCCCCACGACGAGTGCGTCCGTGGACTCCTGGACGCTGCGAAGGGCGGCTGGATCAAAACCAACGACGCCATGGAAACATCCGTAGAGGGTATCTTCGCAGCGGGCGACGTCCGCGACAAGGGACTCCGCCAGGTGGTCACAGCCGCATCCGACGGGGCCATCGCGGCCATGAGCGCCTCCTCCTACATCAACGAGCAGGTGCACCTGCGCTCGCTCCTCATCGAGCCGGAGCACGTGGTCGCGCTCTTCTACTCCAGCATCGAACGGGAGCAGGTCAAGCTCTCCGACGAGATAGACGTCCTCGCGCAGCGGAGCGGGAAAAAGGTCGCCCTTATCGACGGATACAAGAACCGCCGGATGGTGGAGAAGTTCGGTATCGAGTCGCTCCCGGCGATGGTCGAACTGCGCTCCGGCGCAGTTGTCAGAAAGGCCTCCGCGGCTTTCGCATCCGACGCCGCCTCCTTCCTGAAATAAACGCTTGTCCCGGAAGCCGTTTCCTTCCGAAGGAGCGGCTTCCGTACTCTTCTCCTCGTCGCGCTTTCTCGTTCGGACGAAGGCGCGGAACTTCGTCTCTTGAAGAGACGCCCCTTTGCGGGTAACGTTTTCTCCCTTTGTTACCGAAACTATGGAGAGAAAGGAGTGATCTCCACGATGGACTCGAAGAACGTGCAGAACGCCCAGACGATCTATCTGGCGAATAAAGTGAACACCGCCTCCCGCGAACAACTTCTTCTGATCACCTACGATGTCGGAATAAAAAGCTGTAAGGGAGCGGAAAACGCTTTGGAGGCCGGAATTTTCGACGAGGCGAATAAAAATATTCAAAAAGCTCAGGACGTTCTCCGCGAGCTAATGGTCACGCTTAGGGTCGAAGAAGGAGGAGAGATCGCGAAGAATCTCATGCGGCTCTATGACTTCATGTATCTACTCCTCGTGGAAGCGAATGTCGGGAAGGACCGGGAAAAAATCTCCGTCGTCAGAGGAATGCTTGAAGAGCTTCGGACTACTTGGGAGGAAGCCATTATCAAGCTCGCGGAAGAGGCCGGTGTCGAAAAACCGGTGCCGCATCTCCAGGGGGGCGCCGTTCGCAAGAAAGATGAACAGCGGCCTGTTCCGGCGGGAGGGTTGAATATTGCCGGCTGATCTTGAAAACGTCCTGTCCAGCCTTGTCGCCTCCGAACTCGCTCTGTTCAACGAACTTGCTCTGCTCGTCGACAAAGAGGAGGAGTGCGTGCTCGCGGAGGACATGGAGTGCTTGTTGACCGTTTTGCAGGAGAAGCAGGATGTCATCTCCCGCCAGGAAAAAATTCACGAGGAGTGGAGTTCCGTCTCCGCTTCGCTCGGAATTTCCGAAGGGAGAGACGGCCCCGTGTTCTGGAGCCATCTCGGTGAACTTCTCGGCGACGGCGCGGATGATTTGTAGTCCTCGCTCTCCGTCATCAGGGACGTCGCCGGAAGAGTTCTCGAACAGGAGATCCGTGTGCAGACTATTCTGGAGCAACACGTCGACGCGCTCCGGAAACAGATGGCGCAGGTGAGCCAGGGAAAAAAAGCGTTGCACGGGTACTCCAAATCAGGAGGAGTATGAAAGGTCCGGTCGCCATGAAACGACTCTTCGGCCGCAACCTGTTCTGGATCGTATGTTTGATACCGCTTCTTTGCTGCTCGCCGCTCTTCGCCGACGACTTGGCGAAAGAGATCGCTCTGGGGAAAAAAGTGTCGGCGGAAATAGAGCAAAAATGGGAGCTGGTAACGGATCCCGCGCAGACCGCGCGTCTCGGAATGTTGCTTGCCCGCCTTTTGCCGCATACGACTCGTCCGCTGCCTTACGAAGTGCGCATTGTGCGGCAGGATATGATCAATGCCTTCAGTCTTCCAGGAGGAATCGTCTACTTCACAACCGGTATGCTCCGTTTTTTGCGGTCCGACGCCGAAATCGCGGCGATTTTGGCGCATGAACTCGTCCATGCGGACCGTCGGCACGTGATGATTCAGACAGCCCGCTCCTCGAAAATTTCGCTGGCGGCTCTGGTGCTGATGATTGCATCTCAAGGGGCCGCCGGCCCGATGATTCTCACCAGCCTGGCACAGGTCGCGGTGACAAACTCCTACAGTAAGGATCTGGAACGGGAAGCCGACAAGGAAGGATTCCGCATGCTCGTCGCGGCGGGCTTCCCTCCGGCGGCGATGGTCACATCTCTTGAAGCCTTGATCTTCGATCAGCTGAAACGTCCGTACATCGATCCTGGAGTCTACATGACCCACCCGGAACTTTCGGAACGTGTCGAGTATATTTTGAGGATGGCGGAGGATATGAAAGTGCCGATCGAGAGAAAACGCGCACTGCATCTTCTCCGTCCCGCTGTCGTCGAATCGGCGCACGAACTGCTACTTACCGTCGACGGTGCGGAAATCTGGCGGGTTCCCCGGAGCGACGAGGGCGACGCCATCCTCAGGAAAGCGGCAGGAACGATCGAGAGTTTTCTCCAGATGGAAACCCCGCCGTATGAAATACGGGTGCTCGACATGAACGGGGCTAGAGCGTTGCGCGTAGGTCCGGCTCTTTTGGCCAGCGAACCCCTCCCGGAAGGATCACCGCCTCTCGATCAGCTTCGGGCCTCGCTGGTGCAGGCTCTCGGAGCCGCCTTGGACAAACATCGCACCGCGAACTACCATCGCTGAAATCTGATGGTACAATAGAAGCGGGGGGAGAGACCGCCTTCCCCCCGCACTTTTTTTGCCGCTTTTTTTACCAGAGGATCTTCGGTTCTTTATGGTGTAGCGTCTTTGATCGATTCGACCCTTTTGAAAGGGGAGTATTCCGTGTCCGTATCTCTCTATCGCCGGTACAGACCGCGCACGTTCAACGAAATCGCCGGTCAGGAGACTGTCGTCGATGTGCTGAAGAAAGTGCTTCAACGGGATCAGGTCGCCCATGCCTGGCTTTTCTCGGGACCTCGCGGCTGCGGAAAAACCTCGGCGGCGCGCCTTCTCGCGAAAGCGCTCAACTGCACGCAGCTCAGGGATGGGTTCGAGCCCTGCGGGGAGTGCGATCAATGCCTCTCCATAGGCGCCGGAGACAGCCTCGATGTCGTCGAAATCGACGGAGCCTCGAACAACGGCGTCGAGGAGATACGGGAACTCAAGACGCACGTCTCTCTCTCCCCGTTCTCCGCGCGCTGGAAGGTGTACATCATCGACGAGGTGCACATGCTCTCGATCTCCGCATTCAACGCGTTGCTGAAAACGCTTGAAGAGCCGCCCTCTTTCGTCGTCTTCATTCTTGCGACGACGGAACCCCACAAGGTCCCGGTGACGATCCGTTCACGGTGCCAGCACATCCCCTTCCACAGGATCGAGATGCGCGCCATCTGCTCAAGGCTCGAACATGTCGCCTCGGCCGAAGGCATTCCGTTCGACCCCGGGGCAGTCCGCGAGATCGCCAGACACGCCGACGGCGCGCTGCGGGACGCGCTCTCCCTGATGGAGCAGGCCATATCCCTCGGCAACGGGGCGGTCTCCATGGAGGCGGCCGACCGTCTGCTCGGAGGCGGCACTCTCTCCGATCTCGAACGCTGGATTTCCTCCCTGAAGGAGAATACTGTCCGTCCATTTCTTTTTTTAGAGGAGATGTTCCGGAAGGGAGCGTCGCCGCAACGGGTGGTGGAGGGGATATTTCTTCTCTTTCGCAACCTCTGGGCGGTGAAACGATGGGGAAAGCCGGTGCTTGAAGCTCTCTCCCTCTCCGATAGCGAGATGGAGTTCCTTCATGGAGAAGCGGCCGCCTGGACCGAAAACCAGCTCTCGGAGATGATGCTCTACTGCTCCAGACTGATTCCTCAGGTCCGTACGGGTCTCCGTTCCGACGTGCTCTCAGGGCTGCTTGCCGCGAAAGGACTGGAATCCCGCGTCTCCTCGGACGAGCCGCGCATCCATGAGCGGGAGCAGAGGGATGTGGCGCGGGAGCGCTTCGAAATACCCCTTCCGCTTCCTGTGCGCGGCGCTCCGCCCCGGGATGAAGAGACGCCCCCAAGCGTTCCCCCGCCCCCTCCTTCTCCGCGCGCGGAGGACCGACCGGAACGCGCCGTTCCGCCGGCCCCGGAACCGCCGGGAGAAGAAACGCCGCCGCTCGAAGGAGGTCCCTCCGAGACGATGTGGAGAGAGGTGGAGCGACGACTCTTCACACACAATCTCCCCCTGTACTGTCTGCTCGCGGACGTCTCCCTCGCCGTAGAAGAGAGCGTTGTGGAAATCCGCTTTCCTGACGATGCTGGTTATTGCTTCACCGTTCTCTCCTTGGAGAGGAACAGTCATGCGCTTGCCTCCGAAGCGGGAAAGCTGCTCGGCTCCAAGACGGAACTCTTTTTACTCTGGAAAGGAGAGCGTCGGCGGTGCAGAGGCGACGATCCAAGCCAGAAAGAGGCGCCCTCCTCCTCGTGGAAAGAACCGGCGGCGGCGCCTTTTTTGTTCAAGACTCCGGAGGGCCTTCAGCAGAAGGAAGAGGAGAGAGCTTCGCAGGGAACAGCCGGCGGAGAAACGTCGCACCCTTCAAAAGCCGCAGAACCCGGACTTCCGTTCGAAGGACTCGTCAACGAGGTGCTCAAGTGGTCGGAGGGCGAGGTCATCCTGGTGAAGCGGGAGGAGCATGAAGAGGAGCCGCCTCCTGCCGGAGAAGCGGATCAGATATGAAACGGGGAATTCCGAGAACATGACCAGAAAATTTGTCCACTTGCACGTCCATACGGAGTACAGCTTGCTCGACGGCGCCATCCGCTGCGGCGACCTCGCGGCCAAGGCCGTCGAGTTCGGCATGCCCGCCGTCGCGATGACGGATCACGGCGCGATGTACGGGGCGGTCGAGTTTTACGATAAGTGCACGTCGGCGGGGGTCAAGCCGATCATCGGGTGCGAAGTCTATGTCGACCCCGACGGACACACCTCCAGGGAAAAACGAGGCAAGAACCACCATCTGATACTCCTGGCGGAGACCGACGAGGGGTACCGGAACCTCGTCAAACTCTGTTCCATCGCGTATACCGACGGTTTCTACAGCAAGCCGAGGATAGACCATGCTCTGCTGGCGCAGTACAAGAAAGGACTGATCGTTTCGTCCGCGTGCCTCGCGGGGGAAATCCCGTCGCTCATACTCGACGGGCGCGAAAAAGAGGCGCTGGAGCGAGCGTTTCTCTACAGGGATATCGTGGGAAAGGAGAACTTCTTCCTCGAGGTTATGTACAACGCCATCCCGGAACAGGCCGTCGCCAACAAGGGGCTCGTCAGGATGGCGAGGGAACACGACTTTCCGCTGATCGCGACCAACGACGCGCACTACCTGCTGAAAGAGGATTACGACTGGCACGAGATTTTGCTCTGTGTCCAAACGAAGAGCAGCCTCGACGATGAAAACAGGATGTCGTTCTCCAGCAACGACTTCTACTTTCGATCTCCCGAGGAGATGGACTCCATTTTCGGAACGGACCTGCCGGACGCTCTCGACAACACGGTCGCCATCGCGGAGCGCTGCAACGTCCGCCTTCCTTTGGGAGGACGCGACTACAAACTTCCGCGGCTCGACCTTCCGGAGGGGGAGACGCTTGAATCTAACCTCGAAAAAGAGGCGATCGTCGGCCTGGGCGAGCGCGTCGGCGATCCTGTCCCGGAGGAGTACCGGAAGCGCCTCGATTTCGAGATCGGCGTGATCAACTCGATGGGGTTCGCGGGGTACTTCCTGATCGTCGCGGGCATCATCAAGGCCGCGAAGAAACGAGGGATCCCGATAGGTCCCGGACGAGGGTCCGCGGCCGGCTCTCTCGTGGCCTGGAGCCTTAAGATTACCGAACTCGACCCGATAAAGTATAACCTGCTCTTCGAGCGATTCCTCAACCCGGAGCGTATCAGCATGCCCGATATCGATACGGACGTCTCCGACAAGGGGCGCGACGAACTGCTTCATTACATCACGGAAAAATACGGGCACGACAAAGTATCCCAGATCGTCACGTTCGGGCGTCTCAAGAGCAGGGCGGCGGTGACAGACGTCGGCAGGGTGCTCGGCATGCCCGTGCGGGACGTCGTCGCCATCACGCGGCTCATTCCCCCGATGGGAATCCATTCCATCGGCGAAGCCGTGGAGCAGGTTCCGGAGCTTGCCGAGATGAAAAAGAGCAACCCTATGGTGGCGCGCGTGCTCGATGTCGCCTCCAATATCGAAGGGCTTGCCCGCCACTGTTCGCAGCACGCCGCCGGAGTGGTGATCACCCCTGTTCCGGTGACTGATCTCGTTCCCGTGCGCCGCATAGGCCAGGATCAGATCGTCACGCAGTTCCCGATGGAGCCGGTGGAGAAGCTCGGCCTCGTGAAAATGGATTTTCTCGGGCTCCGGACGCTCTCGGTCATCGAAGAGGCGCTTAAGAATATCTCGCTGGGAGGGAAGCAAGCCCCGGATATGGAGAAACTGTCGCTCGACGACAGAAAGACGTACGAAATGCTGCAGAAAGCGGATACTCTCGGGGTCTTCCAGCTTGAATCGACCGGAATGCGCCAACTTCTCAAGAAACTTCAGGTTGATTGTTTCGAGGATCTTATCGCCGTGCTCGCCATGTACCGCCCCGGCCCTCTGGGAAGCGGAATGGTGGACCAGTACATCGAGTGCAAACACGGACGTGCCAAGGTGAAGTACCTCCACCCCCTTCTGGAGGACGTGCTGCGCGAAACGTACGGCGTGGTGCTCTACCAGGAGCAGGTCATGCAGTGCGCCGCCATTCTCGCCGGGTACTCTCTCGGAGAGGCCGACCTTCTCCGGCGCGCCATGGGAAAGAAGAAAGCCGACGTGATGGAGCAGCAGCGCGCGAAGTTCGTCGAGGGGTGCAGACAGCGGAATATCGACGAAAAATCGGCGCAGGAAATATTCGATATCATCCAGGAGTTCGCAGGGTACGGCTTCAACAAGTCGCACAGCGCCGCGTACGCGCTGATCACCTACCAGACGGCATGGCTCAAGGCGAACTTTCGCCCCGAGTTCATGGCGGCCTATCTCTCCAGCCAGATCGGATCGAAAAAGGAGAATATGGCGGCGTACGTGAAAGAAGTACGAAACTCCGGCATCGACGTGCTCCCTCCCGACATCAACTCCTCCATGGCAAGCTTCACCCCCGTCGGCGAGGTCGTCCGTTTCGGACTGGGGGCCGTCGCGAAGTCCGGGCACACCGCTGTCGAGGCGATTCTCTCGGCGAGGAACACGGGAACGTCCTTTCTCTCCATGTGGGATTTCCTCCGCCGGGTCGATCTGCGGGTCGTCAACAAGTCGGTCGTCGAAAACCTGATACGGGCGGGCGCCTTCGATACCCTCGAAAACAACCGCCGCAAGCTGCTTGAGGGGCTGCCGGAGCTGATTTCGGCGGCCCAGAAGAAGTGTGCGAACAGCAATCAGTGTTCGCTCTTCGAATCCCTTCCCGAGGAAGACGCCGCCGGTCCCGATCTTCCCGATGTTCCGGATTTTTCGCTGCTTGAGCGCCTTGAAATGGAGAAAGAGGCCATGGGACTCTACATCTCCGGCCACCCTTTCGAACAGTTCGAGAAGAAGGTACGCGCCCTCTCCAACTGCAGTATCGCAGAGGTCGGATCGTGGCGCAGCAAGCGGATACCGGCCCTGGTGGGCGGGCTTGTCCTCTCCGTGAAAGAACGCACTACGAAGAACGGAGATCAGATGGGGATCGTCGAGATCGAGGACGCCGAATCACGGATAGAGGCCGTTTGCTTTCCTCGTACGTGGGAGTCTTTGCGCGGCGCCATTCAGCCCGGACGCGTCTGCCTTGTCTCCGGCTTTCCCGAGGAGCGGGGAGACACGAATATTATCGCGAAGAGCGTGACGCTTCTCGACGAGGACGACGGTAGAAACGGAACCGCCTCTTTCGTTCGTATCTCGCTCCTCGCCGATTTTTTACATAATATCTCGTTCAAGGATTTTATCCGGGCGTTGAAAGCGTGTCCCGGAAAATCTCCTGTTCTGCTGGAGCTACGCAACGACAGTGAATCGACGGTGCTCTATCTGCAGGATATTAAAGTCGATGCGCGGGCCGGTATCGCTCCTGTCCTCTCGGAAGTTATTCCGGAGGAATTGTTTCAGATCGGTTGAAGGCCGGATTTGTAAAAGAGAGTTTGAAAGGAGTCCTGTCCCATGACGAAAGTGAAGATTGTCTGTACCATCGGTCCGGCGTGTTCCAACTACGAAACGCTCTCCGCCATGGCGAAGGCGGGAATGAATGTCGCGCGCCTGAACTTCAGCCACGGCGTTTACGAAGGACACCTCCGGATGCTGGAGCTTGTCCGTCGCGTTGAAAAGGATCTGAACACCCCCATTGCGGCCCTTCTGGATACCAAGGGGCCGGAGATCCGCACGGGCAAGGTCGAGGGCGGCGCCGTCGCACTCGAACAAGGTACCCTCCTTGTGCTGACGACCGAGGAGATAGTCGGCGACAGTTCCAGGGTCTTCATGAACTACCCTCAGCTCGCCGGGGAGGTGGCGGTCGGTCAGGAGATCTTCATCGACGACGGCACCCTCCATCTCAAAGTCGAGGAGATCCGGAGCGACGAGGTTGTCTGCAAGGTCATCGTGGGGGGGCTCCTCGGCGATACCAAGGGTATCAACATACCCGGAGCGGAACTCTCTCTGCCTGCGCTCTCCGAGAAGGATATCGAGGACATCCGCTGGGGCGTGCAGCACGAGATGGAGTACATCGCCGTCTCCTTCGTAAAGAACAGACGCGACATCATGGAGGTCCGACGCATCATGGAGGAGTTCGGAGGGTCCATGAAAGTCATCGCCAAGATAGAGACCCGGCAGGCCGTCCAGAACATAGAGGAGATCGCGGAAGTTGTTGACGGCATGATGATCGCCCGCGGCGATCTCGGAGTGGAGATCCCCACCGAGGACGTGCCGTTGCAGCAAAAACGGATCATCGACATCTGCCGCGCCAAGGGGAAGGCTGTCATCGTCGCGACGCAGATGCTCGATTCGATGATCCGCAACCCGAGACCGACCAGAGCCGAGGCGAGCGACGTAGCCAACGCGGTTCTGGACGGTGCGGACGCCGTCATGCTCTCCGGCGAGACGGCGAAGGGGGCGTACCCTCTCCGCTCGGTGGAGACGATGAAGCGCATCGTCTCCAAAGCCGAGAACGAGATAGAACTGTGGGAAAGGCCGCTCCACTCCGTATCCACGACGATGGGCGTTCCGGACGCGGTGAGCGGCGCCGCCGTTCTTATCGCCCGCCAGATGAAAGCCGCTGCGATCGTCTCGATGACGAAGAGCGGCAGCACCGCGCAGATGGTCAGCAAGCACCGTCCCCCGTGCACGATTCTCGGGGCGACTCCGTCGTTGCGCACGTGGCGGGAGCTTGCGCTCTGCTGGGGTGTGCTCCCTCTGATGAAAGAGGAGATGACCGATCAGAACACCGCGGTCGACTCGGTGCTGGGCTCCTGCGTCGCGAGCGGCCATATCAAAGAAGGGGAACTCGTGGTCGTGACCGCGGGCGTTCCCCTCGGAACCGCCGGAACGACGAACCTTCTGCAGGTGCACATCGCCGGAAAAGTCCTCCTGAAAGGACTCTCCCTGCTGAAGCGCGAGGCGCGAGGCGTCGTCTGCGCCGCTAGGAGCGCCGCCGAGGCGAAGGAGAAGATGACGAAGGGGGCCGTCCTCGTCGCCAGAAACACCGACAAGGAGTACCTTCCCGCCATGCGTCTCGCATCCGCTATCGTCGTCGAAGAGGGAGGGCTTACGTCGCATACCGCCATCGTCGCCCTCGAACTCGGCATCCCGTGTATCGTCAGCGCGGAGGATGCGCTCTCCATTCTTTCGGACGGCATGGTAGTCACTGTCGACGGGTACAGGGGCATACTCTACCACGGCAAAGTGAAGTTGACGGCATGATGCAGCGAAACGGCGAAGGGTGTTTCTCCCCGAACCACCCCGGAACGGAACTCCTGAAAAAAATACCAAACAACGGCGTCTTCCCTTCGTGGAGCGAGATACCGTCGGAGGATATGCGGCGGAGCGCGGTGCTCGTTCCTCTGTTCCCCTCGGGAGATACCCTTCGCATTCTCTTTTTGAGACGCTCCCCCCAGCTCTCCCGCCACGGGGGGGAAATCTGCTTCCCCGGCGGAATGAAGGACGCCTCCGACGAAACGCCCTTGCAGACCGCTCTACGGGAGACCGAAGAGGAGACCGGCATACCTCCCGGAATCGTGAAACCTTTGCTGCTGCTGCCTCCCGAATATACCGTGGTCAGCGGAGTGGAGGTGTTTCCGGTGCTTGGAGCGGTTTCCGGAATCGATCCGGAAAGAGAACTCGTTCTACCTCCGTCGGAAATCAGCGCCGCGTACGTCGTCGATATAGCCTGTTTTCCTGCGGAACCCCGGAGGACCGAGATCCGTTTTTCCTCGTTTCCCAAAGGAATACAGGGAGAGGACGGGCGTACGATCTCCTACCCGGAGTACGATCTTCCGGACGGCTCGGTCGTCTGGGGCGTCACCGCCAGGATCATGGAAAAAGTCCGCCGTCTGCTGTGAGGAAGGGAGAAGATCGATGTCGAAAATAGGCGCCCATGTCTCCATCGCCGGAGGACTGGAAAAAAGCATCGAGCGCGGAGAGGCGCTCGGCTGCGAGGCGATACAGATTTTTTCGAAAAACCAGCTCCAGTGGAGAAGCGCCCCTCTCTCCCAGGCAAGGGGCGAGCGTTTCTACCGTTCATGGGCGGCCAGTTCCATAGAGGAAATCGTCGTGCATGCGTCGTATCTCATCAATCTTGCGGCGACCGACGCCACGGGGCCGAAGAGCATTGCGGCGCTCGAAGATGAAATCGAGCGGTGCGACCTTCTGGGGATCGACGATCTCGTGCTTCACCCCGGCTCGTCGCGGGGGAGAAGCGCCGAACCCGCTCTCGACCTTGTAGCGGAGCGGCTTGCCTCCATACTCGATAGGACGAGTCACAAACGAGTCCGTATCCTGCTTGAGACCATGGCAGGACAGGGAGATCTTTTGGGTCGGGACTTCAAACAGTTCAGAAGAATCCTCGACACCCTCGACTGGCCGTCGAGGGTCGGAATCTGCATGGATACATGCCACATGTTCGCAGCAGGCTTCGATATGCGGACGGAAGCCGCCTATCAGCGCCTTCTCGATCAGGTGGACGACACGGTGGGGCTCGACAGGGTCGGATGCTGGCATTTCAACGATAGCTTCCACGATATGGGCCGAGGGCTCGATAGGCATGCCCATATCGGAGAAGGGACGCTCGGATTCGCTCCTTTCTCCTTTATACTCAACGACCCGCTCTGGGAACATACTCCATGCATTCTGGAGACCCCGCAGAACGCCTCCGGTCATGCCGGGAACATGGCTATTTTACGCAAATTGAGAGGAGGATGACCGTGAACGTCCGCTATCCCCGTCTTCTCGTATCCAGGAACAAGATCCTCGAAAACGCTGCGCGCGTGGTGGAACGATGCGCGCGCTCCGGTATCTCGCTCACCGGCGTCGCCAAGGGAGTATGCGCCAGGGAACCGGTCGTACGGGCCATGGCGGAGGGAGGGTGCGCGGAACTCGGCGACAGCAGGATTGACAATCTGGCATCCATCCGTACAATGAACCTCGGACTTCCGCTGCTGCTTCTCCGGATTCCCATGCCGAGTGAAATTTCCCTGGTTGTTCGCATTGCGGACAGAACGCTTGTCTCGATGGCGGAGACGGTATCCGTCATCGATCGGGAGTGCCGCGCCGCTGGCAAGACGCACGAGGTCGTCGTCATGGCGGACCTCGGAGATCTTCGCGAGGGAGTCTGGATGGGACGCATGGAGAAGATTGCCGCCGCTCTGAAAGCATCCCCTCGGGTGCGGTGCGTAGGCGTCGGCGTGAATTTCGGCTGCTTCGGCGGCGTCCTCCCCGTGCCGGAGAAGTTGGAACAGCTTTTGTCCATCGGAAAAGAGTTGGAACGCTCTCTCGAATACCCTCTCCCGGTCTATTCAGGAGGGTCGACCTCTTCGCTCGCGCTTCTGGAAAACGGAACCATGCCTGCGGGAATCAACAACCTCCGCGTGGGAGAGGCCATTCTCATCGGAGCCGATGTGACCGGATCAAGGGATATACCGTGGCTTCATCAGCGTACGGTGTGTCTCGAAGCGGAGGTAATCGAAGCGTACAGAAAACCGTCCGTCCCCGTTGGTCCGCTGGGATTGGACGCCTTCGGCGGAGCCCCCGTCTTCGAGGACAGGGGCGAGCGCCTCAGAGCGATCGCCGCGGTTGGCCGGCAGGATGTCAGGATCGAGGGGCTGACGCCCGAGCTGTCTGGAGCGGTCATTCTCGGAGGGTCGAGCGACCATACGATCATCGACGTCGAGCATGTCCGGCCGGAACCGGCGCTCGGCGATATCATGCGCTTTTTCCCCGACTACGGCGCTTTGCTCGCTCTTTCGACATCGCCGTATGTCGCCTTCGACGTGGTATAGTATACCCGTCCCCGTTCGAGGGGAAGGAAACCCCTGATTTTTTTCGCCCCGGAGGGCGCTCGAATGTTCGATACTCTGAGATGGCAGGACTTTCTCGACATACTGGTGATCGCAGTGATCATCCACAGGCTGCTTTTGCTGATCGTCGGCACCCGCGCGATGCAACTGATCAAGGGGCTGATGATCCTCGGCTTCGTCGCCGCAGTGGCCAGGATACTCGATCTCAGGACGCTCTCATGGTTTCTCGGACAGACTCTGGGGGTTCTTCTGATCGCCATACCTATCGTTTTCCAGCCCGAACTTCGGAAAGCGCTGGAAGAACTGGGACGGGGCGGCGGCCTGTGGCGACGGAAAAAAGCCGCCGAAAAGGCGGAAGCTTTCAGTCATGAAGTTTCCAGAGCAATAGGCTACTTCAAAGGACAGAAGATAGGAGCCCTCATCGTCCTGGAGCGCAACACCGGGCTCAAAGACTTCTGGAGAACCGCCATCAAGCTGAATGCGGAAATATCGCAGGAGCTTCTCATCACCATCTTCTGGGAGGGAACGCCGCTTCACGACGGCGCGGTGATCATCGACAGGGAGAAGATCATCGCGGCAAGCTGCTATCTACCGCTAACCGAGAACTCGGATCTCTCGCGATGGATAGGCACGCGACATAGAGCGGCGCTGGGCGTAACAGAGGTTTCCGACGCCATCGCCCTCGTCGTCTCCGAAGAGCGCGGAGAGGTCTCTCTGGCGATCAACGGGCGCCTTTCGAAAAACCTGAAGGAGGCGCAGGTGCACAAACTTCTCTTCCATTATTTCAGCGGCGAGGAGAGCGAGCACAAGTCCCTCATGGAACGCCTGCAGGAAGACCTGCGGGCGCTTTGGTCGTGACATGAACGGAAAGCAGGTGCGGAAGCCTCGATGCCCGACTCCGGAAAGATAGATGCAATCCTGTCGTCGCCGCTTTTTCTGAAGATAATGGCCGGTGTGGTTGCGCTCGCCCTCTGGTTTTACGTCTCGGGCAGCAGAACGACCGAGACCACGAGGACGCTGGTCGTTTCTCTCGAGTACCTGAACGTCTCTCCGCAGACCACGCTGAAAGCCGCCGTGAAAGAGGTGGAGGTCGTCCTCTCGGGAGCGCAGTACGTTCTCTCCGCCATCCCCCAGGACGGGGTGGTCTGCGAGGTGGACCTCAGGGGGCTCGGCGTGGGGAAGTACCGGATACCGGTTCGTTCCATCGTGCCGAAGGACGTCAAACTGATGGATGTCAAGCCCACGCACGTCGACATAGAACTCGCCCGATTCATCGACCGTCTGATGCCGGTGGAGATCGCCGTGGAGAAGGGACTTCCTCCGGGACTCTTTCTCGACATGGTGGAGATCCTCCCCAAGAACGTCAGCGTCAAGGGGAGCGAGAAGGATATAGCGAGGATAGACGCGGTACGTATCGCTCCCACTCTTGATGAACTGAAGGCGGGAGGGGAGCATGTGCTCGCCGTCGAGGTCGTGAAGTCCGAGGAGCTTGATGACGAGATCGTCGTGGAACCGAAGACGGTCAGGCTGAGCGCGGTGCTCGCCGAGGGTGTTCCCAAGAAGAGCGTCCCGGTGAACGCGCGTATCATCGGCGAGCCGGGAGGCGATTTCCGGCTGAAGGCGGTTGTCGTGGAACCCGCCGTCGTCACCGTGGAGGGTCCCTTGGCGAAGCTGAACCCCGTAACCCGGGTCGATACGGAGACGATCGATCTGACGGGCATCTCCAAAGAGCAGAATATGGTCGTCCCTCTGCGCAAACCGGAGGATTCGATGGTGACCATCGTCGGCGCCCCCTCCGTGCGCGTGAACGTGCTCCTGACCCCGTACACGATGACGCGCCTCCTCTCCCGGCTGAACGTGCAGGTCGAGGGGCGGAGCGTCTACCCGGGGTGGAAGGTGGAACCCGACTTCGTGAACGTCACCGTGGAAGGCGTTCCTTCGGAGGTGAATGCGCTCGACGAAAAGGACGTTGTGATACGCCCCTTTGTCAACGTCACCAACGTCGTCTCCAGGCGGCTGACCGTCCCTGTGCAGATTAAGAACACGTCGGGCGGAAAATTGAAAGTCGTCAAGATCGATCCGGCGAGCGTCACTGTAATTGCGGATATCAGGTAATCTCTTATACGGGCGGGGATGGTGAGGCTGCATGGAAACTGGTGAGAAAAAAATACGTTGTCTTTTTGGAACCGACGGTGTTCGGGACGTGGCCAACAGAGGTGCTATGACTCCTGAGATGGCCCTGCGACTCGGCCGCTCCTACATTCTTTTTCTGACGGAAAGGGGCATTCCTCGCCCCAGAATCGCCGTCGGCAGGGACACCAGACGTTCCGGACACATGCTGGAGGCCGCTCTGTCCGCAGGAATGGCGTCCGCCGGCGCGGAGGTATTCCTTCTCGGAGTGCTTCCCACGCCCGGCGTGAGTTTCGCCGTCAAGAAGATGGCCGTCCACGGAGGCGCCGTTATCAGCGCTTCTCATAATCCTGCCGAGTACAACGGAATCAAGTTCCTCGACTCGTCCGGAAAGAAGTTGCCCGACGATGTCGAAGCTTCCATAGAGGAGTACATGGGCGACAATCTCACCGACGACTGGCGGCCTACGGGCGCTTCCGTGGGCGACATTCACACGGCGACGCATATGCTCGATGAGTACGCGGAGTGGATCGTCTCTCTCTGGGGAGAAAAAACCCCCTTTCCTTTTTCCGGCGTCGTGGATTGCGCGCACGGCGCAGCGGTGGACGCGGCCGGCAAGGTTTTCAGGAAACTAAGAAAAGAATGGGTGTTCATCGGCGACCTGCCGGACGGCCTCAATATAAACGAGGGCGTCGGCGTCATGAACATGGCGCACGTCGCGGAAGCGGTAACCTCCCGGAACCTTCCGGTCGGAATAGCCTACGACGGTGACGCCGACCGCGCGCTGCTTACGGACGGCAAAGGACGCGTGCTCAACGGCGACATCATTCTCTGGCTGCTCGCACGCTGGCTTGCCCGCCGCGATCTGCTCGGCTCGGGGGTTGTCGCCACGGTGATGAGTAACATGGCCCTTGAAGAGCACCTCGGGAAAGAGCGTATCGCTGTTTTCCGCTGCCCTGTCGGCGACCGGTACGTCATGGAAACTATGTCCGAGAAGGGGGCCTTTCTTGGCGGAGAGCAGTCGGGGCATATTATCCTCTCTTCTTTCGTGAACACGGGCGACGGCCTGTGTACCGGGCTTTTCTTCCTGAAGGCGTGCCTCGAACTCGGCGAGGAGATCGATACGCTTGCGGAGCGTTTCGCGCCGTATCCTCAGATTCTGCGCAACGTGGAAATCTCGAGAGACGGGAAAATGAACGGCGACTTCCTCAGGGATATCTCATCGGAGGCCGAGACGCTGCTGCAGGGAGCAGGCAGGATTCTCATCCGCCCCTCGGGAACCGAACCCCTCATGCGCGTTCTCGTGGAAGCCAAGGACAGAAAGCTGATGGAGCATGTCTCGGAAAAACTCGTGAAGGCGATACAAGCGCAGTGCAGGTGCGAATGAACACAATTCCGAAAGGTGGTTGCAAAATCTTGTCCCCGTCAATATCGAAATGCCTCTTCCCCGTAGCCGGGCTGGGTACCCGCTTCCTTCCAGCGACGAAGGAGATCGCCAAAGAGATGCTCCCGCTCGTCGACAGACCCATCATCGAGTACGGCGTCGACGAAGCCCTTGCCGCAGGATGCAGGGAGATGGTCATGATCACAGGGCGTTCGAAGAAGGCCATAGAGGACTATTTCGACCGTTCCTTCGAACTCGAGGAGCTGCTGAAATCGCGCAACAAAAAGAATCTCTACGACGAAGTGATCTCCCTCTCCGAGATGGCCGACTTTATCTACCTGCGGCAGCACCGTCCCCTCGGCCTGGGGCACGCGGTTCTCTGCGGAGAACCTATCTGCCGCAATGAATACTTCGGCGTCATACTGCCCGACGACGTCATGGTCGCGGAACCGTCGGTCCTGGCGCAGCTTCTCGCCGTCCACACCGAACGGGGCGGCAGCGTCGTCGCCCTCGAAGAAGTCTCGGCGGAAGACACCTCCCGCTACGGCGTCGTCGCTGCGGAGCGCGCGGGCGACGGCGTCTTCGCCGTGAAGGACATGGTGGAGAAGCCGGGGCCGGAAAAAGCCCCGAGCCGGTTGGCCATCATGGGACGGTACATACTCTCTCCCGCTATTTTTCCTCTGCTCGCGCGCCAGCAGGCCGGGGCCGGGGGAGAGATACAGCTGACGGACGGTATCCGCGCGCTGATCGAACAGGAACCGGTCTGGGGACTGGTCTATAAAGGCAAGCGCTTCGATTGCGGAACGCAGCCCGGGTGGCTCCACGCGAACATTCGGCTTGCCATGGAGCATCCGGAATTGAAGGAGGTGGTGCTTCGGGCGGTACGAGAACACGGGGAAGGATAACACGCGTCTGGAATGCGAGCGCCTGCGCCGAAGCGCCTTTCTCTGTTAAGAGAAGAGCTTCGGCTGACGAGGGCGGAGGAGTATCGAAACGTCGGCGGATGCCTCCGGGGTTGCGAGAGACCGACCCGCGAAGCGTTTCATTAAAACCGGGAAGCAATTTCCGGGACAACTCGAAGCGCAGTCTCTCTTGAGTGGATACAAAGGCGGTGCTTTAAAATGTGCGGAATCGTTGGCTATATTGGCCACCGTAATGTTGTTGATATACTTGTGAAGGGACTGCAATCCCTTGAATACAGAGGATACGACTCGGCGGGAATCGCCGTCGTCGACTACCCGGAAGATAAAAACAGCATCAAGGCGCCCGCAGTGCATATCGTCAAAGGCGTCGGCAAGGTGGCCGACTTAAAGTCGATGCTCGACTCCAGCCCGGTTTCCGGGCGCCAGGGGATAGGA
Organism: Synergistaceae bacterium; assembly: GCA_018436725.1. Taxonomy (GTDB): domain Bacteria; phylum Synergistota; class Synergistia; order Synergistales; family Aminobacteriaceae; genus JAAYLU01. Next base: position 31,975 of record JAHDKT010000025.1, on the reverse strand, counting down.
CATACACGCTGGGCCACCCACGGCGGCGTCACTGAAGTGAACGCCCATCCTCACAGCGACCTTTCCTCCAAACTTGTGCTCGTCCACAACGGAATCGTGGAGAACTACCGCGAGCTGCGCGCGGAACTCGCCGCTCCCGCGGAGAGCTACAAATCTGAGACAGATACCGAAGTGATCGCGCAGCTCCTCTCCACTCTGTACACCAAGTACGGGGGCGAGGAACGTCCCGCCATGATCGAGGCGCTTGTCGCCCTCCATAAGCGCCTGAGAGGCTCTTTTGCGCTGGTCATCATGGCGAAGGACATCCCCGGAAAGATTTACTGCCTCCGCAAAGGTTCTCCGCTTGTCGTCGGCTTCTCAGGAGAGGGTGAGGCGCTCTGCGCCTCCGACGTCCCCGCGATTCTCCCCTATACACAGGATGTCGTCTACCTCGACGACGGAGACATCGCCGAACTCTCGGCGGAGGGAATGCGCTTCTGGAATGCCTCGGGAGAGGAATTCGAAAAGAACCATGTGCATATCGACTGGGACGTCTCCATGGTGGACAAGGGAGGCTACCCGCACTTCATGCTCAAGGAGATCAACGAGCAGGGAGCCGTGCTCCGAAGTTCGATGGCCAAACGCCTCGCCGAAGAGGGGACGGTGGATCTCTCCGCCGAACTCCCGTGGACGAAGGAGGAGGCATGCGCATGGAAGCGCATCCATATTGTCGCCTGCGGCACGTCCTACTACGCCTCTCTCGTCGCCGAACGATTCCTTGAAACGATCACCGACCTCGATATCCGGGTGGATGTCGCTTCCGAGTACCGTTACCGGAATTTCCCCGTAGGTCCCGATACGCTCGCGGTCTTTGTCTCGCAATCGGGGGAAACGGCCGACACGCTTGCCGCTGAACGTCTCGCCAAGGCTCGCGGGGCACGCTGCCTCGCCGTCACCAATGTCATCGGGTCGACGCTTGCAAGGGAGGTCGACGATATTCTTCAGCTGAAGGCCGGACCCGAGATCGGCGTCGCCGCCACGAAGACATTCATGGGGCAGATGGCGGTGCTCTATCTTCTTTCGCTGTACATAGCGAAGCTGCGGGAGACCCTTACCGGAGATTACGAGCGAACGATCGGCAGGGAGATGCTCGCTCTGCCCTACAAGGTGGAATCCATTCTGCAACAGCAGGAGAAAATCCAAAAGCTAGCAGTGCTTCACAGCGAGGCGAGGGATTTTCTCTTCCTGGGGAGGGGGAACTCCTTCCCCGTGGCCCTCGAAGGGGCGCTCAAGCTCAAAGAGATCTCGTACATCCACGCCGAAGCGTACGCCGCCGGCGAGATGAAGCACGGCCCCATCGCGCTTCTCGACCCTCGCGTTCCGGTAGTGGTCGTCTCGCCGAAAGACGACCTGCACGAAAAGACGTTCTCCAACATCCTCGAAGCGAAGGCGAGAAAGGCTCCCGTAATCGCCATCGCCTCGGAAGGAGACGCAAGTCTTGATTCGACCGCCGACAACATCTTCCACGTCCCGGTCACGCTCCCGTTGCTCTCGCCGTTCCTTACCGTAACGCCCTTGCAGCTTTTCGCCTACTACGTCGCAAAAATCCTCGGTTGCGATATCGACCAGCCCAGAAACCTCGCGAAAAGCGTCACCGTGGAGTAAAGAAGCGCCACTCCGGAAACAAAGAACGGCGGTCCGTACGGACCGCCGTTCTTTGTTTGGTTATTTTCCGCTGGGGAGCGTGAAATCTTTCTGCGGCTCCTCGGTAAACGGCGAATAGATGCGCAGATGCGTCACATCGCCTAAAGCGTAGTCGTCCCTTCCCGCGGCTTGGGGAAGCCGCTCCCACGCCCCGCCTCGCCGTCTGCAGAGGACGAGCGGTTTCCTCCCGTATGTAGACCACATGTCCCAGAGCGCGTCCGTCATTTGGGTTCCCGGAACCAGGTTGGAGGAGAAGAGCGGCGCCGTGCCAGGGAGCGGTCGATCGGTCGTCGAGGCCACGATCAGCCACTGCGTCAGCTGCCACGCCGAGGACATCTCCTGCGACTTCGAATGCAGGAACGGAAGGATCTGGAAGCCTCCCACGACGCCTCTCGGCGTCGTGCTGATGTCGATCACCCCCGAGTGATTCGCCCGGATTCTCCCAATCTCCTGAAACTCCGTACCCCCGAAACGTCCCACGCCCTTCAGCGGGCGAATCACTCGGGCGAGAAGTCTCGGACCCGTGTCGTACCACCCTAGGACGCGGCCTCCGGGGCGGTTTTCGATGTCGACGAGATACGGTCTCTCGGTCTCCGTCACGTCGAAAAGAAGCGTCTCCCCCTCGCGGGGAAGGCCGTGGTTCTCCAGGGGGATGATCTTGCCGTCGGCTGTACGCACACGGACCGGCGTCCCCACGGGAGGCGCCCACCCTCCGAAAAAGCCGGTTCCCGCCGGAGCGTCCAGCGCGACGAACGACTGCTCGCCCGCAGCCGGAGCGACCGTATGCCGCGGGAGGATGCTCAGCGTTCGTCCTCTCTCTTTTTCAACGGCAAGCGTCAGATGGATCGCGTTGACCGCAGTTGCCGCTACTGTTCCCGGAGAGGCCCATTTCGAGGCTGTGTACCCCGGCCAGCGGCTGGTCGACGGAAGAACGGATACCCGGCCGAGGGAGACGGCGCTCCCGTCCGGCAGAATCGCCCGCGCTTCTTCTCCGAGAACGAACGGTATCTGCACGCGGAAGCGCACGGGCGCGGCTTCTCCGGAGAAGACGATGAGGAGCAGCGCAAGAAGCGCGAAAGAGACTGCGCGAAGCGTTTTCAAACTTGAACGGTCCATTGAGTATCCCTCCTGTGAGCGCATCCAGCTAGAGATGCGGATAGAACCATATCGACCAGATATTGCCGAACCAGTGATACAGAATCGCCGGAAGCACCGAGGCGTGCTTGCTCCGAAGAAAACCCATACAAATGCCGGGAAAGAATGCGAGCATCGCAGCCGGACTTTGAAAGACGTGGGCGAGCCCGAAAAACAAAGATGCAAGAAGAATGCTCTTCCACTCCGGGAAGCGTTCGGCGAACACGGTCTGCAGCCATCCTCGGAAGAACGTCTCCTCCGCGACGGCAGCGGCCAGACCGGAAAGAATGCCGGGAAGAATGCGTTCAGCATGCCACGGGGGGAGGAATCGGGCGAAGAAGAAAAGCGAAATAAAAGTCAAGGGAATAAGCGTACCCCCCGTGACAAAAAGAAGATCCCGGGCAGCTGAAGGGGAGAGCCTCCATAAAAGAGCATACCGCCCCGGAGATTCCCCTCTCAGAGCGCACCAAGCATACGGAAAATACAGAAAAAAGGCGAACACGATGAATGCAGTCATTTGCGGGCTATAATAACATACCGCGCCAGAGGACGCACGCCTGTGAATCGGCTCGCGGGCGGATTTTCCCATGATTCACAGCCCTTCCCTTTGAAAAACCACGCGCTCTCGATTTCTCGACTTGCCGTCCTCCGTAGTTTTCACGAAGAGGAGGCGCATAGATAAAAAAGTCAGCCCCTTTCCGAACAATGAAGAAATCGCCTGTACTTGCAGCGGCAGCGGACTAAAAACACTTGCGGGAAAGATATCGCAGATGCTGCCAAGTTGACGCAATTTCGCAACCCTTGACACCAACTGCCTTTCTGTTACTATATTGAGATTGTTGAGGATGGGGTGTAGCCAAGCGGCAAGGCAGCGGACTTTGGATCCGCCATCGCTGGTTCGAATCCAGCCACCCCAGCCATGTACAATAGGGGAGGGGGCCTGAAGCGGATCCCCTTTTTTTGTGTTGTGTAAAATTCAAGATAAAGGTGTTGATTCTCTTGTCCGCTTCTCGATGCGCCACAGGAGCGCTGGTTCTCGCGGCCGGAAAGGGAACCAGGATGAAAAGCGATCTTCCTAAAGTCCTGCTTCCGGTCCTCGATCAACCGGTGCTCTATTATATACTCGACACCCTTAGGAACTGCATGGCTTCGTCCAAGGGGTGCGTCGGCTCTATGGCGGTAGTCGTCGGCCACAGAGGGGAGGCGGTTCAGGAGTATCTTTCGTCGGACTGGCCCGAAGCCGTCCCGTTGTGGCAGCACGAGCAGCTTGGGACGGGGCACGCGGTGCAGATAGCGAAGGAGTGGTGGAGCGGACTCGACCATCTCCTCGTTCTTCCCGGAGATGTGCCGCTGCTCACCGGGAGCAGCCTGTCGAACCTCGTCGCGGAACATGTCGCCTCGGGAGCCGACTGCACGTTCATCAGTTTCTCCGCGTCGAATCCTTCAGGGTACGGAAGGGTGGTGCGGGGGCACAAAGAGATAGCCATCGTCGAAGAAAAAGACGCCACGGAAGCGCAGAAAGCGCTCACTGAAGTCAACAGCGGGATCTACATCTTCAAGACATCCTCTCTCCTTCCCCATATCTACAGACTGGACAACGAGAACGCCCAGGGAGAATACTACCTGCCGGACATTATAGCGATGATGGCGAGATCCGGCGAAAAGGTGAACGCCGCGCTCGCTCCCGATGAAAGCGAGTTCTCCGGAATCAACACTCCCCTTCAACTTGCGGACGCGGCGACCGCGCTGCGCAGGCGCATACTCCGCCGTCATCTCTCGGCGGGTGTACGGATGCAGGATCCCGACTCGGTATGGATAGGCCCCGAGGTTGTCGTCGCCGAAAACGTTCTGCTCGAACCGTCGGTTCAGCTCTGGGGGAGGACGAATGTCGGCAGAGGCGCCCGTGTAGGCAGTTTCTCCATCCTGAGGAACGTTGTTCTGGAGGAGGATGTCGATGTCGTGAGCCACGCCGTGCTCTCCGACAGCGTGTTTCGGAAGGGGAGCCAGGTAGGCCCCTTCATCGTGGTCCGCGACGGCGCCGTTTTCGAAGAGAACTCGCGCGGCGGCAAGTTCGTGGAAGTGAAGAAAAGCCGCGTCGGCAGGGGGAGCAAAGTCCCCCACCTCGCATATATAGGCGACGCGGAGATCGGCGCGGAGACGAACATCGGCGCGGGTACCATCACATGCAACTACGACGGCAAAAAGAAGAACCCCACGACTATCGGAGACCGCTGCTTCATCGGAAGCGACACGATGCTCGTGGCCCCGGTCAAAGTGGGCGACGACGGGTATACCGCCGCAGGTTCGGTAATTACGCAGGATGTGCCCGAGGGGGCGCTTGCGGTGGGCAGAGCGAAACAAAGGAACATTGAAGGCTGGGCGAAACGAACAGGAAAAAAGTGAAATGATTGAAGGAGGCATCCGCAATGATGGGAACCATCGGGCGTGAGTTGAAGGTCTTTTCCGGAACAGCCCATCCCGCCTTCGCACGAAGGGTTTGCAGCGAACTTGGAATCGAACTGTCCAGGGCGAAGCACTTCCGTTTTTCCGACGGTGAGATAGGGCTCTCCATAGAGGAGAGCGTTCGGGGTGCGGATGTGTTCGTAGTGCAGCCGACGTGCAACCCTGTCAACGAGAACCTCGTCGAACTGCTGATAATGATCGATGCGCTCAAACGCGCCTCGGCGTACCGGATCAACGTAGTGATCCCCTACTTCGGCTACGCCCGGCAGGACAGAAAGACGAAGCCGAGAGATCCTATCTCGGCGAAGCTCATGGCGAATCTGCTGACGGAGGCGGGAGCCACCCGCGTCATCTCGGCGGATCTGCATGCAGGACAGATACAGGGATTCTTCGACATCCCCGTGGATAACCTGACGGGAATACCGCTTCTCGCCAGCTATTTCAAAGAGATCCTTGCCGAGTGCGTTGAATGCGGCTCGCTGACGGTCGTCGCGCCCGACGTGGGCGGCGTCGTCCGAGCGAGAAAGTTCGCCGGAACGTTGAAGGCCGACCTTGCCATCGTCGACAAGCGGCGCTCGCACGAGGTCGCCAATCTGTGCGAAGTCATGGACGTCATCGGCGACATCCGGGGAAAGACCGCCATCCTGGTCGACGATATCATCGACACTGCGGGAACCATCTGCAACGCGGCGGCGCTGCTCAGGGAGCGCGGCGCAGTGAAGATCTACGCCTGTTCGACCCACGGGGTTCTCTCCGGGCCCGCTCTCGACCGCCTGGAGCACTCCGATATAGATGAAGTTGTGTTGACGGATACAATCCCATTGCCTGAGAGCAAGAAATCGGCTAAAATTGTTCAATTGTCAATCGCACCCCTTTTTGCCGAGGCTATTCTCAGAGTACACAGCGACCGCTCGGTGAGCAGTCTTTTCGATTAACTGCGGGGAGTTGTCAAGTTTTCCGATTCCGTACAAGGAATCGATTTTCAAGGAGGATGTGTTGGGCATGTCGGAAATGATCAATATCGTACTGGAAGAGCGCAAGGAAACCGGTAAGGAAGTCTGCAAAAAGATGCGCCCCGCGGGGTATACGCCCTGCGTATTCTACGGACCGGAGTATGTGGACTCCATTCCCGCGAAGGTGAAGACAGCGGATGTCGCGAAGCTGCTGAAGTCGGGGCAGTGGGAGACCGTCACGTTCGACGCCGTTCTCCCGGGCGGGAAAAGAGAGATGTGCCTCATGCGCGAAGTGCAGAAGGACTTCCTCAACGGCAATATTCTCCATATCGACTTCATGCAGCTCATCAAGGGGCATAAGATTCATGTGAACATTCCCGTCCATGTCACGGGACGCGAGACGTGCCAGGGTGTCAAGCTCGGCGGCGTGATCGACCACATCCTTCGTGAAGTTTCCATGGAAGTGCTTCCAGGACAGATTCCCGATTCGATCACTGTCGACATTTCCAACCTCGGTCTCGGCGGTCAGATCCATGTGCGCGATCTGAACGTCCCTGCCGACGCCACGCTTCTTGTCGACGGAGATGAAGTCGCGGTCGCCATCATCGTACCGCGCGGCGTCGTCGAGGCGGAGAACACGGAAGAGCAGAAAGAAGTCGAAGTCGTCGCCAAGGGCAAGGCGAAGAACGCCGAAGGGGAATAACGCCGTTTGAAAATCGTCGCTGGTTTGGGAAATCCCGGGCCGGAGTACGTCTTCTCCCGCCATAATGCAGGGTGGCTCGCCGTGGATCACCTTGCGAACCGTTTCTCCTGCGGGACGCCCCGGATGCAGTTCTCCTCGATGGTCTGGTCGTTCTTCCGCGAGGGAGAGAAGGTCATTCTCCTGAAGCCGCTGACCTACATGAATCTCAGCGGAAAGGCCGTCGGCGAGGCCGTCGCATACCTGTCCGCCGAATGGGAGGATGTCCTGGTTGTATATGACGACGTTGCGCTTCCCTTCGGCAAGCTGCGACTTCGCGCCAAGGGAAGCGCGGGCGGCCACAAGGGGCTCCTCTCCATCCTCGGCAGAGCGGGCGGGCTCGAAGTTCCCCGGTTGAGAATCGGCGTCGGGGCTGCCCCGGATCAGCGCGGCATCGTTTCGTGGGTGCTCGGGAACTTCGACAAGAACGAACAAAAGGAACTCCCCACCCTTCTGGACAGAACCGCCGAGGCCGTCGAAACATGGCTCTCCTCGGGAACCGAGAAGGCGATGAACCGAGTGAACGCATCTCAATGACGAGAGGTGGCGGAGCGTTCCGCCACCTCTTTTTTTGCTCCGCCTCGATCACGGAGGGGGAGCTGATTCCGGAGCGGAACGAATGAAAACCCCTGTCGACACACGAACGAACAGAATATGGGATATCGGGAACGCGCTGTGGAAGCAGGGCGCCTCGGTTCACCTTCCCGTGGACGGCGCAGCACGATGCTGGATCTGCCGTGCGCCGCAGGCTCGCCTTGTCGCCGTATTCCCCGACGCGAAGCAGGCCGGCCTGTTCATCGGCGACTGGAAAGCGCTTTTTCCCGAAGAGCCGGCGGAGTATTTACAAGAGATCCCGCTTACTCCCCAAGGCATCGCGAACAAAGCGCTTGCCGTGCAGCGGGGCGAGACGCTCGGACGCTGGAGGGCGGATGGAGGGCTCCTTGTCACGACCGGAGGCGGGCTTCTCGGCCCGGTGTCGAAGGGGAGCGGAGACATTCTCCTTTCGGCCGGGAAAGAGTATGAAAGGAACGCTCTCCTGGACTGGCTGGTGCACGCAGGCTACGTCCGCTCCGACCTTGTCTGGGCTCCCGGGCAGTTCGTCCTGCGTGGCTATATTCTCGATATCTACGACCCGTCGTACGCATACCCCATAAGGCTCGAATTTTTCGACGACACGATTGAAAGCATACGCAGCTTTTCACCGCGGACGCAGAAGAGCGTCGCTCTGCTCGACGAGCTGCACATTCATTCGCTCAGCGTCACTCGCGAGAGTTCCGTTCTCGAATTCTTCGAGGAAGAACTCGCGGCTGAGGACCAAAGCGGCGGAAAAACAGCCTTCCTCCTGTTCGAACCGGTGAAAATCGAATCGTCCGCTGAAACGTACGAACTCCTGTGGAACGAGATTGCCCCGGACACGGCCCACGGATTGCTGTACCCCTGGCAGATTCTTCATCTTCGCCTCGCTTCATGGCCCGCGCTCCGTATATCCTCCGGCGTCGACTTTACACGCGAGACGCTCGCGCTCGAAGAGGCTCCTCTCTTCAAGGGCAACCTGGAGCGTTTCCAGTGGATGTGCGACGCATGGAGGCGCGACGGCTACCACATACGCCTCTTCACCGCGAACCCGCGCCTGCGCTCCCTGTACAGCGACGACGTCTCCGTCGTCGAAGGAACGCTCTCGAAAGGTTTCGTCGACCCGCTGAAACGTATCGTCCACATCTCCGACCTCGAACTCTCCGGGATTTCGGAGAGGGTCGCCGCTTCCGGAACGGTCTTCGCTCCGCCCCGTGAATGGAGCGAGCAGCTCGTCGAAGGACGCCTTCTCGTCCACGAAGACTACGGGCTCTGCGCCTTCAGGGGATCGGAGGAGGTCACGATCGCCGGCGAGGTAACGGACAGCCTTGTCCTTGAGTTCGCGGACAACAAGCGCCTTTTTCTTCCCGTGCTTCAGCTCCACAAGATAACCCCCCTTTCGGAGCACGCGGACGGCGACGTTCAGCTCGACTCGCTCCGCGGGACGCGATGGAAGAAGAGCGTTGCGAAAACAAAGGAGCGGGTCATGCAGGAGGTTCGGGCGCTGCTCGAACTGTACGCGCGGCGGGAGCTGGTGGAGGGGTTCGCCTTTCCTCGGCGGGACTACTTGTTCGACCAGTTCGAACACGCCTTTCCTCATGCGGAGACGAGGGACCAGCTTGTGGCCATCTCCGAGGTGTTGGAGGACATGGAGCGTCCGTTCCCTATGGACAGACTGCTCGTCGGCGACGTCGGGTACGGGAAGACGGAGGTCGCGCTCCGTGCGGCGTTCCGCGCGGTGCAGGGGGGAAAACAGGCGGCGCTCCTCGTGCCCACCACCATCCTTGCCCAGCAACACTACATCTCCTTTACCGCGCGCCTCACAGGGTTTCCTGTGAAGGTTGCTTTTCTCTCGCGCTTTCTCTCCCGCAAGGAGCAGAACGCCGTCCTCTCCCGCGTTGCCGCCGGAGAGGTGGACATTCTCATCGGCACGGTCAGGATGCTCCGGGAAGACGTCGTCTTCAAGGATCTCGGACTGCTCATCATCGACGAGGAGCACCGGTTCGGCGTCATGTCGAAAGAAAAGCTGAAGCAGGCCAGAGAGAACGTCGACGTGCTCATGCTCTCCGCCACGCCCATTCCCCGGACGCTCGCCCTTTCGCTCAAAGGACTCAGGAGCATCTCGGTGCTCAACGAAGCGCCGCACGACAGGATTCCGGTGGTGACCACAGCCGGCCCCTGGAGCACGCAGATCGTGAAGGGCGCGGTGTCGAGAGAGATTGAAAGGGGAGGGCAGGTCTACTACGTCACCAACAGGATCACGAGGATGCCGAAGCGGCTGGCGTTTCTTCGAAGCCTCTTCCCCGGCGTCGCCGTGGGCATGGCGCACGGCAGGATGAAAGAGACGGAACTTGAAGAAACGATGATGGGCTTTTATAATGGAAAAATTCAGATACTCCTGTGCACGACGATAATCGAGAGCGGGCTCGACATCCCCGGCGCCAACACCATCATCGTCGAAGACTGTCAGGAACTGGGGCTCGCGCAAATGTACCAGCTCAGAGGACGTGTCGGGCGCAGAGACGAGGCCGCCTACGCCTACTTCCTCTACCCCGAGGGACGTCCGCTGGCTCGGGAGACGCTGGAACGGCTCGACGCGATCACTTCGCTCAACGACGAGGGGGCCGGGTACGACCTTGCGCTGCAGGATCTTCGTATACGCGGCAGCGGCGACCTTCTCGGAACGTCGCAGCACGGAACCGGACGGGGCATAGCGGATTCTCACCTGTACTGCACACTCCTCGAGGAGGAGATAGGCAAGATCAGAGGGGCCGTTCCTTCGAATGCGGCGGTGAGCGCGGAAATTCCATGCCTCGTTCCTTCTTTTTATATTCCCCAGGAGAGCATACGAATCGCGCTCTACAGGAGGCTGCTCCGCGTCGCAAGCCTGGAAGAACTGCACGAACTGGAAAAGGAGGTCCGTGACCGTTTCGGAACTCTTCCGGAGAGCCTTGAAAATCTTTTTTCCATTTCTTTTTTACGTTCACGCGGCGGTTTTTATGGTATCTTGTCTATGGAATGTACACGAAGGGAGACGACGCTTACCGGCAAAGGCCCCCTCTTCGATTTTCTCGGGGCGGCGAAACGCTGGTTCGGAAAAGAGGGAAGGCTCTCCGGTCCCGGAGGAGCGGCCGGTCTGCGCGATGTTCTCCTCGGACTTCGACAAATAAAGCAGGTGCTGTAGAATATGACTACGGAGTGCGGACGGTCTTTTGAAGAGCTGGTCGCGGTTATGTCGCGGCTTCGGGGAAAGAACGGGTGTCCCTGGGACAGGGAGCAGACGATGGAGACGCTTCGAACCTACATCGTCGAGGAGGCGTACGAGCTTGTCGACGCCATTTCCCGAGGAGAGACGACGGATATCGTCGAGGAGGCGGGCGACTTGTTGCTTCAGGTAGTCTTTCTTTCCCGCATCGCCGAGGATGAAGGTCGTTTTTCCATGAACGACGTGGTGCTGGGCCTGACGGAAAAACTGGTCCGGCGTCATCCTCATGTCTTCGCGGACGGAGAGGCGGACACCAGCGATCAGGTGCTCCGGAAGTGGGAAGAGATCAAGAGCGTGGAGAAGGAGAAGAAAAGAAAGGACACATCTCTTCTCGCAGGAGTGCCGGAAGGTCTGCCCCCGCTCGCCAAGGCGGCGCGCATCCAGTCGAAGGCGGCGCATGTCGGTTTCGACTGGGAAAAGGGGAATCTTGGTCCGTTGTATGATAAAGTGGACGAGGAGATCGAGGAGATTCGGAATGCCGTGGAGTCCGGCAGCGCCGACCGCATAGAGGACGAGGTCGGAGATCTGCTCTTCGCTGCGGTGAATCTCTCCAGACACCTCGATATCAATCCGGATTCGGCTCTCGGCAGATCGAACCGGAAGTTCACCGACCGGTTCCGCATCGTCGAAGCCATGGTCCGTGAAACAGGGCGACCCTGGAGCAGTTTTTCCCTCGACATGCTCGACGCATTTTGGAAAGAGGCGAAAAAAGCCCCCATGGCGGGGAATTGATCCATTTGTGTTAGGGTTCAAAAAATATCGAACTTATGGAGGAAATGCGCACATGACCACCCCGAACAGAAAGAAGAACGAGACGGCCTCCGCTGCATCTTCCACATCGCATAAGGAGACGACGATGGAGAAACAGAGCGAACCTCGGCCGGTAGAATCGAAGACGGCGCAGCAGCCCAGAAAGGTCGGCATCACCGACACCACGCTTCGCGACGCGCACCAGTCTCTTATGGCGACGCGCATGAGAGTCGAGGACATGGCGGACATCATCGAACAGATGGACGAGATAGGCTTCCACTCTATGGAAGTATGGGGGGGCGCAACGTACGACAGCTGTATGCGCTTCCTCGACGAAGACCCGTGGGAGCGCCTGCGCACCATGCGGAGACTCTTCAAGAAAACGAAGCTCCAGATGCTTCTGCGCGGCCAGAACGTCGTGGGCTACCGGCATTACGCGGACGACACGGTTCGCGAATTCGTGAAGAGGGCCGTCGGCAACGGACTGGACATCATCCGCGTCTTCGACGCGCTCAACGACCTTCGCAACATGGAGGTCGCCGCGGACCAGATAAAGAAGGAAGGCGCGCATCTTCAGCTCGCGTTCTCCTTTACGCTTTCTCCGGTGCATTCGCTGGAGGCCTTCGGCAAGCTCGCCAAGGACATGAAGTCCATGGGTGCGGACTCCATCTGCATCAAGGACATGGCGGGCATCATCAGCCCGGTCGAGACCGCCGATCTGGTGAAGACGATCAAGCGCGAGACCGGACTTCCTGTGCAGGTGCACTCCCACTATACAAGCGGCATGGCCTCCATGGCCTATTTCGCTGGCCTGGAAGCCGGGGCGGACGTCGTCGACTGCGCCATCTCCCCGTTCGCCATGGGAACGAGCCAGCCTCCTGTGGAGTCCATGGTGGCGGCCATCAAGGGCGGAGCGTTCGACACCGATATCGAGCTGGAGAAGCTGGTGCCCATCGCCATGCACTTCAAGAAAGTCCGCGACAAGTACTCCAAGATCTTCGTGGACCTTGGCGGCGTGGATATCAACGTGCTTATTTACCAGATCCCGGGCGGAATGTACTCCAACCTCGTCAGCCAGCTCAAGGATCAGAACGCCCTTGCACGCCTCCCCGAGGTGCTCAAGGAAGTGCCCCGCGTCCGCGAGGAGATGGGTTTCCCTCCGCTCGTCACTCCGACAAGTCAGATCGTGGGCACGCAGGCGACGCTCAACGTACTCGTCGGCGAGCGCTGGAAGGTCGTGCCGAACGAAGTGAAGAGCTACTTCCGGGGCGAATACGGCAAGCCGCCCGCGGAGGTCGATCCGGAAATCAGCAGGAAGGTTATCGGCGACAAGGAACCCATCACCTGCCGTCCCGCGGAACTGATCAAGCCGGAGCTTGAAGATGCGCGGAAGGCTGTGGCGCCGTGGATCCTTCAGCCGGAGGACGTGCTCAGCTACGTTCTCTTCCCCTCGGTCGCCAAGGACTTCCTGATGAAGAAGTTCGCGCGCGAGATGAAGGTCGACGTCGGCGTGGCCGAGCTTGTCGACGGCGCAGGATATCCTGTCTAAAAGGGAGCGTGCAGCGGAGAAGAATGTACATCGACGTGGAAAAAGAAGCGGCGGAGGCGGGAACCTTTCTACGGGAGCTTGATTTTGCCGACATGGAGACCATGTCCCGTTTTGCAGGCAACAACGACGAAAATCTCTCCGAAATAGAACAGCGGTACCCGGTGAGTCTCCTCGTTCGAGGAAGCAATGTCGCAGTCCGCGGCCCGGACGAGGATGCCGTCGAGGTGGCGTACCGCCTGCTCGAACAGCTCCACAAAATAGCCTCGAAGGGGCACTCCCTCCACTTGGCGGATGTCCGGTATGCCATGGACATGATAGCGGAGAAGGGGGCGGTCGATCTGGCCCCCCTCTTCTCCGAAGTCATCTGTACTACGGCCCGGGGGAAGCCCATCAGGGCCAAGACCGAGGGGCAGCGAGCCTATCTCGAGGCGGTGCGGAACAACCATATAGTCTTCTCGATAGGACCTGCCGGAACGGGGAAGACCTTCCTCGCAGTCTGTCATGCGGTTACCCTGCTGAAGGCGTCGGCTATCAGCAGGATCGTCCTTGTCCGGCCTGCGGTTGAGGCCGGAGAGAGCCTCGGCTACCTCCCCGGCGACCTCCGGGAGAAGGTGGAGCCGTACGTGCGACCGCTGTATGACGCGTTTTACGACCTGCTCTCTCCGGAGCGTTTTCTCCGGTACGTCGACAAAGGCGTCATCGAAATAGCACCTCTGGCGTACATGAGAGGCAGAACGCTCAACGACAGCTTCATCATCCTCGACGAAGCGCAGAACACCACCCCGGAGCAAATGAAGATGTTTCTCACCCGTCTCGGTTTCGGATCGAAAGCCGTCATCACGGGCGACATCACGCAGATCGACCTGCCGAACGGTAAGAAATCCGGACTCATACAGGTCAGGGATATTCTTGAGGGGATCGAAGGCATAAAATTTTACAATCTGACCCACTCGGACGTCGTCCGTCACGAAATCGTCCAGAAAGTTGTGAGGGCCTACGAACGTTATGAACAGCAGCGGGAACAGCGCTCATAAAAGCGGCGGGTACAGGGGAGGAGCCAGAAGGAAGGACAAGTTCTTTTTCTTCTCGGAGGATGCCTCTCCCGACTTCAGGTCGCTCTCCCTGCTTCTTCTCGTCGCCTTTGCGCTGACCGTCGTCTTTCTGAAGTGGTTTCTCGAAGACCGAATATCGGGCTTCCTCCCCGGAGAGGCCTCGCCAAGGACGTATTTCGCTCTCTTTCCAATGAAGTATGACGACGAGGAGGGGACGATGATTCTCCGCTCGAGGGTAGGGGATACCATCGCGGGCGTCCTTGTCCGAGACGGAGCCGCTATGGACCGTCTCATATCCAAAATCGAGGCGATGGCGGAGGGAGACGTTTCACGTCTCTCTCTTTCGCAAGGTCTGGCCGAGCTTATAAAAGGGTACCCGGAGGATGCGCGAAAAAAACTGCTCCATGAGGCTGCCCGCTTAAGCAGTTTTTACCTGCAATCGCAGGCGGATGGGAACGGAGAATTTTCTTGGTCGCCCGAAATCCTCTGGAAGGAGATCGAACGACTTTCCCTCCCGATAGAGGAGAGCAACATCGTCTACCAGATCCTCGACGAAATTTTGCAACCCCTTGCGCGTATCGATGAAGATCTCACCAGGATGATTCGGGAGGAGATGGGGGCTTCGTTACAGCCCGTCGAACGAAGCGTGACGCCGGGAGACGTGCTTGTGGAAAAGGGACAGATCATCACCGACCAGGCGGCCAGACTCCTCGAATTGCAGGGGTATTCCAGAGTCTCGTTTCCGTGGAAGCAGATTCTCTTCGCCATTGCGGTCATACCGTTCTGGCCGCTGTGGCTTCGTATCCAGACGCGAAGCCGCGGCTCGGAAGAAAAAGACGCCCTTCCGTGGGTCTACCTGGCTTTCATCGTCGGCGTAAGCTGGCTTGCGGAGTACGTCTCCTCGCTCTTTCTCGCGCAGGGGATGGGGAGCCTCTTTCTGGCGGGGTGCGCCTATCTCACCCTGTCGTCGCATCTGGCGCTCCAACTCGTCCTCGGGGGAGCCATCCTGGGAGGCCTCGTAGTCACCGGCTTTTCGACGCTTCACGTCCTCCTCGTGGCGCTGATGGGTATCGTAAGCGCGTTCGGAGGGTATTTCGTCCTGAGCGGCGTCCACTCCAGGGGGCACTTCTGGAAACAGCTTTTTCTTCTCGGCGTTCTCCAGACGATCACCGGCCTCTCCGTCAGGTGGGCGTTCAATATCCCCTTTTCAGCGGAGATACTCATCCCGCTCATGCTCGGAAGCGCCCTCTGGAGCAGCCTGGTCATCGCGGCGCTGCCTCTTCTTGAGGACACGTTCGACGTGCTCTCTCCGCTCCGCCTGATGGAGCTGAGTCACCCGTCGAACCCCCTGCTCAAGAGGTTGCAGATGGAAGCGGCGGGAACGTACCATCACTCCCTGATGCTCGGCGCCCTGGCGGAGGCTGTCGCCGACAAACTGGGGATGAACGCCAACCTTTTAAAGGCCGGCGCGTACTTCCACGATATCGGGAAACTCCGGCGCCCCGACTTCTTCGTCGAAAACCAGATGGGCGGGGAGAACGTGCACGACGAACTCAAACCGTCTCTTTCGGCATTGGTCATCATCGCCCACGTACGAGAAGGCCTTGATCTGGCGCACGAATACCATCTACCCCGCGTCATCCGTTCGTTCATCGCCGAGCATCACGGGACGACCGCGCTCTCCTACTTCCTGCGAAAGGCAAGGAACATGGGGCTTACCATCCCGAGGGAGCAGTTCTGCTACCCGGGGCCGCGCCCTCAGAGCAGGGAGACCGGGCTTCTGATGCTGGTCGACTCCGTCGAGGCGGCCGTTCGGGCGGAGTCCCGAGGGGGATCCGAACCGATGCTCGATGTTCAGGATACGATCGACCGAGTGATCGATTCGAAGATCGCGGAAGGGCAGCTCGACGACGTCGACTTCACCCTGCGCGATCTCTCGGTGATCAGGGAGACGTTGCTCTCCGCACTGCGGACGGTGTATCATACCCGCAAAGTGAAAGAGATCAAGGAGAAAGAGTCTCCCCGACAAAACAACGAAAAACAGGAGGACGATGTCAGTGAAGGTTCACTTGCGTCTCGATAGCAGCGAGGACGCCGATCCGGCAAGTACGCCGTGCACCCCCCTCGTGGAAACGGCGGAGGATGTTTTTGCGCGCGCCCTTGAAGAGTTGATTCCGGAGGGGACGCTGCCCCCGAAGGTCGAAATATCCCTGTCTTTCCCCTCGCTCGCCGAAATGAAGGAACAGAACAGGAAATACCGCGGCATCGACGAGCCGACGGACGTCCTTTCCTTTCCGATCTGGGAGGAAGAAGGAGAATTTCGTCCGGAGCGTAGGCTCCCTTTGATTCCGCTGGGTGATATCCTCATCTGTCCGGAGTACGTCCGCGTCGCGGCTGCTTCGGAAGAGGCGTTCCAAAGAGAGATGGCGCTGATGCTTGCGCACGGCTTTCTTCATCTGCTCGCCTGGGACCACGACACCGACGAGAGGCGGATAACGATGGAGCGCGTTCAGGGGCGTATACAGGAAGAACTGCTGACCGTTTTCGCCGGCGGTGTCTCCGAAGCGGGGAAGGGGGATTCAAGGTGAACGGGCTCGCGGCGCACTCGGCGGCCCTCCTTCTGCTTCTTCTCTTTCTCTCGGCCTTTTTCAGCGCATCGGAGACCGCCATCACCTCCTCGGGAAGGGGAAAGATCCTTTCGCTGATCGAACGCTACCCGTATCTGAAGCGATTCTTCGAGTGGCTTCTTAGGGACGTGCAGCGTGCGCTCACGATCGTGCTCATTTCAAATAACTTGGTCAACATAGCAGCCAGCTCGGTCGCGACTTCGCTTGCCATTACCATGATGGGACAGGGAGGAGTTCTGCTTGCCGTCCCGCTGATGACGGTGCTCATCGTCATCTTCGGCGAAGTTTTTCCTAAAAGTGTTGCAATCATCAGATCGGATTCGGTGCTTGTTTTCTCGCTCCCTTTTGTGAGGGTTCTCGATATCGTACTCGCCCCTTTCCTCTGGCTCATGCTCGCTGCGGTGCGGCTGCTCGGCGTCCTCTTCAAGGTCGACCTGAAAGCCAGGCACCCCTTCGTGACGAGGGAGGAGTTCGAGCAGATGGTCAACATCGGCGAGGAATCCGGCGCTCTCGAAGAGGTTGAACGACGGATGATCCACGGCATCATATCGTTCGAGGAGACGCGGGTCTACGAGATCATGGTCCCCCGCACCGACATGGACGCCGTCCCCGCCGACTGCACCGTAGCGGAGGCGATGAAGGTCTTCCAGGAACATGGTCACTCCCGTATCCCTGTCTTCGAGGAGAGTCTCGACGACATCGTCGGCATCCTCTACGTCAAAGACACCATCCCCAGCCTCCTCGCGGGCGAACTGGACGCCCCCGTCTCCTCCATCATGCGGGACGCGCTCTTCGTCCCCGAAAGTATGCGCGTGGTCGAACTCTTCAACAACATGAAGGGAAAGCACGTCCACATGGCCATCGTCGTCGACGAATACGGCGGCGTGGCCGGCATCGCCACGCTCGAAGACCTTCTGGAAGAGATCGTCGGCGAAATCCAGGACGAATACGATAAAGAAAACCCCTCCTTCACCCCGGAGGAGGACGGTAGCTATCTTGTCCAGGGGCACGTCGGCCTCGAGGATCTCAGCGACCTTCTCGAGACCCCCTTCGAGTCCGAGGACGCCGAAAGCCTCGGCGGTCTGGTTCTCTCCATATCGGGGGACTTCCCCTCGCCCGGGGAGAAGATTCTGTACCGGTCTCCCGACGGCGGCGGCAACTGGGAGATAGAAGTTCTTGAAGTGGAAGACCATAGAATCAAGCTCCTCAGGCTCCTTCCGAAGGAGCGGGGGTATTTCATACCACCGGAGGTTGTCGAATGACACTGTCTACGCCGCAAGTTTCCTGGCCCGAATCCTGGCCGTCGCCCAGCGCTCTTCTCGAAGCGGCGAGAGAGGCGCAGCGAAGATCGTACTCCCCCTATTCGGGTTTCCCCGTCGGGGCGGCTCTTCTTGTCGAGGGGATGGATGAACTTGTTCTCGCGTGCAACGTGGAGAACGGCTCCTACGGGCTTTCCATCTGCGCGGAACGGAGCGCCGCCGTCGCGATGATCGCCCGCGGAGGAAAAAAACCGCTCGCCGCCGCCGTCGTCGGCAGAAGAGGAGAAATCTGCCTTCCGTGCGGCGCGTGCCGCCAGTTTCTTGCGGAGTTCAACCCCGAAATGTTCCTTGTCTTCGAGCGGGGGGACTCCTTCACGCTCACAAGCCTCGCGGAGATTTTCCCTGCCCCGTTCCTGCTGACGGAGCAGAGCGAGGGACGATGAGCAACCCCTTCGCCGGGATCGGCTTCAACGCGGGGAACGTTGTCCTCGCAGGCCGCCCCAACGTAGGAAAATCCTCGCTGATCAACAAGCTTCTCGACTACAAGGTTTCCATAGTCTCCGAGAAGCCGCAGACCACGAGGAACGTCATACGCTGCGTCTACAACGGAGACGGCTTTCAGATCGTCTTCGCGGATACGCCGGGAATACACCTCCCGAAGCACAAGCTCGGCAGAGCGCTCGTGGACGCGGCCCTCGAATCGCTTGAGGAGGCGGACCTCGTCTGCTACGTCGTCGAAGCGGAGGACAGGACGATCGGGCCGGAGGACGAGGAGATCATCGCCGTCCTCCGCACGGTGCGCACCCCGCTGCTTCTCGTGGTGAACAAGTGCGACGTCGTCCTCGAACGCAAAGGAGGAGGGGAGGCGGCGCTTGCCGCCGTCCGCTCGCTCTACGAAGCGCGCTTGCCTCTCCGCGGGGCGGTGTTCGTCTCCGCGCGTATGGGGAAGGGGCTCGACGCGCTTGTCGGCGCGATCCGTCCACACCTCCCGGAGGGCCCCCCCTTCTACGACGACGATATCCTGGTCGACAGGCCGGAGAAGTTCATCGCCGCCGAGATCATCCGGGAAAAAGCGCTGCTGCTGACCCACAGGGAAGTCCCTCACAGCGTCGCCGTGGAAATCGAGGAGTACAAAAGCCCCGACGAGTACCCGGAACGGGACGTCCTCTTCATCCGGGCCACGCTCTATGTCGAACGCGAGGGGCAGAAGCGCATCGTCATCGGCGACGCCGGCGCCCGTCTGAAGGAGATCGGCAGGCGTGCGCGTATGGATATTGAAACGCTCGCAGGCCACAAGGTGTATCTCGACCTTTGGGTAAAGGTGCGCAAGGACTGGCGCCAGTCCGATGCCGACCTGCGCATGCTCGGCATCGAAGAACGCGGCCGCCGCTGAAGGAGCGGCGATGATCCCGGGGCGTCCCGAGCGATCCGCACCCGCATTCTCTTTCGGCGGGGAAGATCGCCCTCAAGGGCTGATGAAGCTCTCGGGCGTCGTCCTCCGGAGGGACGTCTCCGCCGAAGGCAACGTTTCCCTCTATCTTTTCCTGAAGGAGACGGGGCCTGTCTGGGTCTCCGCTCCGGGCGCGTCGAGAGGAAGAATCCGGTTCGGTGGCGCGATAGAACCTCTTGTCTGGGCCACGTTCAACCTCTACAAAGGGACGAAGCGTTTTTACCTCAAGTCCGCCGATGTGAAAGAGGATTTCTGGAGCCTCAGAAAGGATTCGGAAAAAATCCGCAGGTTGCTCGAATGGGACGGGTTGCTCTGCGAACATCTCGTTCCCGGTCTTGCGTGCGACGAAGTCCTCGCGCTCTTTTACTGGTCGGGGGTGCTGCTGAAAGAAGGCGTACACCCTCTCGTCGCGGAGTGGCGCTTCCTATGGAAGTGGTTGTACAATTGGGGGATAGCGCCTTCCCCCGACTTCTGCGCTGAATGCGGAGCCTCTCTCCCGTCAGCCCGCCTTTCTTCGTCCGGGTTTCTGTGCCCTGCGTGCGCACGCTCCAACGAAGGGGCGGCGCTGCCTGCGGAAATCCTGGCCCGGCTTCGGGCGGCGCTGGAGCTTCCGGCGAAAAAGATGGTAGAATACTTCCCTTCGGCGTCGTTTTCCGCCCCGTCGTTGTGGGAGGACGTCAACAGCCGGATGCGTCACTTTTTCGGCGCGATGAAGTAGCTTGAAGAAGAAAGAACGGAGCTTCCGGCACCCGGGGGTTCCTCTCAAGGAGGGATATATGTGAATTTCCAGGAAATTGTCTTCCGTCTCGAGCGCTTCTGGGCCGAACACGGATGCGTTGTGCAGCAGCCGTACGACATAGAGGTCGGGGCAGGAACGATGAATCCGGCGACCTGCCTCCGCGTGCTCGGTCCCGAGCCGTGGCGGGTCGCCTACGTCGAACCTTCTCGACGGCCCGCGGACGGCCGCTACGGAGAGAACCCGAACCGTCTGCAGCATTACTACCAGTACCAGGTCATCATAAAACCCGCCCCCTCCGACATCATCGAACTCTACCTTCAGAGCCTCGCTGCTCTCGGAATAGAGCCGGAAGCGCACGACATCCGCTTCGTCGAGGACGACTGGGAATCGCCCACGGTCGGCGCGTGGGGGCTTGGATGGGAGGTCTGGCTCGACGGCATGGAGGTCACGCAGTTCACCTACTTCCAGCAGGTCGGCGGTATCGATATGGATCTTGTTCCCGCGGAGATCACTTACGGAATCGAACGCATCGCGATGTTCGTTCAGAAGGTGGAGAACGTCTACGACCTTCAGTGGGTAGGCGACGTCAAATACGGCGACGTCCACCACAAGGGAGAAGTCGAACACTCGCACTACAACTTCGAACTCGCCGACGCCAAGATGCTCTTCCAGCTCTTCGGCATGTACGAGGCCGAGGCGGAAAGAATTCTGAAAAAGGGTTTCGTCCTCCCCGCCTACGACTACGTGCTCAAGTGCTCGCACACCTTCAACCTGCTCGACGCGCGCAACGCGATCAGCGTAACCGAGAGGACGGGGTATATCGGCAGGATACGCATGCTCGCAAGCCGGTGCTGCGCGGCGTACGCGGAACAGCGCCGGGCGATGGGGCTTCCCTTCACCGGCAAATTCGATGATGAGACGAAGAGGTGAAGCTCATGACCTATAAAAATGTGCTGCTCGAAATAGGGACGGAAGAGATTCCCTCCCGCTTCCTTCCCGAGACGCTCGAATTTCTGGAAAAAACGGCGAAAGAAGACTTCCGGAACGCCCGCATCGGATTCAAGAGCATGGCCGTCTTCGCCACTCCCCGCCGCATCGCTCTAATGGTACGGGACGTCGACGACCAGCAGCAGGATCTCGTCAACACCTTCAAGGGCCCTGCATGGACCGCAGCGTTCGATATGAACGGCAATCCGACACGGGCGGCGTTCGGCTTCGCAAAGAGCAAGGGCGTTACCATCGAACGCCTCGCCGCCGTCGAGGTGGACGGGGTCAAGTACGCTCACGCCGAAGTATCCGAGCCCGGAAAACCGACGCTGGAAATTCTCCCCGAACTGCTCCCCGCCCTGATCAGGAAGCTCGTCTTCCCCAAGAGCATGTACTGGAACATTCCCTCGGTACGCTTCGCCCGGCCCATCCGCTGGATCGTCGCGATGGCCGACAAGACGGTCGTTCCCTTCCAGTACGGGGGCATCGCCGCCGGTTCCGTCACAAGGGGACACCGCTTCATGGGCGCCAGACAGATCGCCGTCGACGACGCCGCGAACTTCATGGAGCGCCTCTACGACAACCATGTCATCCTCGACCAGGAAAAACGCCGTCAGAAGATGATCGCCGGAATCAACGCGCTTGAACACGATCTCGACGGATCGGTCGAGCTGGATCCGGACATCATCAACGAAAACCTCTATCTCGTCGAATACCCGGTTCCATTCTTCGGGAGCTTCAGCAAGAAATTCCTCGAAATCCCCGAGGAAGTCCTCGTCACGTCGATGAAGAAAAACCAGAAGTACTTCTCCGTGCGTGGAAAGAACGGCAAACTTCTCCCATACTTCGTCGGTGTCAGCAACAATCTCGCCTCGAATATGAGCGTGGTCCGCGAAGGGAACGAGCGCGTCCTCCGCGCCCGCCTCGAAGACGCGGCCTTCTTCTGGGCCGAGGATTTGAAGCACCCGCTCGCCGCCAATGTGGAACGCTTGAAGACGATCGTCTACCAGGAGAAGCTCGGCACGCTCCACGACAAGGTCATGGCCACCCGCGACCTTGCGCTCTGGCTGTGCGCGGAAATGGGGCTGAAGGATACCCTTCAGCTTCTCGACAGAGCGGCGTTTCTCGCAAAGGCGGATCTCGTCACCAATATGGTGTACGAGTTTCCCGATCTTCAGGGCGTCATGGGAAGAGAGTATGCCCTCCGCAACGGCGAGCCGGAACGGGTGGCAAAGGCCATCTACGAGCAGTATCTCCCCAAGGCGGCAGGGAGCGAACTACCGGAGGACACGGTCGGGGCGCTGCTTGGACTTGCCGAGCGCGTGCACGTCATCGCGAGCTGCTTCAAAGTCGGCTTCGAGCCCACCGGATCGCAGGATCCGTACGCCCTACGACGCGCCGCCCGCTGCATCAACGAAATCCTGTGGGGCAAGACGATGGACGTCGACCTCGGACGCCTCGTAGCCAGAAGCTGCGAACAGCTCTCCATCCCGGAGGATGTCCGCGAGCGCATCGTCGGCTTTCTGCAGCAGCGCCTCCACGTGCAGATCCGTGAAAAAGGGTACGGCCACGAGCTGTCGACGCTCGCTGCTTCCGTTGCGAGAGGACGCCCCCTTCAGGTGCTTCGCTTCCTTGAAGTCTTTTCGAAACTCCAGGGAGAGCAGTGGTTCCTCGATCTCGTCACCGCCGCCGTCAGGGTACGGAACATACTCTCCAAGAGCGAGGAGCGCTCGACATCGGTCGATGAAACTCTCTTCTCGAAAGACGCGGAGACCAGGCTCTACGCCGAAATCGTCAGGATCAACCCGCTCGTCGAGGATGCCTTGGCGGCACGGAACTGGAAGGCGCTCGCGGCGCATCTGTCGGAACTTTCGCCATTCGTTACGTCATTTTTCGACGATGTCCTTGTAATGGACCCCGATGAAAGGGTAAAATGCAACAGGCTGCACTTGTTGGTCCTGTGCAATGCCCTCTTCCTCGAAGTGGGAGATCTGGGAATTCTCAAGGGCGCGTAAACTCTCGGGGGAAGCGGCCGGATCGAAGGCCGGCCGGTTTCCCCTGAATGAAGACGCAATTGGAGGCGCGGCCGATGGAACGGCGTCGCCGAAGGAGTGTGAAGCAATGGAATCCCTGAACCTGTTCATCGTCTCCGATTCCACGGGAGAGACGGCCGAGCACGTGGCCCTCGCCGCCATGAGCCAGTTCAACACCGATTTCTCCAATATATTCCGCTATCGATATATCGAGGGGGAAGCCCGGATCGACGAGATACTGTCCAAGGCATCGGCGTCGCCTTCCCTGGTGATCTGCACGCTCGTCGACAAGAAAAGCCGCTCCTCTCTCGCCGCCAGATGCGCACAGCGGGATATCCCGTTCGTCGACCTTCTCGGTCCCGTCATCGACGCGCTTGAAATCCGCCTCGGAAGGGCGCCCCTCCAGGCGCCGGGCCTTCTCCGAAAGCTCGACGAGGACTATTTTCAGAGAATCAAAGCGGTCGAGTTCGCCATCCAGTGCGACGACGGACGCAGTCCTGAATCGCTGCCCGAGGCGGATCTGGTCATCCTCGGCGTCTCTCGCACGGGCAAAACCCCCCTCTCGATGTACATCGCAAACAAGGGGTTCCGTGCGGCGAATATTCCGCTCATACCGGAAGTCGATCCTCCCGATATCCTCAGGACCATTCCATCGTCGCGTATTGTTGGGCTGATCATCTCCGGAGAACGGCTCTCCCAGATACGGCAGGAACGCCTACGTCTTTTGGGGCTGGAGCCCAAAGCCTCGGCCTACGCCAACAGGGAGCGCATCGAAAGGGAACTCCAAGCCGCCCGAGAGTACCTTCATTCGCTCGGCGCACGGATTTACGACGTCACCGACAGAGCCGTCGAAGAAACCGCGCAGGAGATTCTCGATTTCCTGCGCTCGAAGTAGGCTGCGGAAACGATCGATAACCACCTGATGGAGAAGAACGGCTTTCCGCGAACGTGCGAACTTTTTTATCTCTCGGATTACCTGGGAGAAGAGATGGACTCGGCCGCGTCGTGGATCACCAGGCGATTCGAGAAAATCGACATCGAGATTTCACGGTTCGGCATGCTTCGCAGCGAGGAAGCTCTCGCCGAAATTCTTGACGCCGCAGCCGCAAGAAACGCCTACGTGCTCCACGCGTTTCTTTCCGACGACCTCCGCCGACTCGTCATAGTCCGCAGCGACGAACTCGGATTCGAAGAGTACGACGTTCTCCGCCCGCTCTTTTCACGGCTTTCGCGTATCATCGGCGAACAGCCGAGGAGAGATCCTGCCCTGGTGCACCCGATGAACAACGACTATTTCAAGAGAGTCAAGGCCATAGAGTACACCATAGCCGCGGACGACGGCGGCAACTCGTCGATACTGAAAGAAGCCGATGTGGTAGTCATCGGTGTTTCCAGAACGGGTAAATCCCCCTTGTGCATGTACCTCGCCCACAAGGGAATAAAAGCGGCCAACATCCCTCTTGTTCCTGAGATCGAACCCCCTGTGCAGCTCTTTCAGATAGATTCTTCGAGGATCATCGGTCTCACCCGCTCGACTTACTCATTGGAACATATCAGAACGGCGCGCATGCACATGATGGGTTTCGACCCGGACGGAAGCAGTTACGTAAAATTCGATCGGATTTTAAGAGAAATCGACTACGCATCGGGTATAATGAAAAGTCTTGGAGCGGTTGTTTTCGACGTCACCGCCAGAGCGATTGAGGAGACGGCGCACGAAATACTCAATCTGCTCCGTGAAAAACACTGAAAGTTTCTTATCCAAACCTACGGAGGTGCAGTATAGAGATGACGAAAGAGAAGTTCATCTACAGTTTCAAGGAAGGCAACGCCGATATGAAAGCGCTCCTCGGAGGCAAGGGAGCCAACCTCGCCCAGATGGTGGCGTACGGACTCCCGGTACCCCAGGGATTTATTCTGACCACGCACTCCTGCCTCGAATACGGCAAAAACCCCGCGTTCCTCGATGAAATTTGGGACGACGTGGTTGTCGCGATGAAAGCCCTTGAACAGGAAACCGGAAAAACCTTCGGCACAGGAACCAACCCGCTGCTTGTATCCGTCCGCTCCGGCGCGCCGGTCTCCATGCCCGGAATGATGGACACCATCCTCAACCTCGGCCTCAACGACGAGTCGGTCGAATCCCTCGCCAAAGCCGCCGACGACCGCCGCTTCGCGTTCGACAGCTACCGCCGCTTCATCCAGATGTACGGCAACGTGGTCCACAGCGTCGACGGCGAAGCTTTCGAAGAAGTGCTGACGCACACGAAGAAACATCTCGGAGTCACCTTCGACAACGAAATCCCCGCGAAAGAACTTGAGGCGATCGTCGCCGAGTTCAAGAAGATCTTCCAGGCGAAGGCCGGATTCCCCTTCCCGTCCGACCCCTGGGCGCAGCTCAAGAACGCAATTCTCGCCGTCTTCAAGAGCTGGGGCAACCCCCGCGCGGTCACCTACCGCAAGCTCCACAACATCCCCGACACCCTCGGCACCGCCGTCAACATCGTCTCGATGGTCTACGGAAACCTCGGCGACGACTGCGGCACCGGCGTGTGCTTCACCCGCAACCCCTCCGACGGCACCAAGGAGCTGTACGGCGAATTCCTCATCAACGCGCAGGGCGAGGACGTCGTGGCAGGTATCCGTACGCCGCTCCCGATAGCCGAACTGAAAGTCAAAATGCCCGAGATCTACAAGCAGCTCTTCAAAATCACCACGGACCTTGAAACCGCGTACAAAGATATGCAGGACATCGAGTTCACCATCGAGCGCGGCGTGCTCTACATGCTCCAGACCCGCAACGGCAAGCGCTCCGCCGGCGCCGCTGTGAAGATCGCCATCGACATGCTCGAAGAAGGCCTCATCGACAAGAAGACAGCCGTTGCGCGCGTCTCCCCGGAGCAGGTTGAAATGCTGCTCCATCGGCAGGTCGACCCCAAGGCTGAAGTTACGGTGCTTGCCAAGGGCCTTCCCGCTTCTCCGGGCGCAGGCGTCGGTATCGTCACCTTCGATCCCGACGACGCGGTGGAGCTTGTCAAAGCCGGGAACAAGGTTATCCTCGCCCGCCCCGAGACATGCCCCGACGACATCCATGGTCTCTTCGCGGCGGAAGCCATCGTCACCAGCCGCGGCGGAATGACCAGCCACGCCGCAGTCGTGGCCCGCGGCCTCGGCAAGCCGTGCGTCAGCGGATGCGAAGACCTCTTCATCGACCTGAAGAACGAAACCATCACCGCGGGCGACGCCGTCGTGCGCAAGGGCGACTTCCTCACCGTCGACGGCAGCACGGGCCGCGTGCTCATCGGCAAGGCCCCCCTCATCGAGGCCTCCTTCACCAAGGACTTCGAGCGTCTGCTCGACTGGTCCGACGAAGTCTCCCGCCTCCAGGTATGGGCGAACGGCGACACCCCCGAGGACGCCCGCCGCGCCCGCGCCTTCGGCGCGAAGGGTATCGGCCTCTGCCGGACCGAGCACATGTTCATGGCCGCCGACCGCCTTCCCGTCATGCAGCGCCTCGTCGTCGCCGACAGCTACGAGGAGCGCGTCGCGGCGCTCGACGAACTCAAAGTAATGCAGAAGGACGACTTCTACGGTATCCTCAAGGAGATGCAGGGACTGCCCGTCATTATCCGTCTTCTCGACCCGCCCCTTCACGAGTTCATGCCGAAGGAGCGCGACCTTGAAGAAGAGCTGCACGCGCTCGTCGCCGCCGGCAAGGAGAACAGCCCCGAGGCCGACAGAGTCCGTAAAGTCATGGCCAAGGTCGAAAGCCTCAAGGAAGCCAACCCGATGCTCGGCTTCCGCGGCTGCCGCCTCGGCATCGTCTACCCCGAAATCACCGCCATGCAGGCGAGCGCCATCTTCGAGGCCGTCATCGACCTCGTCAAGGAGGGCGTCGACATCCACCCCGAGATCATGATCCCGCTTGTCGGCGTACAGAAAGAGATGGAGTTCTTCCGCAAGCAGATCGACGACATCGCGAAGGACTACATGGCGAAGACCGGCGTTACGTTCTCCTACCTCGTCGGCACGATGATCGAGATCCCGCACGCGGCGTTCGTCGCCGACCAGATCGCCGAGTACGCCGAATTCTTCAGCTTCGGCACCAACGACCTGACGCAGACCACATTCGGCTTCTCCCGCGACGACGCGGAGGGCAAGTTCCTCGGCCACTACGAGGACAAGGGAATCCTTCCCGTCAACCCCTTCCACGTCCTCGACAGGGATGGCGTCGGCGAACTCATGAAGATCTCCGTCGCAAAGGGCAGAGCGCAGAATCCGAATCTCTCCATAGGCATCTGCGGCGAACACGGAGGCAACCCCAGCAGCATCGCCTTCTGCCACGCCGTCGGCCTGAACTACGTCAGCTGCTCCCCGTTCAGAGTCCCCGTCGCGCGCATCTCCGCAGCGCACGCGGCAATGGGCAAGCTGGTGTAACACCCTGTTCGAATCCGGCGCCGGGGTTCCCGGCGCCGGAAATCTTCGTGCCCGCCATGGGTATCGGAAAGGAACTGAGAGCATGACACAGAACGAGAAGCACGCTACGGAGAAGGCGCCCTCCGACTTGTCGGGCATCATCGCGCGTGGAAAAAAGCTCCTCTGCCGCGGCCTCGCAGCCTCTCCGGGATCCGCAGTCGGAAGAGTGGTCTTCGTTCCCGGGACCTCAGAAATTTCCAAAGTCGTCGACGGCGACATCATCGTCGCGAAGATGACGACCCCCGACATGGTCCCCGCCCTCAGAAAAGCCGGAGCCGTAGTTACCGACGAGGGGGGAAGAACCTGCCACGCGGCCATACTCTCCAGGGAACTCGGAATCCCGTGCATCGTCGGCGCCAGAAACGCCACGAAAATTCTTTTCGAAGGACAGCGGGTGCTCGTCGACGCTACACGAGGAGTCGTCTTCCAGTCGGAAGAAGAGGCGGAACCCGATCTCGTTCAAACTCTCCGGCCGATCACCATCCCTGCGGTTACGTCTAAAGAATCCCCTGTTGGTCCTGCGCTCTCGCGGCCGGAGTGCATAGCAGCATGCGTCACCGCGACGAAGATTTTTCTCAATATCGAAGGCCCCGCAGCGCTTGAACGCTTAACGCCACTGCCCGCGGACGGCGTCGGCCTGCTCAGAACGGAGTTCATCTTCTCGGACGAGGTCGGCATTCACCCGATGTACCTTGTGCGCACCAAGCAGGGAAGCCTCTTCGTCGACAAGCTGGCCGAGGGAATCGGGGCCGTCGCCAGAGCCTTTTTCCCCCGCCCCGTCCTTGTGCGCTTCAGCGACTTCCGCACGAACGACTTCCGAAAACTCAAAGGGGGGCAGGAACTTGAACCGGAAGAGTCCAACCCGATGATCGGATGGAGAGGCGCCTCGCGCTACATCTCTCCCGACTACGAAGAGGGATTCCGGCTTGAGTGTCGCGCCGTCAAAAAAGTCAGGGATGAACTGGGCAACACGAATCTTTCGGTCATCATCCCTTTCGTTCGCACCCTCAAGGAAATGGATCTGGTCAAGGCGATCCTGGCGTCCGAAGGGCTCGTTTCCGACGCGTCGTTCAAGATCTGGCTCATGGCCGAGGTCCCCTCGGTCGTCTTCCAGGCCGACGCCTTCGCTTCGAAGGTCGATGGAATCACCATAGGCTCGAACGATCTCACGCAGCTCATCCTCGGCGTCGACCGCGACTCCGCCGCCCTCGGAAGCATGGGCTACTTCGATGAACGGCATCCTGCGGTGCTTCAGGCCATTTCCCTCGTGATCGGAGCCTCGCGTCGGGCTGGAATACCCTGTTCCGTCTGCGGCGAAGGACCGTCCGTCTTCCCCGATTTCGCCGAGCATCTTGTGCGCCAGGGGATCGACAGCATCAGCGTCAATGCCGACGCGCTGACGTACACCCGCCGTATCGTCGCCTCGGTGGAGCAAAAGATCGTCCTCGACGCCCTTCGCGGAAAGTAACGTCCGTTCCAGGAAATGAACGGAGCGCCGGCCTCCTCGGGAGGGGCCGGCGCTCCGTTGCGCTTCACGAAAGAATCAGTTGGTCAGACCGTACTGCTTTAGGAGCTGTTGGTATCTATCTTCCACTGTGACCGCAGGATTCGGATCTTTGTAAACCCCCGTCGATTCGGGAACAACCACCTCCTGTTTCGGTTTCGGTGTCGCCACCGTCACCGGAGGCGCGTCGGGTTGAACGGCAGAATACATTCCACCGGAGGCGTGCAGCTCGGCGTCGTTATGAACCAGTACCAGCCTCGGTGCGTTCGGATCCATCGTGCTCGCGTACATGTCGCCCCCGTGGATTGGGCACGACGTCTGCGGGGCCGCCCCTTTCCGCATGTACACCGTCGCCGAGGAGCATCCGCTCAGGGCTCGGAAGCCCGTTGTCCGACAGATGGACACAGCCTCGACATCCGCGTCCGGCGGAATATCGAATTTTTTGGGCAGGTCGACAGTCTTTACCGCCGCCGCAACGAAGGCGTTCCAAACCGGGGCTGCAACGTCGCCTCCGGTGACGTTGCGTTTTCCGAGAGGGGAATGGTCGTCGTTTCCCGCGTAGACTACGGCTACAAGGCCTGGAACGCCGCCGAGGAACCACGCGTCGGTATAATCGTTCGTCGTTCCGGTCTTTCCGAAGGTTTCCCGATCGGGAAGCAGCGCCTTCCTTCCCGTGCCGGCGCGTACCGCATCCATAAGCACCGACCGTACCGTGATCGCGACCTCCGGATCGATCGCTTCCCGTACATTCGGCCTCCTGGTTTCCAGCATATCGCCGTTGGAGGAGCGGATTTCCCTGATCATCAGGGGCTCTACCGATTTTCCGTTGTTTGCGAACACGGAGAAAACAGCCGCCATCTCCAGCGGGGTAACGCTCGCCGTTCCAAGGGCCAGCGAAAGGTCGGCCGGAAGATGCGGCGACACCACGCCCATCTTCCGGGCTATAGCCACAACCGGCCCGGCTCCCAAATAGTCGATAAGGCGCACCGCCACAGTGTTCAGTGAACGAATCAGGGCGTACTGAAGCGTCACCTCGCCGTTGAACTTTCCGTCGTAGTTGCCGGGGGCCCAGAGCGTCTGCCGCGGTCCCTTCTTTTCGTATTCTATCTTCATGTCCAAGAAGTGATCCGTCGGTAGCAACCCCGCATCGAAAGCCGTCGCATAAACTACGGGCTTGAATCCCGAACCCGGCTGCCGAAACGCCTGCGTCGCACGATTGAACTTGCTCTTCGCGAAATCGTGTCCGCCCACAAGCGCCAACACCTCGCCGGTCTCCGGATTCATCCCGACGATCGCCCCCTGGCTCTTCAGCCCCTTCATCGCATTTTCCGCCGCTTCCTGCATCTTCAAGTCGAGCGTGGTATGAATCTCCATCCCGCCCGCATACACTAAATCCGGGCCGTACTTCGGCAGCAGCTCGTTGAACAGCAGGTGCGCGACGAAATAGGGCGCCCTGTTGTACTCCTGCACCCTGTTCGGCGTATGCCGGAAGACCATTTCGGCGTTATAGGCTTGCTTCCGCTCGTCGTCCGAAATCCAGCCGAGCGTCACAAGCCGGTCGAGGACGTACCACTGGCGGCTCTTCGAGTTTTCGAAGTTCGACAGCGGACTGTACCGTCCGGGAGCCGCGATCAGGCCTGCGATCATCGCCGCCTCGGGAAGATTCAGCTCCGAAGCGCTCTTGCCGAAGTAGGTCCTCGCCGCGGTGTCCACTCCCCATGCGCCGTGACCGAAGTAGATCGTATTCAGGTACATCTCCATGATACGGTCTTTCGTGAAAATCTGTTCCATGCGTATCGCCAGAATGATCTCTTTTATCTTCCTGTCGAACTTCCGCTCCTGGGAGAGGAACAGGTTCCGCGCAAGCTGCTGCGTGATCGTGCTTCCACCCTGACGGATGCCCCTGCTTGAGATGTTCTCCAGAGACGCGCGGGCGATGGAGAGAAGCCGGATTCCTCCGTGCTGATAAAACGAGGAGTCCTCCGCGGCGAGCGTCGATTTTATGACCCACGGAGAAATGTTCCGCAGCTCCACTGGCTGTCTGTTCTCGGTAAAAAGACGGGCAACCGTCTCGCCGTTCCTATCGTAGATAACGCTGGCCACACTCGTCTTGAACGCCATGATCTCGGTCGCTGTCGGCAATGTCTGCGACAGCTCGCGAAGGTAAAAAGCGACGAAGACGGATATCGCTGCCCCCGCCAGAATGATCAGGGCGAAAAGGAGCTGGAAAATGAACTTGAACAACGAAAACTTTTTCTTCTTGGGCACCCCCGCTTCACGAGGATGAGTTTCTTTATTCCCCGAAGAAGGAGCCTGTTTTTGACGCAGCGGCTTCTCCGACATGTGCAATGGATTCCTCCCCCGATGTACAATCTGCACTCCTGCTTTTCGAACAGCGCCGCTATGTCGACAAAACTGCACTGCAACACGAACAGCGCATCGTGCAGAGAAATTATACCACCCCTTCGAAAAAAACTCTCGAAAAAACGTTTTGGGGTATTGCCAAACGCATCAAGGCGTGGTATATTCTTCGCCGTTGCCGCTCAAAGCAACGCGCAACTTGAAAAAAGAATACAGTGCATAAATTTGTTTAGCGCAGTTCCGAGCAATTAAACGAGAGTTTGATCCTGGCTCAGGACGAACGCTGGCGGCGTGCTTAACACATGCAAGTTGAACGGGCGATGTTGGAAGCTTGCTGAAGACATCGTTAGTAGCGGACGGGTGAGTAACGCATGAGGA
>JAHDKT010000052.1 GCA_018436725.1 Synergistaceae bacterium | reverse complement strand
TCAGCAGGGGGCGCGGGAGGTAGCCGAACTGGTGTCGAAGATCCTCGACGGAACGCGTTCGGCGGTGTCGTCGATGCGGAAGAGCAGGGAGGGCGTCGAGGAGGGCGTGTCGATAGCGCACGTCGCCGGAGACGCGCTGGAGCGTATCCGGAGCGCCATCGGCGGTTCGATCGAGGACATCCGGAAGATCATCCGGACGACGGACGAGGAGGTGGCCAAGTCGGACAAGGTGATCGCGCTGATCGACGCGACGGCGAGCGTGATGGAGAGCACCGACGACCACGTGCAGAACCTCGCGGCGTCGATGGAGGAGACGGCCGCGGCGATGGAGAACGTGGCGACGGGCTCTCAGGAGGTAAGCGAGACGGCCGAGGAGCTGAAACGAATGACCGAGCGCTTCAAGGTGGAAAAGGGCGAGGACTGGTCGAACCCGGCGGAAGCGTCCGGGACAAGAAAGCTCTCGCTCGTCGGCCGCTGAAGCGACGTACCCGAAAACACTACAGAGGAGGGATGCACTATGCTACGGAACATGAAAATCGGCGGAAAACTCTTTCTTGCCTTCGGCGCCCTGCTGCTCCTTTTCGCAGGCGTGGGAGCCTTGACATGGATGAATATGAACGCGGTCCAGCGCGATGCGCGGACTCTTTCGGAAGAATCGGTACCCGAGATGGTGGCGGCGGCATCCGTGCAGGACACCGCGCATAAGGTACTCTTCGAGATTCGAGGCTACAATTACACCTACGAAGCGGGGTACCTTACAAAAGGGAGAGAGCATCTGGGCGCGATACGGAACCTGTTGAAAGAAGCGTCCGACCTTGCGGCGAAGTATCCGTCCCTCGTCCAGCTTCGCGAAGGGGCCGCCAAGGCCTCGGCGGCGGTGGATGCGTACACGGGGCTCGTCGACCGCACCGAGCAGGCGGCGGCGGGCATCCTCGCCGCGCGGCGCAGGGGCGACGACGCGCAACGCGCCTTCTTCGCCGCCGCGGACGCCTATCTGAACGCTCAGAACGAGGCCATGGAGGGTCATTTGAACGCTGGAGACGGCGTCGACCGTATTCGTGACCGTCTGAAGAAGATCAACCTCATCAACGAGGTCATCGCCCTCGGCAACGGCATACGGATCGCCAACTTCCAGGGGCAGGCGCTGCGGAATCCGGCGCTCCTCGAGGAGGCCGTCAAGACGTTCGACCGGATCAGGGCGATCATAGCGGAAATCAGGAGCACGACCGTCCAGAAGTTCAACCTCGATCAGCTCGACGCCATTCTCAAGGCGGGGGACCAGTACGGCAAGGTCCTGGAGGACATTGTTTCCAATTGGCGGCAACTTGACGAGTTGAGTCAGACGAGGAACCAGGCGGCCAATACGGTGCTCGCCGCCGCCGAACAGGTCGTCCGGAACGGCGCGACGAACGCCGGGAAGATCGCCGACGGCGCCAACGCCAACCTCGGCACGACCATCATGGTGATCCTCGGGGCCATCCTCTTCGCCATTCTCTTCGGCATGATCGTCGCCTTCCTGATGACCCGCAGCCTAGTCGCCCCGCTGAAGACGGTCGTGGCGCTCGCCGGACGGGCCAGCGACGGCGACCTCACCATTCGTCGCGAGGAGTTCCGCATATCCACCCGCGACGAACTCGGGCAGATGGCCGACGCGCTCGCCGAGATGGTGGCCAAGCAGCGCGAGGCCATGCGGGCCATCGCCGCCTCCTCCGAAAAGCTGGGGAGCACCGCCGAGGAGTTCGCGGCCCTCGCCGAGGAGTCGAACGCCGGGGTCGAAGAATCGCGCGCCGGGGTCGACGACGTCTCCTCCCAGATGGAGAGCCTGGCCGCGGCCAGCGAGGAGATCAACGCCTCCGTCGAGGAAGTTGCGAGCGGCGCCCAGTCCTCCGCGCAGAAGGGGACCGAGATGGCGCAAGAGGTGGAACAGGCGCGTCTCGCGGGCGAAGAGGGAACCAAGGCGGTGGAGAAAGCCGTCGCCAGCATCAACGGCGTTGCGACGGAGGCCGAACGTTCCGCGCAGCAGGTGAAGAGCCTCGGCGACCGCGCTCGGGAGATTCAGAGCTTCGTGGCGCAGATCGGCGGCATCGCCGACCAGACGAACCTTCTTGCGCTGAACGCCGCCATCGAGGCCGCGCGGGCCGGAGAGGCGGGGCGGGGGTTCGCCGTGGTCGCGGAAGAGGTGCGAAAACTGGCGGAGGAGAGCAACAAGGCCGCCAAGGAGATCGCCGCGCTTGCCTCCGGAATCACGAAGGACCTGGACAGCGTGGTCACGTCGTCGGAACATGGCGCGAAGGCGTCCAAGGACTCCAGCCGCCTGGCGGAGGAGACGCGCGCGACCATCGGCAGGATGATGGAGGCCCTCTCGCGGATATCGGGAGCGACGCAGGACCTCGCGGCGGTGTCGGAGGAGCAGGCGGCGTCGAGCGAGGAGATCGCGGGAGCGGTGCAGAACATCGCGTCGCGGGTGAGCGCGGCCGCGACCTCTTCCGACCTGGTCCGCGGACAGATGACGGAGGTCGGCACGTCGGCGGAGCGCGTGGCGCAGGGCTCGGAGGAGCTTGCGGGTCTCGCGGCCGATCTGAGAAAGCTCGTCGGCGCGTTCAAGTTCGAAGACGCCGCGCGGACCGGCGGTCTCGTTCCGCTCAAGGACGCGAAGAGCGCCTCGCCTAAACAGAAGAAGCGCTGAGCGCGAAGACTCCGAAGTATTTCAAGTCCGGCGGCGTCCTTGAAGAGGCGTGTTCCAGCGGGGCGCCGCGTACATTAAAAAGCATTTCGAGAGGAGGGAGCACCATGGCGGAACAGCAACTCGTCGTCTTCGCGCTGGGGAAAGAGGAGTTCGGCATCGACATCTCCAGAGTCCGCGAAATCGTCAGAATCCAGAACATCACCACGATTCCCCAGTCGATGGATTTCGTGGAGGGGATAGTGAATCTCCGCGGACAGATCGTTCCCATAGTGGATCTGTGCAAGCGTTTTCTGGTGGTCGTCAGGGAAGAGGGAAAGGAGATCGACCGCCGCATCATCGTCGTCAACATGGCGGGGCAGAACATCGGAATCCTGGTTGACGGGGTGTCCGAGATACTGCGGATTCCGGACGAGTCGATCGAACCGACGCCTCCGATGGTGGCCGGCGGGGCGAGCGTCGATTTCATCCGGGGCGTGGCGAAGGTGAAGGACCGTCTGATCATCATGCTCGATCTCGACCGCATCTTCTCCGTCGAGGAGCGGGAGATGCTGGGGCAGTCCGGAAGCTGAGATGAATCGCGGGGGAGACGGAGCGGCCCTCTCCCCCTTTTCCGATCCGCCCGAAGGGAGGCGCCGAGCAGAATGAGCCGTTTCACACACACGCCGACGATTATGATCGTGGACGATACTCCGGCCAATCTCGACCTGCTGGATCAGATGCTGCGGGCGAAGGGGTACCGCGCGCTGACCTTTCCGAGGGCCGGACTTGCGCTCGAAGCCGCTGAGGAAACTCCTCCGGACCTGATACTGCTGGATACGACGATGCCGGAGATGGACGGCTTCGAAACCTGCCGCCGCATCAAGAACACCCCCCGGCTCGCGGAAATTCCGGTGCTTTTCATGGGAGCGCCCGGCGATACGGACGAAAAGGGGCGCGCCTTCGCCGTCGGGGGCGCGGACTACGTAACGAAGCCGTTTCAGGAGGAAGAGATTCTGATCAAAGTCAGGACTTATCTTCGAATGGTGGAGATGCAGCGCGAGCTTCGGAAGCGGGAGGGGACGGAAACGCCTCGAAGCTCCGGCGACGAGCGATAGTCCCCGAAGAACGCCGGAGGGGGCCGGCACGGAACGCCGAACCTCCGCTTCGAGAACATCGTTGGCGTCCGCTGCATATCGCTGATAGAATTGTCGTGCGGACGTGCTGCGGGATTTCGCCGGCACGACGTTTTCGTCCACGCCGGACGGCTCACGGAGGTGTTCCCATGGCTTCGATGCTCGAACAGCACATACTGAACAGCCCCCTGATCGGCTACTCTCTTCGCCGGATCATCCTCGACGACTCCGGAAAGCCTGTGGATTACGAGTTTCTGGAGGTGAACGAAGCTTTCGAGAGATTCACGGGGCTCGCACGTGAAACCATGTTGGGGCGTACGGCAAGGGAGGTCATCCCCGGCATCGAAAACGCATCCTTCGACTGGCTCGGCGTCTACGGCGAGGTCGTGCGTCACGGCGACGCGAAGGAGTTCGAACAGTACTCGGAGCTTCTCGACAGGTGGTTCCGGGTGCACGTCTACTCCACCGAGAGCCCCTTCTTCACCGTCCTCGTCCTCGACATCAGCGCCGGCAAACGCCAGGCGGAGGAACTGGCCGAAGAAGCTGCGCGCAGGCGCATTCTCATGGAACAGTCCAAGGACGGCATCGTCATCCTGGATCAGGACGGAGCGGTATACGAATCCAACAGAAAG
Source organism: Synergistaceae bacterium (assembly GCA_018436725.1). Taxonomy (GTDB): domain Bacteria; phylum Synergistota; class Synergistia; order Synergistales; family Aminobacteriaceae; genus JAAYLU01. Next base: position 93,506 of record JAHDKT010000052.1, on the reverse strand, counting down.
TTCGCCGAGATGATCGGAAACCCCTTCGAATCGATGCGCGATCTCACGGTGTTCGACTGGGAGTTTCTGTACCCGCGCGAAGAACTTTTGGAGATGCTTCGAAACGTCGACCAACGGGGCGACCACTTCGAAACGAAGCACCGGCGGCGAGACGGCGGCGTCTACGACGTCGAAATCAGCACCAACGCCGCATGGTTCGGCGGTCGGAAGCTGATCTTCTGCGTCTGCCGCGATATCACGGAACGAAAACGCACCGAAGAAGAGAACCGGATATTCAAGACGATAGCCGACAGAGCGTCCTACGGACAGGCGATCGCCGCTCTGGACGGCACTCTGCTCTACGTCAACAGGTTTTTCGCCAACATCCACGGGTATTCCCCCGAGGAGCTGCTCGGACGCCACCTGTCCGTCTTCCACACGCCCGAACAGATGATAACAGCGAACGAACTCAACGCCTCCATGATGCACGAAGGACATTTCGGCCCGGCGGAGGTCTGGCATCGCCATCGGGACGGGTTCGAGTTCCCCATGCTGATGAACGGTGTACTGCTCAGGGACGAAGGCGGCGCTCCTCGCTTCATCGCCGCTTCCGCCGTCGATATGACCGCGTACCATCAGGCGGAGCTGAACTACCGGACGCTCTTCCGCGAAATGCTCGACGGCTTCGCCCTGCACGAGATCATCTGCGATTCGTCGGGCAGGCCTGCGGACTATCGCTTCCTCGCCGTCAACCCGGCCTTCGAGCGAATGACCGGCCTGAAATCCGAAGCAGTGGTCGGACGCACCGTGCTGGAGGTACTCCCCGGTACGGAACGGCACTGGATCGAGAGCTTCGGCGGAGTGGCGCTCTCCGGCGAACCGTCGTTCTTCGCTAACTACGCCGCCGAACTCGGAAAACATTTCGAAGTGACCGCCTTCCGCCCCGCCCCCGGCAGATTCGCATGCATCTTTCAGGACATCACGGAGCGCAAACGCGCCGAAGAGGCGCTCCGCCGCATGCTGGAGAACGCGCGGCTCCTCCAGCGCGAAGCCGAAGCGGCCAGCCGCGCCAAGTCCGCCTTCCTGGCGAACATGAGCCACGAAATACGCACCCCTCTCAACGGGATCATCGGTTTTCTCGGCCTGCTCGCCTACACGCCTCTGGACGCCACGCAGCACGAGTACCTGGAGTATATAGATACCTCGGCGCATCTTCTTCTCGACATTCTCAGCAACGTGCTCGACATCTCCAGAATCGAGGCCGACCGGCTCGATCTACGCCCTTCGCCGTCGGAACTCCGCCGGGTGATCGAAAGGGCGATGGGACCAGTACGTACCTTCGCCGCCGAAAAGAAACTTTCTCTTTCGTCGGCAGTCGCCCCGGACGTCCCGGCGTGCGCGGTCGTCGATGCGGTACGCCTGGAACAGATCCTCGTCAACCTGCTGAACAACGCGGTCAAGTTCACGGAACAAGGGAGCGTCGGAGTCTCGCTGCGTTTCGTTCCTCTTTCAGGAGGAGAAGGCGCGTTCACCTTCGTTGTTCAGGATACCGGCATCGGCATCTCTCCCGAAGAGCGATCCCGCATCTTCGAACCCTTCGTGCAGGCGGATTCTTCGAATACCCGCAGATACGGCGGAGCGGGGCTCGGCCTCGCCATCAGCCGCCGACTGCTGCAGAAGATGGGGAGTTCGCTCGAGGTCGAGAGCGCTCCCGGCCGGGGGAGCATGTTTTTCTTCACCCTCCGCGCTCCGTACGAGACGGGAGAGGCGCCTTCGGCCTCCGGCGGAACAGAGGCTTCTCCCGGCTTCGTCGCGCCCCTCCCGTTGACGGAGAAGGAAGGAAACCTGCGAATTCTGATCGCCGAGGATGAGCGGCTGAACATGAAAATGCTCTCGATTTTGATCGCCAAACTCGCGCCCTTCGCTTCCATTCTCCAGGCCGAGGACGGCGAGCAGGCTGTGTCGCTCTACCGCGAGCACCGGCCGAACCTCGTGTTCATGGATCTTCAGATGCCGTCGAAGGACGGACTTCGTGCGGCCGAGGAGATCAGGGCGCTTGAAGGAAAAGAGACCCCGGAGAGGAAGCGGTGTCGCATCGTCGCCCTCACGGCGAGCGTCCAGCCGGAAATCGAAGAGGAGTGCCTAGCCGCCGGTATGAACGGCTATCTGGCGAAGCCCGTGCGTACGAACGACGTCAGGGCGGTCCTCGAAAGTTGTCTTGGCGCTGAAGAGTGCGGCGAAAACACTCCGGAACCTCCGAGCATCGGCGGCGACGTCTGGAACAGAGCGCGCATGCTCGAAGCGCTGGACGGCGACGAAGAGCTGGCGGACGAGATCGCGTCGGAGTTCTTGAACGAAACGCCGCGCAAACTGGCTTCCCTCTCCGCCGCTCTCGTAGCGGGGGATATGGAGACGGCGCGACGAAACGCCCACGCGATCAAGGGACTTGCCGGAAACGTCGGCGGCGATGCGCTGTACGCCGCCGCCGACGACGCGGAGCGGGCGGCCCGCGTCGGCGATCGCGACGAAGCCGCCGTGCGGGGCGAATATTTGGCCCGCGAATTCGAACGACTGAAAGAGGCGATAAACGAACATCCGCGGGCATGTTCTCCGAGCGGCTGCGAACGAGGGGCGGCTGAAGGCGGACGCCCGAATAGCTGCGCATTCGACGCCGCGGCGGCAAACCGCGAGGAGTCCCGGCTCGAGAAAACACCCGACCGGAGGACGAAATGAACGGAGACCGCAGAACCATTCTTCTCGTCGAAGACACGCGAACCAACGCCCTCGCGGTGGAGCGGCAGCTCCGCAAGGGCGGGTACGACGTGCTGCACGTTCCCGCGGGCGAGGAGGCGATCCGGATAGTGTGCGAAGAGAGGGCGAAAGTGGACCTCGTCCTGATGGACATCGAACTCGGCCCGGGCATCGACGGCGCGCGCGCGGCCGGAGAGATACTGAAGGTACGCGAACTCCCCGTCGTTTTTCTCTCCTCGTACACCGAGGCCGAGGTACTGGAGCGGATCGAAAAGATCGCCTCGTACGGCTATGTCGCCAAGAACTCCGGAGGCGCCGTGCTCGTAGCCTCCATCAAGATGGCTTTCAGGCTCCACGAGGCGAACATGCGCACGGCGAACGAACGAAACATTCTGAGGGATGTTCTGGAGTCCACCCTCTCCGGCTACTGGGAGACGCATTTCAACACCGGCGCCGCCTTTTTGAGCCCGAAGTTCCGGAACCTGCTGGGGTACGGAGAGGACGAGTTGCCCCGAACATCGACGCTGTGCCGTCGGATCGTCCACCCCGACGACCTGCCGGAGACGCTCCATCGCCTCCGGGAACACCTGCGGAGCGGAGGCAAGACCCCTTTCTCCAATGAAATTCGGTATGTGCGCAAGGACGGGTCGGTCATCTGGGCGATTTGCGCGGGGCGAGTGGTCGAATGGGCCGAGGACGGCTCTCCCGTCAGGATGGTGGGGTGCTATATCGACATCGACGACCGGAAACGGGCGGAAGGGGAAATGCTGCTCCTTGCCCGGCGGCAGCAGGCGATGCAGATCGCCAAGGAGAGCGCCGAGGCGGCGAACCGTGCGAAGAGCGTTTTTCTCGCCAATATGAGCCACGAGATCCGCACGCCGCTGAACGCCATTCTCGGCTTCGGCGCGGCGCTTGAACGCGATCCCTCCCTCTCCGAGAAGCAGGCCGAACAGATACGCACGATCAACCGGAGCGGACGGCACCTGCTCCGGCTCATCAACGACATCCTGGACATGTCGCGGATAGAGGCCGGACGACTGACGCTGACCCCTACCCCATTCTGCCTCCACGATCTTCTGGACGACCTGGAATCGATGTTCCGGCTGCGCGCCGAGTCGCGGGGGCTCCACCTGGATATGGAGCGCGACGACGATGTCCCCAGGTATGTAGTCGGCGACGAGGCCAAACTGCGCCAGGTACTGCTCAACCTGCTGTCGAACGCGGTGAAGTTCACCAAGGAGGGAGGTTTCGCTCTGCACGCCCGCACGGACCGGCGGACCCCCGACGCGAAAACCGTCCATCTGCTCATCGACGTCGAGGACAGCGGCCCCGGTATCGACGGGACGGAGCTTGATCGGATCTTCGACCCGTTCCGCCAGTCGGACGCCGGGAAAGAGGCGGGAGGCACGGGACTCGGTCTCTCCATCAGCCGACGACTCGTGGAGCTGATGGGCGGCGGACTCACCGTCGAAAGCAGGCCGGGCGAAGGGAGCCGGTTCACCGTCCGCCTGCCGCTGCTGCGCAGCGAAGAGGGCGCGAGTACGAAAAGCGACTCCCGGCGCATCGTCGGCCTGGAGACGGAGGGGAAAGAGCTTCGAATACTCGTGGTGGACGACAAGAAGGAGAATCGGGACGTGCTGCGCGCGCTGCTGGAACCGATGGGTTTCGCCGTGGAGGATGCCTCGGACGGACGGGACGCCCTTGAGCGCTTCGAAGCGCGGCCTCCGGACGCCGTGCTGATGGACATGCGCATGCCGGTGATGGACGGCTACGAAGCCACCAGGCGGATCAAGGAGAAAAAAAAAGGAACCGCCGTCCCCGTCGTCGCGGTGACGGCCTTCGCCTTCGAAGACGACGAGCAAAAAGCGCTGCGGGCCGGGGCGAGCGCCTACCTGCGCAAGCCGTTCAGGCCCGACGAACTCTTTCTGACTCTGGGGCAGGCCCTCGGACTGCGCTGCGTGCACGCTTCGGAGTCGCACGCCGGAGAGGCGCCGCTGACACGCGAAGCGCTGTTCGTCCTTCCAGCGGAAATGCGCGCGCTTATGCGCGCGTCGGTGAAATCCGGCGACATGGCCGGGCTCAAGGAGCAGATCGCAGCCGCGCGCGCGGTCGACGGGACGACCGCCGAAAGGCTGCTGGAACTCGCCCGCCGGTACGACTACGAGAGACTGGGGGCTCTGCTGTCATCCCCCGCCCAAGGGGACGCGGACGACGGGAGGAATAAGAAGTGAACAGGTGCGTGACACGAGCCACCGTCATGGTTGTGGACGATACGCCTGCGAATCTCGATCTGCTCGACCGCATGCTGCGGACGGCGGGGCACAGGGTGCTTACCTTCCCGCGCGGAGGTCTGGCACTGGACGCCGCGGCGGAAAATCCGCCCGACCTGATGCTGCTCGATGCGATGATGCCGGGGATGGACGGCTTCGAAGTCTGCCGGCGCATGAAGGCCGATCCCCGGCTCGCGGACATCCCGGTGCTCTTCATCAGCGCGCTCGGCGAAACATCGGACAAGCTCCGCGCCTTCGCCGCAGGAGGGGCGGACTACATCACCAAGCCCTTCCAGGAGGAGGAGGTACTGGCGCGCACGGGAGCGCATCTGGAAATAGGAGCGCTGCAACGGCGTCTGCGCGAGCAGAACGAAAATCTGGAGCGCCTGGTCGCCGAACGGACGAGAGAGCTTGCCGAGGAGCGCGCCCGGACGCTGCGGAGCTTCGCGGAGCGGATTCGTGGGGCCGAATGGGGGAAGGAGCGCAGCCTCGGGTTCGCCGAAACCTCGGAGCTGGGCGCGTTGTCTTCGGCAATCGAAGAGCTGGCGGAAAAGACGTTTACCAGAGAGGAGCTGCACGCGCGCTCCGTGAGCGAGAGAATCCGCGCCGAAGAGAAGGCGCGCAAGCGCCTTGCCCGCGATCTGCACGACGGACCGCTTCAGGCGTCCGTCGCCGCGATCAGGCGCATACAGATGGCGCGGGAAGCCGCCGAGGAGGGCGCGCCGGAGGAGATGCGCGAGCTGCTGGACACGGCGGAGGAGATCATGAGGAACGCCGCCGACGAACTCCGGGGTTACTGCGAGGAGCTTTCGCCCTCCTGGATCAGTCTCGGACTCGTCAGCGCGATGGACGAAAACGCAGACCGACTCTCCCGGACGCACGGCGGCGTCGAGGTGGAAGTCCGGACCGACGAAACGCTGGATTCTCTGCCGGAGGGGCATGTCCTTGCGGTCGTCCGCATAGTGCAGGAGGCCGTATCGAACGCCGTGCGGCACGGAAGAGCGCGCACGGTCCGCGTGCATCTTTCGGACGAGGACGAATCGGTCCGTTTTTCGGTCCAGGACGACGGCGCGGGCTTCGACGCGGAACAGCACGGGGGAACGGATTACGAACGCCTCCGCACCGCCGGTCACAGAGGGCTGGCCAACATCGGGGAGCGCGTCCGCCTCCTTCGCGGGACGATGCGTCTGGAGTCGCGCCGCGGAGAGGGGTGCCGCATCGAGATCCTCTTTCCGCACCCGCGCGCGAAAGACGCGCGCTGAACGAGCGGCGCGGTATCCGCATCGTCCTCGGCCGCTTGCATGTGCTGAGCGCACTGTTTTACATTGTTTTTTGCGATGAATAGTATATACTAACAAAAGCGGAGAAGAGTTCGAACACGACCGTCGGGAAGGAGTTGAAGAAGGCTCATGGAAAAGATGCTGGACATCGTCTTCAACCTGGGGATGCTCGCCTCCCTGAGCATTCTGTCGGGCTTTCTCGGCGGCGACGAAGAACGCCGGACCCGAAAGTTCCTGTTGCAGGGCGTCCTCTACGGAACGGCCTCGATTCTGGGGATGTTGCACCCGCTGGTCCTGGCTCCGGGGCTCATCTTCGACGGCCGCTCGGTGATGCTGAGCATCTGCGGCTTCTTCTTCGGCCCGGCGGCCGCGGCCATAGCGGCGACGATGGCGCTTGTCCCGCGCATCCAACAGGGGGGCTCCGGGACGGTCATGGGTGTTTCGGTCATCGTCTCCTCGGCGCTCATCGGCTCGCTCTTTCACCGCGTGTACTACGGCAAAACCCGACGGGCCTCCGCCCGCTCCCTCTATGTCATGGGGCTGACGGCGCACGCGGCGATGGTGCTGCTGATGTTCACCCTCCCCCAAGAACAGGCCCTCGAGACCATCCGGCTTCTCGCCCTCCCCGTGATGATCGCGTACCCGCTGACGACGCTCTTCATCGGCAGGATCCTCTCGGAGTTCGACGCGCATCGCCGGATGGCCGCGTCGCTGAAGCTCAGCGAGTCGAACCTCCGCAGATCCAACGAAGAGCTGGCCGCCAACCTGAACAAGCTCATGAAACGGGAAAAAGAGCTGCGCTTCGCGAACGCCGTGCTCCAGACGCAGCAGGAGACGTCGCTCGACGGCATCCTCGTCGTGGACGGGGAAGGGGGCATCATCTCCTTCAACCGGCGTTTCACGGAGTTATGGAACATTCCCGCCGACGTCGCCGCGTCGGGCGAGGAGGAGAAAACGCTGAGCATAGCGACGGAGCGTCTGCTCCGCCCCGAAGAATTCCTCGACAAGATCGGCTACCTTTACCGACACCCCGATGAAAAAAGCCGGGACGAGATCGAACTGAAAAACGGCACGGTATTCGACCGCTACTCCGCGCCCATGCTCGGCTCGGCCGGCGAGTACTACGGCCGCATCTGGTACTTCCGGGACATAACCGAGAGCAAGCATGCCGAGGAAGAGGTGCGAAAACACAGGGAACACCTGGAAGAGCTGGTTCGGGAGCGTACGAACGAGCTGGAGGCGGCCAAGGAGAGCGCGGAGCGGGCCAACACGGCCAAGAGCGCATTCCTGGCGAATATGAGCCACGAAATACGCACGCCGCTCAACGCCATCCTCGGTTTCGGAACGGTTCTCGAACGCGATCCCACGCTTTCCGAAGCGCAGGCGGAACAGGTGCGCACGATCAACCGGAGCGGCCGCCACCTCCTGAAGCTGATCAACGACATCCTCGACATGTCGAGGATAGAGGCCGGACGCCTTGCGCTGCACAACGCGCCCTTCTGCCTCCAGGATTTTTTGGACGACCTGGAGTCGATGTTTCGCGTCCGGGCCGAGGAGAAAGGGCTTGCGCTCTCTTTGGAGCGCGGCGGAAACCTTCCGCGCAACGCCGTCGGGGACGAGGCCAAGCTGCGCCAGGTGCTCGTCAACATGATGGGAAACGCGGTCAAGTTCACCAAGCAGGGCGGGGTGACGCTCCGCGCGCGCCTGGAAGAGGGGGCGGAAGCCGCCCCCCGCCTTGTGCTGGAGGTGGAGGATACGGGACCGGGTATCCCGCCCGAGGAGCTGGCGTACATCTTCGACGCGTTCCGCCAGTCGGATGCCGGCCGCGAGGAGGGCGGCACGGGGCTCGGGCTCTCGATCAGCAAACGCCTTGTCGAGCTGATGGGAGGCGAACTCGCGGTCCGAAGCAGCCTCGGCGAAGGGAGCCGTTTTACCGCATCGATACCGATCGACCCCTCCCCGGAAAAACCCGGGCATCCGAAGACACCGCCGCGCCGCGTGGTCGGCGCGGAGCACCGGAAGGACGAGGCGCCGCTGCTCATTGTGGACGACGTCAAAGAAAACCGCGACATACTGAAAGCGCTGCTCGCTCCTCTCGGATTCGTCCTGAGAGAGGCTTCGAACGGCCGAGAGGCGCTCCGCCTGTTCGAAGTGGAACGGCCCCTCGCCGTGCTGATGGACATGCGAATGCCGGTGATGGACGGCTACGAGGCCACCCGTCGGATCAAGGCGAGCGAAGGAGGAGAATCGGTTCCCGTCATCGCGATTACGGCGAGCGCCTTCGAGGACGACGTTCAGAACGTGATGAAGAGCGGCGCCGATATCTGCATACGCAAACCGCTCGGCCCGGAGGAGGTGTACGAGGCTCTGGAACACCTCGTCGGAATACGCTTCCTCTACGCCGACGAGCCCGGGACGGACGAACACCGACAAGAGGAGCTTTCTTCCATCGAAACGGCGCCTTCGCTGCCGGACGAAATGATCGAGGCGATGAGAACGGCCCTTCAAGACGGAGACATCGATGAACTCGAGTTGCTTATCGAGCGGATACGCCGTTTCGACGGCGATCTGGCCGATAGATTGTTACGACTGGCGAGACAGTACGACTATGCGGCGTTCGAAGCTTTTTTCGCATACGGCGGGAGAGAATCGAAAAGGTTTTTTTCCGATAAGCATCGGAGGGGATCGGAATGAAAAGCTTCGACGCGCCGAGAACGGACAATGCACAACAGGTTCCCGGAACAAAACTCGGAGCCAGAATAGTGCTGGCCGTCGGTTGTCTTTTGATGTTGGCCATTGTTCTTTTCGCCGGGATCCTTCTTCGACGAATCGAGTCGGACGGGCAAGCCGCTATAGATCAGTACCGCATCTCCGAAATCGACCGTCTAAAAAACAATCTGCGCGAACAAGTCGACATGGCGTACCGCATCCTCGTCGACATGTACGGGAAGTCGACGCAAACGGAGTTCATCGTTCACACGTACGGGGATCAGCTCCGATCCGTCGTCGACATCGCGGAGAATCTCGTCCGCCGGAAGATCGCGGAAGTGAAAGAGGGAACGCTCTCTCTTTCGCAGGCCCGCCGCCAAGCTATGGACTCGCTGCGCGCCCTGCGTTTCGACGGCGACCTCGGTTATGTTTGGATCAACGACGAGACGCGCCCCTACCCATCGCTCCTCATGCATCCGACCTTGCCCGAACTGGACGGAGTTTCGATGAGCGTTCCGCTTTTCGAAAAGGCCCTTGGGAGCGAGAAAAATATCGGCAAGGCGATACTCGACGTGTGCGAGAAAAACGGAGAGGGGTTCGTAGAGTATCTATGGCCCAAACCGACGAAGGACGGCTTGACCCCGGACATGCCGAAACTCTCGTACGTCAGGCGGATCGAAGAGTGGGGATGGATCATCGGCGCCGGAGTCTACGTGGACGAGGCGCGAAAAAACGTGATCGGACAAGCTATCGAAATCATAGGAAATATGCGCCACGCGGGAGGAGAAGGGTACTTCTGGATCAACGACACGGGCCGACCGTACCCGCGCATGATCGTGCACCCGCAGCTCGCCGGAGCTACCATGGAGGACCCGCTCTTCAACATCGCCTTGCAGGGCGACAAAAGCCTCAGCGCTCTGATTCTGGATATATCCGAACAGCACGGCGAGGGTTTCGTGGAGTATCTGTGGCCCAAACCGACGCGCGAGGGAGCGACTGCGGAGGCTCTGCCGAAAATCTCCTACGTGCGTCTCTTCGAGCCGCTGAACTGGATTCTGGGGACAGGCGTCTATCTCGACGAGATCGAGAATACCATCGCCTCGCGAAAAACCGAAAGCGAGAAACAGCTCGCCTCTATTTTTCGCAGCATCGTTCTCGTCGCCATCGTCCTCTTCCTCATCGCTTTCGCGCTTCTCTTCCTCGTGGTGCGGGGCATCGTCAGCCCGATCGTCCAACTCACCGGCGCAGCCGACCGGATAGCGTCCGGAGATATGAACACGCAGCTCCCGGATGCGGGGCCGAGAGAGATTCGATCGCTTTCCCGCTCTTTCAACAGGATGACCGAAGAGCTGAAAGAGCGGATGGCCGCGCTCCGGGAGAGCGAAGAGCGCTTCCGGCGGCTGGCGGAAAATTCCCCGGACCTGATCTTCCGGATCTCGCTTCGCGACGGTCGTTACGAATACATCAGCCCGGCCGTTTTACGGATGCTTGGATACTCGCAGCAAGAGGCGTACGGCACGCCCCTCTTCGCCCGTACGATCATTCATCCCGACTTCACGGCCTTTTTCCGGAGAGAGTGGGAGAATCTTCGGCACGGAACAATGCCTTCGACATTCGAATTCAAGGTACTGACGAAATCGGGGGAAGAGCGTTGGATGCACCAGCGTAACGTGCTGATCCGCGGAGAGAACGGCGAACCGACCGCCATGGAGGGCATCGTCACCGACATCACCGACAGAAAAACGGCGGAGGCCGCTCTCGACAGCTATCGAGAGCACCTGGAAGAGCTGGTGCGGGAGCGCACCTCCGAACTCGAGGTGGCCAAGGAGGCGGCGGAGCATGCCAACCGGGCGAAGAGCGCTTTCCTCGCCAACATGAGTCACGAGATCCGAACTCCGCTCAACGCGGTGCTCGGTTTCGCCTCCATCCTGGAGCGGGACGAAAACCTCTCCGAGGCGCAGGCCGAACAGGTGCGTACCATCAACCGCAGCGGACATCATCTGTTGAAACTGATCAACGACATCCTCGACATGTCAAGGATAGAGTCGGGGCAGCTCGAGCTGAATACGGCGCCCTTTTGTCTCCACGACCTGCTGAGCGATATGGAGACGATGTTCCGCTCCCGGGCGAACGCCAAGGGACTGCACCTCCTGATCGAACGGCAAGAGAGCGTCCCTCGGTACGCGGCCGGTGACGAGGCGAAACTGCGGCAGATACTCGTCAACCTGCTCGGAAACGCCGTCAAGTTCACCAAAGCAGGCGGCGTCGCCATCCGCGCCCGAGCGGACGCGGATGAGGAAACGCCGGACAGCGTCCGCCTCTTCGTGGAGATCGAAGACACGGGGCCGGGCATTCCTCCCGAGGATATCGACCACGTTTTCGACGCTTTCCAACAGTCGCAGGCGGGGCACGATGCCGGAGGAACCGGATTGGGACTTTCCATCAGCAGGCGCCTCGCCGAATTGATGGGCGGCTCGTTGACGCTGAAGAGCCGCGTAGGAACGGGAAGCAGTTTCACGCTCTCGCTTCCCGTGCGAACCGTCCAAGGAGTTGAAAGACCGAAATCGAAGACGGAGCGCAGCATCGCCGGTCTGAAAACCGGCGGAAAGACATTCCGGATCCTGATCGTCGACGATGTCAAGGAGAACCGGGACGTACTGCGAGCCATGCTCTCCCCGGCCCGAACCGGCCGGGGAGCCCCCCCCTCCTTCGAACTGCGGGAAGCGGAGAACGGAGAGGAAACCCTGACGATCGTCGATGAGTGGGCTCCTCATATCGTGCTGATGGACATGCGGATGCCCGTGATGGACGGCTATGAAGCCACCCGCAGAATCAAGGGGAACGATAAGACCTCGGGAATTCCCGTTGTCGCCGTTACGGCGAGCGCCTTCGAAGACGATCGTGACTCGGTTTTAAAAGCCGGTGTGGACAGGTATATCCGTAAGCCCTTCAGGGCGGAAGAACTCTTCGAAACACTGGGAAGCGTACTTGCACTGCCGTTTATCTACCATGAGGATGCAACAACCGCCGCCTCCGACGATATCAAGAGCGCATCGCCTGCGCCGGAGAAGATGGAGAAGCTGCCGGGCGATCTGCAGGAGGCCATGCGGGAGGCGGTGGAGAACGGCGATATGGCCGCGCTCGACGAACTTCTCGAAAGAGCGAAGACGCACGACGCGGCGGCGGCGGAACATCTGCGCGCACTCGCGAAACGGTACGATTACGAGTCGCTCGTCCGTATTCTACGGTAGAAGCCGGGGAGACGCGGTGGAATCTGCTCTCGAAGGATGGGCGAAAGACAGTATATGGTTGTAGAATAACGGCAGAGAACATCCCGCCCTTTCCGGACGATCGGACAGGAGCGCATTTCTTGTAGGAGAAAGAGAGATGGAGAACATTCTCGGACGACGACGAAGCCGACAAGGAATTTGCTTCGCGCGAGGCGCGCGATTCGTCGCGAGGATTCTTATGTGTATCCTTGCGACGTGCTTTTTCTCGCCCGCCAGTGCCGAAGCCTACGGAAAAACCGTCAGGGTCGCTCTTCACGAGGGCGAACCCGGCATTTTCATCGACGAAAAATCCGGAAAACCGACCGGATTCTTCGTCGACATTCTTTCGCATATCGCGGAGAGAGAAGGGTGGCGGTTGGAGTACGTACCCGGTTCGTGGAGCGACGGACTGCGACGTCTCGAAGAAGGCGCAGTCGACATCGTCACGAGCATCGCGTTCACCCCCGAACGGAACGAGCTATATTCGTACAGCAAGATTCCGGCCCTCTCCGCATGGTCCTCAGTCTATGCCGCCAAGAAGAGCGATATTCTCTCGCTGCTCGACCTGAGGGGTAAACGGGTCGCCGTCATGCGGAACACAATCCAGGAAACGGGCTTCCGGCAGTTTATCGAGGGGTTCGATCTGCATATCTCCCTCCTCTCCATGCCGGATCAGGAGACGGGTTTTTCGATGGTCGCCGCAGGAGACGCCGACGCCGTCATAGAGGTCGGCACAACGGGAGAAGTCTACAGACAACGGTACGGACTGAAAACCACGCCAGTCGTCTTCAATGCGCGGGAGGCGTACTACGCCGTCTCCAAAGGCGACCCCGAAAAGTTGCTTCCGGCGATCGACCGTATTCTCGCGGAGATGAAAGACGATCCAGCGTCGATCTATTACGAAATTATGAACCGCTGGTTCCCGAAGGAACGTACACACCCTTTCGACGAGACATGGATCCTGATACTCTCAGGCATCGTCGTCGCCTGCTTTCTCCTCAGCCTGACCGTCCTTGTGATGCTGCGTTGGCAGGTGAAGAAACGCACTCTTGACCTTTTCGCCGCCAAGGAAACCGCGGAAAAAGCCCGACGTGCGCAGGAAGAGCAGAACATCCGACTTCAGCGGGAGATCGTCGAGCGCGCACGTATCGAAGAGGAGCTGAAACGGCACAAGAGCCGCCTGGAGGAGCTGGTGAGCGAACGAACCGCCGACCTTGCCGGAATCAATGCCGATCTGCAATGCGAGATTTCGGATCGAAAACAAATCGAGGAAGAGCTGCGCATGGCCTTCGCGAAGCACGAAGAGCTGAACTTCATCGTCAATCACTCTCCCGCCTACGCCTTTTTATGGACTATGGAGGAGGGGTGGCCGGTCAAGTACGTCTCGGAGAACATCGGCGCGCTCCTAGGGTACGAAGCCGAGGACTTTCTCTCCGGGAAACTCGTCTATTCCGACGTTGTCCACCCCGACGATCTTGACAGAATGAACTCGGAAATCAGCGAGTATCTCGCCGCCGGCCTCACGGAGTACAGCCAGGAGTACCGCCTGGTCGGGAAAGACGGAGAGGTCCGCTGGGTGGACGACAAGACCTGGATCCGTACGGATGACGAAGGCGATCCGATGCTTGTCCAAGGTATTCTATGGGACATCACCGACCGGAAAAAAAACGAGGAAGAGCTGCGGCAATATCGAACCGAACTTGAAGATCTGGTTGAAAAGCGTACAACCGAGCTGGCCAGGGCCAAGGACGAGGCGGAGAATGCGAACAGGGCGAAAAGCGCCTTCCTCGCCAACATGAGCCATGAAATCCGCACGCCGCTCAACGCGATTCTCGGCTTCGGCGCCGTGCTCGAACGCGACGATACGCTCTCCGAAAAACAGTCGGGGTATGTTGATACCATCAACCGCAGCGGACGTCACCTGCTGAAACTTATCAACAACATCCTCGACATGTCCAGGATAGAGGCGGATCGTCTCGCGCTGACCGAAAGCGTCTTTTCGCTGCACGATCTGCTCGACGACCTCGAGACGATGTTCCGCGCACGCGCCGAGGAAAAGGGGCTGCAACTTTCCATTGAAAGAGCGGAGGACGTCCCTCGGTATACGAACGGAGACGAAGCGAAGCTACGGCAGATACTCGTCAATCTGCTCGGAAACGCACTAAAATTCACGAAAACAGGAGAGGTAAAGCTTCGCGTCGGGATGGACGAACTCCTTGAAGAGGGAGGCGATCCGTTCGTTCTGTTCGAAGTCGAGGATACGGGCCCCGGCATCCCTCCGGAGGACAGGGAGAGGGTTTTCGAGCCCTTCCGTCAGGGGGACGCGAGACAGCGGTCGGAAGGAACGGGGCTGGGATTGTCCATAAGCAAACGACTCGCCGAACTGATGCTGGGAAACCTCTCGCTCGTGAGCATCGCGGGAAGAGGCGCATGTTTCCGGCTGCGTTTACCGTTGGCGCCGTCCGAACTCGCCCCCGAACATCCGCGCGCGGCGTTTCGCCATATTGTCGGAGTAGAGTCCGGGGCCTCGTATCGTATTCTGCTGGTCGACGACCTGCGGGAGAACCGGGAGCTTCTGCGCGCTCTCCTCGCCCCGCTGGGATTCTCTTTACGGGAGGCCGTCGACGGAATCGAAGCGCTGAAGATCTTCGAAGAATGGAAGCCCGATGCGGTGCTTATGGATATGCGCATGCCCGGTATGGACGGCTACGAGGCGACACGACGCATCAAAGCGAGCGGCGCCGGCGCCTCGATTCCCGTCGTAGCGGTCACGGCGAGCGCTTTCGAGGACGACGTTCGGAACGTCTTGAAGAACGGAGCGGACTTCTGCATACGCAAACCTCTCCGACCTGAGGAACTCTTCGAGGTTCTCGGAGAGGCCCTCGGTCTGCGGTATGTGTACGCCGAAAGAACCGACGGACGGGAGGAGAAAGATGACGCGAGCATATCCGTCGTCGTCGCGGAGTCGCTTTCGGAAGAGTTGACTCATGCCATGAGGACGGCCGTCGAGGAAGGGGATATACTACGGTTGGAAGAGCTGATCGACAGCGCGCAGGCGTTCGCTCCCGCCGCCGCGAAGAAACTCCGTCGGCTCGCCGGACGCTTCGACTACGAAGCGATCAGCGCTCTATTGCCGGAGAAGGAGGACCTCCTGTGAACAATGAAAACGAACACACGACGATCATGCTGGTCGACGATACTCCGGCCAATCTGGAACTCCTCCGGGCGATGCTTCACACGGAAGGATACAAGGTACTTGTCTTTCCGAGCGGCGAAACGGCGTTGCGCGCGCTCGAGAGGAAAGAACCCGACCTGATTCTGCTCGACATCATGATGCCGGAGATGGACGGCTTCGAGATGTGCGGACGGCTGAAACGGGAAGAACGTCTCCGGACGATCCCCGTGATCTTCATCAGCGCCCTGGACGACACGAGCAGCAAGGTCAGGGCGTTCACCGGCGGCGGGGTGGACTACGTAACCAAGCCGTTTCAGCCCGAGGAGATCCTCGCGAGAGTGAGGACGCACCTTTCGCTGCGCATGATGCGCCGCGAGCTTGAACGCCATACCCTCTACCTCGAAGAGCTTGTGCGGGAGAAGGTGAAGGAGATCTCCGACTCGCAGATGGCGACGATCCATGCGATGTCCAAGCTGGCCGAGTATCGGGACGACCAGACGGGACGTCATATCGAACGGACGCGCGAACTCTGCGGAATGCTCGCCCGGAAGCTGCGCGAAAATCCGCGCTACGCCCTCGTCATCGACGACGCCTTCGTCGAGAACATCTACCACGCCTCGCCCCTGCACGACATCGGCAAGGTGGGCATCCCCGACGCCATTCTGCTGAAACCGGGAAAACTCACGAACGAGGAGTTCGAGATCATCAAGCGGCATCCGCGCATCGGGGCGACGACGCTGAGCTGGGTGCGGAGCAAGTATCCGCAGAACGCGTTCATCAACATGGGCATCGCCCTCGCCCTCTTCCACCACGAGCGATGGGACGGAGCGGGCTACCCGGACGGCCTCGCGGGAGAGGACATTCCCCTGAGCGCGCGCATCATGGCGCTCGTGGACGTCTACGACGCGCTCCGCTCCGACCGGCCGTACAAGGAGGCGTTCTCCCACGAAACCGCCTGCCGTATCATCCGGGAGGGGGAAGGATCGCACTTCGACCCCTCGGTCGTCGACGCCTTCTTCGCCGTCGAGCAGGAGTTCGAGAAGATCTGCGAGCACATGAAGGACGAGGGCGCGGCGGACTTGCCGTAGCGGGCCCGTCCGCAGAGTACGGAAAGGTGGCATCATGAAAACGACGGCGCGACCATGCGGGGATATTCCGGCGGGACGGACCGCTGTAAAGGTACTCCTGCCCTCGGAGAGGGGGAGTCGGTATCGTGAAATCATCTTGCTCGTAGCCCCGCTTCTGCTCTTTTCGACGTATCCGCTGCTCCGCGCGTTCGGACATGTCGGAACCGCGGAGGTTTTCGGTGGCGTCAGGATGACGGGCGCGCTGATCGCGCTGTCGGCGGGCTATGCGTTCATCGCGAGAGTATGCAGCCCGGGCCGACGCTTTTTTCTGTTCGCCGGCCTCGCCTTCAGCATGGCGGGGACGGAGGACCTCCTCTTCGGTTTCCTTGAACTTGCCGGGCCATCTTTCGTACAGACGCCCAACGAAACCGTCCTCGGCAATGCGATCGCCTTCCGGACGCTTACGCCGCTTTTGCTGATCCTACCGCTCGTTTTCTCCGCAGGGGACGGAGTGCCGCAGCGCCCCGGTCGCGAGGTTTTGCGCGCGCTCCTTTCCGTGCCGGTGGTCGCGGCGCTCGCGCTGTACGCGGCGCTCGGAAGCTCGCCGCTTTCGTTCCATACGCACATCTCCCGTCCTCCGTGCCTCCTCTCCCCCGTCCTGTTCGCAGCCGCGCTGCTAGTGTATTTCCGAGAGTTCCGCCGCTCGCGCAACAATGTAACGTGGTGGCTCGGGCTTTCCATCGGCGTCATGCTGGCGGGTCAGTCGCTGCTGCTCTTTTCCCGCGAAATCTACGATCCGTTCTTCGCCGCCTCCAGGGTGGGCGCGATCCTCGGGTACGCCGTCTCGCTGCTGGGCTTCTCGCTCCACCAGCTCTCGGTGGAAGACGACCGGAACTGGACGATCTTCCGGATGAGCGCCGAGGTGGACAGAATCAACTCCATCTATCTGGAGGACGTGGTGCTGGAGAAGATACGGGAAGTCTCCGACTCGCACATGGCGACGATCCTCGCCATGTCGAAGCTTGCGGAGTCCAGAGACGACGAAACGGGAAGGCACATCGAGCGCACGCAGGAGCTGTGCCGCGTTCTGGCCCGCAAACTCCGCGCACACCCCCGGTACGCGCCCGCGATCGACGACGCGTTCATCGAGAACATCTACCACGCGGCGTCGCTGCACGACATCGGCAAGGTCGGCATCCCCGACGCCGTCCTCCTCAAAGAAGGAAACCTCTCCGACGAGGAGATGGAAACGATACGGCGACATCCGGGAATCGGCGCGGCGACGCTGGAGCGTGTACGGCGCGAGCACCCGGGCAACGAGTTTCTCACCATGGGAATAGAGCTGACGCGCTTTCATCACGAGAAGTGGGACGGAAGCGGCTACCCGGACGGGCTCGCGGGAGAGGGGATTCCCTTAAGCGCGCGCATCATGGCTCTGGTGGACGTCTACGACGCGCTCCGGTCCAAGCGCCCGTACAAGGACCCGTTCTCCCACGAGCAGGCGTGCGCGCTTATCCACAAAGGGAAAGGGACGCACTTCGATCCGGGGGTCGCGGAGGCGTTCGCCGCCGCCGAAGCCGAGTTCGCCGAAATCTACGAACACTTCCGTGAAAGTCGCGAACCCGCTGAACGAGAGTGCTTCGTCGAAGCATCCGCAGAAGAGAGGGTTGACTATGAAGGAAAGAGCGCGAATGAATAATACGCCGAGAAGAGGGGAGACCGAAGCATGCTGACGTCGTTCGAGTGCGCGCAGCCGCGCAGGGTGCTCTTCGGGAGAGGCCGTCTCCGTGAGGCGGGAACTATCTGCCGCGAATACGGAGAACGCTGCCTCGTCTGCACGGGGAGCCGTCCGGAGCGGGCGGCGGAACTGCTGGACTCCTTGCGCGGGGCGGGGCTCGTCCGCGAGCTGCTGACCGTTTCGGGCGAACCCACTTTCGAAAGCGTCCGGCGGGCGGCCGCGCGGGCGGCGGAATTCGCCCCCGACGCGGTGGTCGCCATAGGCGGCGGGAGCGTGCTCGACACCGGCAAGGCGCTGGCCATGCTGGCGACCAACGGAGGCGATCCGCTCGACTATGCGGAGATCGTCGGCGCGGGGAAGCCGATCATGAAGAACTCCCTCCCGCTGCTGGCGATTCCGACAACGGCGGGGACCGGCTCGGAGGCCACCCGCAACGCGGTGCTCGCCCACACCGAAAAACAGGTCAAGGTGAGCCTGCGCAGCCGCTCCATGATGCCGGAAGCCGTCATCCTCGACCCGTTCGCCATGCGCGGCCTGCCGGCCCACGTCGTCGCCGCGAGCGGAATGGACGCGCTCTGTCAGCTGATCGAGGCGTTCGTCTCGTGCAAGGCGAACGCCTGGACCGACGCCCTCTGCCGCGAGGGAATCCCCATGGCGTTCCGCGCGCTGCCACGGGCGTGCGACGACCCCGAAGACCTCGGCGCCCGCGAGGAGATGCTCCTGGCCGCGTGCTGGAGCGGCGTCGCCCTCGCCAACGCGGGCCTAGGGGCTGTCCACGGCTTCGCGGGAGTGGTGGGAGGGCTGACCGGCGCGCCGCACGGACTGATCTGCGCGACGCTGCTCGCCCCCGTCTGCCGGGCGAACATCGCCGCGCTCCGATCGGAGGGAGCGCACCCGGCGTTCGGAAAGTACACAGAACTGGCGGCGATGCTCGCAGGACGGGATTCGAAGGCGGAAGAGGGAGCCGACGCGCTCGAACGCCTCGCGGCGCGGTTGCCGCTCAAACCGCTGCACGTCCCCGAAGGCGTCGACGAAGAGCTGCTGATCGCCGGGGCCATGGGAGCGAGCAGCATGAAGGGAAATCCGGTCGCCCTGACGAAGGAGACGCTCGCGGCCATCTGGAAGACCGCAGCGGGGAGATCATGACGCGGACGGAACGTCCGGCGGGGCGCACCCGGAAACGCCCCCTGATCGGTCTCGCGCTGGGAAGCGGCGCGGCGCGCGGCATGGCGCATCTGGGCGTGCTCAAGGTGCTCGAAGAGGCCGGGCTCGCGCCCGACATCGTCGCAGGAACCAGCATCGGCGCGCTGGTCGGAGGAATGTACGCAGCGGGCAAGCTCGACGAACTGACCGATGTCGCGCTAAGCCTCGACTGGAAGCAGGTCGCCCGCTATCTCGTAGAGGTCTCTTTTCCGCGCTCGGGGCTGATCGAGGGGAACAAGGTGACCGCGCTCCTCTCGGAGATCGCGGGGGATATCGACCTTGCGGAGCTTCCGCTCCCCTTCCGGGCAGTCGCCACCGACATCATGAGCGGCGAAGAGGTCGTCGTCGGCGACGGCCCGCTCGTCGCGGCGATTCGGGCGAGCATCGCCGTCCCCGGCATCTTCACCCCTGCCCGTCGCGGAGACGACCTTCTCGTCGACGGCGGGCTGACGAACCCGGTGCCGGTGGACGTCTGCCGCGCGCTGGGCGCGGAGTGCGTCATCGCCGTGGACCTGAACTACGGGCGTGTGAGAGACACCCGCCGTGCGAACGCGAAGAATGCGCACCAGGGCCTCCAGCGCGCCGAACACCCGAACTTCGGCGCCGGACGGATCCTCGACTGGCTGGAGCACAACACGAAGCAGTTCGATATCGAGCTTCCCAACCCGGTGAAAGCATGGATGGAGCGACAGTCGATGCCGAACGTCTTCGACGTGCTGGGGAACACGCTGGGCATCATCGAATCGCAGATCGCCGCCGTCAGATTGCAGGTCGACCCGCCCGACCTGCTCATCCGGCCGAACGTGGGGCACATCCGTTTCATGGACTTCTTCCGGGCCGCAGAGATGATCGAAGAGGGACGCCGCGCGGCGACGGAGGCGGTGGCGCGCTGGGACATGAGCGGAGAAGGGCTCTCCGTCGATTTTCTCCGAACGGCGTCGTCTCGCCGCTGACGGCGGAGTTCTCTTCAGGCGAACAAAAACCTCTGTAGACGACGGAAGCGTCGACCGTTTTTCAACCCCGATCCGCAGAATAAGAGCGCAAGAATCGGATTTTCTCCCGAACGCCGGCGTCGTACTCTATAAGCGCAATCCACTACATCGGGAGGTTTTTTTCATGCATGCATCAACCACGCGCACTATGAAGCCATCGGAATGGCTGCTGCTGATTTTTCTGGCCATCCTCTGGGGAGGCTCCTTCTTTTTCGGCAAGGTAGCCCTACAGGAGGTGAAACCATTAACGATCGTTCTGGCGCGGGTCGGTATCGCAGCGCTCGCGCTCGACGCGCTCCTCGTGTTCTCCGGTCTCCGGACTCCGAATCTGCTCGCGAAGTGGAAGGCCTTTTCGACGATGGGGTTGCTCAACAACCTTGTCCCTTTCAGCCTGATCTTCTGGGGACAATCGCATATTCCCAGCTCTTCGGCCTCCATTCTGAATGCGAGCACTCCCGTATGGGCCGTCTTGCCGGCTCGCTTTTATACCCGCGAAGAACGACTCTCGCTCAACCGCTCGGGCGGTGTGTTCTTCGGTCTGACAGGCGTCGCGATCATGATCGGTCCGGACGCGCTACGAGGGTCGGGAGTCGAAGCGCTCGCCCAGTCGGCCGTGGTGGGAGCGGCGATCTCCTACGCTTTCGCGGGTATCTACGGCAAACGCTTCAAAGACCTCCCACCCCTTGCAACGGCTGCGGGACAGCTTACCGCGACAACCGTCATAATGCTCCCCCCGCCGTCGCCGAAAGGAGCGATGGACGATGAAAATCGAAACATCTAAAGAGAAACACGCGAAGTCCGCGCAGTTCGTTTCCGAGGAGAGCCGCTGGCAAGCCGTTGCGGAGCATATTCCGCAAGCCGACGGAACGTTCGTCTTCGCCGTCGCGACCACCGGCGTCTATTGCCGTCCGACATGCCCTTCGCGCCCACCGTTGCGGAAAAACGTCCGTTTTTTCGACGATTGGCGTGCGGCGGAAGAGGCCGGTTTCCGACCGTGCAAACGTTGCCGACCGCAGAATGCTTACGCTCCGGATCCTGCCGAAGAGGTCGTATGCAAAGCGTGCGCTCTCATCGAAATTTCGGAACGGGAACTTCCTTTGACCGACCTCGCGAACGAGGTCGGTCTGAGCCCGTCCCACTTTCACCGCCTATTCAAGCGAACGACGGGCCTCACCCCCAAGCAGTACGCTGCGGAGAAGCGATTGCATCGCCTCCGCGACGGTCTGAAGCGACATTCGACGGTTACCGAGGCGATCTACGAAGCCGGG
Organism: Synergistaceae bacterium; assembly: GCA_018436725.1. GTDB lineage: Bacteria > Synergistota > Synergistia > Synergistales > Aminobacteriaceae > JAAYLU01. The sequence goes on along the minus strand of JAHDKT010000052.1, from coordinate 71,805 downwards.
TACGAGTCGAACAGCCGCTTCTACGAGAAAGCGACGAAGCGGCTTGGAATGAAACCGTCCGCGTATCGACGCGGCGGAAAGGGGCTCGTCGTATCGTACTCGGTGGTGCGCTCCTCTTTCGGATGGCTCTTGGTCGCCGCGACGGATCGCGGTATTTGCAGGATCGATTTCGGCGACACGCCGGAGATCGTGCGCGCACGTCTTGAGGAAGACTTCTCGGAAGCGGCTCTCCGCGAGGGCGATTCGGCTTTTGCCGCGACGGTCGAGCGCATTCTCGATTTTTTGGAACAGCCGGAAGAGCGAACGACGCTTCCCCTCGACATCCAGGGGACGATCTTCCAGCGACGGGTATGGAGCGCGTTGGAGAGCATTCCGCCGGGAGCGACCGCGACCTACGCCGAAATCGCCGAGCGCATCGGCAGACCGAAAGCAGCAAGAGCAGTCGCAAGGGCGTGCGCGACAAACAGGCTTGCGGTTCTTATTCCGTGCCACCGAGTAATCCGAGGCGACGGCGAGCTTGGGGGATATCGCTGGGGAATAGAGCGTAAACGCGAACTCTTGCGACGGGAGGCGGAAAAGAAAAAAAAGACTTCCGAATAGGAACCGCCTCGACTCCTTATTCCTCGCGGAAGATTGGAACGCGCAAATGGAATCTGTCCTGTATAATTAACGCAATAGACCATCTACGCTTCGTCGAAGAGCGAGGTGATTCCAAATGGCGCGAAAACCGACCTACGAGGAACTAGAAACACAAGTACAGCGGTTGAGGGATACAGAGCGTGAACTTCGAGAAATGGAAGAGATGCTGCAGGACAAGATCACGTTATGGCAACTTTTGATCGAACAGTCAAAGGACGGCATCGTCGTTCTCGACGAAAACGGCGCGGTCTACGCAGCCAACGGCCGGTTCGCCGAAATGCTCGGCTACACTGAAGAAGAACTGCGGCGTCTCCGTGTTTGGGACTGGGATTGCCGGCTTCCGAAAGAACAGCCGTTGGAGTATCTCCGGTCTTCGAACGAATCCGGGAGTTCGCTGGAGGTGCGCCATCTGCGCAAGGACGGCGCGTTCATCGACGTGGAACTCAGTTACAACGGCGCGCACTACAACGGGCGGAAATTGCTGTTCTGCGTGCACCGGGACATTTCGGCACGAAAACTGATGGAGAAAGAACTCAGGGAAAGCGAACGGAAGTACCGGGAACTTTGTATCGTCGACGATCTTACCAACCTCTACAACGCACGGCACTTCCACGGCCATCTGAAGATGGAGATCAACCGCGCCGAACGCTACATGCAGCCTTTAACGCTCCTCTTCTTCGACCTCGACGATTTCAAGAAATACAACGACGTCTACGGGCATATCGAGGGAGATAAAGTGCTCGCACGGATAGGAGAGGTCGTCAAGCGGAGACTCCGCCAGACCGATTCCGCCTTCCGCTACGGCGGCGAAGAGTTCGCCGTCATTCTGCCGATGACGGATCTCCCGTCCGCGATCTCAGCGGGGGAACGTCTCGCCGACGACCTGTATCGAGAAGTCTTCTCGCCCGTGTCGGGAGAGAACGTCCGTATCACATGCAGCATGGGCGTCGCCCTGTACCGACCGAACGAAGACATCATGAACTTCGTGCGGCGCGCGGATCTCCTGATGTACCGGGCGAAGAGCGAAGGAAAAAACCGCGTCTTGGCGGAGTCGATCCCGTAAAAACAACCTGACTCCGTCGCTCGTCAGCACCCCCGTCTCCTCCGCGCCAGCGTCTCCGCGACGTCGAGAGCGAAGGCGTAGGGGAAGAGGGCTTCAAAGACCTACGGAGTTTCCTCGGAGGGATTCAGCGTCTCGAAACGTCGTCGTTCGGCGGTTCCCATGATTTACCTCGTGAAAAGCATTCTCTTAATGTTCTCATGAGTCGTCCATATGCGCGCATACACCACTACCGGCGCCGCGAGCGTAAAGCTCGGCCCCCTACCCCGTCCTCGTTCCACGGCGCCACGGCGTCAGTCTTTTATGATCTCCTTCACCCGCCCCACGACGCCGTTTTCGAGGCGGACCTTGATGCCGTGAGGATGGTGCGGGCTCTTCGTCAGCAACGACTGCACCACCCCCTCGGTAAGCGCGCCCGTCCGCTGGTCCTGCTTCCGCACCACCATGACCTTCATTCCGGGCTTGATATCGGCCCGTTCCGTTCCGTACATAGATTCACCTCCCGTCGCTCTTCCGCTCTCCCTGAAAAAGAGGTTGGCATTGGCCGCAGAAGGAGCACTTTCCCCGGTGCATGGCGTCTTCCTCCAGCCCCCATCGGCGCAGCTCCTTGAAGACGGTGAAGATGCTCGCCCCCATCTCCGTCAGGGAGTACTCCACCCGCGGAGGTGTCTCCGGGAAGACTTCGCGGCGGATCAGGCCGTCCTGCTCCAGTTCGCGAAGCTGTTGCGTGAGTACCTTGGAGCTGACGGACGCGATACGCGCGCCAAGCCGTCCGTACCGAACCGGCCCCTGCGAAAGTTCCTTCAGGATCATCTGCTTCCACTTCCCGTTGATGAGCGAAAGCGTGGACTCGATGGGACATTTTCCCTCCATGCGGCAACCTCCTCGGCTTTCCGGAACGAGTCTCCCCCTCCTGCCGGCGGGCAAAGATCCCTCGCTCTTGGATACGCTTGAAAATACACATTATCTTACAACAGAGGAGGCCGTCGCGAAAGGCGCGTTCGCGTACGGACGGCCGCCGAGAGAGGTGGCTTCGGATTTTGCGACGAAGCCATCATGCAAGATAAAATATTGTAAAAATATATAAAGTATAAACGGCAATTGAAACACGTGGACAAATTTCCGTGGATGACCTATAGTGTGTCGGTTTGCATACATGAAAGTTTCAATGGAAAGCGCATGACCTCAAAATCAGCGGGAGTGATCTCTTTGAAGTACACGAAGCGCGTCTTCACTTTTCTTCTTCTCTTTTTCGTCCTTCTTTCCGGACTTTCGCCGCTGGAGGCCTCGGAGAACGCCGATCCCTCCGAGTGGACCTTTTCCACGACGTCGTACGTCTGGTTCTCCGGTCTCAACGGAACGCTGGGCGTGAAGGGGCACAAGGCGCGCGTCAACCTGAGCTTCTCCGACGTCCTTTCCAACATGGACGCCTCGGGAATGCTCACCTTTCAAGGGCACAAGGGGAAACAGTACTTCTTTTTCGACGGCATGTACCTCGACATGTCGGCGAGCGAGCAGGTGTCCCCCGGCCTGTTCACGGACGTCGGCGCGACCACGACCCGCCTTCAGGCCGCATGGGGAGTGCGGATCAAGGAGTGGGAGTCGTCCTCCCTCCATGTTTTCGGCGGCCTGAGATACTGGAACCTCAAAAACGAGCTGACGTTCAGGACGGCGTCTGCCCCGCTCCGCCACTTCAGCGACAGCGAATCCTGGATCGACCCTCTCGTCGGCGTTCGCTTCGCGACGCAGCTTTCGCCGAACCTGACCTTTCTCGTCATCCTCGACGCGGGGGGCTTCGGCATCGGGTCGGACTTCACCTGGGGAGGGATGCTGGATCTCTCGTGGAAGCTCTCGGAGCGGACGTCGCTCGAAATCGGCTACCGCTATCTCCACGTCGATTACGAGAGGGACGGCTTCGTGATGGACGCATACAACGACGGCATCTTCATCGGCTTCACATGGAAAGTGAGGTAGTTGGGCGTCGACGATCTTTTTTGAGTACGGCCCTTCGCGCAACACTCCAATCTATCGAAATTTGTCACATCACACACGAAAGGGAATGAGACTATGAGAAAAACGGGTATCATGAGCATCATGCTGCTGTCCTCGCTGCTGTGCGCCGCGTCTCTTTGCTTCGCGTCCGACTACGCCTTCACCCTCGACGAGAGCGGCATTCCGGCGCTCGGCGGCGAACGCTCCGTCGTCGTCGTCATCAGCGACATCCATCTGGGAATGGACGACCGGTACGCGGAGATTCAGCAGAACCGCGCCCCGCTCGCCGACTTCCTTCAGAAGGTCCGGCGCGCGCCGAACGTCAAGGAACTCGTCGTCGCGGGCGACCTCGTCGACGAGTGGTTCATCCCCGCAGGTACGGACACGTACGCCGGCAAGACCCAAAAGGAGTTCGCGCAGCGCGTCGCCGAGAACAACAAGGGCGTGGTGGACGCGTTCAACGACATCATAAAGGACGGAAAAATCAAGGTGACCTACGTTCCGGGGAATCACGACCTGCTGGTCTCCTCCGAGAGCATCCAGACCATCTTCCCCGGAATGGCGGAAGCGCGCGACGTGCGGGGTCTCGGCGCCTACACCCCGGACGGACACCCGGAGATCGCCATCGAGCACGGCCACCGCTACAACTTCTTCTGCGCGCCGGATCCCATCTCGCATAAGGACATCGCTCCCGGCTCCATCCTGCCTCCGGGATACTTCTTCACCCGCATCGCGACCCTCTCCGTCGTCGAAGGCAAACCGGAGCCGAGCAAAATCAGGCCGACCGTCGTTCCGAACTCCCTCGGCGAAAGCCAGAACCTCGAGTTCATCTACTGGCAAGTGTGGGAAGCGCTGATGAACGAACTGCCCATAAAGGAAGACTTCGAAGAGAAGATCATCAGGACCAACATCGACGGCTTCACCGAAACCTACGCGATGAGCGACCTCATACCCCGCCAGGCGAAGGAGGGGGGCGTCATCGACGTGAATCTGTTCAAAGGGATACAGGACACCTGGGACGAACGGCAGGAGCTCAACGGAGTCGCCGTCAAGATTCCCGTCGCCGATGCGCTCATGAAGGCGGCTTCGTCGGCGGAAACAGACAATCAGGCCGTCGTCCAGTACTTCCGCAACCCCGCGTCCGACAAGCGAATCGTGATCTTCGGGCACACCCACGAATCCAGAGTGATTCCCTCCGAGACGCACGACGGGAAGAGCGCCGTGTACGTGAACTCCGGCACGTGGATCGACAAGAACGCGACGCCGACGATGACGTTCGTCGTGATCGCCCCGCAGGGCTCCTCGCGGCACGCCGGCCTCTACCACTACTCGCACGAGGGCGCGATAACCACGCTGGATACTCTGGAACTCAGCGGCTTTTAAAGAAAACGGCTCCTCGGAAACCGGACGAGAGGGAGGCGCAGGGAATGCGTCTCCCTCTCTTTTTTTCGCGTCCGTTCGCCGTTCCTCCGCTCTCTCCCGCTCTCCTCCTCCCGCGCGTCCGCCCGTCGCCTACCTTGAGGTAGGTATGCTTACCTGAAAGTGCATACTTGTCACAACGATCCGGGGCGAGTAGAGTATCGGCGGCGATCGCTGAAGACAACGCAACGTTGCGCATCTTTTCCGGGAGGGAACGGCGCATGAGAACACTTACTTTCGAAGAGCTGCGGGGCGCGGATATCGAGCAGTGCAGGGAGCTGTGCGACGAGCTGATGGCGTTTCAGAAGTCGAAGGCCTTCATGGAGCCGGAGCGCTTCGACGCCATGAACTTCGACACGCGGATGAAGAAAAGCTACGAGAGCGCTTTGGAGAAGCACGTCGTCGTCGCGAAGGACGGCGGCATACCGGTCGGGTACGTCTTCTCGACTGTGGAATCGGCGGAGGGGATGCGGAACTCGCCGTTCAAGCTGCTTCCCCCGGAGGGGGCGTTTCCGGACAGAATCGGCTGCCTGAGCAATCTCTATCTAAAAGAGGGCTACAGAGGGGGCGGGCTGGGGACGAAGCTCTTCGACGTCTCGATGGAGTGGCTGGACAGCTTCCCCGACGTGGACACGATCTTCATCTACATCTCGAACGGCAACGACGAGGCGTACGATTTCTACATCAAGCACGGCTTCAGCTACAGCCACGACGTGCTGGGCGGCTTCATCAAGGCCGTCGTGAAAACCAGGAATCCGAGAACAACAGAAGCTACGATGTGAACGACACGATGGAAGAAGCGGTCGGTCCGACAGCGGCATACGACTTTCGGAACGACCGCCTCGTTCGGTCTTCTCTCGGCGGAAAAAACGCGGCGCGACCTCGAAACGCCGGGACCGCGTCGATCATGTTCCGCGCCTCGTTTCTCAGGTCTCGAGAACACGGACTTTTTGCATCAGATCTCAAGAAACCGCTTCAGTCGCCGCCAGTACTCCCCGGTTTCACCGATGCTGAAATACTCGTTCGGCGAGTGGGGGTAGTAATACGGAGAGCCCAGAGCGATCACCGAGAGATCGGGACGTTTTTTCAGGAAGATACCGCATTCGAGCGTCCCTTGAGAAATACCCGGTTTTCTGTCGGGATAGCACTTCGTCGCTTTGGCGAGCAGCGCCTCGTCCACGGAGTATTTCCAATGCGGAATATCCCTGGCGATGGTGTGCGAAACGCCCAGCAGGTCGCACAGCATGATTACCTTTTCGTACAGGAGGTATTTCTTCGCTTCACCGACGCTCCTGATCAGGATGGTGGAGAACACCCCGTCCTGTTCCGTTTCAACGACGCCGACGTTGGAGCAGCTTTCCATAGCGTTCTCGAAGTCGAAGTTTCTGGAAGCGACGCCGTCCGGGAGCAGCGCGAGCAGGCGCGAGAGCTTATGGTACGACTCCTCGCCGAACGCCCTCTCCGGACGGCCGCGCTCGGAGACGAATTCCACGCGCACGTCGGGATCCTTTAATCTCAACTCCTCCCGGAAGACCTCTCCGCACTGTTCGACAACCGCAGCCGCAGCATCGACTCCCCCGGGGGGCAGGGCGAGAACGGCGCGCGCATCGCGTGCGAAAGCGGACGACATCCCGGCCCCTCCCTGTATGGAGACGAGCTGGAAGGGGGTTTTTCCGCCGATCCGCCGAAGGATGCGGTGCAGCAGAACGACGGCGTTTCCCCGCTCCTTGGTCGCATCTTGTCCCGAGTGCCCTCCGTGCAATCCGCCGACGACGACGCTACGAACAACGCTGTCCGCCCGTATCGGCTCGAAATCGACCGCGAAGCGCATCTCGACCTCCAGCTCCCCCGCCCCGCAGACGGTGACGGCCGCGGTATCCAGGTTGATCAGCGTCCTTCCGTTCAGCCTCTCCAGATCGAGCGCCCACGCGCCGGCCATGTCGGTTTCCTCGTCCGTCGTGAAGACCGCCTCGAGAGGAGGATGTTTCGCCGCCGCGTCGGCCAGCAGCGCCATAATGAAGGCGACTCCCACGCCGTTGTCGGCCCCGAGCGACGTACCGTCCGCTCGGATCGCGTCGCCGTCCCGGAGCAGCCGTATCGGATCCTTTACGAAGTCGTGCGCGACTCCGGCGCGTTTTTCGCACACCATGTCCATATGCGCCTGCAAGATCAAAGGTTCCCGCGCCTCGTATCCTCCGCTCGCCGGTTTTTCGACGACGACGTTCAGCGCGTCGTCCCGGCGCGACTGCAACCCAAGACTCCTCCCGAACTCCAGAAGAAAGTCGCTCACCCGCCGTTGGTCGCCCGACCGCCTCGGTATCTCCGAGAGGATCGCGAAGTATTTGAAGACCTCCGCAGGCTCTTCGTCTCCGAACACGCTTCTATAATTCATGACGCACCCTCCTTAAAAACCGTGATTGACCGTCTTTCGGCCACTATGGACGCATTCCTCCGGTGACGTTTTATACTTTCGCAAACACTACCTTATCACCGTTCTACGAACGGTCGGGAGTTCTTTCTCCGTCTATGGATTTGAAGAATGCCAACCGAACAGGAATACTAACCGAACTGTCAAGGGGCAGCAACCGGAACATCTCGGAGTGAAAAAACCATTCGCGATGCGTCGTCTATCTTGCGCATCTCTTCGGAGGTCGACGTACCCCGTATCCCGGCCATCCGGAACCGGTGACCCGCGGGCCGGGTCTGCAGACAATCCGCCACGGACTTTTTCGTCAGACCGTTTTCGGGCGAAGGAAGCAACTCGACATTCGTGATGATACGCCTTTTTTCTCGTTCCACTCGGTGATCGGCACAACCTGTATCACAGGCGTCTTCGCATTGGACACATCGTTCGTTACGACGACGCAGGGACGAATCTTCCCCGTCTCCGATCCCTGCCTCGGGGAGAGATTCACATCGATCACCATGCCCAGCTTCGGAACGGTCATTCCGGCCACCCTCGCAACGCGCTCTCCGTCAGTTCACGAGACTCCTCGTCCTTGTCGTAGAGTTCCGCATACGGATCGGCGGAACGCGCCAGTTTTTCACGTTCCAATTCCTCCTTGAAGCGCAGCGACGCCGTCCGCACCATCACGTTTTTATCTATGTAGCCATAGGAGCCATGCTCTTCCAAAAACTACGCCAAGCCAGGAGTCAGGCCGATTTTCGTCCGCATCCTTTCAACACCTCCCGGAACTCGTTCAGCAAACTGCATGCTCCTATTATATGACCTAAATTTAGGCGCCGTTAAATAGACTCTAAAATTTTCCCCATGAAGAGAGAGCGGCTCTCCGCGAGCAGCGCAGGCACGCTCTTATCCTTATCAACGAATAAGGAGTTCGTTCCGCGTATGGAGCGCTGTTCGGCGCTTGACAATCTTCCGAAACCCCTTACACTGGATTCATAATTCCACTGCTTCTCGGGAAACGACACATTCAAGGAGGGGTATGTATGAAGAAAGTATTGGCAGGTCTGCTCTGTTTTGCTCTTGTATTTGGGTTGACGCTCTCCGGCGCGAGCCTGAACGCCGCGTCCGCCGCCGAGGTCGTCAAGGTCGCTCTGATCGTCGAAAGCACCGTCGACGACAAGGGGTGGTGCCAGGCGATGCACGACGGTATTCTGGGCGCGCAGCAGCAGCTTCCCGGCCGCATCGAGTACAGCTACAGCGAGAAGATGAAACCTGTCGACGCCGGTTCGGCGGTCCTTCAGTACATCTCCCAGGGGTACAAGGTCATCATCGGTCACGGCGCGCAGTACAAGAACCTGATGCTCGAGATGGCCGAGGATCATCCTGACGTCACCTTCGCCTTCGGCACCAGCGCCGAGGTCGGCCCGAAGAACGTCTTCACCTACATGCCCCAGAGCGAGGAGACCGGCTACCTCTCCGGCCTGATCGCGGGCATGGTCACGAAAAAGAACATCGTCGGTCTCGTCGGCCCCGTCGACGGCGGCGACGCGGCGCGCTACAACCGCGGATTCGTCCTCGGCGTACAGGAGGTCAACCCGAAGGCGAAGATCCTGGTCGCGCACACCGGTTCGTTCGGCGACTTCGTCAAGTCCGGAGAGCTTGCGGCCACCCAGATCAAGAGCGGGGCGGACGTGCTGACGGGCTCGGCGCAGCAGGCGCTCGGCGCGCTTCGGACCGTCGCGGACCATAAGGACGAGTACATCTGGTGGGTGGGCCAGGACATCGCCCAGATTCATATCACCGAGGGGTACAAGTGCATCGCGGCCTCCTCCTACAACTACGCGGCCGTCATCGTCGACCTGGTCAAGAAGCTGGACGCCGGAGTCAAGGGCGGCGAGTGCATCCCGATGAATTTCTCCAACGGCGGCTTCAAGTTCGCCTTCAACGAGACGCTGAAGGACATGTACACCGGCGCGATCGAACAGAAGGTCAACGAAACCCTCGAAAAGTTCCGGGCGACCCCGGACACGGTCAACTGGAGTTCCGTCGACTACTCCAAGCTGTAATCCGCATTCGGATCCTGCGGGGGGACTCCCTCCGCAGGATTTTTCTTTTCTGCAGATCCAAAGGCGTGCGCTCTTTAACAAGCGAGACGGCGCGGAGCCTCTGGAATCGTCTGCCGGACGGCTTCTTACCCTACGCTCGGGAGGTCTCCCGCATGGAACCGAACACCCGCAAAATAACCAGCCTTCGGGTGGAGCATATCGTCAAACGCTTCCCCGGAGTCCTTGCCTGTAACGACATTTCGCTCTCCGTCGGGGAGGGCGAGGTGCTCGCCCTCGTCGGAGAGAACGGTGCCGGAAAGACGACGCTGATGAACGTTCTGATGGGGCTCTACCGCCCGGACGAGGGGCGCATCCTGATCAACGGCGAGGAGGTCTTCTTCCGCTCCCCCAACGACGCCTTCGCGGCTGGGCTGGGCATGGTGCACCAACAGTACATGCTGGTGCCGAACATGACCGTGCTGGAAAACATAGCCCTCGGCTACACGCGGGCATGGTCTCCGCTGAAGCTCGACCTCGGCATGGTGCGCGCCCGCATCGACGAGGTGGCGGCGAAGTACGGCCTCGCCGTCGACCCGGACGCCTTCGTCTGGCAGCTCTCCGTCGGCGAGCAGCAGCGCGTGGAGCTGGTGAAAACGCTCTGCCTCGGCGCCCGCTTTCTCATCCTCGACGAGCCGACCAGCGCCCTGACGCCCCAGGAGACGGACGAGCTGATCGTCCTGCTCAAGCGGATGACGAGCGAACTCTCCATCGTCTTCATCAGCCATAAGCTCCACGAGGTCAAGAACCTCTCGGACAAGGTCACCATTCTCCGGCACGGCTCGGTCGTCTTCGAGGGCAGCACCGCCGACCACTCCTCCGGCGACATCGCCGCCCTGATGACGGGGCGCGAGATCCAGCTTCCCCGGAACGAGGCCCCGACGTGCGAGGGACACCCCGCTCTCGATATCAGGGGGCTGAAGGTCAGAAGCGACCGCGGCTTTCTCGCCGTCGACGGGCTCGATCTCTCGGTCTGCGCCGGGGAGATCGTCGGGCTCGCGGGGGTTTCCGGCAACGGGCAGCGCGAACTGGCGGAGGCGATCAACGGCTTGCGCGAAGTCGAAGAAGGAGAAATACTCCTCTTCGGGCAGGAGCTGGCGAACCGCACGCCGCGCGCCGTGATCGACGCGGGGATGGGGTACATTCCCGAGGAGCGCAACACGGAAGGAATCGTCCCCTCCTTCTCCATGAAGGAGAACTTCATCCTGAAGGACGCCGACGAGCCGCAGTTCGCCGCACGCTCGTTCCTCAGGCTGAAGGAGATCGACCGGAACGCCGAGGCGCTGCGGACGGAGTTCGACATCCGAAGCCCCGACACGAAGGTCGCGGCGGGCTCGCTCTCCGGAGGGAACATCCAGAAGGTCATCCTCGCGCGCGAGATCTCGCGCAAACCGCGCTTCCTCGTGGCGGTCTACCCGACGCGCGGCCTCGACATGGGAGCCGCGGAGTTCATCCACAAGCGCCTGCTGGAGAAGCGCATGGAGGGGATCGGCATTCTGCTCGTCAGCGAAGAGCTGGAGGAGATCCTCGACCTCTCCGACCGCGTCGCCGTCATCTTCAAGGGGCGCATCATCGACACGCTCGACCGGCGGTCGGCGGACAGCAGAAAGATCGGTATCCTGATGGCGGGTGTGCACAATGACGAAGCAGTTTAAGGCGCTCTACAAGACCGTCGTCATCCTCCTCGCGGCGGCGTCGGCGATGCTTTTGGGCGCGCTCATCCTCTGGACCATAGGAGCGGACGTGACGAAAACCTACTCGGTCATCATCCTCGAACCGCTCAAGAACCACATTCAGATCGGCGAAGCGCTCATACGCGCCGTCCCGCTGACGATCATCGCGCTCGGGATCTCGGTCGCCTACAGGAGCGGCATCATCAACATCGGCGCCGAAGGACAGATGTCGATGGGCATCCTCGCCGCCACCGCGGTCGCGCTGGGCCTCCCCGACCTTCCCAAATACGCGCTGCTCCCGCTGGCGATGATCGCGGGAACGCTCGGCGGCGCGGCGTGGGGGTTCATTCCGGGGCTACTGAAGGCGAAGCTCCACGTCAGCGAGCTGCTGTCGACGGTGATGCTGAACTACATCGCGGCGCAGTTCTACACCTTCTGCCTGCGAGGGCCGATGCTCGACCCCGCGGAGATCACGATGGGGAGCGGCACGCCGCAGTCGATGCGCCTGACGAGGGCCGTCTGGCTCGACAGGCTGGTCCCCGGCACGCGCATCCACACCGGAGTCTATATCGCGCTGGCGCTGGCGTTCGTCATCTGGCTGCTGCTCTGGAGAACGTCGTGGGGGTACAAGATGCGCGCGGCGGGGGCGAGCGAACGGGCGGCGCGGTACGGCGGCATCGGCGTGGCGGGGTATCTCGTCGTCGCCATGATGATCAGCGGCGCGTTCGCGGGGCTCGCGGGAGCCGTCGAGGTCGCGGGGGTCCACCGGCGCGCCATCGAGGGGATCACCAGCGGATACGGATTCAGCGCGATCGTCGTCGCCCTCTTCGGAGGGCTGCACCCGGCGGGCATCGTCCCGGCATCGTTCTTCTTCGGCTTGCTCATCGTCGGAGCCGACATGACGCAGCGGATGGCGGGCGTCCCGGCGAACATGGTGCTCGTGCTGCAGGGCATCATCATCCTCGTCATCGTGGCGACGCGGATGGTCCTCGACAACCCCTATCTGATGGAGCGGGCCTGGCGGAAGTATCGAATCCTTACCCGCAACGACAAGGAGGCGTGATCCTATGGACTTCGTCGTCAACATTCTCGCGCTCGGCATTCCGTTCAGCGTCGCCCTCCTGATCGCCTCCCTCGGCGAGATGGTCAACCAGCGGGCGGGCGTCTTCAACCTCGGCTGCGAGGGAATCATGGCCGTGGGGGCATTCCTCGGCTTCCTCGCGCCCTTCCTCGTCGGACGGGGAGGCCCCGTGCCCGGCATCTGGAACGTGGCCGGCATTCTCCTCGCCATGGGCGTCGGCGCGCTGCTGGGCCTCTTCTTCGGCCTGGTCGTCGTCACCTTCCGCGCGCCGCAGGGAATCGCGGGAATAGGGCTTCAGATGTTCGGCGTGGGCGTCGCGGGAACGCTCTTCCGCCACTTCGTCGGCGGCACGCAGAGCATCCCCGGCATCCCGAACATGCCCATACCCGTCCTCTCGGAGCTTCCGGTCCTCGGTCCGGTCCTCTTCTCGCACAATCCGCTGGTCTACCTGACGTTCCTCTTCGTCCCGGCTGCATGGTACATCCTCTTCAAAACGCCGTGGGGGCTGCGGGTGCGCGCTTCCGGGACCAACCCGAGGGCGGCCGACTCCATCGGCGTCAAGGTCAACCTCGTCCGCTTCCAGGCGCTCGCCGTCGGCGGGGCGCTCGCGGGACTCGCCGGGGCGTACCTCAGTCTCTGCCAGGTGAAGATGTTCAGCGACGAGATCATCGCGGGGCGCGGCTTCATCGCCGTTGCGCTGGTCTACTTCGGCCACTGGCGTCCGCTGAAGATCATGGGGGGCGCGCTGCTCTTCAGCCTCGCGCAGGCGCTCCAGCTCGCCATCCAGGGGCACGGCATCGACTTCCCCTACGAGTTCGCCGTGATGCTCCCCTACGCGCTCGTCATCGTCGTCCTCGCCTTCAGCCGCGAGAGTCTGCTGCTGGGCCCCACGGCGCTGGGCAAGCCGTTCAACCGCGAGATGCGGACCTAGCGCCGGGTGCATACGCACTCCACCGCTTCGCCGCGGGCATCGCGAAGCATCCCAGCACCGTGGTGCGTGTGGACGCGAGCGACCGAAACAGCTCCTAATTGAGACACGCGAACAATCGTTCGAACCGCATATCGAGGGGAGCCGCGCGCTCCCCTCGTTTTACTTGAGGAGGGAAAAGATGGACACATCGCACGAAACGATTCTGAGACGGTGCGTCGAGATATCCAAGGAAGCCGTCGCTGCGGGAAACCACCCCTTCGGCGCGCTGCTGGTCGACAAAGACGGGAACATCCTCGTCGAATCGGGAAACATCGAGGTCACGGAGCGGGACTGCACCGGGCACGCGGAGACCGCCGTCATGCGGCTGGCAAGCAAGAAGTATTCGAAGGAATTCCTGTGGGAGTGCACCCTCTACACCACCGCCGAGCCGTGCTGCATGTGCGTCGGCGCGATCTACTGGGGGAACGTCGGGCGGGTGGTCTTCGGCATCGCCGAGAAGCAGCTCCTCGAACTCACCGGCTCGCACGAGGACAACCCCACCTTCGACCTCCCCTCCCGCGAGATCGTCGCCAGAGGACAGAAGAAGATCGAGATCGTCGGCCCCGTCGCCGACGAAGCGCTCCGGGAGGAGATCGTCGCCGTCCACAGGGGGTATTGGAAGTAGAGGAGGCGCCGTCAGAAGCTCGCTTCGCGGAGTTTTTCGTAGGCCGACGTTCCCTTCAGCCACTCGTTCTCTTCCGCGTAGTCGATAGCGCGCTTCCCCGCCGCGTCGCGCAGGACGGCTTCGCCGCCCGCCTCCAGAAGCAGCTCCAGCATTTCGGGGACGGGGTTTCGCTCGGCTGCGGCGTGGAGCGGCGTGCTTCCGTCGTTGTCCGTTGCATTCACGTCCGAACCCGCCTTCAGCAGCGCGCCTGCCGAAGCAGGGTTCGGATTCAATGCGGCGGCGCAATGGAGCGGCGTTCTCCCGTCGGCATCCTTTCTCTCCACGCCGCTTCCGAAACTTAAAAGAATCTCGATCGCACGGGGATCTGGATTGAGTCCTGCGGCACAGTGGAGCGGCGTCCACCCCTCATCGTCTTTCGCGTGCACATCCGCCCCCGCTCTCAGCAGCAGCGCCATCGCGGCGAAGCCTTCATCGGCGCTCGCGGCGCAGTGGAGCGGCGCCCAGCCGTCCTCGTCCTTCGCGTTCACATCCGCTCCGGCGTCAAGGAGCAGCGCGGCCAAATCAGGCCTGGGGTGGGGCGCCGCAACCGCAAAGTGAAGCGGCGTCCAGCCGTCTTCGTCGCGAATGTTCACATCCGCCCCAGCCTCGATCATTTCGCGAACTTCTTCGGCGGCGGTGAGCGAACCGGCGCACATCCACAGCAAATCCTCCCCGTTCACGTCCGAACCGCCCGCGCATGCGGCGGACAGACGCAGCGCGAACAGCAGCGCGCAGACCGCTTTCGACAGAAGCGATTTCATCGCACCATCTCCTTGAGTCGTCATCCGTGAGGAAATGCCGTGTCCGCGCGTCCTCGGCCCGCAACGCGGTCGTCGTGTGCGGCGGACTCTCCGCTCCGCTCGTACGATCCCGGGAAAGAGTCCTCAGCCCCGGACTTCCCCCGTGAGGCGCGCCCATGCGAATCCCGCGAGGAGCGCGGCGCCTGCCGGAAGCGCGTCGTCGTCCACATTGAACTTCGGGTGGTGGTGCGGGTTGTTCGTCCCCTTCTCCGGATTGCCCGTTCCAAGGAAGAAGAAGGTTCCAGGAACCTTCCGCTCGAAGTAGCTGAAGTCCTCCGAGCCCATTATCAGCTCCGTCTCCTTTACATTCTCCGCGCCCATCATCGCCTCGCAGACCGACTTCGCCGTCATCGTGACAGCGTGATCGTTGATGGTCGCTGGAAGGTTGCGCCTATAGTCCAGCTCGAACTCGCAGCGTCCGGCGGCGCACAGCCCCGCGATCACCCTCCGGATGGCCGCCTCCAGAGTGTCCTGCACCGCAGGGTTGAAGGTGCGGACGGTGCCGTTCATCGTCACCGAATCGGGGATGATGTTGAAGACGGTCTCCCCGGCTTTGACGACGCCGGTGCTCACCACGGCGGTCTCTCGCGCGCTCACCTCTCGCCCGACGATGGCCTGGAGGTTGAGCACGAGATTCGCCGCCGTGATCGTCGGGTCGACGGCGTTCTCCGGAGAGGAGCCGTGCCCGCCCTTCCCCTTGATCGTCAAGTACCATGCGTCCGCCGCGGCCATCACCGGGCCGGAGCGGTAGAGCACCGTTCCCGTCGGGGCAAGAGACCAGACGTGCAGGCCGCCGATGGAGTCGACGCCGTCGAGCGCCCCTTCGTCGAGCATCGCCTTGGCGCCGGAACGCAGGCCGGACTCCTCCGCCGGCTGAAAAAGAAAGCGAACGGTACCGGGAAGCTCGTCGCGAATTTCCGCGAGTATTTTCGCCGCACCCAGCAACATCGCCGTGTGCGCGTCGTGGCCGCAAGCGTGCATCACGCAGGGAGTTTGCGACGCGTAGGGGACGGCGTTCTCCTCCTGGAGCGGGAGCGCGTCCATGTCTGCGCGCAAAGCCACGCACCCGCCCGGCTTCCCGCCCTTCAGCTCGGCGACGACGCCGGATTCCGTGCCGCCGAAGCCGGTCTTCAGGATGGTGCAGCCAAGCCCTTTCAGCACGTCGACGACCTTTTTGCTGGTTTCGACCTCCTCCCAGGAGCGTTCCGGGAATGTGTGAAAATGATGCCGCAGCGCAACGACCTCTTCTGCGTTCGATGTTGCCAGCTTCCTGATTTTTTCAAGCAGGATACCCACCTCTTTCTGTCTTTTAGATTCCTTGACCTCTACAATAAAACTATCACTACTCGTCAGTTCGGGCAAGTACGTATCTTTCCTTCGTCGTCGCTAGTTTTTCCCGCGGAAATTCTTTTTGGAACAACGGTGAAAGCTTTCGCCTTATGACGAAGACCTTCCTTATTTTTTACACAATCATTACACAAACGAAAGCCTCTTGTAGTGAACACCTGCTATCCTGCTATCGAAAGACATTTCGGTATCAACGAAAGGCAGGTATTGAAACAATGACATCCCGTTCGCTCCGTTTTCTTTCGTATCTTCTGTTTTTCTCGTTGCTCGTCGCTTTCACGGCCGAGGCGGGGGTACATTCCTTCGTCCTCGAATCTCATTACGCCGTTCCCGGGGGCGAAGTGGCGGAGATAGTGACGGCCGCTCCCGACGGAACGTTTCTGTACTATACCAATGCATCGGGTAAAAAAATAGGCATCGTCGATATCAACGACCCCGCGACTCCGAGAACGATGCCGTCGCTAAGCACGGGAGATGGAGAGCCGACGTCCGCGGCGCTCAGCAAGGATGGAAAATTTCTCCTGGTCGCTCTGAGAAAGGGCGACGACGCGAACAATGCCGTACCGGGAAGTCTTGTCGTTTACGACATAACGAATAGGTCTGCTCCGAGACGCCTCGGAGAAAAAATGATCGGAGTCGGTCCGGACTCGATCGCCGTCGCCGAGAACAACGGGAGAATCGTCGCGGTTGTCGCCATCGAAGACGAGGAGAGCGACGACAAGGGGGATGCCACTCTCGGAGGCAAGCGCCCCGGAAGAGTGGACGTCGTCGTCGTCGATCCGGCGAATATTTCCGCGTCCGCAATCACCTCGGTGGAGTTTCCCGAAGCGCTCCTGAAAGCGGCCGAGGGCGTCAACTTCACTTCGGATCCCCAACCCGAATTCGTCGCCATAAGCCCGGACGGCAGAAGCGCCGCAATCACCCTTCAAGAGAACAACGCCGTTGCGATCCTTGATATCGGGAACCCCGAAAAGCCGGCGATACAGCGAATTTTCCGCGCCGGAACCGTCGAACGAAAAGCCGACTTGAAGAAAGACGGTCGGATATCCTTTGTCGAGGATTTTAAAGGGAGGCGCGAACCCGACGCTGTCGCGTTCATCTCGGTCGGCGATTCCATCTATCTTGCCCTCGCCAACGAAGGAGACACCGACCTCGAGACCTTCGGCGACAACGTATGGTCCGGCGGCCGAAGCGTCAGCATCCATACGCTCGACGGCGACGTCGTATGGGATTCCGGCCTCGCGCTGGATACGGAGGCGGCTCTGCTCGGGCACTATCCCGACGTCCGCTCCGGTAAGCGCGGGACGGAAATCGAAGGCGTCGCCTTCGCCGAGATGTTCGGCGACGGCATACTCGTCGCAGCCTCCGAACGAGGATCCTTTCTCGCCGTTTACCGCGTGAACGATGTTACGAATCCCGAACTTCTGAAAATTCTACCGACGGGGATCGCCCCCGAGGGAGTGACTCTCGTCTCCGGCAGGGCCGACGGAAAACGGCTTATCGTCGCCGCCAACGAAGGAGACGGCACGCTTTCCATCTACTCCGCGAGCGACTCGGAGATCCCCGGCGACTCGACCAATCCCGTCATCTTCTCGAAGGAGATTCCTTGGAGCGCGCTCTCCGGATTCTCCACCGACGGAACATTCATCTACACCGTGCCGGACAACGCATGGAACCCGTCGAGAATCTGGAGACTCGACATGAACAACGCCGAAAAAGGACTCGTTGAAGTGGATCGGGAGATCATCGTCGCGAAGGACGGGAAGCCCGCCGCATACGACCTCGAAGGCATCTGCTGGACCAAGGACGGCTTCTGGCTCGCGAGCGAGGGGAAAACCGGCGCGGAGAACCTACTCGTCTTCGCCGGACACGACGGCGCGGTACGCAAAGAATACGCTCTTCCGGAAGAGATGCTGAAGAAGCACGGAGACCCCAAGAACTACGGCTTCGAAGGAGTCGCCGTCACCTTCGACGGAGCGTTCGTCTACGTCGCGTTGCAGAGAGGCTTCGACGCCGCCCGGACCGACGCGGCCATACTTCGGTTTTCCACCGCATCCGAAAAATGGGAGACCGCGTCGTACCCTCTGGAGCAGCACTCAAAAGACGCCAAAAAGTTCTGGATGGGACTTTCCGATCTTGAACTCGTCGACGACGCGACGCTTCTCGTCGTCGAACGCGACAAAGGTATGGGCGACTCCTCCGAAGTCAAGAGAATCTACTCCGTCGATCTTCGAAAGTACGTTCACGAGGGGCGTCTGGAGAAAGAGCTTGTACACGATATCCTCGCCTCCACGGGGCTCCTGTTGGAAAAAGTCGAAAGCCTGTGCATCCTGAACGACGACATGTGGATAACCATCGACAACGACGGCGCCGGATGGAGCCCCATGCTCAACTTGGGAAAAACGAAATAATGAACAGCCGAAGCGCGAAGATGCCCCCTTCCTCCTCCAGGCGGCGTCTTCACGCTTCGGCTTCGGAAAACAAGACAACGCGAGCGACGCCCTCGAGACTCTCTCCGATTTCGACGGGCGTCTTCGTTTTTTCCGCTTCTTTCTCCCCGCCTAATCCACTTCGCGCCCGTTACGTCGCACCTGATTCGCTCCCTCGGACACCTCGCGAAATTCTGTTGTCAAAAGCATGCGTCCATGCTACGATACTGGACAATAGCTTGATAAATTTCAGCGCTTCTCTCGAGTGAACGACGGACGGGCGCAGACTGCGATACAACCGCCCGCGCGCGTCACCATGAGCGAACGCAAGGAGGGACGCACTATGAAACGCAGCGGCATTCTTCACCCGGAACTGGCTTTCCGGATCGCTTCCTGCGGCCACGGCGACCTTGTGTGCATCGCCGACGCGGGGCTTCCCATTCCCCCGGAGACGCCCCGGATCGATCTGGCCTACGCGCTCGGGCAACCGGGCTTCTTCAGCGTGCTGGAAGCCATCCTTCCCGAACTCGCGATCGAAGGCGCCGTCTGGGCCGAGGAGGCGCTCGCCAAAAGTCCGATGCTCGCCGGACGGCTGGAAACGCTCTTCCAGCAAACCCCGCACGAACGCATTCCGCACGAGGAGTTCAAGAAGCTCCTTCCCGACGTCCGCTTCGTCGTCCGCACGGGCGAGTGCACCCCGTACGCCAACGTGCTGCTCCGCTGCGCCGTTCCGTTCTAAAGAAGGCGGAAGGCCGTGCCGCTCTTTCGGCGTTTCGACTCGCGATCGCTGCTTCTCCTGCTCCTGGGGGGGCTCATGCTCGTTGCGGGCTCGCTGGAGCCGCGCTTTTTCACCGGCGCCAACCTGCTGAACGTGCTGCGCCAGTCCTCCATCATCGGCGTCATCTCGCTGGGCATGACCGTGGTCATCCTCACCGGAGGCATCGACCTCTCCGTCGGCAGCGTCCTCTCGCTCTCCGTCCTCTTCGCCGCCTCCGCGTCGAAAACCGGCCTCCCCGCCCCCGTCGCGTGGGCGTGCGCACTCCTCGCGGGAGCCGGACTGGGGTGGGTCAACGGCTTCGGCGTCTCGCTCCTGCGCCTCCCCCCCTTCATCGTCACGCTGGGAATGATGGGGTTCGCGCGCGGGCTCTCCTTCATCTACACGGGCGGCGCGCCCATCACCGGGTTCGACGCCCTCTTCAGGCTGCCGGGAACGGGCGTCTTCGCACATCTTCCCGCGCCCGCGCTGCTCTTCGGAGCGGCCTTCATCATCGTCTTCGTCCTCCTCGAACGCTGCCCGTGGGGGGAGCATATCCGCAACACGGGCTCGAACCCCGTCGCCGCATGGGGATCGGGGATCGACGTCCCCGGAACGATCTCGAAGGCGTACGTCCTTTGCGGCCTCCTCTCCGCGCTCGCAGGACTGATGCTCGTCGGAAGGCTCGACTCCGCGCAGCCCGGCGCGGGCGTCGGCTACGAATTCGGCGCCATCGCCGCCGTCGTGCTCGGCGGAACCAGCTTCTCGGGAGGCAAGGGAACGCTCGCCGGAACCATCCTCGGCGTGCTGATCATGGGCGTGCTGGAGAACGGGATGAACCTGCTCAACGTCAATCCCTTCTCCGAACAGGTGGTGAAGGGGGTGGTCATCGCGGCGGCCCTCGTGGCCTACGGAAGCCTGGGGCGGAAGAGCCGGACGGCGGGGTAGCGCCTGCTTGTCGTATTCCGGACAGCCGCACGGCTCAAGGAAGTCCGCGAAGAGCGCATGAAAACTTTGAACGATTCATACGCGCTTCCCGGCGTACCAAACCTGTTTCCACAACGACGCGGAGGCGTGAAACGCCCCGCGCGAAAATTCAAGGAGGTGTCCGTTTCATGAAAAAGTTGTTTGCCGTACTGCTGGTGGTTCTGCTCGTCGCCGCTCCCGCGGCGGCGGCGGAGAAGACGCTCGGCCTGGTGATCTCCACGCTGAACAACCCCTTCTTCGTCACGCTGAAGCAGGGGGCCGAAGAGGCCGCGACGAAGGCGGGCGTGAAGCTCGTGGTGCTGGACGCGCAGGACGACTCGGCGAAGATGACCGCCGCGATGGAAGACCTGATTCAGCAGAAGGTCGACGCCATTCTGGTCAACCCGACCGACTCCGACGCCGTCACGCCCTCCATCATGAAGGCGAACGCCGCGGGCATCCCCGTGCTCACCATCGACAGGGGCGCGTCCGGCGGACAGGTGCTCTGCCACGTGGCCAGCGACAACGTCGCGGGCGGCGTCATGGCCGGAGAGTTCCTCGCCAAGAAGCTCGAAGGCAAGGGGAACGTCGTCGAACTGGTCGGCATCCCCGGAACCTCCGCCGCCAGAGACCGCGGCAAGGGGTTCAACGACGCTATTGCCACATTCAAGGATATCAAGGTCGTCGCCTCGCAGGCCGCCGACTTCAGCCGCGACAAGGGGCTCAAGGTCTTCGAGAACATCCTCCAGGCGCAGCCGGAGATCGCGGGCGTCTTCGCCCACAACGACGAGATGATCCTCGGCGCGGTCGCCGCGGCGGAAGCCGCCGGACGCACCGGCATCGTCTTCGTCGGCTTCGACGCGGTGGACGACGCCGTGGCCGCCGTCAAGGCGGGCAAACTTGCCGCGACGGTCGCCCAGCAGCCCGCGGTCATCGGCGCGATGGGCGTCGAGAAGGCGGTCGCGCACCTCGGCGGCGAGAAGCTGCCCGAGTTCATCCCCGTGCCGCTGCAGCTCGTCGTCGAATAGGCCGTACACCAGATGAAGTACCGGGACGCCGTCGTTCAAGGGCGGCGTCCCTCCCACCGGAGGATGATGGCGTGACACTCTTGCTGGAGATGAAGAACGTACACAAGCGCTACCCGGGAGTCCACGCGCTGAAGGGAATCTCCTTCTCCCTGCGCGCAGGGGAGCTGCACGCGCTCGTCGGTGAAAACGGCGCGGGGAAGTCCACCCTCGTCAAGGCGCTGGGCGGCGTGGTCGCTCCCGACGAAGGGGAGATCCTGATACGGGGGAACTCCGCCCGATGGAGCGGCCCCGGCGACGCCATCCGCGCCGGAGTGGGCATCATCCACCAGGAGCTGAGCCTCGCGCCGCACCTCACCGTGGCGGAGAACATCTACCTCGGGCGCGAGCCGAAGCGCGGCCCCTTCATCGACGGACGGAAACTCGCGGACGACGCGACCCGGCTCGTCGAGGGATTCGGCGTCGGCATCGACGTGAAGCGCCGCGCCGGAACGCTCTCTCCGGGGGAGCAGCAACTCGTCGAAATCGCCAAGGCGATCTCGCAGAACGTCTCCATCCTCGCCATGGACGAGCCCACCTCCAGCCTCTCCGCGCGCGAGACGGAGCAGCTCTTCCGCGTCATCGCCGGTCTTCGCGCGTCCGGAACGGGCATCATCTACATCTCGCACCATCTCGAAGAGGTCTTCCTCCTCGCCGACCGCATCTCCGTCCTCCGCGACGGCGAGATGGCGGGAAGCGCGGACGCGAAGGAGCTCACCCCCGAGCGCGTCGTCTCCCTGATGGTGGGGCGACGGATCGAAGCCCTCTACCCGCGAACCTTCCGAGACCCCGGCGACGTCCTCCTCGACGTGCGCGGACTCTCGCGAACGGGGGTTCTCGAAGACGTCTCGTTCACCCTCCGCAGCGGCGAAATCCTCGGCGTGGCGGGGCTCGTCGGAAGCGGCCGCACGGAGCTCGCCCGATGCCTCGTCGGTCTCGACCCGTTCGACGGGGGCGAAATCGCCGTCGAGGGAACGCCGTTCACCCCCCGCTCCCCCGGAGACGCCCTGGACAGGGGGATCGTCCTCGTCCCGGAGGACCGCAAGCGGCAGGGACTCTTCCTCAACCGCACCATCCGCGACAACACGATCGCCATGCGCCTGCTGCAAGGGCTCCGCAAGGGACCGTTCGTCGACCGCCCGGCCTCCGAATCGCTCGCCGGATCGTTCGTCCAGCGCCTCGGCGTTCGGTGCAGGAACGTCTTCGACTCCGTCTTCTCCCTCAGCGGCGGCAACCAGCAAAAGGTCGCCATCGCCAAGGGGCTCGCAGTCTCGCCGAAGATCCTCATCCTCGACGAACCCACGCGCGGCGTCGACGTCGGCGCGAAGGCCGAAATCCATCAGATCATGAACGACCTCGCGGCGCAGGGGATGGGCATCCTGATGATCTCCTCCGACCTCCCCGAAGTGCTGGGAATGAGCGACGCCGTCCTCGTCTTCCGCGACGGCCGCCGCGTCGCCCGCTTCCCGCGCGGAGAGGGCGCGCAGGGAACCCTCGGAGAACGCGTCATGACCGCCGCGACTGGAGGAATCGCCAATGCCTGAGAAAACACCGTCGTTCCTTGCAACGCTGCGCGACAAAGGCTGGGGGAGCGTTCTGCTGCTCTTCGCCGTCGTGGGCCTGCTGGCCGCCTTCCACCCCGGAGTGCTCGACCGGCAGAACATGGCCAACGTCCTCGCGCAGTCCGCCATCGTCGGCGTCTGCGCCGTCGGCATGACCTTCGTGCTGCTCTCGGGGGGCATCGACCTCTCCGTCGGCAGCGTCCTCGCCCTCGCAGGAGCCGTCGGCGCATGGACCTGCAAGGAGCTCGGCCTCCCCGTCCCGCTCGCGTGGGCCGTCGCCGTGCTCACGGGAACCCTCTGCGGCCTCGCCTCCGGTTCGCTCGTCGCCTTCGGGCGCGTCCCCCCCTTCATGGCCACCCTCGCCATGCTCGCGGCGGCGCGCGGCGGCACGCTGCTCCTGACGCAGGGCTACCCAGTCTCGGGACTGCCTCCGGCGTTCTACACCCCCGGATGGGCCTCGGTGGGGCCGTTCCCCGTTTCGGGACTCGTTTTCTTCGGCCTCGCCCTCGCCGCGTGGGTGCTGCTGCAGCGCACCCCCTTCGGCACGCACCTCCGCGCCTTCGGCGACAACCCCGAGACGGCGCGTCTCGCCGGGCTCTCCGCCCCGCGCCTCACCCTCTCCGTCTACGCCATCTCCGGCTCCCTCGCCGGACTGGCCGGAGTCCTCATGGTCGGACGACTCTGGAGCGCCCAGCCCAACGTCGGCATGGGGCTCGAACTCGACGTCATCGCCGCGGTCGTCCTCGGCGGCGCCAGCCTCTTCGGCGGCGTTGGGGGCGTCGGCGGCACCGTCGCGGGCGTCCTCATCATGGGCTTCCTCGACAACGGCCTCCGCCTGCTGGCCATCTCCAGCTACGTGCAGCAATCGGTGAAGGGCCTCGTCTTCATCGGCGCGGTGCTGCTCGACCTGGCGTTCAAGGGGTATTACAGGAAGGGCCGGGGACGCGATGCGTGAGGGGGGATTCTCAACAAGTGCCGGCGCTATTCAACGCGGTAGTTTTATAACAGGTTTAGCTCTATCCTGAGGCAATTTCTTTGGAGAATTCGTCGATTTTTTTTAGAACCGATTGTTGTAAAGTCATATCGCCAACCTGTCCTGCTGCATACCCTACAACTAGCAAGGCTACGCCGTCAACAAAACGGAGGGCTTTACAGACATCCTCTTCATCATAATCCGGACCAATCGCCATGCCGTTGTATCTGCGAGCCACTTGGGCATAGCCACAATGCGTAAAGCTGTTCATTGGAGACCACCAGTGTTTTTTCACTTCGGAAAGAATGCCCGCATCGAAACCTTCTATCGTTTTAATTTCGGACAGTATATCGTCAAATTTCTTGTATAATTTCTCATTCTGAAAGGACTCAAGTTCGAAGTCGCTGGCACAACGATGCAGCCAAACCGCCCTTATGTAGGCTTCAAATACACAACGAACAAGAGCGAAGGCTGAGCCAATATGCTTATTTTTAACAAGCAGGATAATCGCTTCGTGGTGCTCCAAAGCAACATCCAAACACCCTCCCGCAATAACACTACGCGTATCGGAAGACCATTCAAGTCCATTCATAGATTCTCCAATCCAACGAATTAACGAAGAGGAGCAGTTCAAGCGACTATGCATATTCATGATATCTTCTCCTAAAAAAACCTAAACATACACATAACGCTTCTTTACACCGCAGGAACTTCATCCCACTCCGCTCCTCTGTATGTTCGCCCGTTCGCTTTTTTGCGTACGCCTCCCCACTGTTTGAAGAAAAAGGGGACGTCGTATTTTCTCGAGGCGGCAAAAAGTTCGTCAACCCACTCCTTTTGCAATGGGCGAGCGCCGGGCCCCGACTCTCCTCCAACGATAATCCAATCGATACCTGAAAGATCGACGTTTCCCAAAGCACCTATAAGAGGCTCGAAGGAGACAAAACGAACTGGACCGGGAGCCTGCTTGATCAGGTCGATGCGAAAGGCGACATCTCTGTTTTCGACGCTTGTACCAAGCCAAAGGTTAGGCAGAGGGGGGAGTTTCAAATCCCGAATAATGTCCAACATCATGGCAGGACGTTTCGTCAGCGTCTGGAATGTATGCCAGCGGGCTTTCTCCATAACGTTCCATATTTTGAGGATAGCGTCGCGAGGCGCATTCTCATGAAAGAGATCGCTCATGGAGTTGACGAAGATCATCTGCGGTTTTCTCCATTCCAAAGGACGGTTGATCATGCTTTCGTCGACATTGATCTTACCTGTCCAGACAGCTTTTTCCTTTTCGTTTTTCTCGGTGAGACCAGTATATTTTCCCTGCCCCATTGCTTCAAGGCGGGACGCCATCGCCATTGCGTAACAGTTGAGGCATCCTGCGGAGGCGCACGAACAGCCTGCCAGCGGATTCCATGTCGAATTCGTCCACTCGATGGATGATTGTGCCACTTCAGGTCACCTCCCGGTTTATCCTGATAATATGCTTCGCGATTTTCTCGCCCAATCTGATTGCCGCCTTGTCTCTATTGGACATAGCGAAAACAAAAGAGAATATATGCTTCCCTCTTGTATTATACAGCGAAAGAGGCTCATCGACAACGAAGGGGAAAATGCTCTTTAAGCGCTCCACAGCGTACTTTTCAATTTCGCTTTCGCGAACCGGCCGCACTTGTTCGAACTCGGGCTGTTCGCCAAACAGATTCATCTGCCCGATCCGACTTTCGTCGGGGACATAAAGACTGCTTTTCCAACCGGAGGTACCAAGAACGGCGTCAAGACGCCTCACCCACGAGGGTTCGATCCGTGCGTTTTTGGGGAGCATTCTTTTAACCGACATTATAGGGAAAAGGTACCACACATCAAAAATCCCAGTCGCGGCAACCGCTTCAAGAGAATTCCACGACACCTGCATTCCATACGGATCTAAAAATAGAACTGCTCTGATCTCGCGCCCGCGTCGGCGTATTTCATCGCAGATTGTTGCGAGATGCTCATTTGCATCCCCATTAACGATATCTATGTTTTTATCGCAGCGATGTTCATCTATAATTGACGTCAAAACAGCACATCGTTTTACTGCCTTTTCGATAAAAATATACCTGTCAAAAGACGGTTTTGTTTGCAGAGCAAGAAGCGGGGAGCCTTGCCGACGAAAGACCAGTTCCTGTTCAACGTCTTCTTCCTCAAAATCTAGGGAGAAAAAAGGGCTAGAATCCGGCTCCTCGTCGGAGGAATGAGTTCCTATCCCGGCGAAAGCGTCAATATACCACTTTTCGAAAGGGGCATACTTCAAAGCAGTTTGATACGCGTCAAGATAACTCTTAAGAACTCCTTTTTTCTTAGCCGTCCAAATACCGCCCCATTCGTCCATCTTCTCCCTCTTTTCTACCGGTCTTCTCTGTGCATATCGCTCCAGTGTAAGCAGGATCGATTCATGCGTTTCACGTCGGGTGTCGTCAGACAGGGCGCTCTCGTCACATCCCGAAGCACCAAGGCATAATCATCTTGATACTGTTATAGCAAATTTCAAGAAAAATTCAAGACAATCTTCCCCTTCGTAAAAGCAGAAAAACTGGACTCCCCCGCTCCCTTCCCGCTATAATCCTAAGAGGTTCTTTCATCTTGTATCGAAGGGGGCGGCGGTTTGGAGCAGTTGGGTTTGGGATTCGATTCGGGCGGCGCTACGGCAGTTGCGTACTCCCCTTCGCTCTCCGACGCCGTCGACCAACTCTCCACGGTCTCGGAGGCGGACGCTCGCGGGGCCGTGTTCACGCGTGCGGAGGTCGTCGACTTTATTCTCGATCTCGTCGGCTACACGGACGATCAGCCCCTTTACACGAAGCGCCTTTTGGAGCCCTCGTTCGGCGGCGGGGCTTTTTTGCTGCCGGCCGTACGGAGACTGCTCTCGGCATGGAAGCGCTTTCGCCCTTCCTCTCCGACTCCGGAGGAGCTTGGAGAATCTCTTCTCGCCGTCGAACTCCACGGCGAGACATACCGCGACACACGAGGAGAAACCATCAGATTGCTGGAGCGGGAGGGGATGAAACCGGGCGAGGCGGAGGCGCTTGCCGACCGCTGGTTGTCGCAAGGGGACTTTCTGCTCGCGCCTCTTTCCGGCCGATTCGACTTCGTGGTGGGAAACCCGCCCTATGTGCGCCAGGAGATGATACCGGCCCCGTTGCTCTCGGAGTATCGCAGGCGCTTCAGGACGCTCTATGATCGCGCCGACCTCTATATCCCGTTCATCGAACGTTCCCTCTCCCTGTTGACCAAGGGCGGCGTTTTAGGATTCATCTGCTCGGACAGGTGGATGAAAAACCGATACGGCGGACCTCTGCGCAGTTTTGTTGCAAGCAAGTACCGGCTCAAAATCTATGTGGACATGACGGACGTCGGGGCTTTCCATTCCGATGTGTCGGCATATCCGGCGATCACGGTCATCGGGCGCGAACCCTCCGGCGCGACGCGGGTCGCCTATCGGCCGGAAATCGACCGCGAAACACTGACCTCTCTTGCATCGGAGTTTCGTTCGCCCGGGCTACCAAAAAACTCCGGCTCCGTGCGCGAAATCACCGGCGTGACAAGCGGCGCGGAGCCGTGGCTGTTGGAGCCGTCGGACCGGACGGATCTCATCCGATGTCTGGAAGAGAACTTCCCTTCTCTAGAGGAGGCCGGATGCTCCGTCGGCATCGGAGTGGCGACAGGTGCGGACAAGGCGTTCATAGGCGAATACGACGCTCTCGACGTAGAGCCGGACAGGAAACTCCCGCTGGTCACGACGAAAGATATCGTCTCCGGCGAGGTCCGTTGGCTCGGCCGAGGAATCGTCAATCCGTTCGCGGACGGCGGCGGCCTGGTCGATTTGAAGGCATACCCTCGTTTGGGCCGTTATCTTGAGGAGAGACGCGATGTGATCGCACGCCGCCACTGCGCGCAAAAATTCCCGGACAACTGGTATCGCACCATAGACCGCATCACGCCGTCGCTGGCGTGGAGGCCAAAGCTCCTGATTCCCGACATCAAGGGCGAGGCGCACATCGTCTACGAGCAGGGTGAGCTGTATCCGCACCATAATCTGTACTACGTCACGTCGGACGAGTGGGAGCTGCGCGCGTTACAGGCCGTTCTCCTCTCGGCGATCAGCCGTCTTTTCGTAACGACCTATTCGACGAAGATGCGCGGCGGGTATCTGCGTTTTCAAGCGCAATATCTGCGACGCATCAGAATTCCGCGATGGTCGGAAGTCTCCGGAGTTTTAAGAAAGGAACTTACGGAAGCAGCGATCACAAGAGATATCGACGCCTGTAACGACGCGACCCTTAGGCTGTTCGGCCTGAACGGCGAAGAAAGGGCTACTCTGGGGGTGAATGGCGCGCAATGACGCTGAATCTTGTCGATTTCGAACGGAAGGCCCGCAGCGCGGTGGAAAGCTTTTGGAAAAACCGAGAGGCGGCGAAACTCAAGCAGATCGAATCCGGCAACGCCGATCACGGCGAGCGAGCAGGCGTCACCTCGGGCAAGAACATGAACGGCTTTCTGGATTTGCTGTTGGATATCATCAGGAACAACGGGCTGAAGGATGCCGGAATTCACCAAGGACGGACTATGCTGACTCTGCCGGGCTACTTCCGACCGACAAAACTCTGGGACTTGCTTGTAGTCCATAACGGAGCGTTCGTCGCGGCGCTTGCCGGACACGTCGCATCGGAAGCTGTACGGATGGGGTGTTTTTGATCTTGTAAAACACACTCGCCCCAAACATTCATTTGCGAACAGGAGCGCTCCTCTCTTTTCTCTACCCGATGCGCCTGTAGACCGTACCTTCCCCGGCTCTTGGCAGAAACCGTCTCCGGACGACGGCGTACGATCCCGGATCTTCGTTGCCTGACTCCACGACGCACTCCGGCGCCTCGCGGCGCTTCCGTACGGCTCTTCCTGAATACGCCGCTCCAGGCGCTCTTTCGAGGCCATGTCATGGAGGAATTCTTCCCGTTCACCTTTCCGCGACGTCTCAAAACGCCCCCCAAAATCGAACCTTCTGATTCCCGGGCCTCAAACAATAGATTGACAGGTAAAGAATAAATATTTAAAATTATACGAGTTTATCTTTACGCCAGATGTCGGAAAGTTTGGATACTGGATAATCGTCCGGGAGGCGAAATCATCTGCCGCTAAAAACGGCGCTACGAAGACATTTTCATAATTCTTATAACAACAAGTTTGATCGATTTATTGTTGAATCCGAAATGGAGGGGATCGATATGAAAATGAAACGGATCGCGCTTGCAGCCCTTTTCTTGGTTCTTCCTCTTTTCGCAACCGGCGCTCTCGCCGAAAAGGTCGTGGTCTACGGCCTTAACGCCATGCCCCTTTGCGGAATTTCGGATGGAAAAGCTGTGGGTATAACGGTAGAAATTCTGCAGGAAGCCACCCTGTACGGAGCCCCCGAGTTCGAATTCGTTATGGACGTGCCTTGGCCGAGGGCGCAGACGATGGTGCGGAATCCCGGCGACGAGCTGAACGCCATTATCCCCTTTTCACGTTCTCCGCAACGGGAAGATATGTTCAAATGGCTTGGAGAACTTATACAAACTCAGTTTCGGCTCTACTCTTTCGACAGGGCGACTCCCGTACTCTCGGTCGAAGAGGCTGCGAGCCTACCCGTGGGGGTAGTTCGGGGCCATGCGATAATTCCTCTGCTCAAGGCACTGGGCATCGACAGGCTGGATGAAGCCCCCGATGCGGAAATCAACGCGAAAAAGCTCCGGCACAAACGATTCGACACCATTGCGGAGTCCGATTTCATCGCCTTGTATAACTGGCGTAAAATCGGAGAAGATACGGGCCGACTGCTGGAAGGCCTTGCCATAGGCAAGCTGACTCGCGTATACATAGCCGCCGGCCTTCATTTCCCGGATGCTACGGCCGGGAAAATTGCGGATGCTCTTAAAAAAATGGAACAAGATGGCAAAGTGCAGGAAATACTGGACAGATGGCGGTAAACAGCCGCGCCGAGAAAAAATACAGCCTGCTGAATCCGTTGATAGGTCAACTTGAAAAATAACAGGGGTGATTTTTCCGGCCCCTTGCGGCGAATGGTCGAGTCGCGCCTCCTTATTGCGGTACATACCGATAGCGGGTATAATTTCCTTATCCTCACCCTTAAAAAGGCAGGTGCTGACAGTGAAGCAGTTCGACGTCATGGTAATCGGAATGGGACCGGCGGGTATGGCCGTTTCGGCTATGGGCGCGGCGATGGGTCTTTCGGTGCTCTCCATCGAAAAGCACAAGGTGGGCGGAGAGTGCCTGAACTGCGGCTGCATCCCCAGCAAGGCGCTCCTGAAAGCCGGAGAGGCCCTTTATTCCGCGAGAAACCTTAAAAAGTACGGCATCGAAGGCGAATTCCACATGAGCGCTTCCGACCCGATGCAAGTGGTCCGCGACAAGATCCTCGGCATCAACGACAAGAAGTTTCAGAAAGCGTTCGAACGCGCGACGCTGGTGCAGGGGACCGCGGAGTTCCTCGACGACCGGACGGTGCAGGTGAACGGCGAGAGCTACACCGCGAAGAAGATCTTCATCGCCACCGGAACGGAACCTTTCATTCCACCTATTCCGGGGCTGCGCGATATTCCGGACGTCCTGACGAACGTGAACATGTTCGAGATCGAGAAGATACCGGAGTCGCTGACCATCGTCGGCGGGGGCGCAATCGGCTCGGAGATGGCGCAGGCCTTCGCCAGGCTGGGAACGAAGGTCTCTCTGGCGCACATGGACCCGCATCTCGTTCCGGTAGGGGACGAAGAGGCCGCCGGAGTGCTCCAGGAGGCGTTCGAGCGGGAGGGCATCGCTGTTCACAACGGAGCGAAAATCACCGGCGTTTCCATGAAGAACGGAAAAATCCTCACCGTCGCGGACACGACGACTCTGGAGTCGGAGCGAATCCTCGTGGCCACGGGGAGAAAGCCTGTTCTGGAGGCCCTTCGCCTTGAGAAGGCTGCCGTAGAGTTCACGAAGCGGGGCATCGTTGTCGACAGCCACATGCGAACGAACAGGCCGCACATCTACGCCGTGGGCGACTGCAACGGGCAGAGTCTTCTCTCCCACGCGGCCATGCACCAGGGGATGCTTGCCCTGATGCATTCCCTCTCCCCGTTTTCCCTTCCCATGCTGAAGCGCGAGCGGTATGTCGTTCCGTGGTCGGTGTTCACCGAACCGGAGATCGCTCAGGTCGGCATGACGGAGAAGGAAGCGCGCGAGAAGGGGCTGAAGATCCGGGTGGTGAAGAAGGCGTTCCGCTCCTACGGGCGCACCGTGGCCGACGGACACCCCGAGGGGTTCGTCAAGGTCGTCGTCGACGCCAGGGGAAGGATATACGGCGCCACAATCGTCGGCGAGGCGGCGAGCGAACTGATTCACGAGTGGACCATGGCCATCCAGTACAAAAAACGGATGCACCACGTGATGATGATGCAGCACGCCTTCCCGTCCGTCTCCATGATCAACAAGATGGTCGCCGAGGACTGGATGATGGAGAAGATGAAGTCGGGCTGGATGAGAAAACTGGTGAATCTTCTCAAATAGATGGACCGGCGGAACGAAGCGCTGCAAAGGACGCCGCCGCGGGGGAAAATATTGATCGTGTGCCGGATCAGCTCGCCTTCGACGCGGCGTCGAGTTCCTTGAAGAAAAAGAACGCGAGCGGCAAACAGCAGAGGAATGTCAGCGCGTCGGCCAGCGGCTGCGTGATCTGGACGCCGGTCAGCCCTATGAATCGAGGGAGGACGAGGATCAGCGGCAGGAAAAAGATTCCCTGCCGCGCGAGCGACAGCACAGTCGCCGTCCACGACTTCCCGATGGACTGGAAAGTCATGTTGCAGACCACGCCGAGCGGAATCAGCGGCATGGCGAGACACATCGCCCGCAACGCCAGCGCGCCGATCCGCACGACGTCGGGGTCGGTCCTGATGAAAACCCTGATCAAAGCAGGTGCCGCCGCGAACGCCGCTATCCCGGAGAGCGTCATCATGACGCTGGTCACTTTCAGCGTGAACAGGAACGCCGCCTTCACCCTGCCGAACTGCCCGGCGCCGTAATTATACCCGGCGACGGGCATGTACCCCTGCCCGATCCCCAGATTGATCGCGAAGACGAACATGAAGAGCCTGCCGACGATGGACATCGCGGCAACGGCGGCGTCTCCGTACACGGCCGCGCTCACGTTGAGCGCGATGGTCGCGATGCTGGCGAGCGCCTGCCTGCAGAAGGACGGAAAGCCGTTCTTGAGTATTCGAAGGTACTCCAACGGGCTGCGCGAGATACTCGCCGCGCTCAGGCGGACGATGGTCTTCCCCCGAAGGAACCAGGAGAGCAGGATGCCGAAGCTGACGCACTGGCTGAGCGCCGTGGCGATGGCCGCCCCGCCGATACCCCACCCGAAACCGAAGATGAACAGCGGATCGAGCGCCAGATTGAGCAAACCGCCGGTCGTCAGCCCGACCATGGCTAGCTTCGCTTTCCCTTCCGCGCGGAGAATGTTGTTCAGCAGAAAGGACGACGCCATCACTGGAGCCGCATACAGAATATAGCTCGCGTAATCGCGCGCGTACGGCAGAATCGTCTCCGTCGCGCCCAGAACGCGCACCAGGTCGTCGATGAAGAGTTTGCCGAAGATCGCGAGCAGCGCACCGAACGCCGCCGCCGCGAAGAAGCCGCTCGCCGCGACCGTATCGGCCTCGTCCGTCTTCTTCGCGCCCAGCAATCGCGAGATCTGCGCTCCCGAGCCCATGCCGACCGTGAACCCGACCGCCTGGATGATCGCCATCAGCGAAAAGA
The DNA here is from genome assembly GCA_018436725.1 of Synergistaceae bacterium. Classification (GTDB taxonomy): domain Bacteria; phylum Synergistota; class Synergistia; order Synergistales; family Aminobacteriaceae; genus JAAYLU01. The sequence goes on along the minus strand of JAHDKT010000052.1, from coordinate 39,071 downwards.
CGATACCGACCGCGCCCGAAGCGCTGGTTCCAAGCTTCGAGACGAAGAACGTGTCACCTATGTTGTAGATCGCCGTCACCAGCATGCTGACGATCGTCGGAATCGCCAGCGATACCACCAGCTTACCGACAGGCATCCGTATCATTCTGCTATATTGCGTGGTGTCTTTACTCAAACATTGTCGTCTTCTTCCGTAGTTAGAGTGCGTAGGAACAACGTTTAGCACCCGAAAAGCGCGCTTAACACCGTTCTCATCACGAATTATAGCTTATTTTTCCGTTTTCAGGAACGCCTTCATCCACTTTTTTCGATCTCGGTCGAATACGCAGAACGGGCGTTTCCGCCGGCCTGTTTGCCGCTTCCTCTTTCGGCGCTCTTGCGGGGAGCTGGAGGACATTTCGTTTATCGCCTCGCTCGCGTTGTTTGGGAGACGCTGCACCGGCCGTCCGAACGATGGCGGCGTTGACGGAGGGCTTCTTGGATACTTTGTTCACGGAATTTGAAAAAAACGATACCGGCTCCTGAGGAAAATCCGGGGCGTTTCTTTGTTTTCCCTATGGTGACAACAGTTTTTCGGCATTTAGGTTTTGTGAGAATTATGTCATCACCCTTTTCAAATATCGCATTTGCACTATGAATTTAAGGCATTGACTTTTATTCATGCTTATTGTAACGTTCGCTTTAAATCAGTCATTTATCAAGGAGGGGAAAGTATGTCGGCGTATCTTGTAGCAATTCTCATGTATATGACTTTGGTCATAGGATTCGGTCTTTACGTCAGCAAGAAAAAGGTGAAAACATCGGATGATTTTTCCGTCGCCGGACGACGATTACCGATGATCGTGCTCGTAGGAACCCTGCTCGCGACGTGGTGCGGCGCGGGCGGAATCACGGGCTCCGCCAACTTTACCTATAATCAGGGGCCTTGGACCGGATTTCTCTACTTTTCAGGAGCTCCGCTCGGCATCCTCCTTCTTTATTTTATCGCAGGGCAGGTTCGCAAATTGTCGGCGTACACAATTCCCGAAATTCTTGCCCGACGTTACGGCGACTTCGCCGGTTGCCTGGCGACTCTCTGTATCTTTCTTGCGTACGTCGGCATAATTTCGTATCAATTCCTCGCGGCCGGCAACATCATCAACATCGTCACCGGAATGGATTTGAACACGGCGACCCTTCTGTGCGCGCTCATCATCATCATCCTGACGGTAACGGGCGGTATGATCTCGGTCGCATATACGGATGCGCTGTCGGCTTTTATCATGGTGGGCAGTTTTCTGATCGCCGTCCCGCTGCTGTTCGCTCCGCTCGGAGGGATCGCGGAGGCCTTTAAAAATCTTCCCGCAGGGAAAAACACTCTCGGCGGAAGCCTGACCCCTGCGCAGACGTTGAGCTATTTGCTGCCGATAATATTCCTTATGCTGGGCGACCAAAACATGATCCAGCGCTTCTCGGCGGCCAAGGACTCCAACGAGGCGAAAAAGTCCAACATCGGAATGTTCATAGGCGAAGTGGTGGTAGTCATACTGATCGTCCTGATCGTCACGGCGGGCATTTTCCTTCTTCCGGATCTGAAAAGAGCCGACTCGGTCATCTTCCTCCTCGCCGTCCAGAAGCTACCGCTTTGGGCCGGCTTGGGCGTTATCGTCGGTTCCATGGCCTTCGTCGTAACGACGGCGGACTCTTATTTGCTCTCCTCGGCCTCCAACCTTACATACGACGTCTGGTTCAAATACGTCAGAAAGTCGGGAGGAGACAGAGAAAAGCTTGTATTTCTTCGAATCCTGATCGTCATAATCGGCGCGGCGGGTTATGTTCTGGGAAGGTATTTCCCCGATATCCTCTCCATCCAGATGTACAGTTACACGATGTATGGAGCGGCCATCACTCCGGCGTTGCTGTGCGCCCTTTTCTACCGGAAGGCGACTAAAATCGGCGGAGTTGCGGGCATCCTGGCCGGAGCGGCGGTCACCATGATTTGGGAAACCGTCCTCCATAAACCCTTCGGTCTGGTAAGCGCGTTGATCTCGGTTCCCGTGGCGTTTCTCGTCATCCTGCTCGTCTCGAATCTGACGCAGCATATGGAAAAGGTGGATCTTGATTCCATGTATTTGGCTGCCGAACAATCATCCGCAGGAGGACGGAAGTAATGGAGGATCCAAGAATCCGCGCGTTGGCCGTCTTTTTAATACAGAACGCGGTGGAGCTGCAAGCAGGTGAGAACATCCTGATCGAACTGCACGGAAACGCCTCCGCTCTGGCGAAGGCGCTTATTCAGGAATCGTACAAACGCGGCGCTCACCCTTACTTTCAGCGCTTCGACTACGAACTGGAAGCCGAAATCGCCCGCGGCGCGGACGAAGAGCATATGTCCGCGATCGCCGCCTACGAAATCGAGCGGATGAAAAATATGAACGCATACATCGATATCCGCGACTATGACAATATCTATGTGTGGAGCGGGCTGCCCGAAAAACAGACCTCGATGTACGCTCAGCGTTACTGGGGCCCTCTTCATCTTCGACAGCGATGCAACCACACGAAGTGGTCGGTTCTTCGCTACCCGAATCCTTCCATGGCGCAACTCGCGGGCATGGATACGCCAAGTTACGAAGATTTTTATTTTCGGGCGTGTTTGTGCGACTACCGCAAAATGGAGGCCGCGCTGAAACCGCTGAAGGCTTTGATGGACAGGACCGACAGAGTGCAAATTCTCGGCAAGGGAACGGATATCTCCTTTTCGATCAAAGGTATCGGCTCGTACCCGATGCATGGGAACCGCAATATCCCGGACGGGGAGATCTACTCCGCCCCTGTCAGAAATTCGGTCAACGGGGTCGTCTCCTACAATGTCCCGTCCACGTATGAAGGAACCCTTTTTACCGATGTCGTCCTGACCTTCGAGAACGGCAAGATCACGGACGCCGTCTGCAACGACTCACCAAGGCTGAACCGGATCCTCGACACCGACGAAGGAGCGCGTTATATCGGAGAATTCGCACTCGGCGTCAACCCGGTCATTACCAAGCCGTTCAACGATATTTTGTTCGACGAAAAAATCGCCGGGAGCTTTCATCTTACCCCGGGCAGCTGTTACGAGAACACCGACAACGGCAACAAGTCCGCAGTTCATTGGGATCTCGTTCAAATTCTGACACCGCAGTACGGAGGAGGAACGGTTCTTTTCGACGACGTCGTTATTCAAAAAGACGGTCTCTTCGTGCTGGAAACGCTCCAAGAACTGAACCCGGACCGCTTGCTCGCTTCCGGTTCCGTAGAGGGAGGACTGTAGGAAGCGACGCGGGCAGCGACGAGCGAACGTATCCTCTTCAAGGGGAGGCTTGTCCTTCGAAATGTAGTATCTATTCTCTAGAGAATAGACGAAGTCTTTTTTTCATCTGGAGCAGAGAGAAGGCGCACATCGTTCAGGTCGAGCGCTTCCGACGTGTTCGCCTTTCGGTTTTGCGGTGAAGAACGCCCGGACCGTGCGTGCCACGCTCGCCTTCTCTCTACTCTGCACAGAACCGATCCGGCGGCCGTCGAACGTCCCGCCGTTATTCCATCACGATTCGGCGGAGCGCGTGAACGGCTCTTCCAAAAGAAGGTACCCGCAGCACGAGGGGTTTGTCAAGCGCGCAGTCGCCAACGAGTATTTCCGTTCCGTCCCTACGCGCTGCGCACGGCGCCCGGACCGCTCATGAGCAGCTTCGTATACTCCTCCTTCGGCGCGCCCGGCACGTCCTCCGTCGGGCCGTGTTCGACGATCCTCCCGCGGCGCATCACGTAGACCCTGTCCGCGATCTTCCGCGCCAGCGCGAGGTCGTGCGTGACGAAGAGCATGGCGAACCCCCGCGAGTTCTGAAGCCCCTTCAGCAGGCGCAGCATATTGGCCGCCGTGGAGGGGGCGAGCATCGCGTTGATCTCGTCGGCGATCAGCAGCTTCGGCCGCATCACGAGCGCCCGCGCGACGGCGACCCGCCGGCGCTGTCCGCCGCTGAGCATGAAGCAACGACGTCTCAGAAAGTCCTCGTCGGAGGGGAGCTGCACGTTTTTCAACGCCTCTCTCGCGACCCGGAGTCGCTCCGTCTTCGTCCCCTCTCTCAGAATATCCAGAGCATCCTGAACAACCCGTAAAACCTTGCCAGTACTGGAAAAGAAGCGGCTTTCAAGATAAGATGGTGCAGAAAAAAGGGGGTATGAGCCCCGAAAACCTTGCGGAGAGCGTGGGATGGATGTGTACAAGTCGCCGGTCGGCCGGCGGAAATTGAAATTCAAGGACATTCATGTAAAATTCACACTGGACCCGAGCAACGGATTGGGCCGCCTCGCCGACCTCGTCCCGTGGGAGGAACTCGAACTCCTCTCCGACTACCGGAATCGCTTCGGCAGCACCGGCAATCCGGCTCAGCGAACCGAGCCTCGGAAGCCCCCCGCTCGACGAGGGGAAGCTCGAAGAGCGAAAACGGGTGGAAAGGAAAGACGCGGCGAAGAGGAACGAAGTCGAAGGCAAGTTCGGAGAAGGGAAGCGAAGTACGGACTCAACCGAATACGTGGGAAGCTTCCCGAGACAAGCGCCGGCATCATCATCCTTCAGTTCATAATAATGAATCTTTGGAGGATGCACCGAGATATTTTGTCTTTTTTTTCTGGAGAGCGCCCAAAAAGTCGTTTTGGTCATGTCGTGCGTGATTCTTATCCACAAACTGTCCACTTCGACTTTAGCGAAGCAAGGCTCGCGACTTGTTCACGAAGCTTTAATTATAGTCGCGCTTATATAAAAACACAAGAAGAATTACCGAATATGCAAAAAATTTGCCGAAATAAACGAACGAGCCAAGCTGGTTTCGACGAAGGAACGAAAAACGCGCCGGCTCTTATTATGTAGAATCGAAAGCCGGCGCAGCACGGTCCTTATTCTTCGACGATACCGGCGAGTGTATCCCAAACAGGAACCGACAAACTCGCTATATCTTTATATACAGAATATATTTTACTATATTTTTCATGATTATTCATATTTGGAGTATAAACCTTCTCTGCTTTTATACATTTTTCTGCCGCTTCGTATTCCGAGGAGAAGACGCCGACGCCCACCCCGGCAAGCAGCGCTCCCCCGTAGGAAGATTCAGCGTTTCGGGGAAACTTGACTTCCAATCCGAAGACATCGCAAATAATCTGACTCCAAAGTGGGCTTTTCGCGCCGCCGCCGATGATGGAAATATCTTCGAGGTTCCTGTTGAAGTCGGAGAGGACCTGCAAGCAGTCGTATAGGCTGAACGCCACTCCTTCGAGAAGAGCCCGGGCAAAATGCGCTCTGGAATGGAGCATGCCGAGACCGAAGAAATCTCCCCTTGCCTTGGGATTGAAATAAGGACAACGCTCGCCAAGCAAGTAGGGGTGAAAAACAAGCCCTCTCGCTCCAAGGGGAACGCTTGAGGCCTCGTCGTCCATCGTTCTGTAAACGTCTTCGCCTCTCCTTTCGCATAGCTCCTTCTCGGCGCGGTAGAAGCCGTCGCGGAGCCATCTGTAGGCGGAGGCGCAGCTGTTCGTAGCGGTAACCGTGTACCATAGCCCCTCTATCGAATAAGGATAGGTAAAGGTCTTGCTGTGGGGATTGGGCGTATCCGCGACGACGTTGACGTTTCCGGCCGTCGCAAGCTTCACGATGATCTGTCCCGCCTTTGTGGCTCCTGCGCTGAAATCTTCCGCAGCGGTGTCGGAGCACCCGACGATCACCGGCAACCCTTCCGGTAGACCGGTCAACCGGGCGACGTCCGCCCGGACACGGCCGGCGATCTCTTTCGAAAGCCTGATCTCGGGCAGCGTCGAGAGAGGGAGATCTATCATGGCGCAAAGCTCCTCCGACCACTTCACAGCACGGGCGTCGTAGAGAAGGCTGCCCTGGGCGTCCACGACGTCCGTGCAAAAATCTCCCGTAAGCCATGATCGCACGTAATCCTTGGTGAAAAGCAATCGGTCTATCTTCGCGTAGTTTTCAGGCTCGTTCTCCTTGATCCACATGAGCTGGGGCAGGGTCCACGTAGGCGTCGGGCGCTGCATTCCGATCCTGAAAATAGTTTCGTCGTATCGCTGCTTCAATCGCTCGCACTGATCTCCGCTTCTCTGATCGTTCCACATTATGCATCTGCGGATAACGTTCCCTCCGGAATCGAGCAGCACCGCATTGTGAGTGGAAGCCGTGACCGCGAGGCACAGAATATCGCTGAATCCATCGTTCATTCCTGCGCGGCAGTCTTTCACGGTATCGATCAGCGCCTCTATCCAAAGCGCCGGGTTCTGTTCCGACCACCCCGGTTTGAAGTGCTCCGAAGGGTATTCCTTGAACGAGGAGACGCAAACGTTGCCGTCGATATCGACGACTGTGGTTTTGCATCCACCGGTGCCTAAGTCTACTCCCATCAGTTTTTTCTTCATCCTTATCTTACCCCGTTTTCTCGAATTCATGACGATTTCTACAGGAGATCTTCCACCATACCCGCTTTACCCGGTTTAGTGAGCATCTCCATGGCTTTTTCTACGTACCGCCGCCTGAGAATTCGTTCGTCCGACTCGCCGAGCGACGGATTCCCAACCGGACATGTAATGGCAAAACCGCGGAGAATTCTCGAAGAACCTACGGATTTAGCTATATCCACCACGGCGCAGATCTGCGTCGCCGGAATACCCGCTCTTTCTATTTCTTTTGCGATCGTTGCTCCGCAACGAGTGCTCGTACCTCAGGTGGATGTTAGAATGACGGCGTCTACATTGTTTGTTAGAAGCGCCTCGGCGATCTGCCGTCCTTTTTCCTTCGAAGCGGCCACGGACGCGCAATTTCCGCAGGCGACGTAGACATCGGGATCGAGAGCGCCCAACCGCCCGGCGTCCGCGAATTCCTGCAGGACATCTCGAGGAAAAAGGCGATAGGGCTTTTCAAGCACCGACGTGCCGTCGTAACCGCTATGGATGACGAAATGGCTTTCGCCGACGAGAGTATCCCAGTCATAGCGCCCCCACGTAGTGCTGCCGTTCGGTTTAAGCTTGTCGGGATTGGCCTCCGGAATAAGTCCACCGTCCGAGACAAGAGCCAATTTCGCTTTGCTTAAGTCGAAGACAGGGGGCGCGGGCTCGACGATATCGAATTCGGGAGGAAGCAGCTCGCTCTCGAACGGCTCTCCTCGTATTTTTTTAAGCACCATGTCGACGGCTCTGATCGCGGCGTTCTTATCCTGCTCTTCGTTGAGTATTATATCCCGCTTTATATACCCTTCCGACGCCGCGCCGCCGATGCGCTCATGCCTCAACAATCGCAAAGCGATACCGATCATTTTGGGAGCTGTTTTTCGCATATCGGACGACATGATGCCCGTTTCGACGATATATGTATCCTTGCGGAAAAGTTCTACGGCGGGGTTTTCCGGGTACATAGCCGTAACAGTTGGTATTCCCAGCGTTTTGCCCACCGCCGAAACCATATTGCCGCAGCTGAGCCCATATCGCCCGGCGTTAAAAGCAGGACCCGCGAGAAAAAGATCCGGCCGCATCGATTTTACGAGTTCCACTCCTTCGGCCACGGCTTTTTCCGTGTTCTCCGCGAAATAGTTGTCGCCGCAGATCACAGTCCCCACAACCTCGCACTCGTCCTGCATCAGCGTTTCAAAGAGTTTGGCGGGGCCGACGGCCTCGTTCTTCGCGCTGAAGCCCACGCCGGCCATTTCCTCCCCGCCGATCTGACCGAAAAACTGATTGACGAAACAAACGACCCTCCACTTTTTTTTACCGCTCATTTTCTTACCTCCAAGAATCTCAGTAATCGACGGCTTTGCCGAAAGACGCGCCCACCTGGCTCATCAGGCCGACCTGCTTCATATACGTCGAACGGACCTCTCCTTTCGCCGGACTGCCGCTGGCGATCTTGTGCCCGCCGATTACGCCGTCGTCTCCGCTCAGGTAGAGGGCGTCCTCCGGACCGCCGAGCACCACCTCCACGGGAGGCAGCGTAAAGTTGTGATAATAGGTCCCCGAACAGACGATGGAATCGACGTTCGGTTCGCTGATCATGCACTCCACGCTCAAATTGCTGCGTCCGTTGAGAATCTGGATTATAGGCACGGACTTGATCCCCAGTTTTTCCGCCTCTCCGGCGATCGCTCCCACGCACAATGTCGAAGCTCCGCCTACCCCCTTGGTAACGATAAGACCGTCGGCTTTCAAGTTCTCTTTCAAAATGCTGGCCGCCATTTTAGAAACCAGGGAACGATGCTTCGCCTCCACAGAGGTCACCGTAACGATCACTCCGGCGAAATTCAGTTCCTTGCCGTGGCGCCGCATAAGTTCGAGAATAACGGGATGGTTTTGAATTTCATAGGTCGTTACGCAGCGGAAACCGCCGCAGTGGGCTATAGCTCCGTCAAGAATCTCCGTGGGCTGCACGACGATGGGCAGAATGTCGGGGGCCGCGTTCCCGTAAAACATCGGCTCTCTATAATTCTGCGTATCGTACTGCTTTGAATAAATTTGATAGGAATAGGCTATTTTAGGCAAATCAGGATACTGAATTTCATTATCGAATGTTTCCACCTCTTCGGGGATCGCCCCGAGAGTCGCTTTTGCCAGAAGAACGCTCGTCTTGTACCCGACCCTTCGCAACGCCTCCCGATATTCCCGAAAATCCGCGCCCGCTGGAGCGACGGGCTCGATTACCAACTCGGGCATCTTCGCGTATGCGTTCATAGAAGCGCAGGGACCGCTCATATCGAACGACCCCCACTTCCTTGACCAGTAGGTATTGTTCTGGCAGAGCACGATTCCCATGCCTTCCGCGGCGCGCGTCACCCCTTTGCCCGCGATGTCGTATTCTTCCGTCAGAACGCCCGGCCAGTCGATGTTTCCCAAGACCTTGCACCTTGGCTGAACGACGTCCACCACGTTGATGATCCTGGTGCTGTCCCCGGGGCGGGCGATGTCGATTTTCAAGGTGTCGAAACACGATTCGCTCCTCGCGAAAGAGAGAATCTCCGATTTGTCGACATAGAGAATGCCGTCCTCGTAACGAGTTTCGTCTCCAAACCTCAGATCCTTGATCCTGACTGTTTCAACGGTGAGTTTCATTGGTCCAGCTCCTTTTGCATTTTCAACTTACGCTCCCATCAGCAGATGAGGAAGAAACGTCACGAGCTGCGGGAAAATCATGATCAGGCCCATAGTCGCCAGAATAATCAGTATGACCGGCGCGCTGTAGCGAATAGCCTCCTTGAAGGTCGCTTCCGCGATGTTCATGGACATGAAAAGATACAATCCCACAGGAGGAGTCAGAGCGCCGACCACGGTGGCTATCGAGTACAGAACGGCGAACATCAACGGATCGACGCTCATGTTCGTTATGATCGGGTAGACGATGGGAAGAATGACGGCGGTAGCGGCGAGCGTCTCCATGAAGCACCCTATGACCAGCATGACCCCGATGACGATGAGCACGACCACGGTGGGATTGGTGGAAATGGACGTCATCATGTCCTTGATGTAGCCGGCAAGGTTTTCCCGGGCGAAAATATACGAATACACGTTCGCTATTCCCATGAGCATCATCAACATTGCGGAAGAAGCCGTGGCTCGCTTGAATATCGTATATAAATCACGAAATTCAAGCGTTTTGTAGATAAAAAAGCCGCAGATAAGTCCGTACAGACAGGCGATGATTCCGGATTCGGTTGCGGTGAAAAAGCCGGACGTCACGCCGCCGATGATGATGAACGGCATTATGAGTGCGAAAAAGGCTTTCCTGAAAGTTTTCCATACCATGTGGACATCGAATGACCTGGTCCCCAGGTCCACATTATATTTTCAGGCATACCAATAACACATGAGCATAAGACAAAGACCGATGATGATCCCTGGCACGATACCGCCGATAAAGAGCTTGCCGGTTGAAAAACCGGTCAACGAAGCGTAGACGATCATGTTCGTGCTCGGGGGAATGATGGGCCCCAAAGCGCCGGAACCCGCAATGAGCGAGGCTATGAAAGATCTGTGGTAACCCGCTTTTTTCAGCTCGGGGACAGTCAAAGAACCGACGGCGCTCATGGTGGCGGCGCCGGAACCGGAGATCCCCGCGAAGATCATGTTGGCCATTACGGACACCATGCCGAGACCGCCCTTCGTCCAGGAAATGAGGGAACGGCAGAAGTCGAGAATGAGCTTGGAGAGATTGGCCGCGCCCATAATCTCGCCGGCGAGTATAAATAGAGGGCCGGCCATAAGCGCGAAGGAGTTCATACCGCGGATCATCTGCTGTACGGCCATGAAACCCGGTAAATTGCCGCCGAAAAGAATGGCCAAAAGACCGCCGAGACCGATGGCGAAACAGACCGGAACTCCAAGCGCCAGAAAAATCAAAAGAGATACTATGGCAATGGACAGCATTTACCTTTCCCCCTCAAGATATTGCTTCGCAAAACGAGGAATGGAGCTGGCGTAGGAACAGAGCATCATCACGATACCCATCGGAACCACCGCATAGACGTAGGAATATGGAATCCGTATGGCCGCTCCCAGAGATCGCGCGCTTTTCTCAACAAGCGTAATCGAACCGGGGAAAAAGAGAATCAGGAACAGCACGCAGAGAAGCCGAGAAACAACGTACAAGGCGGCTTTCATCTTCCGCTCCTTCATGTGCTCGATGAGGATGTCCACCGACACATGCCCGTCCACGCGGACCGTCAGCGCCGAACCGATCAGGGTAAGATAAATTCCGCAAAAGCGCATCGCCTCTTCGGTCCACGGGGGCGCGGCGCTGAAAATGGATCGGCCGAAAACCTGGATGCTTCCAAACAGCAGTATGAGCGTGAACATCAAGGCGCAAAACAAAACCTGCAGACGTTCGATGAAACGATCGATCTTTAAGAAAAACCTCATTGTCAATCAACCCTTTCGAAAAAAACGCGCGCGCATGGTACGAATATGCGCGCGCATTCATTCTGCCGCTTTCCCGAGTCGTATGGACTATGAGTTCAGCGCAAGCATACGGTCGATAAGCTCGCTCAATCCCATTTTCTCGTATTTCTCGTAGATGGCCTTGCAGGCGTCCTTCATCCGGTTGCGCTCCTCGGGGCTGATATCGTTGACGACGACCCCCGCTTCGCGCATCGTCCGCTCGGCGGCGTCATCGGAAGCCTGGCGCCCGAGAAGCTGCTTCTCCTGGCTCTCCAGAGCGCATTCCTGCACGATCTTCCTGAGATCCTCCGGAATGGAGTTCCACGCTCCTTCATTGATGAACACGCAATAGATTGCCCCGAGATGACCGATTTTAGAGAGGTACTTGCCGACCTCCTGCATATTTTGGTTTACGAGGCCGGTAACGTCGGCTTCAAGAGCGTCCGCGACCCCCTGTCGCAACAGCGTATACGCTTCGCTCCAGGCGGAGGTGACGGTGCTGGCGCCGAGGGCGTTCCATAGATCCACGTACATGGCGGTCTCGGCCGTGCGCATTTTCAGCCCTTTGATGTCGTCAAGGCTGTTGATGGGATGATGTTTCAGGAGAGGCTGGCGAATGCCGTTCGAGTAGGTCATGAGAAGGCGAACGCCCGCTCCCTCGATCATGGATGGGACTTCCGTCGGAACGATGGTCCGTATCAAGGTCGCCTGAGTAGCGAGATTTTTCGTGAGGAAAGGAAGATTGAAAACCGCCAGCTGTGGAATGCTCAAAGCCGAAGCCCAGTCGGCCGTGTCGCAGCAGGTCATATCGAGGGTACCCATGGAGACCTGTTCCATCATCTCGCGGGCGGTTCCGAGCTGGCTTGACGGAAAGATGTTGACTACGATTTTTCCATGCGTCCGCTCTTCCACCATGGCCTTGAACTCTTCCGGAGCAATGGCCAGCGAATGACCGGGATTCTGGATATGGCCGAAATTCAGGGAAATCGGCTTTTCCGCCGCACCGGCAAGATTTCCGCAGGCGAACAGAAGAATCAGACACAAAACTACGCAGAAAAGATTACGTCTCATTTCGTCTCCTCCTTGAAATACGATATTTGAAAATACATTTACGCTGAACGCATCGTCGTCGAATCTGAAAACGCATCTATTTCAGCTGTTTTCAAGATAGCTTTGTCCCAGCCGGTCCGCCGCGAGAATCGCACCGAACACCAGCTCTTCGGTAATTTTGAATGGTTCATGATGGACGAGAGGGTTCCGGACCGTCTTGGCGGCTATCGCCAGTACGTTCTCGCGATCGGCTTCGACACCAAGCTGTTTCAGGGTGACCGGAAGTCCGATGTCGACCATGAAGGTCATGACCTCGTCTATCTCCTCGTCGCATGCGTTCTCGAGGATCATCTGGCAGACTATGCCGAACGCGACCTTTTCGCCGTGAAGGAAAGCGTGCGTCGAAGAAACGGCCGTAAGGCCCGAGTGTATCCCATGGGCCGTCGACAGCCCCGTGTTCTGAAATCCGAGCCCGCTCATCAAAATATTGGCTTCGATAACGTTTTCCACAGCTTCAGTGACAACTCCCCTTTCCAAAGCCATCAACGCTTTCTTACCATCCGCGAAAAGCGTCTTATGGCACGACTCCGCGATCGCCATCCCGGCTTTGCAGCGCCTATAGCCGCGGCCGACATAATTAGGAGAGTCGGAAGCTTCGTTCGCCTTCGCTTCGAACCAGGTCGCCAAGGCATCCCCCATTCCCGCTACAAAAAGCCGTCGGGGAGACTTGGCTATGATCTCGCTGTCCACAAGGACAAGTTCGGCGTTCCGTTTCATCTTTTTCGAGCCTATATACTCGCCGCTTTCGGTGTATACTACTGCAATTTCGCTGACCGGAGCGTCGTTGGAAGCCGACGACGGAACGATGATCACCGGCAGCCCCAAAACGTCGGCGCAAAGCTTGGCGGTGTCGAGCGTCTTTCCGCCGCCTATCCCCACAATTACGGAAACCCCGTTCTTCCCGGCGATTCCGGAAATACGGGCTATTTCGCCATCGCAACATTCGCCTTTGAAGCTCGCTGCAAGAAAATCCTTCCCCGCGCTTTCATAAATGGCGTGCAACCTCGCGTTCAGAGCATCGAACAGAAAACCGTCGATCACGATGCACGCCTTCCCGTAGGCCGCAGTGTGCGAAGCTAAATTGTCGAACTCGCCGAATCCCTGAATGTACCTCAACGGACAACCAAAAGCTCTTGTCGTATCGTTTACCATAGTAGATTTTTGAATGAACCCCCGAGAGGTTCTCCCTCCTATCGATCGATTCTTATCGCTCCGCGATCCGGGCGGCGACCTGTATACGAGAAAAACGACCGTTGCCCGATTCGAACGCTTCCGTTACTTGCGCGCCGCGTATCTCTTTCGCCTCTCGCTCCTTTCTTTCGATCTTTTCGGTAGAATAAGGTTTGCTTTTTCATTTCACGAGCTTTACCATATCATCAAGGATTGGTTTTTAAAGTTCCACTTTTATCTTTTTTTAACAGGGCCACTTTTCAGGAGTGATGGCTGTGTGGATAGCTCTCGACAAAAACAGCGGCATCTCGTTGAAACGCCAATTGCACTCGCATATAAAAGAAATGATTCTGGGTGGAAATATATCCTCCGGAGAAAGACTTCCTTCGTCCAGAACATTGTCGAAACAGCTCTGCGTCTCTCGAAACACGGTTCTCGAAGTCTACGAGCAGCTCGCCGCCGAAGGCTTCCTCGAAGGCGAGCGGGGGTCGGGGACCGTTGTCGCGACAGGCATATCGCAGCAAAAAAGAACGGTCTACAAAAGAGACAGAACCGCCCTTTCCGCCCCGTTCGACACAAAGGAGGAGACTATCGACTTCCGATCCGGCGTTCCCGACCCTTCTCTGTTTCCTCGAAAAGAATGGGGCAAATTATACAGCAGAGTATGCGCCGCTTTACCCCCGTCCGCGTTTCGCTACAGTAATTTCGCCGGAGTTTGGGAGCTACGGGAGAGCATTTCCAGGTATCTTTTCCGGACGAGAGGAATTGAATGCCCTCCCAAAAACGTCATGATCATTTCCGGAGCCACGCAGGGATTGGCTCTTATCGCCAGGATTTTGTCCGACGGAAAAAATAAAGCGATAGTCGAAGATCCGATTCATCCCAGTATTTTGAACCTTTTCTCATCCGAAGGGTATTCAGTCTCGGGGATAGAAGCGGACGACAAAGGCATAAATACATCCCTGCTCCCTGCGGACTCCGACGTTTCATTCATCTACACTACGCCTTCCCATCAGTATCCTTTGGGGAGCATCCTGCCCATACAGAGAAGACAATCGCTCGTCCGGTACGCATCCGACAACGACTGCTACGTCGTAGAAAGCGATTACGGCAACGGCAGTACATTCCGCTTCGAAGGCCCGCCCATAAGCTCGCTCCACGAACTGAATCCGGACCGAGTAATCTACGTCTCCTCCTTCAGCAAGATCTTGACGCCGGCGCTTCGCTTGGGGTTCATGCTGCTCCCCGACAAACTCGTTCCCGGATACAAGGCGTATAAAATGAACGCCGATCTTCACTCGGAGTCGTTGTCTCAATACGTTATGGCGGAATTCATAAACAGCGGAAGGTTGGAAAAACATACCTCGAAGATAAACAAAATCTACAACCAGAAGAGAAAACAGCTGATCGCCGAACTGAACGCCAAGTTTCCCGGCGAATTCCATATCAAAGGCCAAACTGCGGGGCTTCATGTACTCGCAAGTTTTTTTGAAACGACCTTTACGGAAGACCTTATCCGCAGAATCTCGTCCTGCGGAGCGACCGTCTACCCCGTCGAAGATTTTTCATTCCAGAACCGGGGACGCCACCGCAATGAAATCATCATGGGATACGCCCATTTGCATTCTTCAGAAATCACCCAAGGCGTGGAAATTCTCGAACGCGTCATCCATTCGCGCGCTCTTGACCCGCGCTCGGACTTCGCGTAAAAAAAGAATATTAGGGAAAAACGTTTTTCATGCTGGATACGACGGGGGCATAAAAAGGACGGATCAGATGCCCTTATACAACTTTTCTAAATTATACAACATAACAGCGTTGCTTAAAATCTGTTTTCCCGAATTCGTATAAAAGCTCTCTCCGGTAAGCTGCTCGATTCTATCAAGGCGATAGTACAGCGTGTTGATGTGAATGTGCAGCAGATCCGCGGCTTGTTTTAATGTCTCCGAGTTAATACATACTTCAAGAGTTTTTATCATTTCCAGCTTGTTTTTCCCATCGGGGCTTGTGATTGGGGCGATAATCTTCCCCTTCATATTTAAATATTCCTTTGTATCCAGCAATTTTGAGAACATTGCATAATGAATAAATTGATCGAAGAAAAAAATATGCGTATTTTTACAAAGGACGCCGCCCAGAAGAATAGATTCCTTCGCTTCTTTCAACGCGGGGAAGAGATGCCGCAAATCTTTATTCTTTTTGCTGCATCCTATTTCAAGGAGCATATCGCCGTACTTCAAAAATCCGTATAGTTTATTTAGAATTTCGGAAACAGGCTGTTCTTCCTTATCAAAGAATAAGACGATAACCAAAGTACTATACAAATTTTCTATTAAAAAGCTTTTCACCCCTAATGAATCAAAAAAAGCAACAACTTTATTCTTTTGCGTATAGCTTACTATAGAATTCTTAAACTGCTCGCTTTCCAAAGCAATCACATAATAGAACTCTCGAACTTCGGTTCCAAGAATCCGTAAATAACGTCTTATCGTCTCCTCGGATATCGAATTATCGTAAAACACTCTGTTAATAGTATGCCGCCGGGAGGCCACTTCTTCGTTCTCCACAAGCAGTATCTCCATCTGCTTGATAGTTAAAAAGCGAGCATATTGATTAGCCAATATAATTTCTCTCTCGGAAACACCTTCAAAATACTCCAAAATGAAATACCCTAAAATGCCATTTTTATTCGTACATGGGAATATAAGGAACTTTTTATCCGAACTTATGGAATAATTTTTATGAACCTCGCCCGGATTCTCAAAACAGCTTTGATCCTTTATCTCATGGAGCAGTTTTTTGAAGTCGAGCTTTTCTCTATGCTCGCGGACAATACATTGAGTGGAAAGATGTCCGTCGAACAAGTAATAGTAGCAATTGATCTTTAACATAGTTCCGATATGACCCATTAAATCATCTATACTCTCACCTCTTAGGATGAGATTATTCATAATTTCATATTCTTTATTGATTAGTTGGAGCGTATTATGTTGCGCATTGATGATCAACGACGCCACGGAAAGTATCACATCGCTGAATAAAGCGCTCTTATCGAGTTCTATCAAAGGTACGTTGTTATCCTCCGCGATTCTCGACAAAGCTTCGGGCACTTCTTCAAGATACCTGTTGATCTTCACTACCAATCCCGCGATATTTTTTTCGATCAACTCATAAAAAACCCGCTCCATCTCTTCCACTTTCTCCGAAAAATTGGAAAAAGTAGTTAATATCAAGAGATTTTTCTCTATCGTATGCTTTGTAAAATCTTTTACTTCCATTACTGTTATAGAGTTAACCTGTCGATTAAGCCCCTTGCTCCCGGCTATCACACGAGCGCGTGTTGAAAAGATGTCGGTGGAAACGACATCGGATATCTGGATGCTCATGCTATCTCCCCTTTATGCCTTGAGCAATCGACCGTTTCATGCGAAGGGGAGAGACAATCCTCCCCTTCGCGCGCCGGAGAAACGTCGTTCGATCCGAGCGACTGTTTCGCCCTCGACTGGTTTAGAAACTCCGCATCACACAGGCATTTTATGCAATATGATGGAAAAAATCACCATACTTAACAACGCGAACGGATACGTCGCGCCGTACCCGGCCGCCGGCTCGTCGCTCTTCAGCGCGTCGATACAGCAACCGAGCCCGGGAGTTGAAGTCATCCCGCCGCATATCGCTCCCGATAAAATAACCCAATTGATCCCCAAGACATACCTCCCAACGACGAATCCCGCCAACAGCGCGGCAAAACCCACCGCTACGGAAACGAATGCAAGGTACGCTCCGGCTCCGAGCAAAGCGTCGAAAACCTTGAAACCGTATCGAAGCCCCACGGTCGACAAGAAAAAAACCAGGGCCAGATCTCTGATCACTCCGAGTATCTTGTTGCTCATCCTGAAATGAACGAATCCTATGTCGCCTATATAGCCGAGCAGCAAGGCGCCCAACAAAGCGCCGCCGGTAGCGCCAAGACCGATATTCCCCAACGGACCGAGAAATACGTTTATCTGTCCCAAGGAATAGCCGAACAAGCAAACGAATACGAACCCGACCAGATCGAAATCCACCTCCCGGACCTGTTTGCTCTGCGCGTTCTCTTGCTCGTGCCCCGAACCCATTTCCTGAAGGAACAATTTCTTCTCTTTTTCGACGTCTATCTTAAACAACCTTGGGAAAAAATTCATTGCCAGGATTACGATGATAACCCCAAAAGGATAGCCTATCGTGTGCCCTACGCCTACCCCCGCCTCCGCATTCCGTATAAACAAGGCTTTTTTTTCCGCCGAGAGAGCGCCGGTGTTTTCAGGAGTCAGTTCCTTCATTCCGAGAATCCGCAGAAATCGCGCTTTCTCTTGCTCGCTCGAAGCCTCGTATTTTTCGGCCCGCTCGGAGGCCTCTTCCCGTGCGGATTCCAACGCCGCCGCCAAACCCGGAGAACTCGTCAAAGCGCCCGTGTATACGCCGGTCACTTCGAAGGGGCTGACGTCGTTGCTGAAGATCGCCATAACGTACGAACCGGCCGCGCCGATAAACGTTATCAATACGGAAAGAACCAGAAATTTCCCGCCGTACTTTTTAATTACTCGTCCAATATCCTTGGCTGCTAAAAGCCCTACCGGAACGACAAAAAGAATGAGAAAAAGGTTAAAAAACATAACGTCCACAACCCCGTCGCGTATCAAAGCCTGCGCAGCCGCGTACGCCGCGTCCCCCACCTGAAATTTTCCGGCATACCTCCAAACCCACCACCCAAGGACAAGGCCGGAAAAAAGCGCGCCGGACCCTCCGAACGAAAGATATCCGAACTTTATTCTTCCAAACAATACTCCGACTACAACCGATATAAACATCAATATAAAAGGGCTCATTATCCAAGACTCCACATCGAAACTCAAAAAACACCCCTCCTCCTTAAAAAAAAACAACCTCGACTAGCGCTCGCCATCTTTTATGGCGAAGCATCCTTTTCGTTCGGACGGCCTGGAACAACAATTGACAATCTCTTCTCGGGGAACGTCGAATATGGATACCGAGGGAAAACAATGCTCCGTTGCCGTTCAAAAAGACTTGGACAAGACGGAGCGTACAGCGCAGGAAAGCGCTTTTCGACGGTCGTTCCGTTCATGGAGAGAAGCGCGCAGCGCCCCTCTCCATGAACTCGCCGTCTTCGAAGCGCGAAGAATCGAGCTTACCGCATCGATACGCCGCCCGCTTTATTTCTCATAGTCCAGCTCGGAAATCGTTAAAACCTCTTCAACCGATTTTCCGTCGATTTCCTCTGCTGTTACGTACTTGGTAATCGGCACGATCATATAGTCGGCATAGCTCATATCGAAAGAGTCGCTCATGACCGTTCGGCCGTCGCGCATGCGGGCCTTTATATCCCGATCGACGGCTTCGATATCGTCGGTCTCGATATCCCATATCATCAAATATTTATGTTTTCTTTCCATGTCGGCGCTGAGCTGGACGCCGGCCAATTTATAAAACCTGCAACCGATGAAGCCCGGAATTCGGAGAAGGTCGAAAATATGCTGCCCCGCGTACCATTCGTTATATACTTTTTCCATACCTTCGCTGTGGTTGCTGAAGACCAGCATGCTGTACATTTTCTTTTCGGACATATCCATCTTCCTCCTTGGCCGGAGCGTTATTGTTTAACACGAAGATCCAACCGAGCCGCCCGCGAAGCCCGGCGTATTACATTTTCAAGGCTTCCTGTACCGGCTTGCTTATCTCATCCTTTTTGCTTGTGAGATACGATACGATAATGCCGATCGACGTACTCGCGGCTATCAGGTACATGTACCACGGCATGCCCAAAGGCCATTTGAAGTTGCTGAAACCGACGATCAGCAATCCCGCGATATTGCCGATCAGGGCCGTCGCCGCAGCCGCCCCCATACCTCGCGCGTTCGCTTTTTTCCAAACCATGCCGATCGCCACCACGGGGAGGAAAATCGTCACGAACGTTGCCCAACCCAAAGCTCCCAGAAGCGCGACGGTCTCTCCGCTGAAAGACGCGAGCAAAATGCCGACGACCCCGACGAGAACTATGCATATTCTGGCGATTCGTATCTGCCGCTCGTCCGTCAATTTCACACCCATGGTCTTTAGTATGTCATGAGAGAAAACGGAAGAGGCTATCGACAGGTACATGCTCGCGGAAGAGATGATGGCCGCGATCGCGGCGGTATAGAGCAGCACCTGCATAACCGGTCCCAAATAGGAACCTATCGCCCACGTCGTAAACGCCGGTTTCGCAAGCGGTTCCATCTGCCCCGTGGCCACAAGCAGAACGGCCAGGTACCCTATCGTAAGACCGAAAAAGGAAACGGTCGCCTGAGTTATCCCCGTCTGAATACCGAGCTTGGGTAGTTCGCGGGGATCCTTGAGGGCGTACATTCTCGTCAGTATCGCCGGCTGACACACCGTCCCCACCCACGCCAAGGTGAACCATGTCGCGGTTTGCGCTTGCGACGCGGTTCCGTACGCCGTGAAGTTGATCATTCCGAAGTTAGAGGAAACCCCGTTGGCCCCGGTTACTACAGGATTCTTCATCACGCCTTGGTAGAGACCGGGAAAGCCGCCCTGCCAGAAGAAGATCCCGATGACGACAGCTCCGACGATAAACATGATCAGCCCCTGGAAAGCCTGCGACATCAAACCGGCCGATTCGCCGCCCACGGCGACGTAAACGATGACGACTCCGAACATCAGGACGGCTCCGAAGAACACTTCCCACCCGAAGAGATACGTCAGCAAACTCGCCCCGGCCGCGATTTGCGAGGCCAGATAGGAGAAGCATCCCAGAAAGAGGACCAATGTGGACATAAGCCTGACTTTTTTGCAGTTGTAACGAGCTTCGATCAAATCGCCGATGGTCGCGACCGGCGTCACTTCGGCAAGCGCGCGAACTTTTTTCCCTATCAATACGTACGAGAGGGCGAATCCGCCGGCCATCAAGCAGTTCAAAGTCAAGAAGTTGCCGCTGCTGTATACGACCGCCGGCATTCCTACGATCATCCATCCCGACGCAAGAGCGGCGACGCTGGAGAGCGCGACGGGAATCGAGCCGAAACTTTTCGCGCTTCCGATGAACGCGGCGGCGGTCGACGCGTTCTTCGATCTGATGCCGATATATAGAGAAGCGGCCAGCAAGAGAAAAATAGCCCCAAGAAGCAACGTGTTCTGCATTATTCTTCTCCCCTTTCCTCTTTGGAAAGCGAACTTGCGTACGTCAAAAAGTCGTCCCATTTTTTCCGAGGTAGCCAAATATCCTTCAGGGCGCAAAACGAGAACCCCAAATATACAAAACCGCCGAGCCACAGCACGCCGATCAGGAAAAAGAAGGAGGGGTGCATGCCGAACATCAAGAAATCCGGGGCATTGTTGCCGAATTTAAAATAATAATAGTTCATGCCCGTAATCGCGACGCACATCAGCGCGGTCCATCCCACGAACCACACCCAGAAGAGCGACCTGTTGATCTTTTCGCCCTCCGATATCCCCAATATCATGTTGATCGAGGCCACCAACAAGACCGGGTACATTGAATACAAACCGTTACCAGTAAAGATAAGCGCGAAGAACGCCAACCAGAGCAAAGGAATGAACAGCGCCACCTTGTCCTTGCTTTTTTCAGTCCAATTCACCCAACTCACCCCTTCTCCATAACGTGCCTTATCGCAGAATCACTGAATAGCCCGCATGAACTCATCAAGATATGCGGCGACGGCTTCGGGATTCTCAACGGCTATAAAATGCCCGTAGTCCTCGATCGGACGATACAAAACCGTTTTGCTGTTCGTGATTCTCGCGATAGTAGCCTCGGCCATTTCACCGGTAGCTATCTTGTCGTCCAGGCCGTGAATCACCATTACGGGGCACGTGATTTCGCACATCTTCTCCCGAACGTCGAAGCCGTTATACTGCGTCAGATCGCCCTGCTTCGTCTTTCCGATCTCGCACATAACGCCCCACAGAATAAAATCGCGGCGTTCCTGCGTTGTTTTCTTCCCGATAAGGCATTCGCTGAACTCCAGATGAGAGTGCTGGCAGCTTACATAGGGGTGATTCAGCAGTTCGAGAATGTTTTCGTTCACGGTAGGCGTATAATCGGCGCCCTGCATCGAGACGATTCCTTTGACGGGATATTCTATCGCCATGTGATACACGATATTACCTCCCATCGAACACCCGATTATCACTGGATTTTCCACCTTTAACTCGGCGATCACGTCCCAAACCCATTTCCCGTAATCGACGTAGTTGTTTACCACGTTATTTCCAGGAAGCGGCCAACTCTTTCCATGAGCAGGCATATCGAACGCGATCATTCGGTACTTGTCCTGAAGAAGCTCCATGACTTCGTGATACTGACGGTTTTCTCTTCCCGCCGTATGCAGGCAGATGATCGTGTCGTCTCCCGGACCTCCGTTCGTCTCGCAATATATTTTGATCCCGCGTACAGTGATATAAAACCCCGAAATGCTCATTTGCCCGTCCCCTTTCAAGGCGCTCTAGCGGATCCCCGCGTACACTCGAACCAATTGGGCTACGACGTTGAAATTCTGTCTGAAACGAATGGCGCCGCCCATAGTGGTCAAATTACGCTTGTTTCCCCTGTTCGTGGCTATGCTCAGGCTTTTATGCGAAGCGAACTGTTCCCACTCCTCGCCGTTCCCTTTCACTCCGATATCCACTCCGCTGTTGGGAACGCCTTCGACGACGTCGATGCACTTCCCGAAATGAAAGGTCAAGGTACATGTTTCCTCGCCATCGACGATGGTTATATCGCCTTTGAAAAACTTCCCGTAGTAAAAATCGAGAAACCGTTCGGATTCCGGACCATTAATCAAATCCTTCAACTCCAGCATCTTCTCGTAAAGACTCATTTCGTCCTCCCCTTCCCTGTCGTCGGAAGCATCTTCCTTATGCTCGCCATAAGACGCGAACTACAAAAAATCCACTTTTCCCTCCCCTCAGAGCACTCCCTGTTCGGCGAAGTTTTCAATTTCCTCTCGCGAAAATCCAAGCTCGCCGTACACCTCCATGTTATGTTCCCCCAACAGAGGGGAGGAACATCGCACATAGGGGCACGTCTCGGACATTTTGATCGCCTGGTTGGTTATCTCGACTTCTCCGATCTTCGGATGCTTGATTTTTGTGAACATCTCCCTCAGCCGCACGTGAGGATCGCGGTACACTTGATCGACGGTCAAGATGGGAGCCGCCGGAAGATTCTCCCTGTTGAGGATCGAAACGACTTCGTCGACCGTTCTGTCCGCAGTCCATTTTTCCACTTCCGCGTCAAGCTCCAGGTAGTTTTCAACGCGGGCGTCGTTCGTTCCGTATTTCTCCATCTCCTGCAAATCGCTTCTTCCCATAATTTCGGTCAGCTTCAGCCAGGCTTTTTCTCCAAGCGCCAAAAAAACGACATAGCCGTCGGCGCATTTATACGCGGACCCAGGAGCGCCCGCCACATAGCCGTTTCCTCTCCTCTGCGGAACGTTATTTTTATCCGTCAGGTACACCTGATTCACCGACGATAGACTTAAAATAGCCGAATCGAGCAACGATACATCGATATACTGGCCTTCCCCCGTTCTCTCCCGATACATCAGCGCGGCGAGAATCGCAATAGCGGTATTTTGGGCGGCCAATATATCGGCGACCGAAGCGCCGGCCCGCACCGGCGCCGAGCCTGGATATCCGGTAACGCTCATCATACCGCTCATGGCTTGCGCCAGAGGATCGTAACCGGCTCTGTTTTTGTACGGTCCGTTCTGACCGAAACCGGATACCGACGCATAAATTATTCCGCTATTGATCTTTTTCAACTCTTCGTAGCCGTAACCCAATTTCTCCATAACACCAGGTCTGAAATTTTCGACGACCACATCCGCCCGCTCTATCAAACGAAAAAAAATTTCTTTCCCCTTTTTCAAGTCGAGCGTTACACCCTTTTTGCTTCTGTTGAAATTTACGAAGTACGTCGATTCCCCATCCTTTTTCGGCAAATTATCGCGAGCGTTGTCGCCGCCTTGCGGCTTCTCAACTTTAATCACGCTCGCTCCCATATCCGCCAAAATCGCAGTAGTGAACGGACCCGCGATCACATTGCCTAAATCCAAAACCCGAACGCCCTCCAGAGCCGACCCTTTTTTATACAGCATCCATAACTTCTCCTTACTTTTTCATTTTTTACTACTACTCTTTTTCGTTCCCTAAAATTAAAACAGCGCTTATCTGAGGCGCCCCTCCGAAGGTATGCGACATACCTCGTCGAGCATTTTTCACCTGGCGATCGGGGTTATCCACTTTTTCCTGCAACTGTTTGTAGATTTCGTACGTCATGCGTATACCGCTCGCTCCCACAGGGTGGCCGAAACATTTCAATCCGCCGTCGACGTTCACGGGAAGACCGCCGTCGAGTTCAAAAAAACCGGCGTCGATATCCTCTCTCGCCTTGCCGTAATCGCAGAAACCGAAATTCTCGTAGATAACCAATTCCGTTATGGAGAAGCAATCGTGTACTTCCGCCACATCGATCTCTTCTCTA
The DNA here is from genome assembly GCA_018436725.1 of Synergistaceae bacterium. Lineage (GTDB taxonomy): Bacteria > Synergistota > Synergistia > Synergistales > Aminobacteriaceae > JAAYLU01. Next base: position 15,295 of record JAHDKT010000052.1, on the reverse strand, counting down.
GGGTTTTTGATTCCGGCCATCTCATAGGCGACTCGGCTCGATTTCTGCAGAGATTCGAACCGAGTCCAATCAAAACGCCTGTACATCGGTAAAATAGCGTCTATAGCAACCCCGTACCCTTTGACATAAATCGGATCGTCCCGAAACGTCTTCGCCGCGTCCGCGGACGTCACTATCGCGCAGGCGGCTCCGTCGCTGTTTCCGCAACAGTCGTACAATCCGAGGGGTTTCGCTATTATCGGTGCGTCGACGACGTCTTCGAGGGTGATCAGCTTATGGAAATGCGCCTTGGGCGCCAGGAGACCGTTCTTGTGGTTCTTTACCGCTATCTTGCCTATGACTCTTTTGCCTTCCTCGTAAGACAACCCGTATTCGTGGAAATATCGTGTGGCGATCATCGAAAACGAACCCGGGGCTGTCCTTCGGGCCTCAAGCACCGGACTGGTACCGCGCCCCGCTCCTAATCCGGGATAGCCCGTGTCTTTGAGCTTTTCGGCGCCGACGGCCATCGCCACCTTGTACCGTCCGCTCGCCACCGCCTGGATCGCGTCGATAAGAGCGATATGTCCGGACGTACAGTAGTTTTCATTTCTGACGACGGGAATACCTTCGAGTTTCAATGTATCCGCAAGGGCCGTGGCGCCGACGCTGTGGTCGAATCCGTTGCCGAAGTACGCGACTTCTATCTGCTCGGGACCGATTTTCGCATCCTCGTACGCCTCGTACGCCGCCTCGATTATGAGATCCGAAAGACCGCAATCCCATCTTTCTCCGAATTTGGAACACCCCATACCAATAATGGCTATATCGTCTTTTTTCATTTACAGCGCCTTCTTTCTCCTGACCGGTCGCACCTTCCAAAAATAATTCGGGAAATCACCGAGGTCATGTATTTTTCTGAAAGTAAATTCCAAATCCATGCCGATAGTTATCTCTTCCTCGGCGAAGTCGGTCATGTTCATATAAAAACGCGTTCCCCGCGTATCCTCCACGACCGCCTGCACAACGATCGGATCGTCGCTTCTGCCGGCCAGATAGTCCACGGAACAGGTAAACAGCTTCGTTATTTTCTCTCTATTCTCTATTTTGCTAAAATCATCGAGAGAACCGCAGTTTCCGCATACTCGATTCATGGGAAACATCGTCGTTCCGCACTTCTTGCACTCGCTACCCAAAAGCTTCAGAAACGTCTCCTGTTCGCGCCACGTTCTCGACGTGGAAGGGGGAATTTTGTAAGGTTCGCCGGGAACGGCTTCCAGGACTCTTCTGAAGGACAAAAAACGTCCGTATTCATTGAATTCGCGCCTTCGTTCAAGATACTTCGCGATCGAGTTCCCGTTTTTGATCTTCCGTACATTCTCCGTAACAGTAAAAACAAAAGCGTCCGCACCGCCGCCGTGGACTATCATCAGAATTCTCTCTCCGGGGTGCGAGCGTTCCAACGCGTCCGACAGCATGAGAAATGCCTGCGGAACACCCGTCACGCCGATCGAGGAAACAAAGTTATCCTGCAGCCGTTCCGGTTTGATTCCCAGTTTCCTCGCCATCTTCGCGCTTTCGCCGGCTCCCGGAGAGGTCAGCACGACCTTGTCGAAATCCCTCGCTTCAAGGCCGGTTTTCTTGCGGATCGCATCGACCGCCTCTCCGACCGGTTTTTCGTAACCCTCCTCCGCCGCGAAGCGCCCTTCCGCAGTTCGGACATAGACGTCTCCCCTGTTCCTCCACATATCATGTATCTCGTTTTGTACGGAAAGAAAACAATCGATAGTGGCGATCACATCATCTCGCCCCACCGAAACGGCCGCAGCGGCATCTCCGAAAAACTCTTCCTGGGAGGATTTTGGGTAGCCGTTGCGCACGTCGGAGGCGGTGATCAGGACATTGTTGGAAGCCCCGGAGAGAACCTCGCCGTATCCCGCCCGCAGGGCGCTCGCGGCCGACCTCATCGAAGCGCCGAAATCGGAGACGAATATCGATCCGCCGAGATCAAGCGCCGTGGAAACCAATGTCGCATGCGATTTTTCAGCATACGGTCCCGTAACGCTTGCGAAAAACAGGGCGTCGATCGTCTCCTTGCTTTGAAAACGCAAACACTCCGACGCCGCCTCCACCGACATGGTGATGCTGTCTTCATCAACGTTGGCCATGCTGTTGGAGCCGATTTTTCCCTTAGTCCCCCAAGCCTGCGCAATCGTCTTTCTATTCATGTAATAATAAGGAACATAACATCCTATTGAATTTATTCCAATTACGGCCATTTCCCGATCTCCTTTTCGGCAATTTACATTTTAATATTTTAGATGTAAATTTTTAAACATATCATAAAAATAACTAAATAAGCGAAGCATTTAACAACTTGATCGAAAAGAGTTTGCTAGTGTTCTATGAATCGGGGTACTCTTACGAGGATGGTGGATGCGCCCGATCGGAAAAGTTACGAAGAAAAATCCGTACGATCGGCGGACGAAAAAGCGGATTCGGCTGTCAAAGTTCCGCTGCTGTAGTTTTCAATAGTTTTTGTTCGAGAGCTTTTTAATCTCTTCCGCATTGTAACAACCAATATGAATTCAATCATCGGACGGATACATAGGCTTTTCGAAGAAAAACTGTATGTTCATACAAAAAACGACAGACGCACCGCGCACGTAGGAGGCGACAAAAAACGACGTTCGTTAGAACGTCGAGCGCTCCGATCATATCGAGTCGTCTTGCCCGCATCCTGGGCATCAAGTGAAAGTTCCGAAAACAACCGCTCTACAACAGAGGGGGGTATGCGCCGCGTTCTCCGCGGCGCATACCCCCCTCTGTTGCGCGGAACTTCCTCCTACGCGCTGCGCACGGCGCACGGGCCGCTCATGAGCAGCTTCGTGTACTCCTCCTTCGGCGCGCCCAGCACGTCCTCCGTCGTGCCGTGTTCGATGATCCTCCCGCGGCGCATCACGTAGACCCTGTCCGCGATCTTCTGCGCCAGCGCGAGGTCGTGCGTGACGAAGAGCATGGCGAACCCCTGCGAGTTCTGAAGCCCCTTCAGCAGACGCAGCATATTGGCCGCCGTGGAGGGGTCGAGCATCGCGCTGATCTCGTCGGCAATCAGCAGCTTCGGCCGCATCACGAGCGCCCGCGCGACGGCGACCCGCTGGCGCTGTCCGCCGCTGAGCATGAAACAGCGCCTCTTCAGGAAGTCCTCGTCGGAGGGAAGCTGCACGTTTTTCAACGCCTCTCTCGCGACCCGGAGTCGCTCCGTCTTCGTCCCCTCTCTCAGAATATCCAGAGGCTCCCTCACGGTCTCCTCGATCGTCAGGTGTTCGTTGGTCGCGGAAAGGGGATCCTGAAAGACGATCTGGATGCCGCCCGTCTTCGACGTCTCGCTGTTGCCGCGTACGGGACGCCCCTCGAACAGCACCTCTCCGGAATCCGGGCGCGCGATCCCCGAGAGGATTTCCGCAAGCGTGGTCTTGCCCGAGCCGGACTCGCCGATCAGCGCGCACACCTCCCCGGCCCTGACCTCAAGAGAGCAGTCGACGCACGCCGCCACGCTCCGCTCGCCCGCGCCGTACGTCTTGTCGATGCCGCTCCCCCCGAGGAGCGTGACGATTCCGTCGCGGATACAGGCGACGCGCCGCCCGTCGCGGACCGTCTTCAAGGCCGGAAGCTCTCCCGCGCATCCGTCGACGCGCTGCGTGCACCGGTTGAAGAAGGGGCACTGCTTCTCGCCCGCGACGACGACCTCTCCCGGAATGCCCCACATGTCGCGATAGGGGTTCACGGAGGGAGAGGAGGAGATCAGCCCTCTCGTGTAGGGGTGCAGCGGGTCTTTCAACAGCGCCTCCGTCGGTCCCTCTTCGAGGACGCTTCCCGAGTACATCACCATGACGCGCGAGGTCATCGCGGAGACCACCGGCAGCTCGTGCGAGATCACGAGCATGGCGAAGCCGCGCTCCGCCCGAAGCCGCAGAAGCAGCTCGACGATCTCGCGCTTCGACACCGCGTCGAGGGCCATCGTCGGCTCGTCCACGAGCAAAACCTCCGGATCGCAGGAGAGCGCCATCGCCACAAGCGCCTTCTGCCGCATGCCGCCCGAGAGCTGGTGCGGATAGGCGTCGCTCCATGACGCCCGCAGACCGACCATCTCCAGCAGACGCCTCGTCTTCTCCGCCGCCGCCGCTTTCCCCTCTCCCGAGTGTCTGCGGATGCATTCGGCGATCTGCTCCCCGACCGCGATGACCGGATTCAACACATCGAGGCCGTTCTGAAAGACGATCGCGATCCTGCTCCATCGGTAGCGCTCCATCGCGCTCTCCGACAGCCCGTTCAGCTCGACGCCCTTGAAGAGCACGCTCCCCTCCACGTCGGCCCGCTTCCGCAGCAGCCCCAGTGAAGCCAGCGCAAGCGAGGACTTCCCGCTGCCCGACTCCCCGATCACCCCCGCGCACTCGCCGGGACGGAGCGTCAGATCCACGCCGCGCACCGCGTCCGCAGCGCTCCCCGAATAGCGCACCGTCATCTTCCGAATCTCCAGAACAGCGTCGTTCACCGCGCGTCTCTCCCCTTCTCTACAGCTTTTTGTTCACGAACTTCTCGAGGTCTCTGGCGATGAACGCCGTCGACACCACCAGCATCGTCAGCGCGACCAGCGGCGGAAGCACCCACCACTTCCAGAAGTCCGTGAAATAGATTCCGCCGAAGCTCATCGACCGGTTCAGGATCATCCCCCAGCTCTTCGACGTGGGATCCCCCAGTCCGAGAAAGGTTAGCCCCGCCTCCGCCACGACCGCGTGGCCGATGATCCGCAGCACGCTCGCCGCGACGAGGGGCGCCAGCGCGGGCGCAAGATGCTTCGCCGCGATATGGGAGAACGAGGCCCCGTAGCAGGCGGCCGCGACGATGAACTTCTCGCGGCGCATGGAGAGCGTTTTCGCCCGCGCGATACGGGCGGGCCCCACCCACGAGAGCAGCGCGACGACGAACACGATGTTCCGGACGCTGGGCCCCAGAAACGCGCCGAGGACGATCATCAGAGGGAGCTGCGGAATGGCCGTCAGCACGTCGCAGAGCCCGGAGATCAGCCTGTCGGGCCATCCTCCCGCGTACCCCGCCAGCATCCCGAGCGCGCTTCCCCCCGCGCCCGCCAGCACCGCCGCTCCCAGTCCGACCAGAATGCTGACCAGCGCGCCCCGGCAGAGCTGCGCCGCGATGTCGATGCCGAGGTCGTCCGTGCCCAGGATGTGCCGCAGGCTCGGCGACTCCAGCGATTCCCCCGACGGAACGCGGTGCGCGTCGCCCATGAACAGAAGGGAGCACACCCCCGTCGCGAGGATGAACAAAAGGACGACCAGACCGGCTTTCCCGCAGAGGGAGAGGGCGGAGAGCGGCCGAGGAGCGCGGAACGGAGCGCTTCGTTTCTTCTCCGCAGTCGATCCGCCGAAACGAAGGGCGAAGCGCCGCCTCCTGAGAGAAACCTCCTGCGAACTCATCTACGCCACCCTCGGGTCGAGCCTGCGGTAGACGACGTCCGCCGCCCAGTTCATCAGCAGCGCCGTCACGGCGATCGTCAGAAAAACGCCCTGCGCCAGCACGTAGTCGCGGGCGAGCACCGCGTCCCGCAGCAGACGCCCCATTCCCGGATAGGCGAAGACGTTCTCCACCAGCACCGCGCCGCCGAACATCCCCCCCATGCTCATAAAAAAACGGGCGACGATCGGCGGAAGAGCGTTCCTGAGCGCGTGGCGGAAGAGAATGCGCCCTTTCGACAGCCCCTTGGCCCTCGCCGTGCGGATATAGTCCTTCGTCAGCACCGTCAGCATGCTGCTCCTCGCCAGCAGGTAGAAGTTCCCCACCCCGGCCAGCGCCAGAGTGAGCACCGGCAGCGCCGCGTGGCGCAGCAGATCCGCGGCCTGTTCGAGCGGCGAGGAGTAGACGGCGAACGCGGTCGCCCCTCCGGAGAGAGGAAACCAGCCGAGCCTCGCCGCCAAAAAGATCAACAGCAGCGTCCCCAGCAAAAACGAAGGAATCTCGGAGAAGACCATCATGAAGAAATACATGAGCCTGTCCGCCGGCCCCTCGCGAAGCACGGCGGACAGGCTCCCCAGCACCGTGCCGACGACGCTGCTCGCGACGAGCGCGCAGAGCACGATGAACACGGTCCACGGAATACGCGCGCGGATCATCTCCGCCACGCCCGTCTTGTAGTAGATACTGTACCCCAGATCGCCCGTCAGCAGCCCCTCGACGTACCGCAAGAACTGCGCGTGCAGCGGCTTGTCGAGGCCGTAGTACGCCTTGTACCGCGCGATCTGCTCGTCCGTGAAGGCGGCGCCGGCGTACCCGTCCTCCACGGAGAGCAGTTCGAACGGGTCGCCCGGCATCAGCCTCGGCAGAAGGAAATTCGCCGCGAGAACCACGAGGAGCACGACGGCGTAGCGGCTTCTCATCACGGCTTTCTGATCAGATAAGAGAGCTTGTTGTGGTCGACCTTGTTGTGATCGTACCGGCACATCCAGCCGTCGTGCTTCCCGCTCCGGTAGACGAAGTTGTCGACCATACCGAAGAGCATCACGACGGGAACCTCCTCGGCGAGAATCTCCTGAATCCGGAAGACCATCGCCTTGCGGACGTCGCCGTCCCGCTCCGCGGCCTGCGCGTTCAACAGCTCCGACATTTCGGCGTTCGACCACCCCTTGACGAGCCCTGCCTCCACGCCGTAGAGCGCGCGGATAAAGTCGGGGTCTCCGCCCAGGCCGCCGAAGTTCACCAGCAGCAGTTCGTACTCGCCCGTCCGCATCGCGTTGTCCCGCGTCCTGGCTTCGACGCTCTTCACCGCCGCATCGATGCCGACCGCCGCGAGGGAGAGCTTGATCAGCTCCGCCGCTTTCGTCCCCTCGGGAGTGTTGTCCGTCAGCAGCGAGAACGAGAAGCTCCGCCCTCCCAGAAGCTCCTTCGCCCTCAGCGGATCGCGGGCGTACCGCTCGATCTCCGGATTGTGCCAGGGGCTCTCCGTCGGCACGTACCCCATGCTGCTCACCGCGGCCGAACCGCGCGCGACCGACTTGACCAGCCCTTCACGGTCGAGAGCGTACGCCGCGGCCTTTCTGACGGCGACGTCGCGCAGCGCGGGAACGGCCTCCATATTCATCATCAGCCGGTAGCTATGCAGCGAGTGCGCCGTCATGATCGTGAAGGCGGGATCGTTTTTGTATCGCGGCAGAAGATCGACCGGCGCGTTGATCAGATCGATCTCCCCTTTTTCGAAGGCGAGCGTCCTGTCCCCGACCGGAACCCACTCCACCGCCTCCGCTGCGGGCTTCGGCCCCCAGTAGCGCTCGAACGCGACGTACCGGTACGCCCCCTGCTTCGCGTCGAAGCGGTCGAGCCGGTACGGCCCGCTGCCCACGGCGACGCCCTCGCCGTCGTAGGCCGTCGGGTCGTCCACCTTCTCCCATATGTGCTTCGGAAGGATGCGCGCCGAGCCGACGCTCGCAAGATAGGTGTTGTCGAAGCGGGGAAGCGTCATCTCGACCGTGCGGGCGTCCAGCGCCCTCGCGTCCGCGACGATGTACTCCCCGCCCACCGTAAGCCGCCCGTACACCGGAAGATGCTTCCGGTAGTACGCGAAGGTGAACGCCACATCCTCCGCGGTCAGAGGCTCGCCGTCGTGCCAGAACGCGTTCTCCCGTAGCCGGAAGGTGTACACCGTGCCGTCCTCGTTCGACTCCCAGCTCTCCGCGAGCCACGGAATCTCCCCGTTCTCGTCCTTCTCCAGCAGAGAGTCGTACAAAATCTGCATCCTCGCTATGCCGGGCCCCCGAATCGTGTGCCTGAACGGATTCGGCACGCCGACGTTTCCGCCCTCCAATCTGAGCGTCGTCGCCTCCGAACTCACCACCCCGATCCCCCAGAGCATGCACAGCGCGCACAGCGCCGCCGCGATCGTCTTCTTCATCGTTCTCCTCCTGCAGTGGTCATTCGCCCGTACGGGCTTTCCAGAAAATCATCGCAAGCGTCGTGCGGTTCTTAACGACGATCTCGCCGCCTTCGGCGCACCCGGAAAGAAGATCCCGCAAGCTCAGCCCCTTCTCCGCTGCGGCTTCCCCGAACTTTCTCGCATAGCGGGACGCCGCCTCCTCCACGGAGAGTCGCGCCTCCATGCGCTCCTTCAGATACGCGATCTCCGGTTCGTACCCCTGAAGCCAGAGGATGTTGAAGATCCCCTGAACGGAATCCCTGTCGTTGTGCGGGTCGTAGGAAGGACGAATCGCCAGCTCCTCGCGGAGTATCTCCGCGACGGTGTCCTTCGACTCGATCATCCGATTGATCACGCAGCGCCCTCCGGAGACGAACGACATCTTGTCGATCCCTTCCCGACTCCCGACGGCGGGGCACATGGACGCGAAGACCAGGTCGAAGCGCCCTCCCCAACCCGACGCCGCCGGGTCGGCCGCCGCCCAGTCCAGCTTGACGTACTCCAGGTTGCTCCGCCCCGCCCGCTCCGCGTTTTCTTTCGCGCGCTCCAGCATCCGCCCCGAGATATCCGTCATCACGACCTTCTTCGCGTACGCCGCGAAGGGAACGGCGTACCGGCCGGCTCCTCCGCCCACGTCCAGCACGTCGAGGCCGCCAAGAAACCCCTTCGTCAGCAGAAATTCCGTCACCCTGTCGGTAAGCTCCGACTCCTTCTCCCTCTGCGAATCGTAGAACCCGTCCGCCCTGGCGTCCCACTTCGCCTCCGCGTCGCGCCCCTCGACCGAGGGACTTTTCAACATCTGCTCGTAGTGCGTCATATCCATAGAAATCGTCCTTTCCGAACTGTCGACAACCGCATTTCGCCAGCTTCCGCCTCCATGTACCAGGCGCGGAAGCGGCGACCTCCAAGTTAGTATAACCTAACTTGATTCTAGACGAACAAACGCGCCTCTGTCAATGCGTATTCGACGGAAAGAACGCGGCGAAAGAACCGCCGCCGTGCGAAAGCGACGGTCGACGACGTCGGGAGCGGGCCGCGCGCCTTGCTAGACGTCCGTTTTTTGCTTTCTGTACTCCCTCGGAGCGCACTTGAAAAAGCGCTTGAAGAGCTGCGAGAAACGACTCGGACTGTCGAAGCCGCAGGCGCCCGCGATCTCCGAGACGCTGCGCCCAGAATCGCGCAGCAACATGGAGGCTCCCTGCGCCGCCCTGTGCTTCAGCAGATACTGCACGGGCGATACCCGGAGCGTTCGCCGGAAGGCGCGCAGGCACTCCCGCTCCCCGACGCCTCCGGCTTCGGCGATGTGCGACAGCCGGATGTCGTCGGCGAATCGCTCGTGGATATAGTCGAGCATCTTCCGTATGCGGAGATCGTCCGGATCGGGCGCGGGGCATCCGTCCCCGATGTCGCGCTCGTAGCGCCGGTACAGGGCGAGCACGATGCGCGACAGCTTCTCCCTGACGAGGAACTCGTACCCCGGCGCATCGTGCGCGAGCGCATCGAACGCGGAGACGAACTCCCGCGCGGGGAAGACGTCTCCGTCGGCAAGGGCGCCCAGCGGGCATCCGTCGAAGGCGGCGCACGCCAAGAGCGGCTCGATATACCTGCGGGCGAACACCGTATCCCGCCCTCCGCTGATCAGAAGAGGGCTGAAGACCAGCGAGCGCGCCTCGCCCCGCAGCCCCGAGGCGCTGTGCAGAACGTCGGCGTTGAGCGCGACCCCCTCCCCCTCTTCGAGGAGGAACGTCCTCCCCGGCACGCGCACGCGCAGCGAACCGGACGCCGCGAAGACGATTTCCAGCTCCTCGTGCCAGTGCCAGGGGATGAACTCCTCGGGCCCGTCCTCGCAGCGCTCGGCATACCCCGCGCACGGAAACCCGAGCGTTCCGTGCGGTTGCAGCTCCCGACGCGCGCGATCCAGATTCAAGCCGCACCGCCGCAACGCCATGACGCGCCCCCCTCTGTCGTTTTTCTTATAGTCTACGTCCGAAAACGCATTGAAGCAAGAAGACCATGTCGGTATTCTTACATGACGACACATTTTGCGGGAGGTACGACATGCTGCACCTATTGCTTCCGATCATCTACCTTGCGTTCATCGGCCTGGGATTGCCGGACTCGCTCCTCGGCTCGGCGTGGCCCGCGATGTACGAAGAACTCGGCGCGCCCCTGCGCTCCGCGGGCGTCGTCGGCATGATCATCTCCGTCGGCACCATCGTCTCCAGCCTGATGAGCGGCAGGGTGGTCAAGCGATTCGGGACCGGCCCGACGACGGCGGCGAGCACGGCGATGACGGCGGTCGCGCTCGCGGGCTTTTCCTCTTCGTCCTCGTTTTTCGAACTCTGCCTCTGGGGGATTCCCTACGGGCTGGGGGCGGGAAGCATCGACGCCGCGCTGAACAACTTCGTCGCGCTGCACTACGCATCGAGGCATATGAGCTGGCTGCACTGCTTCTGGGGAATCGGCGCGACGACGGGCCCCTTCGTTATGGGGCTGTGCCTGGCGCACGGCGCGCGATGGAACGCGGGGTACATGATCATAGGCGCTCTTCAGCTACTCCTCGTGATCTGCCTGATCCGTTCCCTGCCCCTATGGAGCGCGCACACGCGAACCGGCGGAACCGCGGCTTCCGCGCAGAAGGCTCTCGGCCTGCGGGAGACCGCCGGGCTTCCCGGGGCGAAGCCCATGCTCGCGGCGTTTTTCTGCTACTGCGCGCTCGAAAGCACCACCGGCCTCTGGGCGGGAAGCTACGTCGCGCTGCACAAGGGAGTCGCGCCGGAGACGGCGGCGACGTGGTCGGCGCTCTTCTACCTCGGCATCACGGTCGGACGCTTCGCTTCCGGCTGCATCACCGATTCGCTCGGCGACGAACGCATGGCGCGGTACGGGCAGCGAATCGCGCTGTCGGGCGCGCTGCTGCTGCCGCTCCCGTTCCACTACGCCGCGCCCGCGGGTCTCGCGCTCATCGGGCTGGGCTGCGCCCCCATCTTCCCGAGCCTGCTTCACGCCACGCCGGAGCATTTCGGCGCGGAACACTCCCAATCCATCATGGGGCTGCAAATGGCGAGCGCGTACGCGGGCACGACGATCATGCCGCCCCTCTTCGGCGCGGTCGCGGAGCGCGTCGGCATCGCCCTTCTCCCCTTCATCCTGCTGCTTCTCGTCGTCGCCATGCGTACGATGACCGAGCTGACGAACAGGATCCACGCGCGCGCGAAAGACCGGCCTCAACGGGGAGACGAGTCCGCCAGCCTGCGCGTCTCCTCCTGAAACGTCTCGTAGAAACGCCCCACATGAAGCCCGTCGATGAAGATATGATTCACCCGGATATTGCACGGCAGCAGCGTCCGCCCACCCTGCTCGAAGAACCGCCCCCACGAGACGCGGGGAATCGCGTCCTCCTTGTTCAGGCTCAGCGTGTGGTCGATCCCCGTGAACGGTATCCACGGCAGCGACGAGATGAAGACGAAGTCGCTCCTGTGCGCCAGCATCCCCACGTTGAAATAGGCGTCGCTCTCGTCGATCGCGCGCTTGACGCTCCGGTCGAACTCGGCCAGGTCGTCGCAGAACTCCACGCTGATCAGCCGGAACAGCTCCTCGTCGCCCCGAAGACAGGTGAACTGAGGGTGCAGCCGCTCGTACCGCACCACCTTGCCGCCGAGCACCCTGTAGAGGAAGTTCGGCACCATGTTCAGCGACTTCGTCACCAGGTAGATCAACGCGGCGCTCAGCGAGACGGAAGCCCCCTTCGCATGCTCCCTCAGGCCGGTGATATCCGCGTTGAAGTTCACGTTGTAAAAAGGGAGATCGTTCCTCAGGAAGAACTGAAAATGCTCTCTTCTGTCCCACGTCTCCATACAAATCTCTTCCATGAAAACCTCCTCCGGACGCTTCCGGTACACAAGAACGACACGTCAAAAAGCTTCGACGGAATTTCATCGAAGCGCTAAAAATAGTCTATCAGCTTGAGTTCGGGGGCTATCTTCGCCATGTTTGAAAAATCTCTGTCGTTGTGAAAGAGATACAGTTCGTTTTCGATGGCGGTCTGGGCGATCAGCAGGTCGACGGTGCTGCGCACGGTGACGCCGGAACGCCTGCACAGAAAGAAGATACGGGCTGCTGACTCGAACGACGCCCGCCCGTGAAGCAGCGAATAGAAAGGCAAAGAGGACAGATATTCGGCAAGGAGAGCATACTCTCTTTCATCCCTCGCCCCCTGAAGCACCTCCTGATAGATGTACCCGTTGATTCCGTACGGAACGCCGCCGGCGATCATCTCGTCGAACCTGTCGAAAACGGCGCCCGCAGTCCCCTTGAGATACCCCACGAGGACGGACGTATCCACCAGGATCATACTCACTGCCTCATGGACTTGTAGTCGTACTCGTCCGCAAAGGCGACCCGCCCCCGAAGCTCGCGAAGATCCCTTCGTTTTCGAGTGTCCACAAACTCTCTCAGGGCGAGTTCCACAAGTTCTTTTTTCGTCGAAACGCCGCCGGAAACATTGAAGGCCTCTTCCATCAGCTCGTCGTCGATGACAATATTCGTGCGCATACACATCACCTCATACACATTATAATACACACGAACGCCCCGAGCAATCAGGACGGAACTACCCGGTTGTTCAGGGCGCGTCGATTATTCCGCATGCTGCAAAGAGAGGAGATCGCGCTCCACCCTCGCAGCGCGCTTCTCCGTTTTCAGATCGTCGGCGCGATGACGTAGTCGACACGCTCGTCGTAGAGCTTCTTGTGCTTTTGGTACTCGGACTTGTAGAGAATGTCTTCCGGCTCGATGGCCCTGTCGGTCGCCATGACGCCGTCCAGGTGGTCGATCTCGTGCTGCTGCAGCTCCGACTCCGCCTGTCCGATGCCCGTCCACTCCTTCGCGGCGCCGTCCTCGTCGAGGTAGCGAAGGTCGATCGACACGTGCCGCCGCACCCTCGCCAGCAGATCGGGGAAGGACATGCAGTCGTCCCACATGGTGAACGTCTGGTCGCTTCGGCCGACGATCTCGGGGTTCGCGATCACGAACGTCCCCTGTCCGAGGTTCAGCGCGATCATCCGCTTCGGAATGCCGATCTGCGGCGCGGCGATGCCCCGTCCGAAGCCATGCTCGCGGCGAAACCGCTCAAGCGCCTCCTTGAGGTCGCGCATCTCGTCCTTCAGCGCGGGATCGGAAAAGTCGTCTATCGGCGCGGACTTCCGCCGCAGAAGAGGGTCGCCGAGAATCAGCACGGGTCTGAACATTTTTCCGCCTCCTACACGCGGTGCGTCTCGAACACTTCGTTGATGTAGACGGTGGCCTCGACGGCGTCGAACTTCAAAACGCAGTAGTCCGGATCGTCCGGCCCCTTCGGGAAGTGCTTGATGAACCACTCCTGCCACAGATCTTTCTTCGTCTCCTCGTCCGTCAGCACGGCGACGTTCCCCACCAGCGTCAGGCTGTCGCCGCCCGAATACGCGCACACGCTCGCCTTCGGGTTCTTCCGGAAGTGCTCCGTCTTCTTCGAATACGTGCCGGTGGCCATCCACACCGTCTTGACGCCCTCGGAGCGCACCCTCGCCATCGCGCAGACGCGGGGAAAACCCTCCTCCGTAACCGAGGCTAGCGTCACCACCTCAGACTTCGCCAGCAGCTCCCCGGCAAGATCAAGAATCGTCTTTTCCATCGTGGACCCCTCCTTAATTTTCCTCACCGCAGCTCGCGCGTGGTGTGGAACTCGATCCCCGGCCACTTTTCGGAGACGTGGCGCAGCCGCCACTCGCCGTCCGCCAGGAAGGCCAGGTTCCCCTCGCCGTCGATGGCGAGGTCGTTCTGGTTCGCCTTCTGGAACTCCGCAAGCCGCTTCTCGTCGGCGCAGGTCACCCAGCGCGCCGTCTCGTAGTTCACCGGCTCGTAGGTCGCCTCCACGCCGTACTCGTCCTTCAGCCGCGCCATCGTCACGTCGAACTGGAGCACGCCCACCGCGCCCAGGATGTAGTCGTTGCGCCCCAGAGGCCGGAAGAGCTGCACCGCCCCCTCCTCCGTCAGCTGCAACAGCCCCTTCTGGAGCTGCTTCGCCTTCAGCGGCGACTGGAGGCGCACCCGCCGGAAGTGCTCCGGCGCGAAGCTGGGAATGCCCGTGAACTTCAGCGGCTCCTTGTCCGTGAACGTGTCGCCGATCTTGATCGTGCCGTGGTTGTGGATGCCGATGATGTCCCCCGGCCACGCCTCTTCCGCCAGCGCGCGCTCCTGCGCCATGAAGATCACCGGATTGGCCACCGTCACATCCTTGCCGATGCGGTGATGCCGCATCTTCATTCCCCGCTCGAACTTGCCCGAGCACACGCGCATGAAGGCCAGCCGGTCGCGGTGCGACGGGTCCATATTCGCCTGAATCTTGAAGACGAAGCCCGAGAACGCCTCCTCCTCCGGGGCCACGGTTCGCGAAAGCGCCGGGCGCGGCAGGGGGGACGGCGCGATCTCCACGAACGTGTCCAGCAGCTCCTTCACGCCGAAGTTGTTGATCGCGCTGCCGAAGAAGACCGGCGTCTGGTTCGCCCGCAGGTAGTGCTCCATCTCGAACGGGTTGGCCGCCCCCTCCAGCAGGGCGAGATCCTCGCGCAGCTCGTCGGCCTGGCTCCCCAGCGCCGCGTCGAGCGCAGGATCGTTCACGTCCCTGATCACGCGGACTTCCTCCTCCACCCGGTCGCTCCCCGGCGTGAAGAGGTTCAGCTCTTTTTTATAGAGGTTGTACGTCCCCTTGAAGCGCTTCCCCATCCCGACGGGCCACGACAGGGGCGCGCACTCCACCTGGAGCTTCTCCTCGATGTCGCCCAGGATGTCCAGCGGCGCCATCCCCTCGCGGTCGAGCTGGTTGATGAAGGTGATGATCGGCGTGTTGCGCATCCGGCAGACTTCCATCAGCTTGCGCGTCTGCGCCTCCACGCCCTTCACGCTGTCGATGACCATGATCACGCTATCCACGGCGGTGAGCACGCGGTAGGTGTCCTCCGAGAAATCCTCGTGTCCCGGCGTATCCAGCAGATTGATCTCGCAATCGCGGTACTCGAACTTCATCACCGAGCTGGTCACGGAGATGCCGCGCTCCTGCTCGATGCTCATCCAGTCGCTTGTGGCGTGGCGCTGGGCCTTCCGGGCCTTCACAGCCCCGGCCATATTGATGGCCCCTCCGAAGAGGAGCAGCTTCTCGGTCAGCGTGGTCTTCCCCGCGTCGGGGTGGCTGATGATGGCGAACGTGCGCCGGCGCTCGATCTCCCGAAGCAGCGGCGTTTTTGGTGCGGTAACTTCGCAGCAGATAGACATGTTTCGTGCATTTCTCCTTCTTGAAAC
>JAHDKT010000057.1 GCA_018436725.1 Synergistaceae bacterium | reverse complement strand
GATCATCCACTCGGTCGCCGAGGAGATGGGCTTCAAGGTCACCTTCATGCCGAAGCCGCTCTACAAGATGCCCGGCAGCGGCATGCACGTCCACCAGTTCCTCGAAAAGGCCGGGAAGAGCCTCTTCCCCGGCGACGAGCTGCACGGCCTGTCGAAGGCGGGGCTTGCCTACACCTCCGGCCTGCTGGAGCACAGCCTCACGGGGAGTCTGCTCGCCTTCACGAACCCCAGCACGAACAGCTTCCGGCGGCTCGTCCCCGGCTACGAGGACCCCATCGGCGCGACCTTCGCGAAGGGGTCGCGGAGCGCGGCGGTACGCATCCCCGGCTACCTGAAGAAGGACGAAGTGCGCGTGGAGTACCGCACCGGCGACGCCTCCGCGAACATCCACTACATGCTCTCGGCGATGGTGCTCGCCGGAGTTGACGGCATCCTCCGGAACGCCGACCCCGTGGCGAACGGCTTCGGCGGCGCGGAGGCGAAGCAGGAGAAGGTCTTCCCGCTGAGTCTGAACGCGGTGCTCGACGGCCTGAAGAAGGACAACGAGTGGTTGAAGCCCGCCTTCCCCGAGAAGCTGCTGGAGCTGTGGACGAAGCGGAAACTCGAGGAGGCCGAGTACGTCTACAACGCTCCGACGCCGCAGGAGTACGAGCTGTACTTCTAAGGCGGAAACTCTTCGAAGACGCGAGCGGGAGGGGCTTCGGCCGGAGCGGGGATGCTTCGCAGGGGCCTCTCCCGTTTTCTGTTCGTCGCTTCCGCGAGGAGACGGGATTCTCGCGCGGCGTCCTTCGGCGCCGGGTCGATGGCGAGGGGCAATACCGGTTTTTCCCCTTTTTGAAGTCTCCCGCTTTTTATCATATAAGTTTTTTAAATGAGTTTACTACACACTGTTACAGATGTTACAATAGGCGTTGCAAAGTCCTTCCCGCCTTTTTGGCGTCTTTAATTTTTCCTAATGTTTTTCGTTTAAAGGTTATTGACATAAATAATTTTTTATACGATACTGTGCGAAAATTCCTTAAGGAGGGAAACAAGGTATGCGAAAATCGGTATGGAGAAAGATCGGATTGGCGGCGCTCGTTCTTGTTCTGTTCGTCTCGGGAGCCTGTGCGGCGGGGACGAACAACGACTGGGGCGGCGCGAAGGCGAAGTACGTGTTCATGTTCATCGGCGACGGCATGGGGTTGCAGCAGATCATCGCGGCGGACGTGTACAGAAGCTCCATCGAGGCGGCCGGTCCGGTTCCGGCGCTCAAGAAGATGGAGATCAGCAGCTTTCCGGTGCAGGGCATGGTGACCACCTACTCGTCCAACTCCTTCATCACCGACTCGGCCCCGGCGGCGACCACGCTGGCCTCCGGCTACAAGACGGACAACGGCGTCATCGGCATGGACCCGTCGAAGACGAAGAAGCTGACGACGGTCGCGCAGATGGCCCGCGACAAGGGGATGAAGGTCGGCGTGCTCACCTCCGTGTCTCTGAACCACGCCACTCCGGCCTCCTTCTACGCCTCGCAGCCCTCCCGCAACGACTACTACGAAATCGGCGAACAGCTCGTCGGCAGCGATTTCGACTACTTCGCGGGCGGCGGCATCCACCAGCACACCGGCAAGGACAAGGACCGCAAGGACCTGTACGAAGTCGCGAAGGAGAAGGGGTACCAGGTGCTCCGCACCCGCGAAGAGATCCTGGCGGCGAAACCCGGCCAGAAGCTCATCGCGGTGAACCCCGTCCTCGACGGCAGCAACGCCATGCCCTACGACATGGACAGGACGGAGAAGGAACTCTCCCTCGCCGAGTTCACGCGTAAGGGCATCGAGCTGCTCGACAACCCGAACGGCTTCTTCATGATGGTCGAGGGTGGCAAGATCGACTGGGCCTGTCACGCGAACGACGCGGCCACGGTGATCTGCGATATTTTCGCCTTCAACGACGCCGTGAAGGAGGCCATCGCCTTCGCCGAGAAGCACCCCGACGAGACGCTGATTGTCGTCGTGGGCGACCATGAGACGGGCGGCATGAGCATCGGCTTCGCCGGGACGCAGTACGAGACCTTCTTCGAGAAGATCGCGCACCAGAAGGAGTCGTACGAGTCGTTCGACAAGAAGATCGCTGAGTTCCGCAAGGGCGAAGAGAAGACGTTCGAGAAGATGATGCCCATGATCGCCGACTCCTTCGGGCTTCGCACGGCGACCGCCGACGAACGCAAGGCTCTCGAAGAGAAGGCGAAGGCCGGCGACGACGCGGCCAGGATCGCCCTTTCGATGACGCTCTCCGATCTGGAGGTCGAGGAGCTGCGCGCGGCCTTCGAGAACAGCATGCTGGAGAAGAAGGAGCGCCCGAAGGACGAGGCGACCTTCCTGCTCTACGGCGGGTACGACCCGCTCTCGGTGAAGATCACGCACATCCTCAACCGGAAAGCCGGCATCGGCTGGACCTCCTACGCCCACACGGGAGCGCCCGTGGCGCTGTTCGCCACCGGTCTGGGCTCGGAACTCTACGCGGGGTACTACGACAACACGGACGTCGCCTGGAAGACCATGTCCATCCTCGGCGTACGGTAAGCACAACGGAAGTTCGAATACCGCGGGCCGGGGAGAGGCGACTCTCTCCGGCCTTTTTCAATGGGGGAGGTAAATCCATGGAATCGACACGGCGGGATCACATTTTGACGTTCGTTTTTCTGCTGCTCACTCTTGCTCTCTTCTTCGTCCCGTCCTGGAGGGAGACGCCGGACTCGGCCGAGCGCGTCAAGGTCCGCGTCCTCTCGACGGACGACGCGAACATGCGCCAGTTCGGCATCGTGCGCACCGGCGACCAGGGGCTGCGCATCGAAATTCTCGAAGGCCGCTTCAGGGGAGTTCGAACCGACGCGGTGAACCACCTCATGGGGCGTCTGGAGCTG
>JAHDKT010000049.1 GCA_018436725.1 Synergistaceae bacterium | reverse complement strand
GTGGGCATCGACGTCAACCTGACGCGGACGCTCTGCCTCGCGGCGGGCGGCGCGCTCATGGGCGTCGGCGGCGCGTTCCTGACCCTGGCCCACCAGAACATGTTCCTGATCGACGTGGTGGGCGGCAGGGGGTGGATCGCCGTCGCCATGGTGATCTTCGGCAACTGGGACCCGGCGAAGGGGATGGCGGGCGCGATGATCTTCGGCTTCCTCGACGCGCTCCAGCTCCGCCTCCAGGGTCTGGGATTCAATATCCCGTTCCACCTCTTCCTGATCATCCCCTACCTGATGACGGTCGTCGCGCTCGTCGGCGTCTCGAGGCGCGCGGCTGCTCCGGCGGGGCTGCTGAAGCCGTACCGGAGGGAAGAGAAGGGGTAGCGGAAACTCCGCGGAGAGGAGGGCTGTCTCTTCTTCACGCATGCATACGGCGAAGCGAGTTCCGGGGGGCGACGCCCTGCGCGATCTTGGGGAGCGGTCCCGGCGGAGAGAGTTCTTCATCGCATCTCTTTGTGAAAGAGAGGGGAAAGCATGACGGTACAGCATGTGGGAAAGAACGTTCCAAGAGTGGACGCCGTCCGGAAGGCGACGGGGGAGGCCCTCTTCGTGGCCGACATCGTTCTGCCGCGGATGCTCCACGCGAAGGTACTGAGGGCCGGCGTCCCTCACGCCAGGATTCGCTCGATCGACACATCGAAGGCTTCGGCGATGCCCGGCGTCAAGAAAGTCGTCACAGGGCAGGGGTGCGGAATGCTCTTCGGCACCTGCCTTTGGGACCAGCCGCCCCTGGCCGTCGACAAGGTCCGCCACGCGGGCGAGCCCGTCGCGGTCGTCCTCGCGGAGACGGAGAACCAGGCGGCCGCTGCGCTGAAGGAGATCGCCGTCGACTACGAGAAGCTCCCGTTCGTCCTCGACCCGGTCGAGGCCGCGGCTCCCGGCGCGCCGCTCATCCACGAGAAGAACGGAGAGTACCGGAGAGTGGAGTACTCCGTCCATCCGATCCCCGGAAGCAACGTTTTCCACCACTACAAACTCCGCAAAGGCAATGAACAGGAGGGATTCGCCGAAGCCGACGTCACGGTCGAGGACGAGTTCGAGTTCCCCCTCTCCAGCCAGGCGCCGCTCGAGCCCCACGGCGCGATCTGCCGCTTCGGCACGGACGGAGATATCGAGATATGGGCCTCCAATCAGGCCCCGTTCGTCCTCCGGGACGTCCTCGCCGACATGTTCGGCATCCCCGCGTCGAAGGTGCGGGTGCACATCCCCTACCTCGGCGGCGGCTTCGGCGGCAAGTCCGACGTGAGCATCGAACCGATGGTCGCCTATGCGGCGAGCTTCGTCCCCGGATACGCCGTCAAGCTGGCGCTCACGCGCGGCGAGGTCATCTCCGGCGCGCTGATCGGACGAGGCATGAAAGGACGCATGCGCATCGGCGCGAAGCTCGACGGCACGTTCACCGCGCTGAAGGCCGAGATGTACTTCGCGGACGGCGCGTACGGCGACACGGGGTGGCCCGTGGACACCGTCGCCGGGCACAACTGCACCGGCCCCTACGAATTTCCCAATGCGATCGTCGACGTCTACGGCGTCTACACCAATTCGCCGAGCGTCGGCGCGTACAGAGGGTACGGACACCCCGAGGGGCAGTTCATGGCCGGCCGACTGATCGACATGCTTGCGCGGAAGCTCGACATGACGCCGGCGGAGATCATGCGGAAGAACTTCCTCCGCGAGGGGCGGAAGAACGCCCTCGGACAGACGATCAAGAAGAGCAACGGCGACCTCTTCGGCTGCCTCGACGCCGTCGAAAAGGCTCTCGCGGAGGAGCCGCTCCCGTCCAACGACGAGCGGTACATCTACGGCAAGGGAATCGCCTCGATGATGAAGTCGCCCAAGATGGCGGCGAACGCGGCATCCTGCTGCCACGTGCAGGTCAACGCCGATGGAAGCGCGTTCGTCAACCTCGCGGGGATCGAGATGGGGCAGGGCGTCCATACGGTCTTCGCGCAGATGGCGGTCGAGGCGCTCGAACTGCCGTTCGAGAAGGTGCGCGTCTACTCCGACGTGGATACGCAGTTCTCTCCCTGGGAGTGGCAGACGGTGGCCTCCATGCAGACCTACCGGGGAGGGCGCGCCATCCAGGACGCGTGCCGCGCGCTCGTCGCCAAGGCGAAGGAAACGGCGGCGAAGGTCTGGAACTGCGCCTCCGGAATGATTGTCTACAAAGAGGGCGTCTGCGTTCACCCGAACACCGGGGCGACGCTCTCCCTCGGCGCGCTCGCGCGCGGTTTCATGGCCGCGAACGGCCTCACTGTCGGCGAGCCGCTTGCGGCGACCGGATGGTACCGCGTCCCGGAGATCACGGAGCCCGACCCGGAGACCGGCATGGGGAACGCCGCCGGAAGCTGGACCTTCGGCGCTCAAGGGTGCGCGCTCCGCGTCGACAGGCGGACCGGCGAGGTCAAGATACTCCACTTCGCCTCCGCGTTCGACGTCGGCAGGGCCGTCAACCCCGCCGCGGCGCGCGGACAGATCACGGGCGGCGTCGTTCAGGGGATGGGCGCGGCGTTGATGGAAAAGATCCTCTTTACCGAAGAGGGCGTGGCGAAAAACGTCACCTTCCCGGCGTACAAAATTCCGCGCCTCCACGACGCGCCGGAGAAGCAGACCGTGGTGCTGCTGGAGACGCCCAACGAAGAGGGGCCGTGGAGCGCGAAGCCCATGGCGGAACACCCCATCGTCGCGGTGGCGCCGACCATCCTCAACGCGCTGCGCGACGCGACCGGCGTCGAGTTCACCGCGCTTCCGGTCACGCCGGAGAGAATACTGGAAGCCCTGAAAACCCGAAAGGAGGACAAGTAGAATGCGCGTCCTCAACTTCACAGTCAACGGAACGCCCCGGACGGTCCATCTTGAAGAGGGTCGCGTCATGCTCGCCTCCGTGCTGCGCGACTCGCTCGGGCTGACGGGAACCAAGGTGGGGTGCGGCACGGGGCAGTGCGGCTCGTGCACCGTGGTGATTGACGGAAAGGCCGTGACAAGCTGCACCGTCCCTGCGGAAAAGGCGGAGGGGACGAACGTCCTCACCATCGAGTCCCTCGCCGAGGGCGGCGTCCTCCACCCGATCCAGCAGGCCTTCGTCGAGGCCGGGGCCATCCAGTGCGGCTTTTGCACGCCGGGGATCGTCATGCGCCTCTACGCACTCTTCACTCAAAACCCGGACGCCGACGACGAAACGATCATGAATGCGCTCGACAAGCACCTCTGCCGCTGCACCGGCTACGAAACCATAGTGCAGGCGGCGCGCCTCGCGCAGGAGAAGCTCCGCGCGGCCCGGTGAGCGGGGCTGTGGCCCTCGCGCCGGACAGGGCGCTTTCGGGCAAAGAAAAATGAAAGGAGAATGAACTCATGGCATTCAGTCTTCTGATCAAGAACGCACGGACCCGTTTTTCGCAGGGAAAGACCCTCTCCATCGGCATCGAGGGGGAGAAGATCGCCGCCGTCGGCGAGAACCTCCCGGAGGCGGGCGCGGCGCATGTCATCGACGCGGGCGGGAAGCTGGTCACGGAGTCCTTCGTGAACGGGCATCTCCACCTGTGCAAGGTGTACACGCTGGAGATGGTGGGGCAGGATGCCCTCTCTTCCTACCACGGGGGAAGCATGGGCGGGGCCATGACGGCCATCGAGCAGGCCTCGCGCGTGAAGGACCACTACGACGAGAAGTGGATCATCGAGAACGTACGCAAAGCGTGCCGCCTTGCGCAAAAGTACGGCAATACCCACATCCGCGCCTTCGCCGACACGGACACCAAGGCGAAGCTGGAGGGGATAAAGGCGCTGCTGAAGGCCCGCGAGGAGTTCAAGGACATCGTGGACCTCCAGGTGGTCGCCTTCCCGCAGGACGGCGTGGTCCGCGACCCGGGCGCGGACGGGTACATCCGCTCGGCGCTCGAGCTGGGGGCCGACGTCGTGGGCGGCATTCCGTGGATCGAGTACACCGACGCCGACATGCAGGCGCACATCGACTCGATGTTCGCCCTCGCCAAGGAGTTCGGCAAGGACGTCTCCATGCTGATCGACGACGCGGGCGACTCCGGACTCCGCTCGCTCGAAATGCTCGCCGTGAAGACGATCAAGGAGGGGTGGCAGGGACGGGTGACCGCGCAGCACTGCCGCGCCATGGCCATGTACCAGGAGCCCTACTTCCGCAAGGTGCTCGCCCTGCTGCAGAAAGCGAAGATAGGCCTCGTCAGCGACCCGCACACCGGCCCGCTCCACGCGCGCGTGCGCGACCTGTACGACGCGGGCGTCGCCGTCGCGCTGGGGCAGGACGACATCGCGGACGCCTACTACCCCTTCGGCCGGAACAACATGCTCGAAGTGGCCTTCCTCGCCGTCCACCTGCTCTGGATGACCACGTTCGGCGACATGGAGATCCTCTACGACCTGATCACCACGAACGCGGCGAAGGCCATGGGGATCAAGGGGCACGTCCTGGAGCCAGGCGGCGCCGCCGACCTCGTCGTGCTCGACGCGGAGGACGTCTACCACGCCATCTGGGAGCACGACGCGCCCCTTTTCGTCATCCGCAAGGGCAAGGACGTCACGCTGAAGTAGGCGCCGCTGCAGATCGCAAGAAAGCACGCCGCCTCCGGAGAAGCTTTCCGGGGGCGGCGGTTCGGTATCTCATAGGAGGAGGTTGAGTTCGGCATGCGGCAGAGCATTTTCGAAGTGTTGCGACTGGAAGGCCTGAATCACATGGAGATCCACTACGACTGGAGAAGCGGGAGGTTCGTTCTGTATGCGGCGCGCGAATGGGATCCGGAGACGCCCTTCCGCGAGTACAACCGGCGCTTCACCGTTTTTTCGCTCCGGGCGTCCGACGGCCTTTTTTTCAACAGCGCCCAAACGGAGGCGCTCTTCGCCAAGCACGGCCTGAGCGCTCATCTGGACAAGATCAAGGAACTCATGCGCAAGGGAAGGCACATTCTTCTCGACTCCTACTTCAACGAAAAACTCGGCATCCGCTTCACGAACCACATCCACAGCGACAAGCGCGGCCTCAACAACCGGCGTTCCTCCCTCCTCATGGGAGGCATCAGAAGACATGAGACCGACGAAGACGAGATCGGCGTCTTCGTCGACGGGATGAATCTCGGCCGGGGGATGACGTTCAAGAACGTCGCGGCGGGTCTTCCGATGGGCGGGTGCAAGATCACGGTGCAGATGGAGCCGGTGGATCTCGAAAACCTGGACCAGGTGGGCTTCCTCTCCTACGCCAACGACCGGACGCGAAACACCACCGGGCCGGACATGCGCTTCCCCCCGGCTCTCGCGGACGTGATGAAAGCGCATTTTTCTCTTCATATCACCGGGGGTCCGAAAGGACCGCTCGGACCCACCGGCACTCCCACCGCCCACGGCGCGCACATGGCGGTGAAGCAGGGCGCCCGTTTCCTCCGGGGATCGGATTCGCTCGAAGGGAAGCGCATCGCCGTACAGGGGCTCGGCGCGGTGGGCTTCCCTCTGGCGGAAGACTTCATCCGCGACGGCGCGAAGCTGGTCGTCTGCGATCTTGATCCGACAGCGGTGCGACTTCTGAAAGAGAAGCACCCCGAAGCCTCGATCGAAGCGGTCGATCCGTCGTCGATTCTGGGCGTCGAGGCGGACATCTTCGCTCCGTGCGCCGTCGGCGGCGTCCTCGACGAGCGCGTCATCTCCGATCTCAAGTTCAAGATCGTCATGGGACCGGCGAACAACGTCCTCAAGGCTTCGAGTCAGGAGGAGGAGTACAGGCTGGCGAAGATGCTCGCCGAACGGGGGATTCTGTATCAGGTGGAATGGTACCACAATATCGCGGGCGTGATGGCCGGCTACGAGGAGTACGTCCACCAGAACGAGGCGAGCATGGAGCGGCTGATGGAAAAGGTCGGGGCGCTGTGCACCGAGAAGACGTGGGAGAACCTGAACGAGGCGGCCAAGGAGGGGGTCACGCCCACGGAGCGAGCGTACGGAAGCGTCGAGCGGGAAGTGTACGGAGAGTAAACGGTTCGACAACCGGAAGGAGCGATGAAGTGTATGGAACGGGAACGTTTTTCATCGAAAATCGGTTTCTTTCTCTCGGCGATCGGGTTCGCGATCGGCATAGGCAGCCTGTGGCGCTTTCCGTATCTCGTGGGAAGATACGGGGGAGGCATCTTTCTGCTCTTCTACGTGCTCATCATCTTCGGCATCGCGATACCGCTCTTCGTCCTCGAAATGGCGCTGGGGAGCGCTTCGCAGAAAAACCCGGCGGGCGCGTACCGGCAGCTGGGCAAAGGGAAGGCGTGGACGCTCAACGGCTATCTGAACATCTTCGCGATGCAGCTCCTTCTGGGCTATACGATGCCGGTCGCGGGCTGGGTCATGGCGTACATTTTCAAAACGGGCCTCGGGACCTTCCAGGCCCTCTCCCCCGCGCAGATAGGCGAATACTTCGGCGCCTTCATCGCCAACACGCCCGAAGTGATCGCCTGGAGCGCCGCCACGGTCGTCCTCGTGGTGCTGATCATCGGCAGAGGGCTCAACAAGGGGCTTGAATTCGCCAACTCCCTCTGCATGCCCGCGCTCTTCCTCATTCTGACCGTGCTGATCGTCCGCTCCCTCACCCTGCCGGGAGCGACCGAGGGGCTCGTCTACTACCTCAAGCCCGACTTCTCCAAGTTCACCGCCCGGGCCGTCTACGACTGCATCGGACAGGCGTTCTTCGCCATCGGGGTCGGCATGGCCGCCGGAATCGTCTTCGGAAGCTATCTGAAACAGGAGCAGAAAAGCCTGCTCAAGCAGGGCATCCACATCGGAAGCGCGCTGACGCTGGCCGGATTTCTCTCCGGGCTGGTGATCTTCCCCGCCGTCTTCTCGTTCGGCCTGGAGCCAGCCGGAGGCCCGGGACTCACCTTCGTCACCATGCCCAACGTCTTCAACAAGATGCCGATGGGCATCCTCTTCGGCGTCCTTTTCTACGTGCTCTTCTACCTCGCCGCCCTCTCCTCCTGGCTCGGCGGCGCGGAGGCCGTGGTCGCCTCCTACATGGAGGAGTTCGGCTTCTCGAGGAAAAAAGCGGTCTACGTGGTCGGCGGCACGATGTTCGCCATCGGCTGCGTCTCCGCGTATTCGATGGACTTCTTCGAGACCGCGGACGCCGTTCTGAACAACGCGCTGATCGCGGGCGGACTGCTTCTGACGCTCTTCGTAGGCTGGTCGTGGGGAATGCGGAAGTTCTTCGACGAGGCGGGGATACGCTCTTCGACGACGCAAGCGATTTTCACCATCATCGTGAAGTACGTCGCTCCCGCCACGATCATCATCCTCGGACTGAGCATGCACGGAGTCTTTTAATTGCTTCGAAAGCCGCGCAGGGAGCATTCTCCCGGCGCGGCTTTCGACGGAGTAACTTTTTATCTGAAGGTGACCTCCAGTTCTTTTTCCAGCGCTCGCGCGACTTTTCGGAGAAAGAGCACGGAAGGATTGTGCCGGCCCGATTCAAGCCGGCTTATATTGCCCTGGGTGGTTCCGATTCTCTCCGCCAGCTCGGCCTGAGTAAGGCCTTTTTCTAGACGGGCGGCGATGATGGAAGCGATAAGAGAATACTCTTCCTTCAGATCGTCGTAGGCCGACGCAGTCTCCGGATTTTGCAGCAGCTCTTTCTTCACTTCTTCCCAAGATGCGGAATTTTTCATTCACCACACCTCCTCAGGTACTCATTCATGCGCTTTCTTGCCGTTTCCAGCTCTTTCGCCGGAAGGGCGTCCGTTTTCTTCATGAAGCCGTGCAAAAGCACGAAACGATTTCCTTGAGCGAGAAAATAGAAAATCCTTGAAGCCTCACCGGAAAACTGGATGCGCAACTCCCAAAGCCCCGCATATCGATCTTGGCGAATCGCCGCAACATGAGGCCGCTGAAGCGCCGTCCCGAACTGTTCGAGAAGGTCGATTTCCCGAAGGGCTTTGGCTTGGTGTCCCGACGACAAGGTTTTCAAAAACTCCTTGACCGGATTCACACCGTTCGTTTTTTCGTAGAAGAGCACCTGCCATTTCATAGCATAGCTCCTTTCGATCCTTGAAACGCATTATATCATATAGGATATGAAATTCCGAGACTCGTTATCTTTCCTGCATCCTCGCTTCAGTCCAACTCGCCGTGACCGTTTCCCTTCGTTATTCCCGCGACAAGCCCGTCCAGGTCGTAGCGCCCCTCCGGTTCCGGTATGTGCAGCAGGCGCAGCATCTCCTTCTCGCTCTCCAGAACACGCGCGGCGATGAACTCCGCGAACGGGCGGTCGTCGGTTCGCGCACGCTCCAGCAGGTCGATATACTCCCTGCGCAGAATCGGAGGTATAAGGGCCGGTAGGTAGCCGTCCTGTATCAGCGCGGCGTTCATCAGCAGCCGGGAGATGCGGCCGTTCCCGTCGACGAACGGATGGATGAAGACGAAACGCTTGTGGAGCTGCGCGGCGAACTCGACCGGATGATATCCGCCGCGTTCGCTGTTCGCCCATTCGAAGAGAGATGCCATCTCCGAGGGAATTCGGCCCGGTTCCGTCACCGGATAGCT
>JAHDKT010000001.1 GCA_018436725.1 Synergistaceae bacterium | reverse complement strand
TGCCATGGCTTCATCACCTCGTTATGTATATCTTATATCATAACGAGGTATCCGTCAAGCGATATATTGTCAAAGAACGATTATTGCTGGGTTTATGGAGATTTTTCAGGCTCCCTCGTTATGAATAATCGGGAATCCAGGTTCGTAATTGAAAAACTCTTTTTGTTCCGCCGAAAGATGTTCAGAAACAGTCTCGATTTGGATTTCTGCTTCCCGCCATTTATCGAGATACCCCTCCTCACGATAGAACCGTAGCACGGCAAGCGCGAGAGCAACCCACGCTTGCCGTATGTCATTCCACGGCAAGCCATGGAGCTTCTCGTCCGAAAATCGAAACATACAGTTCTTGGAAGGATCACCTGTGTGAAAGGGCCAGTATTTTTCGAGGACTCTTTCGCAAAAATCAGAAACATCGGAAAGAACGGGTAGCAAGCATCGTTCAAGCCTCCAAATCAGCTCGAAAGCGTATCGGATATCCAACCCCGGGGGCGATTGATCCGTATCCGGGAGATAATTGAGCCAAACCTGTGTATATGTCCATAGAGTATCGCGATTACCATACGGTAGAATCAACCATCCTGGATAAGTTTGGCGCTGTTTTCGCCATTCTTCTGAAATTTTCTTAATCTCTTCGATACGATCCGCACCTTGAGCGGGAAACAGTGTTTGAGGAGTGTAGGGCCAATCCAGCTCCTCCGGTTTTTTCGACCGCATGAACTCAAAGAATTTCCTTAAAGCGCGTTTATGATCTTGCTTTTCGATTCCAGCGCAACAGGACATGTCAACGAGGACAATTCCTCGTTGTGCCAGCAGTTGCAGCTTGGAGACGGAGAGATCGAACGCTCCGATAAGATAGATTTTTTGCGTTTTACCTTCGCCAAGATTGTCGCGAATCCATCCAATCCATTGAAGAAAATTCGGATCATCTCCGGAAAATCCGATCAAACACAAGGTATTCTCCAAAAGAGACTGTTGAACAGTATTAACAAAAGGAGCGTTGTCATGCGGATACCGCCTATAATCCTCCTCGGTGATGACAAAGGGGCGCGTAGACGGAAAACTGCCGTGAAGTTTTACGATTCTGGGCCTGCAAGCATAAGGGATATCCTCCGCATTGACAACCGGTTCATATCTCCGGGTTAATACTTTTGCGCTGGCTCGTTCAAGCAGCGTATCATAGTTGGTCGTGAACACATCCGCCCACGGCAACTCAAGAAGCTGCACATGAAGCTCGGAAGGATCTATAGTAAGATCAGGGATATTGGATCGCAGCAAATTCTCCAACGCAGGCCGACCTACGGTTGCCTGTACCTCTTCGGCCAGCCTCAGGACATTCAGGTATTTCTGCTTGGCTGGCTCAGGCTTTTCCCCATGCGTTAGCTGATAAAAGAGGTCGCCTAATTGATTCCAATCAGGGAATCCAGGGTCCGCGTTCTTGCTGAAACCCGCGCCAACCATGACGGCAGCGCGGTCACTCCATATGCGCGACGCAATTTCGTTTAAAAAAGGTTGTATAGAGTCCGGTACATCGATCTGGGATTCCTTGCTCATATTTACCCCCCAGGAGACCTCGACAAGCATGGCTGGATGAAATGCCCCGAGTTTTGCATTTTCCATCTACTCCCTGCATATTCCAGCCTATTAAATATAAACATTTCACAATAAACCGTTAAAATAAAAACGAATCATCACGCTTCTTGTACATCTTTCAAAAAACTGAATACATGCTCTGCGCGCAATGCATAATCCATTACACATTCCATTTTACAGCCATTGTCTAAATCAGACCAAAGCTCATTCGCTAATTCAATCATTGCCTCCTTAAACTGCTTACTCTCAATAGAAGCCCCAAACATTGAAAAAGCATCCTGTAACACTTGATGGAACCGTTTTTCATCGCAAGGATGTTTGGTATACCAAGTAGAAACTCCTATCCATTGCCGGAGTACGTCTTTTAATTTATCCGTCATCTCTAGACAGCCCCTCTCAAATAAAATAAAGATAATTTTTTTAATTATATTTTTCTTATACTATATACCTTTGCTACTTTTAGCTTGCATATCGTCAATCATATTTTACATTAACGTTAGATGGATAACTGAGTTTATATTTACTGCTTTCTCATAACCACATCTTGATTTCTTAATTTACACTCTTATTACCGCAACGCTCTCTTCTCCAAAATATTACCACAAATCTCGTCTCTTCGGACACCATGGCCTACGCTGTCGAAACGCGGCGAGACATTTCTCCCCCAGAACGCCAGGCCTGCTTCAAATGGTACAATACAAACTGGGGAATAATAGTCATCTTCCGCTCGCACATGCGATTATATAGACCTGTTTTTGCCGTACACTACAGCGTTCAATATAGGATATTCCGCTCTCCGAAGGAGGAAACCTATGAGCGATTTGTCGTTTTTCGCAACTCAAGGGGCTATCAGCAGGCCCGGTGCGCACGCGGACCTTTTCGATTCTCTCCCTGCGGATATCGGCGAAC
Source organism: Synergistaceae bacterium (assembly GCA_018436725.1). Lineage (GTDB taxonomy): Bacteria > Synergistota > Synergistia > Synergistales > Aminobacteriaceae > JAAYLU01. Next base: position 19,667 of record JAHDKT010000001.1, on the reverse strand, counting down.
TGTGCGCGGTCGTCCAGGGCGTCACCCTTCACCCCTTCTGGGCCGAGCGGTACGGATTGACGCTCACCACCGAGAGGGGTGTAGCTCCGTACCATGGAAAAACGTCTGGCCCGTACTCTGGAACTCGATCCGCGTCCGCTGAACGTTCCTCGGCCGCTGGAGCTGAAGACGGTCGGGAACTGCCGCGACCACACGCTTCTGCTGGTGTCCATGCTGTGCAGTCAAGGAGTCTCGACCCGTGCGCGCTGCGGATTCGGGACGTACTTCCTGCCCGGACACTTCGAGGATCACTGGGTCACCGAATACTGGAACGAATCCGAGAAGCGCTGGATACCGGTCGACGCACAGCTCCACGCTTTTCAGCGCGGAGTATTGAACATTTCATTCGATCCGCTGGATGTGCCGCGAGACTGCTTCATCGTCGAAGGCGCGACCTATGCGGAGCGACGCTGGAACGACCATCGACATATCGCGGACAACAGCGAAGCCTGATGCGCGCGGCGTTGAATCCGACGACGAACAATGCGGCAATCAGCGCCTTCCCGGCCAAGACCGACGGTAATGAGCGGGCTGCGGAGCCGATTTCAAACGTCGACAGCCGAGCCTTGCTCGGAGGCGCCGGACGCTTCCTTTCCTCGAACGGCCAAGATGCCGGCGCACACAACCAAGACGACGCCTATTGTCGCTTTCAGGTTTGGCGCCTCCTGAAAAAGGAGAAATCCCCAGATCGCGGCAAACGCAACGTAAGCGTAATCGAAAGCGGCGACGGTGGACGAACGCCCTCTCTGGTAAGCGATCGCGGCCCCGACGCTGCCGATGATGATCGCTATCGACAGCAAGCCGATCACACCCCATTCGTTTGAACCCATCGTACTCCATGGCCCCAGGAGAAAACCCCTACGCTCGGATCCGATCAGGACAAGGGCTAGAGACGCGACGACGCCAACAGACAACATTGAAATATTCAACCACGCCGAGAGGACGAATACGTTTTCATTTCTGCAACGGGAACGAGTGAGAATCATGGCAAGCGCGTACAGGACAGCGGACAACAGAGGCAGCGCTGAAAACCAGCTGAACTGCTCCGCCTCGGGCTGTAGGATAAGCAGCACTCCGACGAACCCCACGACGACGGCCGCCCACCCTGTGCGACCGATCGTATCGCCGAGAAAATACGCGGCGAACAGCGTAATAAACAAGGGGAGGGTGTAGTAAGCGGCTGCGGCGATGGCCAAATCTACATGGGGGAGCGCTATGTAGTACACAACCCACATGAAAGTGAGCATCGCGCTGCGCAGGAGCGTCCAGCCGAATCGTTGCGGCCAAAAGGGCGTTTTTTCCCGACGAAGCTTGACAAGAGCGAACAGAACAGGAACAACGAAGAAAGAGCGAACGGTAAAGATTTGCCAAAGTGTAAACTCCGCACTTATTTTCTTGATGACGGAGTCGCCGAGCGACAATGCAAACACCGTAACCAGAATAACGAAAACAGCGAGACGAGTATCGTCGCGCGGAGCAGGATTACCGATGATCATGAACACCTCCACTTTCCCATTGCGCGCGCTCTTCCTGAAAAAACTTTTTGACGGAACAGCACCATACCTTTTACCGAGGAGCGAAAGAAGGAAATACCCCTGCCCGCACGAATCGAGGCGACCGACGCCGGAACAACGACTGGAATCAGCAGCGCGGCATTTGGGAACCGTTGCGTTACGCTCCGCGGGGCCTACTCGTGAAGCCACGGGGCGTAGCTCAAGCCGATCAACACCCCTTCGGGGCTGATGAACCGCGCGACCGTCTGCCCCCACGGTTCCGTCCTCGCCTCGTGAACGAACATCCGGCCCTGCTCCTTCATCTCCCGCACCGCAGCCTCGACGGCGGCGACATCGGCCAGTTCGAACTCCATCGTCGCCGTCGGTTCGGGTATATCCTCCGGCCACTCGTCCCGCCCGAAACACGACTGCGCCGCCATCGCGAGAGGCCATACCCCGAAATGCTTGGCCCCCGGGAATCCATCCATGAAAAAATAGTCGTCATGATTCTCCAGCGGCAGGCCGAGCGCATCCCGATAGAGAGAGGCGCTCGCCGCCGGGTCTTTCGTAATGACGGCGAAACCCGCTATGCACTCGATCTTGATTGATTCGTTCATTGTATTTCCTCCTTTTGTACTCGTAGAGTCGAACGAGGTATATGTGGATCACATTATTGCGCGGTGTACCCGCCGTCGATTGAATGAACGCTCCCGGTTATGAAGGACGCGCTATCGCTTAACAAGAACGCTACCAAATCAGCTACCTCTTCCATTGAGGCGAGGCGCTTCATGGGGTGCACCCCCGCCATCCAGTCCGTGACTTCTTTGCCGGAATCCAGTATCCGCGGGGTTGCGACGTAGCCCGGCGCGACGACGCATACGCGTATCTTCGATTCGGCCAATTCGAGCGCCGCAGAGCGGGTGAGCCCTATGATTCCGTGTTTGGCCGCTGTGTACGCAGCCATTCCCGGCAAGCCCACCAAGCCATTGGCGGACGACATGTTGACGATCGCGCCGGACCCGTTTGCGAGCATCGCGGGTATTTCATACTTCATTGAGTAGAAGACGCCCGTCAGATCGGTTGCGATCACTTCCAGCCACGTTTCCGCTTCTATGTCCTGAACCGGCACCCCGGCCGGACCGGTGATCCCTGCGTTGTTCACGGCCAGATCGAGCGAACCGAAGCGTTCGACGATGCGTTGCACCGCAGCCTCCATCGCCTTGGGATCGCGCACATCGGCCTCGATAGCCAGCGTCCGTTCACCTTCAGGGTCAATCCGCCGGCAGACTGCGTCCACTGATTCAAGACGGCGACTCACCATCCCGACCGACGCTCCGCCGGTGAAGAGCCGCTCGGCTATTGCTTCGCCGTTCCCTGTTCCGGCGCCGGTTACCAGCGCTGTTCTTCCCGCAAATCTCATATCGCACCTCCAGGCTACATCAGGTGTTTCCTCATTATTTCACGATGACTATGCCATGACTCCCAAGCAATCTGTTTCTTGACAAAAAACTACTTTAGAAAATAGTACCACGAATAGAGCCTTCTCATATGCCCCGACCTCCGCTTTTATAAAGAGGACTGGGTGTTGTCTGCACCGAGGCGCCGGGCAGATACAACTGATACAATACATGCCGTCGGACGGGAGTCGATCCCCGTTCCCGGATACTGTGAGACGCGCTCCGCCGAACGTCGCGGCGTTCGAAGCGGGGTACGCCGCTCTCTATTTAAGGAGGAAACCTATGAACGATTTGTCGTTTTTCGCGACACAAGGGGCCATCAGCCGGCCAGGTGCGCACGCGGACCTTTTCGATGCTCTCCCTGCGGACATCGGGGAGCTTTGCGCGGTCGTCCAGGGCGTCACCATCCACCCCTTCTGGGCCGAGCGGTACGGGGTGACGCTCGCCGCCGAGAGAGGCGCCGAGGTGCAGCTCCGCACCATGGAGAAGCCTCTGGCCCGCACGCTGGAACTCGCTCCGCGCCCGCTGACCGTTCCTCGGCCGTTGGAGCTGAAGACGGTGGGAAACTGCCGCGACCATACGCTGCTGCTGGTGTCCATACTGCGCAGTCAAGGGGTCCCGGCCCGCGCGCGCTGCGGATTCGGGACGTACTTCCTGCCCGGACACTTCGAGGATCACTGGGTCGCCGAGTACTGGAACGAATCCGAGAAACGCTGGATACTGGTCGACGCGCAGCTGGACGTTTTCCAGCGCGGCGCGCTGAACGTTTCATTCGATCCGCTGGACGTGCCGCGGGACCGCTTCGTCGTCGGCGGCGCGGCATGGAGGATGTGCCGCAGCGGGGCGGCGGACCCGAACGTCTTCGGCATCTTCGACATGCGAGGAATGGGGTTCGTGGGAAGCAATCTCGTCCGCGACGTCGCGGCGCTCAACAAGGTCGAACTGCTGCCGTGGGACTGCTGGGGGATGATGCTGAAGCGCGAAACGGACGACTCGGACCTGGCGCTGCTCGACCGGATGGCGGAACTGACGGAGAGCGACGTTCCGGACTTCGAGCGCGTGCGCGGACTCTACGAGTCGGAGCACCGTCTGAAGGTCGGCGCGACGATTCACAGCTTCGTGCAGGGTGAAATGAGGACTGTGGAGCTGTAGTTCGGAAGGCTCTCCTACGAAAAAACGCAGGAGAGCCCACATTCCATTCAGTGCTGTTGTTCCGGAACGCCCGACGCCGGGTAGACGTAGATCGTGGAAGGGCGTTTGATCGCTTCCACGCGTGTCGCGCGGATCATCGGTACGGTCACGTTTTTAAGGAACCAGTCGTCGTAAAACTCTTGAAGAATGATCGTTCCCTCGGCTTCCACCCATTCGCCCTGAGCGAACGAGCCTCCATCGGGCCATTCCACCATAAGGCCGCGCACCGTAGAGTCCGCCGCGCAACAGACGATCAGCATCCGGGCGACGAAAAACCGCTCGTCGGGGAGGCCGCTCCTTCGCTGGACGAATCCGGCGATGCGAACCTTCAGATCGGCGAACGCCCCGGGAACGTCTTCGACGATCCGGAGCTTGGAGTCGAAGTGCGCAGCGTCCACTTCGAAGACGCCGTCCTCGGTCGGCGCGACGCTCTCCCAATCACCGCCGTACTTTTCCCCGGCCGGTCCCTTTCCGACTTTCGCCGTCGGCGCCGTCTTCCTCCCGGGGGCGTCGAGGAAGGAGGTCGGCCCTCCCGTCGCTCCGCCCAGAAAAATCCCTTTGTTCAGCGCGATGTCTTCGTGCAGGCCTTTCGGCGCCGTCGCGACGCCCAGAAGCATCGGCAGCGCGAAAAGCGCCATCCAGAAGCGATCCCGCCGCCGTTCTCCGGAGAGGAAGAGACGGGGGAGCTGGATACAGGCCAAAAGGAAGAAGACCGAGGCGGAGGCGATCATGAAGACGTTCAGCCTCGGATTGATGAAATAGATCATGTCCCCGGAACCGAGCAGATACGCGATGTACGCCCCGTATCCGAGCAGAATAAGAAACCAGAGAGACTCGTCGGGATTCAGTCGTTTCATGGCGTCCTCCTAAAGGCGCGCGACGTTGATCGCGACGCAGAGCACGAAGCAGACGGCGAACGCGGCGACGGTCAGGAAGAGCACGAAACGCTTCCTGAAGCCCTCCTGCAGCATCAGCACGTTCTTGATGTCGATCATGGGGCCGAGCAGAATGAAGGCCATCACAGCGCCGGGGGAGAACTGCCCCACGAAAGTGCGTGCGATGAACGCGTCGGCCTCCGAACAAAGCGACAACACGAAGGCCAGCAGCATCATCACAACGACGGAGACTACCTGATGCTGTCCTATTCCCGTCAGCAGATCCTTCGCGAAGGCGGTCTGGGCGAGCGAGGAGATCAACGCTCCCAGAACGAGAAATCGCCCTACCGAGAAGAGTTCCGCGCCGGTGTGCTCCAGCACTCCCCTGGCGAGCGAGAGCGCCCTCCGCGGGAGAGTCGAGGCGCCGCCGGATGAACGGGCCGCGTCGTGCGCGTGGCCGTGTTCATGTTCATGCTCATGACGGCACGAGGAGGCGACCTCTCCGCGGTCGTGTCCGCAACCGCAGGAGCATCCGTCCGACGATGCCGTCTCGGGGAGCAGCACTTCCTGCGCGGAGAAGCATTTCGTCGCCGCCAACCCCACGACCATCGCGCCGACCATTCCCAGAACGGCCCGGACGGCGGCCGCCGCGACGTTGCCGCCGAAGGCGTAGTACGTGGAGAGCAGCACCACGGGATTCACTATCGGCGCGGCCATCATGAACGTGATTCCCACGTGGAGCGGAACTCCCTTGCGCACCAGGCGGCGCATGACGGGAACGCTGCAGCACTCGCAGATAGGGAAGACGAACCCCAGCACGGAGGCCATCAGCAGACCGGAGCCGGTCCTCTTCGGAAGCGCCCTGGCGAGCATCTCCTCCGTGACGAAGAACTGGATGAGCGACGAGACGAAGACGCCCAGCATGACGAACGGCATTGCCTCCAGCACGATGCTGAGAAAAATGGTGGCGAAGCTCTGAAGAACCGGTCCGGAGACGATCTCGAGGCGCGTGCCCCGGAGAGCGGGAATCAACAGGGCCGCCGCCGCGGGAAGAGCGAAGAAGAGCCACCCCTTCATCTCCCTCGCGGAGTTGTGACGGATACTTCGCAAACGAATCGCTCCTTTCGGAATCTCTTGGAATGAACGCTCGACGCGGAGGAGAGAGCGTGCGCGCGAAAAGAAGAGTATCATATATGCAAGCGGCTTGCAAATATGTCTTCGATTTCATTCACGTTTACATTTTCGTGCAAGAGAGGCGGGAATGCGAAGGAGGAGAGAATCGATACGAAAGGCGCTCCGACCGGATGGTCGAGCTGCTGCTTCGGGACCGAAGAGAGACGATGCTCATGAGCACAACGGACGACTCCGACCGGCCGCTGCTCGATCGCCTGGCCGAACCGACGGAGAGCGACGTTCCGGACTTCGAGCGCGTGCGCGGACTCTACGAGTCGGAGCCCCGCCTGAAGGTCGGCGCGACGATTCACAGCTTCGCGCAGGGTGAAACGAGGATTGTGGAGCTGTAGCGCGGCATACGCCTCCGCGCATGTTTCTACCGTTCCTCGCGGCGAACTCCCGGTCCATTACTGCAGAAGCTCCGCAGGGGCGTAGCAGTCATCGAACGCATAGCCTTCGTCGAAGAGAACCTGACATTTTTCGACGACCAGCCGATCGAAAAGCCTGCCTTTTCCTTCTTCGACGAACCGGAGGGCGGTTTCTATCCCCAGAGACGGCCGGTAGGGGCGATGCGACGCCATCGCTTCCACGGTATCGGCCACGGCGATGATCTTCGCTTCAAGGACGATGTCGTCGTTCTTCAGCCCCTTCGGATATCCGGAGCCATCCAGCCGTTCGTGATGCTGGCGCACGATTTCGGCTATCTTCCACGGAAAGTCGACCTTGTTCAGTATCTTGTACCCCTCTTCCGCATGGGTTTTGACGAGGGAGAGTTCGATGTCGAGCAGTTTGCCCGGTCTGCTGAGAATTTCGGGGGGTACGCTGATCTTTCCCACGTCGTGAATAGCGGCGGCGAGGAAGATTCCGCAGCAGGTTTCCTCATTCAGCCCCATGCGCCGGGCTATCTCCCGGGAGAGCAGCGCCGTCCGCCTCTGGTGTCCCGCCGTGTACGGATCCCTGCTTTCAACGGTCAGGGCGAGTACTTCCACCGTCTGCGAAAACGCCGCGTGCAGCTTCCCGATGTTGGCGACCAACTGCGATTCATTCTCTTTCAAGGCGGTCATGTCGCGGAAGAACAGGTACGTTCCCTTGCCGCTCTCCCCCGCGTCCGGAACAGGAAGCGCAAGGACGGAGAGGAAGAGGCGGCGTCCGTTCTTCGTCGCGAGCACCCCTTCTTCCACCACAGGTTCTCCGGAGTCCGCTCTTTCCACAAGATGCTTCAGGTGCAGCGCGCCGGCGCCGTGAGCGACGGGAAAAACCTCCTCGAAAAGCTTGCCGAGCGTCTCGTCGCGCGAACAGCCCGCCATCCGGCAGAACGCCCGGTTGGCCTCGCCGATATGCACGCCGTCCCAACTGGCGAGAATGCCTTCCGGCGAATTTTCGAAGAGAGCGAGCGCCCTCCTGCGTTCACACTCCCGCGCCTGTTTCGCCGCGATCAGTTCGGTCATGTCCCAGCCGACGGCTTGTATTTCCTTCAAACATCCCTTGCCGTCGAAAAAAGCGGCGTCGTGCCATACATGCCAGCGGACGCTCCCGTCCGGCATAACGATCCGATTTTCGATCGTGCTTACCGGCGCTTCGGGTGTCAGAGCGGAGAGATGCTCATATCTTTCGGAGAAGAAGTGGGCGAGTTTTTTCCCGATGAAGTCTTCCGGGGACTTCCCGAAAAACCTGGCGTAGGCGTGGTTGCAGAAGGTGATCGTACTGTCGGGAGCGAGGCGGACGATGAGTTCGGACTGTTTTTCCACAATATCGCGGTACATGCTGTCGGCGGCCTGAAGCTTGTCTCCCGCTTCGAGCAGCGCCAGAGTTTTTCCTATAACCGTCGAGACGCTCGAAAGAAGCGGGAAGTCCATCTCGGGCGATAGACCGTCCTCGGGAATGTTCTCCAGGGAGACGACGCCCTTCAGCTCCCCCTCGGCTTCCACCGGGAAGACCGCCAGCGAGCGGATGTTCAATCTCTTGAGATCGTCCCGACCACGATGGCGTTCGATGGCATCCGGGTTCGGCAAGAAGAAGAGCCCGTTCCTCCCGATATCCTCGATCCACCAGGCGCACCGGTTTGCATCCATCTGTTGCAGAAGCTCTTTTTGGGAGAGTACTCCGGGGGCGCGCCATTCATGCGTGGTTTCGATCACGTCCGTCGTTAACTGGAAGAGATTCACCCGTTCCGCCCCGCTCTCCGCCCCCATCACTTCCAGCGCGCGTTCGGTGATGGCGTTGAACTCGCTCCAGCTTTTGCAGAAAGCGTAGTCGGCGATGATCTGCGCAGTACGTTTTTCTCTTCTCGCTCTCTTTGCAAGCAGCGTATTCGCCGCCACACGCTCCGCGTCGTCGCGTCCGAACGCATGGACTTCGAGCAACCGCCCTTCGGGACTGAAATACCCGCGAATCTTCCAGTGAACGATATAGACGTCGTCGCCTGTAAGAGGAAACACGAGCAGGTAGGATGCCGAAGGCCGTTCCGGCGAGAGGGCGGCGAGCGTATCGCCGACGGGCTCAATCTCTTCCTCGGGAATCAGTTCGAAAAAACGGCGGCCCAGAAGGTCGCTCCGTTCGATTTCAAGCGCCCGGCAGAGAGCCTCGTTCGCGAAGGTGACCGTAGTGTCCGGCAGAAAGCGGCAGACAAGGTCCGGACTTGCTTCGACAAGGTCTTTATAGATGAGGAATTCCGAAGAAAGAAGCGCGTTATCCGCCATTGCGAACCTCCACGGCGAGTTGCGACCGCCTCGGGATACGGAACGATTCACGAAAAAGGAGCCCCGGGCGTTGAACGAATCCTTCGGCCGGAAGCTCCTTATCAGTATATTTCTATCACATCGGGCAAATTTAGACAACATGCCTTCAGGCACATTTTTTCTCAAAGAAACCGCCTCTACGCAGGCCCCGGGGAAACGCGCTCTTCCCGGCGCTACTTCGCCGCCTCCGCTATTGCCTTCGCGACGGCGCGGAGGTTCTCCTCCCACTCCTCGGAGAGAGGATTGACCGTCTCCACCGTCGCGCCGACGGCCTGTGCGACGATCTCGGCGCTTCTCTTAGAGAACTGCGGCGAGATGAAGATCACCTTCACTCCGCGCTCCTTGGCCTCGGAGATGATGTTCGCCAGATCGGCGGCTTTGGGTTCCTTGCCCTCCGTCTCTATGGCGACCTCGACGAGGCCGTAGCTCCTGGCGAAGTAGGCCCACGCGGGGTGGAAGACCAAGAACGAAGCGCCCATCTTCCCCCGGAAGAGCCGACTGAACTCCGCGTCCATCGTCTTCACGCGCTCGACGAAGGCGGCGTGCCGCCTCGTGTATTCCTCCCCGCCGTCGGGGTCGATCTCGATCAGTCCTTCGAGGATCTTTCCCGCCATGTGGATCGCTTCGCGGGGGCCGTTCCAGACGTGCGGGTCCGCTCCTTCGTGGTGGTGCGCATGATGTTCGTGTTTCTCGTCCTTGTGCTCGTGTTTATGCTCGTGTTTCCCGTCCTTGCCCTCGTGATGATGCTCGTGGTCGTGATCGCAGGAGCCCGCGATCTTGTCGATCCCCTCGTCGGTACGATAGACCTTCAAGCCGGGGTTCAAACTCTCCGCCCGGGGAAGCAGCGTCTCCTCGAAGGGAAGGCCGATAGCGAAGTACGCCTTCGCCGTAGCCAGGGCGGCCATCTGCGCCGGAAGCGGCTCGAAGACGTGCGGGTCGCGTCCCTTCTCCACGAGGACCGATACGTTCACCCGTTCGCCGCCGATCCGCTCGACGAAAAACTTCTGCGGCAGGATGGAGACGAACACGGACACAGGCTCCGCCGCCGCGACCGACGCGAGGGAGAGCAACGCCAGAAGCGCTGTTGCAAAGATTCTTTTCATACGAACGACCTCCTTCATTTTTCGGGCAAGAATGCTCTTCTTCCCGACGTCTCCCTTCCGCCGAAGCAGCGGGGACAGACCCCCTGAAAGACGACGGAGACAGTCTCCGCCGCATATTCGTCCGGAAGCATGGTGAAGAGCAGACCGCTCTCCTCCCCCGAAAAGGGAGGGAGGCAGCTCCACGTCCCGCAGACGGTGCAGCGGAAATGACCGTGCGCAGGGTTATGCTCGCAGTTTTTCTCGAAGACCTGCCCTCGTTCCGAGTCGCCGACCGAGCGAACCACCCCCCTCTCCAGAAAGAGAGCGACGGTACGAAAAATCGTCGCCTCGTCGATTCTCTCCAACGAGCCGGACTCCTTCAAAGAAGCGACGGTGAACGTCCCGTCCAGAGAGTGAATCTCCGCGAGAATACGCCGCCGCTGTTCGGTGGAGGATATTCTGTGTTTGCGCAGGGTCGTGAGTACATCGCATCTGTCCATGGGAGGAAGGATATCATATTTGCGAGCGACTTGCAAATATGATCCGTTGTTTTCGCGGTATGGATATGGAGAAGATCAGCGGTCGTCCCAGTGGTTCATCCATTTCGACGCCCCTGTGCGGTTCATCTTCTCCATGCTTTTGATGTGGGAATTTATCGCAACTCCACCCGCCCCCCCGCCGGATCCCCTCGCTGCTCCTTCACGTCGGGACGACGACTCGCTATAATGGTTCCAAATCGTACATGAGGAGGCGCCCATGAACAGGCTGCTCATCACAGGAGGAACCCTCTGGACGGGAAACACGTTCGTCCGAGGGCATGCGCTGCATATAGAAGGAGAACGAATCGCCGCAGTCGGCCCGGAGGAGAGCGTCCGCGCGGGGGCGCCGTCGGAATGCCGGGAGCTTCGCCTGTCGGGCGAGGCGGTGCTTCCCGGCTTCACCGACGCGCACATCCATCTGACCACCTGGGCCAAGCAGAAGACGCTGCTCGACCTCGGGGGCGCGAAGTCGCTCGCGGAGGTCCTCGAACTGGTCCGCGAAGAGGCGCGGGTCACTCCTTCCGATCGCTGGGTCCGGGGGTGGAACTACAACGAAACGCTCTGGCCGGAGGGTCGATCCGTGACGAAGGACGACCTGGACGCGCTCGGCATTCCGCACCCCGTGCTGCTCCAGCGCGTCTGCACGCACGTCAACGCCGCGAACAGCCGGGCGCTCGCCCTCGTCGGGCTCGACAGCCCCGACGGCGTCCTCGAAGAGCGCGACGCCATCCCCGCTCTCCGCGCGATGGAGCGGAGCGTCTTCTCCCGCGAGGCGCTCCGGAAGGCGCTCGAATCCGCCTGCTTCGAGCTGGCCTCCGTCGGCGTCACATGCGTCCATCCGTGCGGCGCGGACGACTACGGCATGGAGGAGGACCTTTCGCTCTACGACGAACTCCGCCGCGGAGGGAAACTGCCGGTGCGCGTCTTCACCTACCACGACGCTCTCCCCTACCCCGTCATGCCTTCCGGCTTCGGCGACGACCGGATCCGCTACCAGGGGCTCAAGATCTATCTCGACGGCAGCCTCGGCGGGCGCACTGCGGCGCTTACCGCTCCGTACGCGGACGCTCCCGGCGAGATCGGACGGCTGAACTGGACGGACGAGCAGGTCCTCGGGATGCTCCGCGCCGCGCGCGGGAAGGGGATTCAGACGCTCCTCCACGCCATCGGCGACCGGGCGCTCGATCAGGCGCTCGACTGCATCGGAAAGGTCGACGAAGAGTTCGGCCCCGCCGCGCTGAAGGACAGGATCAACCACCTCATCGTCTGCCGACCGGAGCAGCGCCGACGCCTCGCGGAACTGGAGCTTTTCTGCGACATCCAGCCCTCGTTCATCCCCAGCGACATCGCCATGGCTCCGCTGCGGCTGGGGCCGGAACGGATGGAGTCGGCCTACCGGTGGCGCTCCATCCTGAACGAGTGCGGGCCGCTCTCCGCTTCCAGCGACGCCCCCGTCGAATCGGTCAACCCGATGCACTCCCTGTGGGCGCTCACGGAACGCCGCGCGAGAGACGGCGGCGAGACGCTCGCCCCCGAGGAGCGGTTGACCGTCGAAGAGGCGCTTCCTCTCTTCACGTCGAACCCGTACAAGGCGGTAGGCAGAAGCGACGCCGGACGGCTCGAAGCCGGATGTCTCGCCGACGTCGTCGTCCTCGACAGGGACCTGCGCGGCCTCTCGGGGGACGTACTCTACTCCGTGCGCGTTCGCCGCACCATCGCGGGAGGACGCGCGACGCACGGGACGGCGGACGCGGAGGCGGAATGATGAAGCGGAATCGAGAGGGAGACTCTTGCCGCGCTGGAACGTACACCTTCTCTCGGCCGCCTTCGAGTTTGAGAAGAGCGGGAAACTTTCTGCGACAAGCGCCCCCGACGTCGAGTTGGAAAGAGAGTTCGAACGGCTCGGCGATGGCCGTGCGGGAGACAATCCGATAGGGGAATTCGGCGTCAGCTCTCCTCCGGCGTTTCCTCGAAGACGAACTTCAGAAAATCCCTTATCGCGTCGACGTACTCCTGTTCCGTGCGGTAGAAGTTCAACCGGTGCCGCCCGTTCATCGTCAGGAAGAACTTGGGTTCTTTCGCCATTTCGAAGAGCGCCTGTCCGTGTTCGAAGGGGGTGATCTCGTCGTCCACGCTCGCCATGATCAGGACCGGGACGCCAATGCGACCGATCTTCGGCAGATTGTTGTACGCGCCGAAGAGGAGCAGCTCCGCCGGGAGGTAGGGCACGAAGGCCCTCGCTACGTCCGCGAGGCTCGTGAATGTGGATTCGAGGAGCACGCCCGCGACGGGGCGGCGCACCGCCAGTTCCAGGGCCGCAGCGCCTCCCAGCGAGCGGCCGAAGACCGCCGTGTCCTCCCCCGAAAGCCCCTTGTGCTCCTGCAGCCAGTCGAGAGCGGCCTCCGTGTCCGCGTAGATTCCGCGCTCCGTCGGCCTGCCGGGGCTCTTGCCGAACCCCCTGTAATCGAACAGGAAGACCGACACGCCGAGCGACTTCAGAATATCCGCGCGCCGCAGTCCGTGGGAGATGTTCCCCGCGTTCCCGTGGCAGAAGATCACCGTCCTGCGCGAATCTCCGGGAATGAACCATCCGTGGAGCATCGCGCCGTCCTTCGCCCGGAACCACACGTCCCCCCACTCCCAGCCGTACGCGTCCGGCGTCCGCGAAAAGTTCGGCCACGGACGATAGACGAGACGCTGCACGCCTAAAAGAGCCGCGCCGTAGAGCAATACTACGAAAAGGAGCGCGTAGCGCGCGCGCCGGTTCGATACGATTCGTTTCAGCATGTATCCGATCCTTTCGGGTATTCCGGCGAACTCTCCCGGGAAGCGAAAGAAACCGGAAAGCGCCGTGCGAGTACCCTATCAAAAGGACTCGCTCGCGTCAACGCGCATTCACGAGAGCATCCTTCGGTCGATTTACGGAATCGCGCTCCTCCGCCGATACGTGAGCAGAGAAGAGCGCCGGACGAGGTAAATTATTTCTTTGAAAAACTTTCTCTTCTCTTCACTCTTTCACGGCGACACGGTGTATCCTTTTCGGGAAGTACGTTTCCGAGATGCGATCCTGAAGGGAGCGTTGCATATGGAGAGATGCGAGAAACGAAGAAATCCGGGTCGGAAAGAGGCCCCGCGCCGCCGAACGACGGCGGATGCGCTCCGTTCCGCTGCTCTTCCGCTCTTCTTCATCCTGCTGTTGCTCGCCTTTCCGCTTCCGGGAGCCGCTTCGGCTCCACCCGAACATGCGGAAAAGATGCTCGAAAGCGTTCTCAGAAGCGCCCCGACCGGAATCGGCCTCGTGATCGACCGCGTCATCGTGCAGGTGAACGAATACATCGTGAACCTGACCGGTTACAGCCGGGAGGAACTCGTCGGCCGAAGCTCGAGGATGCTCTATCCGTCGCAGGAGGAGTTCGACTTCGTGGGCCGGGAGAAGTACCGCCAGATAGCCGAGCACGGCACCGGTTCGGTGGAGACCCGCTGGCTTCGGAAGGACGGCGCCGTCCGCCGCGTCCTTCTCTCCTCCACGCCGCTCGACCTTGACGATCTTTCCGCCGGAGTCACCTTCACCGTGCTCGACATCACCGAACGCACGCGCGCCGAAGAGGCGCTCGCCCTCCGGACGCGCCTCTTTCTGGCGGCGCTGGCCGCGTGCGTCGTCCTGCTGCTGCTGCTTGTGGCGCGCCTGCACGCAAGCCTTCTCGGACGGAAACGGACGGAGAACGAACTGTACCGCGCCAGAATGCTCGCCGAGGCGCACAGCAAGGCGAAATCCGACTTCCTGGCCAACATGAGCCACGAAATACGCACCCCGATGAACGGCGTTCTGGGGATGACGGATCTGCTGCTGGACAGCGCGCTCGACGACGAGCAGCGCCGATGGACCGAGGGCGCGCGCTCCAGCGCCGAATCGCTGCTGGGAATTATCGACGACGTGCTGGACTTCTCCCGGATAGAAGCGGGCAGGCTGGAACTCAAACCTACGGACTTCGACATCGGCGCGCTTCTGGACGACTTCGCCTCGATGATGGCGGCGAGCGCCCAAGGAAAAGGCCTTATGTTCCGCTGCGCCCTCGAACCGGACGTCCCGGCCTTTCTACGGGGCGATCCGGTGCGTCTGCGGCAGATTCTGACGAATCTCGCAGGGAACGCCGTAAAATTCACCGCGGAGGGGGAAGTGACCGTGCTGGGCTCGTTGCTCCAAGAGAGCGAGAACTACGTCATGCTCCGATTCTCCGTTCACGACACCGGCATAGGCGTCCCCGAAGAGAAGCTCCCGATTCTCTTCGAGAAGTTCGTCCAGGTGGACTCCTCGTCCACCCGCCGCCACGGCGGGGCCGGTCTGGGGCTTGCCATCTCGAAAGAGCTGGCCGAGCTGATGGGAGGTTCCGTCGGCGTCGTCAGCACGGAGGGGAAGGGTTCGGAGTTCTGGTTTACCGTATGCCTTGAAAAACAGCCCGAAGGAGCGCGGAACGACGAAATACATCCTGCTGTTACAACGATGAATCCGGCGCGCTTCTCGGAGCGCGCCGTCCGAATTCTGCTGGCCGAAGACAACGCGGTCAACAGGAGCGTCGTTTTGGGAATGCTCCAAAAACTGGGTTTGACCGCCGACGAGGCGGTGGACGGGGAGGAGGCCCTCGCGGCGCTGCGTACACACCGCTACGACCTTGCGCTGATGGACTGCCGGATGCCGAAGATGGACGGCTACGAGGTGACGCGGCGTCTCAGAAGCACGGAAGGCGAAAACCGCCACATTCCCGTAGTCGCCGTCACCGCGTACGCCATGAAAGACGATCGGGAGAAGTGTCTTCGGGCGGGAATGAGCGACTATCTCGGCAAACCGATATGCCGGAACGCGCTGATCGGCATTCTTGAGAAGTGGTTGCCGGGCGGCGGAGAGCACGAAGTCGCGGAAAAGCGGGAAGCGCCCGTAGCGTTGAACGTTCCTCGAAAAGATGCCGCCGCCCCCTCGTCCGCATGGAACAGAGCTTTCCTCCTGCGTCTCCTGGACGGCGACGAGGAGTTGACCGACCGGATAGCGGGAGAATTTCTGGAAGACGCCCGGACCGAGATGGAGGGCCTTTTCGAGGCGTTGGCGGCGGGCGACGCGGATCTCGTCGAACGCCGCGCCCACACCCTCAAGGGAAGCGCCGGAAGCGTGGGCGCGGAATCCCTTCGGGACGCCGCCTTCGCAATCGAGAGCGCCGCGCGGGCCGATGATCCGAGCGGAACTGCCGACCTCGCGAAGACGCTCGAAAGAGAGTTCGAACGAATACGGCGAGAGATGGCCTACAGCGTACGCGCAGAAGGGTGAATGTTTGCCGCCCGTTGTCGATGCCCCCTCACCGCCCGGAGAGCGCGAACTCCCCGACGGACGTCTCCGAGAAATAATCGAGGCCGGCCGTTTCGGCGAAGTCGTCCGAGTCGCCCGCGCCCAGCGCGCAGGGGGCGAGGTTCAGCGCGGTCGCCGCGAGGTACATCTGCTGGAAGACGGCGCCGACATCCTTCAGAAGAAGCGAGTAGGCGATGGAGCGATACTGCCACGAAACGCGCTGAAAGCGCGCCGCCAGAGTGATCAGCACGTCGCAGCGCGCTCCCCTCATGGCGCGGGCCGCCCCCTTCAAGAGCTTTTCCAGCTGTTTTTCGTCCGCTTCGAGTCGTTCGAGCGCATGGGCGAGCGGATCGTACCGGTACAGCCCCGGCGGAAGCCCGTCGCACCTGGCGACCGTCAGGTAGTACTCCAGTTCGTGGATCGCCCCGCTTCCCGCGCAAGGGCGCAGCGAAGCCTCGTACCAATACCCCTTCTCCGGGGAGGCGGGCAGTATTTCCCGAACGCCCCCCGTGAAGTGCAGGAACGTCCCCAGTTCCTTCAGGCGGAGCGCCCGCTCCCCCCGCGTTCTCAGCGAACGCCGCATCTCGGCGAGTTCGAAGAAATCCGCGCGCATCTCCCCCGTCTCCGGGCGGTGAAGAGGAACGCGCTCCGCCGACATCGGACGCTTCACTACCGCCAGCGGGAGAATTTCGCCGAGGAACGGGCAGGATCCTCCTACGGGATTGCCGTGTCTTCCCTGCCTGCTGCGGCTATGGAAGAGAAGATCGTGGAACTCCCACTGACGCAGCGGCTCGCTCCCGTCCTCCGGAATCCGCCCCTCCGCGTCGCACGGGAAGAGCGCGCCGACGCTGCGCATCATCGCGAGCAGCGCTGCGATCTCCTTCGGGACAAGCGCGGGATGCGAAACGCGCATCTCTTCGAACGACAGCGGGCGGGAGAGGGAGGCGGCGAGGGCGGCGGCATCGGAAGTGTGCAGCAGCAGCCGTCCGTGCCCCAACGGGCTCTCCAGAGCTATGTCGTCTCCCTCGCGCCGCAGACAGACGAAGCGGGACAGTCGACAGCGGCCCGTAAGCGGGGCGTCCGCGAAATCGAAGCGGCGGGAGAACGGCTCCAACGTCGCCGTATTCCGCCCGCGGGAGCGCAGCGCATACCGGAGCCACCGTCCCCGTTCGAGTTGCGCCAGAACGTAGTAAAGGGACGCCGCGTCGGTTGAAGGCGCGGTGTGAAGCACCGCGTCCCCCAGCTCGTTCGTGGTACATGCCCCTTCGTCCAGCGCCGACAAGAAAATCCGCCGCGTTTCGGGAGGAAGCGGAAGGGCGAGCGCAACGCCGTCCGCGTCGACAAGTACGGCGCGTCCGTCCGTTTCGTGCAGGCGGACGCCTCTCTTCAAAGAGACTGCGAGAGATTCCGGGTCGAAGAGCGGAGCCGACGTCTTGCCCTCCGCAGCGGAAGCACTTATACCAGCGCCCGCATGGCGCGCTTCTTCTTGCGGTTTCATGTTTTCCCCCTTTCATTTTTTGCCGGTTTCTCTTTTGCGCCGTCCGCGGAAAACCGTCCGGACTGCCCGCGCCGCCGATGCGCAGGAGGCGTATTCAACGAAGCGGTCTTTCCATGGAGACTACTCTACCATTTTTTCGGAAAAAAATGCAAAACAGCCTTGACTCTCACACTATGTCAGAGTTTATAATTCAGAATAGCTCGGATTTCTAAAATTTTAGTGTGGAGGAGGAACGAAATGGACAGAAAAGAGAAGTGCAAGGCGATGGGAAAGCTGATCGCCAAGGCGTGGGCGGACGCGGAGTTCAAGGCGAAGCTGACGGCCGATCCCGCGTCCGTTCTGCGGGCCGAAGGATTCGCGATTCCGGAGGGGATGCGGATCGACGTTTTCGAAAACACGGACGAGCGGATACACCTGGTCATTCCGAAGAGACCCGACGAGCTTTCCGACGAGGAGTTGGATATCGCCGCGGCCGGGGGGCAGAACGACGGCTTCAGCTGGTGCTGCTACTGAGCCTTCATGGTATGCCCGTCCGCCTATGAGCGGCGGACGGGCGCCGAAGCGCCGCCATTCGGGCAAGCCGTTTCCGTATCTCTAAAGACGGGGCTTCTATTTTTCGAATCCGGACATCGAAGCGCTACTTTATTTAACAGGAGGGGTACGGTATGGACAGAAAAGAGATGCGCAAAGTATTGGCGAAGCTGATCGCGAAGGCGTGGGCGGACGCTCGGTTCAAGGCGAAGCTGATGGCCGATCCCGCGTCGGTTCTGCGGGCCGAGGGGGTGGCTATTCCGGAGGGAATGCGGGTCGACGTCTTCGAAAACACGGACGAACGCCTACACCTTGTGATCCCGAAGAAACCCGACGAACTCTCGGACGAGGCGCTCGACATCGCCGCAGCGGGCGGAAAGTACACATGGGAGGACAATAATTGTTTCATAACGTGGTAACGGCGACTTCCGGCGCGGCTCCCACACGGTACGGGAGATTGCTCATCCTGTACCGTTCCGAAGGCGCACGATGAATACCCCGGCGGTCGCGCCGCACTGCCGCCTGCAAGCGGTTCCCGGCGAAGGAGCCCTCGCGCTCTCCGAGAGGGGGGCGACAGCCTTTTACGGGGCGGCATACGAGCGTGTCGTCCCGCTGATCGACGGACGCCGCAGCGCCGACGACATCGCGGACGCGCTCGACGGACGGCTCGACGCCGCGACGGTCTACTACGTCCTGAACATCCTGGAGCAGCGGGGGTGCGTCGCGGAGGCGACTCCGGAAATCCCCGCCGCCCTCTCCGCCTTCTGGAACGAAGCGGGCGTCGACCCGCGCGCCGCGGTGGAGGCCCTTTCGAAGCGTTCCGTCGCCGTGTTCGTCGCGGGAAATCTGGACAGGTCGTCGCTGGAGGCGGCGTTGAAAGAGGCGGGCGTGCGGACGGATTCGAAGGAGTCGGCGGACTTGTGGGTCGTCGCCGCGGACGACTACCAGCGGGACGAGCTGCGCGAGATCGACCGGGAGGCGCTCGCGGCGCGTCGCCCCTGGCTGCTGCTCCGTCCCACGGGGCCGGAGGCGTGGATCGGCCCGCTCTTCCTGCCGGGAGAGACGGGCTGCTTCCGCTGTCTTCTGTCGAGGCTCGAACGCAACCGAAGTGCGCACGCTCTGGCGAAAAGGCTCGGAGGCGGGAAGACAGTCCTTTCGACCTCCGCAGCGGCTCTCCCGTCGACGCTGGCCTCGGCGTACGGCATGGCGGCGACGGAGGCGGCGCGTTTCCTCGCCGGAGCGTCCCGCACGCTCGCGGGGAAGTTGCTGAGTATCGACTGGACCGACTGGAGCGCGCGCACCCACGTCCTCGTGCGCCACCCCTGCTGCCCCGCCTGCGGCACGGAGACGCCCCGCGAGGCGAAGCCGCTGCCGTTGGAACCGGGGAAGGCTTTCTTCAACAAGGACGGGGGGCACCGCGCGATCTCCCCCGAGCGGACGCTGAAGCGGTACGAACACCTGATCAGCCCGATCACGGGGGTGGTGAAGGAGCTGGCGCCCGTGCGCAGCGACGACGACGTCGCGGTCGTCTACGCCGCCGGACACAACACCGCGCTGAAGATGGACCGGCTGGACTCGCTCAAGCGCAGCCTGCGCAGCTCCAGCTCGGGAAAAGGCGCCTCCGAGGCCCAGGCCAGGGCGAGCGCGCTCTGCGAAGCCGTCGAACGCTACAGCGGCGAGTGGACGGGCGGCGAACTGCGAATTCCGCGCGCGCTG
>JAHDKT010000010.1 GCA_018436725.1 Synergistaceae bacterium | reverse complement strand
TTCACGACTCTGTCCAGAATCACCGCTTTCGTCGTTTCTTTCAGACTCAAGAAAACATCGCTCCTCATCATTCACTTAGAATGACAGATGACATTTTCCCTGTCCCACCTGGGGATGACATTATCGCTGTCTCGTCACAGAGTTTTACTTTGGTGCTTGACAGACAAAAGAGAACTGGTATAATTCCCATCACCAACTGAATATGAAATCGATCCATCCAGAGCAGTGGAGGGACAGGCCCTACGAAACTGCGGCAACCTTTGCGAAAGCGAAACGGTGCCAAATCCTGCAGGAAAACCCTGGAAGATGGTCGAGGTGTAGCTCTGCATACCGCCTCTTCCTAATTTAAGGGAGAGGCTTTTTTTAGCTTGTATTTTCGAGGAAAGGAGGAGACCGAAATGACAGTACTGACCAATACTATGATGATGTGCGGCATGATGATGTGCGACAACGGCGGATCTCCTCCAGGAAGACACGGCGACTGATTGTACATTGCCGACTTACTGGACCGGGATCCCCGATTTTCGGTGGATCCCGGTCTTTTTTTGTTTTCTGAAGGGGGAGATGGAATGGACGAAGTCGATATGCGAACGAAGAGAACGGATACCCCCTTTAGGGGAGCGCTTAGAAATGCGGAACTGCAAATTGGAGCATCGCGAACGAATAAATGTTAAAAATTAAAGGAGGAATCACAATGGGCGACAAGAAAAACTATCGATTCGAAACACTGGCAATTCACGGAGGGCAGGTCCCCGATCCGGCGACGCTCGCGCGAGGAGTCGCGGTGTCGAGGACGAGTTCGTTCGTCTTCAAGAGCGTGGAGCACGGAGCGAATCTCTTCGCGCTGAAAGAACTCGGGAATATTTACTCCCGACTGACCAACCCCACGGTGGCGATCCTCGAAGACAGAGTCACGCTTCTGGAAGGAGGCGCGGCTTCGGTCGCCGTCGCTTCCGGGACGAGCGCCGTGTATTACGCGATCATCACCATCGCGGGGCAGGGGGATGAGATCGTCTCGGCGAACAATCTGTACGGCGGCACCTATACCATGTTCGACGCGATCTTTTCTCAGTTCGGCATCACCACGAAGTTCGTGGACCCCAAGAATCCGGAGAACTTCAAAAAGGCGATCACGGACAAGACGAAGGCCCTGTATATCGAGACCATAGGCAACCCGGTTCTGGATTTCACCGACGTCGAGGCTGCGGCGAAGATTGCGCACGAAGCCGAAATACCGCTCATCGTCGACGCCACGTTCACCACTCCGTACCTTCTGCGCACTATCGAGCACGGAGCGGACATCGTGGTCAATTCCCTCACGAAGTGGCTCGGCGGTCATGGATCCGCCATCGGTGGCATTGTGACCGACTCGGGGAAGTTCAACTGGAAGGGGAATAAGAGATTCCCGCTGCTGAACGAACCCGATCCCAACTACCACGGACTTCGCTGGGCTCATGACCTTCCGGATGCTCTGGCGTCGATCGCGTACGCTCTCCGCTTCCGTACCGTGCCGCTCCGCAATCTCGGAGCGTGCCTCTCACCGGATAACGCTTGGATATTCCTCCAGGGGATCGAGACTCTTCCCTTCAGAATGGATCGGCATGTGGAAAATGCGGCCAAGGTGGCGGAGTATCTGAAGAGTCATCCGAAGGTGGCCTGGGTGCGTTTCCCCGGATTGAAGGACGATCCGACGCACGCCGTGGCGAGCAAGTATCTCAAGAAGGGGTTCGGCGGCATGGTGGTTTTCGGCGTCAAGGGAGGTGCGGAAGCCGGTGCGAAGTTCATCGAATCGTTGGAACTTTTCTCCCATCTCGCGAATGTGGGAGACGCGAAGTCGCTTGCCCTTCACCCGGCGAGCACGTCGCACAGCCAACTCTCGGAGGAACAGCAGAGGGCGGGCGGTCTGACGCCCGAGTTGATCCGGCTCTCCATAGGAATAGAGAACATAGAAGACATTCTTGAGGATATCGAACAGGCTCTTCGGAAGGTATAAACGTATTTCGGAAAGGAAAGGAAGAACGACATGAAAAAAATCGCGGCTCTGTTCCTTGCGCTCGTGTTTCTCAATACGGTTTCGGCAGGAAATGCCGATGAACTCAAGAAACTCAAGGTGGGAGCGACCTCCGGGCCGCACGCCGAGATCCTGGAGTTCTTGAAAGAAGGGTTGAAGGCGGATGGCATCGATCTCGAAGTGTATGCGTTCAGCGACTATATTTCGCCCAACGCCGCCCTCGACCAGGGAGATCTCGACGCGAATTCATATCAGCATCAGCTCTTTCTGGATACGCAGAACAAGGATCGAGGGTACAAGCTCGTTTCCGTCGCGAAGACCGTCGTATGCCCGATGGGATTCTACTCTAAAAAGATCGGCAATATCGACGATCTGAAGGACGGAGCCACGGTCTCCGTCCCCAACGATCCGGCGAACGTCGGACGCGCGCTTGTTCTCCTGGAGAAAAAGGGGTTCATCAAGCTGAAAGAAGGGACCGGCTATAGGGCTTCGGTACTCGATATCGTCGAAAATCCGAAGAAACTTCGTATCATCGAGATCGAAGCCCCGCAACTTCCGCGCGTGCTCGACGATGTGGACATAGGAGCCGTGAACGTGAACTACGCGGTGGAGGCGGGGCTCTCTCCGCTGAAAGACTCGATACTTCTGGAGGATGCGGCAACCTCTCCCTTCGCCAATCTCATCGTTGTCCGCGAGGAGAACAGGGACGATCCTCTTGTAAAGAAGCTGATCGAAGCATATCAGACCGACGAGACCGCGAAGTTCATGATCGAACGCTACAAGGGCGGATTCGTTCCGGCCTGGTGAAGGGAGAGCCGAGGGATGGCGATCTACTTGAAGGGCGTCAGCAAGACGTTCGGCGACGGAGACAAGCGGTTAAAAGCCTTGGACAATGTCAATCTTCATATTCCGGAGGGATCTATTTTCGGAATCATCGGCCAGAGCGGAGCAGGGAAGAGTACTCTGGTGAGATGCGTGAATCTCTTGGAAAAACCAGGTTCCGGTACCGTTACGGTGGGAAATGTGGAACTTACGGCTCTTTCCGAGAAAAAACTGAGGGAGGCGCGCAAAAAGATAGGCATGATCTTCCAGTCCTTCAACCTGTTGTCGAACCGGACGGTGTTTCGAAACATCGCCTTCCCTCTGGAACTCTCCGGCTGGAGTTCTCAGGATATCCAAAGCCGCGTGGAGGAGCTGCTCGATCTTGTAGGCCTCGTCGAGAAGCGGGATCAGTACCCGGCTCAACTTTCGGGAGGACAAAAACAGAGAGTCGGTATAGCGAGGGCTCTGGCAAACCGTCCCGACGTGCTGCTTTCAGACGAGGCCACCTCCGCTTTGGATCCGATGACCACGAAGTCCATTCTCTCGCTGCTGCGGGATATCAACGAAAAGCTTGGGCTGACTATCGTTCTTATAACCCACGAAATGAACGTCGTCAAGGAAATATGCCACAGGGTGGCTGTCATCGAGGCGGGAAAGATCGTGGAAGAGGGGACGGTTTTGGAAATATTCACCAATCCGAGACAACGAGCGACGAAGGAATTGCTTCACGACGTCATCGGGGTGGAGCTTCCGGAAAATTTTGCGGGTCTTCATTTTCACACCTTCCCCGACAGAGGAGGGGATCCGGTGCTTCAGCTTCAGTTCTTCGGCGGCTCCGCCGGGGAGCCTATCATATCGGAAATAGTGCGTCGTTTCGATGTTGATGTGAATATCCTCGTGGCTCGAATCGATCATATTCGGAACGTTCCCTACGGAACGATGGTAGTTCAGTTGTCGGGAAACGAACATGAAAGGAATACGGCTTTGGCGTTTCTGCGAGCGCTCGATCTCAAAGTGGAGGTAGTCGGTTATGTGGACGCAGCTCTCAGAAGTGCTGTTTAACTCATTGCTCGAATCTCTGTATATGGTGGGGGCGTCATGTCTCATCGCCTTCGCCTTCGGTATACCCTTAGGGGTGGTGCTTTTCATCACGGGGAAAAACGGCATCCGGGAGCATGCGACGCTTAACACGTGTCTGTCGATTATCGTAAACGCTACCCGATCCACGCCGTTCATCATTCTCATGGTGCTCCTTATCCCGGTCACGAGAATGATCGTAGGAACTTCCATCGGTATCAACGCGGCCATAGTGCCCTTGGCCATCGCAGCCGCTCCCTTCGTGGGGCGCATTGTGGAGGGCGCTCTCAGGGAAGTGCATCCGGGAGTGGTGGAAGCGGCGCAGTCAATGGGCGCCACACCGTGGCAGATAATCCTCAAAGTTCTGTTGCCGGAGGCTTTCCCAGGAATCATTTCCGGGCTCACACTTTCGGTGATCAGCCTTATCGGATACTCGGCGATGGCGGGCGCCGTAGGAGGCGGCGGGCTGGGGGACTTGGCTATCCGATACGGCTATCAGCGGTTTCGCATGGATGTCATGTTTGCCACGGTTGTTATTCTGATAGCGCTTGTTCAGTTTTGCCAGGCTGCCGGAGACTTTCTGGCTCGTAGAGCGCGAAAAGGGTAAAGAAGAGGGAAGTTCCTGTGCGATGAATGCTCTTTATTCTAAGGAGGTAATTTTGATGAAAAAGTTTGTATTTCTGTTTGCAGCGGCAATTCTTATCCTGACGTCGATCAGCGCATTCGCGGGAGATGGAACGAAGGACTCTCCGCTGAAGATCGGAGTTACGGAAGGTCCCCACGCGGAAATTCTGGAGTTTCTGCAGCCTCTTGCGGAGAAAGAGGGAGTTTTCTATAAGCTGCTTGTCTTCGACAACTACAATATACCCAATGAGGCGCTCAACGCCGGAGATCTCGACGCCAACGCTTTCCAGCATCGTCCTTTTCTCGACGCGCAGATAAAGGCCCACGGATACAAGATCGTTCCCATTCACGACAATATACTGTGCCCGATAGGGCTCTTTTCAAAAAAAGTGAAGAACCTATCCGATTTGCAGGAGGGAGCTTCCATCGCTATCCCCAACGACCCCAGTAACGGGGGCCGCTCTCTGCTCCTTCTCCAGAAACTTGGTCTTGTCGTACTCAAGGACGGCGCGGGTATTACGCCCTCCCCTCTGGATATCGTCGAAAATTCGAAAAAGCTCAAGATAGTTGAACTGGAAGCGGCTCAGACGCCCCGCGCTCTCGACGATGTCGACGCCGCTTTCGTCAACGATAATTACGCCATTCCCGCCGGGCTGAAGCTGAGTAGAGACGCCATCGCCGCCGAGGGAACCGACTCTCCGTACACCAACGTTTTCGCAGTACGCGAGGAAGACAAGGAGAAGCCGGTTTTCCAAAAATTGATAGCTCTCTATGAAAATGAGGACGTCAAACGCTTCATAGAAAAGAAGTACGACGGCGCCATAATTCCTGCCTGGTGAACAGAGACCATCCCTCCTCCTGAAAAGGCGGGGCCGCTTCTACGGGGAGCCCCGCCTCCCTTACTCAATACAGTCGGAAGGTGAAAAGATATGAGAGAGAGTTTTTTCGATGTTTTAAAAGAAGAAGGGCTGAACAGACTGACTATCCATTACTCATGGAAGAACGATAAATTCTCACTGTACGCCGCCAAGGAATGGGACGACGACGTGGATTTTTCGGGATACAACACTCTGTTTTCGACGCTGACTCTTCGCCCGTCCTCGGGTCGATATCTGAATGACGAGGAAACGGTCGCCCTTTTTGAAAAGCACGGTTACACACGCTATCTCGGCAATGTAAAAGAGCTTGTGAGGAAAGGACGCCATATCCTTATGGATTTCTATTACCACAGAAGAAAGGATATTCGTTGCGTAGCGAACATTCATTGCGACAGACCCGGAATCAACAACCTGCACTCTTCGCTGTTCATCGGCGGTATTAGAAGGCACGAACCCGACGAAGCGGAGTTCGACGTTCTGTTCGACGGATTGAACCTCGGAAGGGGGATGGCCTTCAAGAACGTCGCTGCGGATATCCCTCTTGGAGGATGCAAGGTGACCGTACAGATGAACCCCATCGACCTTGATGATCTTGATTCGATAGGTTTTCTCGCGTATGCGAATGATCGCGCACGGAACACCACGGGCCCGGACATGGGGTTTCCGCCCGAACTTTCGGATGTGTGGAAGCGAAATTTTTCGCCTCATATCACAGGAGTCACCAACGGGGTGATCGGCCCGACCGGTATACCTGCGGCATGGGGGGTGTACTCCGCCGTAAAAGAGGCGGCGAAGTTCGTTTTCGGCTCCGATTCGCTGGAAGGACGGACTATCGCCGTTCAAGGGCTTGGGACGACGGGTTCGAGAATCGCCCGGTATTATGCCCGTGAAGGGGCGAAAGTCTATGTCTCCGATATCGATATCCATAAGGTGAAGGAACTGACGGAGGAGTTCCCGAAATTGCTGATACCTGTTCATCCCGAGAAGATACTCGGCCTGCCGGTCGATATTCTCTCTCCTGCCGCGATGGGGGCGATATTTCACGAGAAATCGATCCCTGAACTCAAAGCGAAGGTGATCATCGGACCGGCCAACAATACTTTGAAAGCCTCCGGTCAGGAAGAAGAATATGTTCTTGCTAAAAAACTGGCCGACAAAGGAATTCTCTATCAGGTGGACTGGTATCACAACGTCGGGGGCGTCATGGGGGCGTACGAAGAGTATGTACGGCAGGAGAAGGCGGATTCCAACGCGTTGATGGATCGCGTGTGGCGGCTTATCGGCGGGAACACAAGGGAGAATTTGCTCGAAGCTGCAAAATTGGGTATCACTCCTACCGAGAATGCGTACCGTATCGTTGAAAGTAAAATCTACGGATAGACACTCATGTTTCTGAAAACACGGCTTCTTGAATCTTATGGAAGCTTGCCGGAAGCGGTTCGTTCATGTTGGTGAAGAGAGCGATTTTATATTTCAAGAAGGAGGGAAAAAGGATGTTGGCACGATGGAATAAGCAGAGTATTTGTGGCGCAATGTGTGGAATGATGATGTGTAACGACAGCGGATCTCCTCCAGGAAGATGCGGCGCTTGCCTATGTTTTGCCGGCTCTACTGGAACGGGATCCCCGGATACGAGGGTTCCGTTTTTTTATGCTTTATTTTTATGCTTTAAAAGAGGGGTAGCATGGAAAAAACGCGATGAGTAACTGGGAAAGGAGATTCGGAGCAAACGCTCGGATGTATTGAAGACATAGGGAATGCGTTGTCAAAGATTTTCGATGCGGAGTTGCTTGGCAGGCTGGAAACGAAGGAGGAGAAGAATGTATGAACAACTCGCGCATAAGAAAAGAGTTTAAAGCGCTTGAAGACGTTGTTTTTGTGGATGTTCCCCATGTGGTCGTTCCTCCCCGTTCAGTGATTAAAGCGTATCGTTCTCTTTTCGATGAATGCGCAGCGTCCTTCGGAAGAGGCATTATGGAAAAGGCGTGGGCGATAGTGGAGGAGGCTAGAGAGAATATAGCGTGTCTTCTCGGCGTGGAGAAAGAAGAAATAGCCTTCGTCAAAAACACGGCGGAGGCCATGGGAATCATCAGCTCCGGATATCCGTTTTCAAAAGGGGAAAAAGTGATTCTCTCCGATCAGGAGCATCCGTCGAATCTCTTTCCATGGATCAATCTGAGCGAACGAAAGGGGGTGGTTCTCGACGTTATTCACAGCTGTTGCGATATGGATATTTCGGAAGACGCGTATATCTCACGGATGGATTCCAGTACAGTCGCCGTGGTGGTTTCGTCTACGCAGTTCACGACGGGGGTACGACTTGACCTCGAACGGCTTGGGGGAGAGTGCTCGAAGAGAGGAATACTGTTCATCGTGGACGGCATTCAGAGCGTGGGGCGGCTTCACCTCGATGTTCGAAAAGCGAAAATTTCATGGCTCGGTTGCGGGGCGAATAAAGGGTTGTTGGGAATACTCGGGGCAGGATTCGTTTTTTGCGAGAGGGGATTGATTCCCAGGGTCATTCCTCCTTATGTTGGGTATCAAAGCGTGAATAATCCAGTTCCTCCACCGGCGCTAACCGAAGATTTCGAAAGTATCCACTGGAAAACCGACGCAGGTCGATTCGAATCCGGGAACTTGAACTACGCAGGTATAGCCGCTATCAACGCCGGGGTTAAACTCTTGCAGATCTTGGATGTCCGGAAGATTGAAAATCATGTTCTTTCTCTTGAAAGAGAACTGATAAAGAAAATATCGCCTTTCGATCTCTATTTTCGGACGCCCATAGCAAAGAAACACCATCACTCCGGAATTCTGTGCGTTTATTACGAACGGTCAAAAGAAGAGCAAGTTCGAGAGATTCTGGAAAACAACAAAGTCTACGCCACGTTCAGAGGAGGATATATCCGGATCGGTTTCCACTGTTTCAACACGGAGCGAGACGTCGATGTCCTCGCGGATGTTCTGCGACAAGTTTCCGAACTCTAAAAACATAATCGAATACAGGGGGGTTCTTTCATGGCTCTATTTGCCGCGTACCATCGGGTTCCGTTTTTAAAAAAAATTCTTTTTGCACTCTTTCTGGGAATCGTCGCCGGGGGAGTATTTGGAAGCAACGTTCTTTTTTTGCAACCTATTGGGCAAGTTTTCCTTAATTTATTGCGGATGTCGGCTCTTCCTCTTATTATCGTCAATCTGATAGCGGGGATTGCTTCTTTGAACGACCCGAAGATTCTCGGTCGTGTAGGTGTAAAAATACTTTTTTACTACGCTTTTACGACGATTCTAGCCCTTGCTGCGGGTATCGCGATGGCTTTGCTGCTCAAGCCGGGAGCGGGATTCAGTTTCGAAGGAAAATACGACAAGGCGATAGAGAAAATCCCCTCTTGGGGAGAAACGATTGTTAATCTTATTCCGAGCAATATATTCACTGCGCTCTCGGGAGGCCGTTTCGATCAAATCATTCTTTTTTCACTCTTTATAGGCATCGCCATCCTTTTTCTCCCGAAAGAGCAAAAAGACTACCTCTCGAATCATTTTGAAGTGCTCGCGTCGCTTTTTCGCAAGTTCGTATGGATCGCGATGGGATTCGCTCCTTTCGGAGTCTTCGCTCTCATAGCGACGACGGTGGGACGTTACGGGACGTCTCTAGTGGGATTCGTGGCGAAGTATATCGCGGCTACGTATCTGTCGATACTATTAGTTCTTGCGGTTTATTCGATTCTTCTTGTGTTCGTCGCCCGGATTTCCCCGCTGTTGTTTTTCCGAAAAACGGCGGGGGTCATCGTCACCGCCTTAACGACGAGCAGCAGCCTTGCCACGGTTCCGGTGAGCCTGGCGGCGGCGGACGACCTTGAAACGCCCCGAAGCATCTCCGGATTTACCATCCCCCTAGGATCTCAGATCAATAAAGACGGAAACGGTATCATGCTCGCGCTCTCCTTCGTAGCTATCGCGCAAGCTGTGGGGAGTCCGCTTTCGCTGGCCGTTCTTCTGAAGGTCGTCTTTCTCGGTCTGATTCTCACCACCGGTGCAGGCGGCGTTCCCGGGGGAGGAATCGTCACCATAGCCATACTTGTGGACGCTTTCGGTCTGCCGCTGGAAATAGTGGCGATTATCGCGGGTTCTTTCGCTCTTATCGACATGGGACTCACGATGCTCAACTGCCTGGGCGATTTAGTGGGAACTGTCATCGTCTCGCGCTCCGAAAAAATAACTCAAGTTGATGTTCGATAGTAAATTTAGAAATATTTCTTTTCATAAATCTGAGGAAAGGAGGTTCGGAGGTTCTTCGGTATTCGATTTAGAAAAACCGGCTACACGGCGAGGGGGAATGGCAAAAACGAGAGAGAGGTTCCTGGGAGACCATAATATCCATGCAAAATTAAGATTTTCTAATAATCTATATGAGGTGATGAAGAATGAGAAAGAAGTTATTTCGGTACTTATTGACGGTATTTGTGTTCGTGGCGGCGGCGATATCGACGAGCGCCTTCGCTGCGAACTTGGAGAGGTTCACTTTGGGGCTTCCGGGCGACGCAAAGAGTCTTGATCCTCAACAAGCTGTGGATACTATGTCGTTTGCTGTTGCGAAGCATATCAACGAACCTTTGGTGACTGTAGACGGGAAGACGAAGCAGCTTGTTCCGGTCTTGGCGGAGCGTTGGGAGATTTTGGATTCCCAAACCTACAAGTTCTATCTGAAAAAAGGGGTAAAGTTCCATAACGGAGAGGAGCTGACAGCGGAGGACGTTGTTTTTTCACTGACGAGGGCAGCTTCTCCTGCATCTGTTCATGCGGGGTCCAGGGGTAGATTTATCGACACCGAGGGTTTTCGCATCCTCGACAAATATACGTTGGTCGTAAAGACCAAAGGTCCTGTCGGCGGTTGGCTCGAATCGATGAAACATCCCTACGCAAGTATTTACAGCAAAAAGGCTGTGGAGGAGGCTGGTGCGGAATATTTCAGAAATCCGGTAGGGACTGGACCTTTCCAATTCAAGAGCTGGGTGAAGGGCGAGAGATTGGAATTAACCGCATTCGACGAGTATCACGGGGAAAAACCCAAGTTCAATAACTTCAACATTCTTATTCTTCCGGACGATAGCAGTCGCGTGATCGCTTTGGAAACCGGACAGGTGGACTTGATCTACGCAGTACCGCCCAGCGATTTCGAACGCTTGAACGGATCTTCGAAGGTAAGGGTGGTGAAGGCGCAGGGGCTCGGCCTGATCTATCTTGGTATGAATACGCAAAAAAAACCGCTCGACGATCCTCGCGTTCGTCTTGCCATAGAGTATGCTATCGACAAGGAAGCTTTCAACGCGGTCGTTTACCAGGGAAACTCGGTGCAGCCCGACGGGCCGCTGGTACCCGCGAGTACGTTTTCTCCTGCGAACGTGAAGCGCTATCCTTACGATCGAGAGCAGGCGAAGGCTCTCTTGGCGGAGGCGGGGTATCCAAACGGTATAGCGATAGATCTGTGGATCAGCAATTTTCAGGATCGCGTCAATGGCGCCACGGTTATTCAGTCCATGCTTGCTCAGGTCGGGATTAACGTCAACATTCAGGTTTTCGAATCGGGGGTATTCGACAGCAAGGTGAAGACGAACGAACAGGATCTCCTCCTCAGCACATGGGGGATGCAGACCAATCGAGATGCCGGCCAATTCTGGCTTTCTCTCTTCCACTCCGGAAGCATCGGGGCGACAAACTGGACGGTACTGAACGATCCTATAGTGGACGGTGGGATCGATCAAGCGAATACTACTGTGGATGTGACGGAGCGATCGGTGTATTTTCAGAAAGTTTGGGACAGATTGGGCGAGCTGCGGCCCATCATCGCCCTGTCGGTTCCCAATGAACTCTACGGCGCGCGAAAGGATTTGATAGGGCCGGAGGAGTTTTATGACGGTCGTTTGAATTATCTTGGAAATTTGTCCCTGGAAAAGTAGATTGAAATAAGAAAAATAAAATGAATTATATTCTTTAAAGGAGGATTGTCAATGAAGAAAAAGCTTTTGGCATTACTGATGTTGGGATTATTTCTCTTCTTTGGAATGTCGGCATTCGCCGCCGAAAAGAAGACGTTTGTTCTTCGCCTTGCCACTGTTGTGAATCCACCTCATCCCTGGCATGAAGCCGCTGACTTTCTAGTCAAAGAAGTCGACAAGAGGACGAATGGAGCGGTGAAGATCAGGGTTTTCGGCGGTTCGCAACTAGGGTCTGACCAATCCACTTTCGAGGAGCTGCGTTTGGGAACCGTAGACCTCGTTATAGGCGGAGCGACGACGCTCGTCAATTTTCTTCCCGAGCTTGGCGTTCTGAATATGCCGTACTTCTATTCTGGAGTCGATCAGTTTCGAAAAGTAATGGACCCGGAAGGTCCTGTAGTCCGTAGATTTCAAGAAATTTACGACTCGAAGAATCTAGGGGTGCGTTTGCTCACTCTTGGGGGCGGTGGAACGAGAGTCTTCTCCAATAATCTTCTGGCAGTTACGCATCCTGAACAACTCAAAGGGGTCAAGATGCGTGTGCCGAACAATCCTGAAGATGCAAGGATTTGGAATACCGTAGGAGCCATTGTCACCGCCATGCCCTGGGGAGAGATATATTCGGCTCTCCAGTCCGGAGTCATCAACGCTTTTGAAAGCACACTCAGCGCCTATTTTGGCAGTAAGTTCTACGAAGTAGCAAGAGATATGAGCAATACTCAGCATATTATCATGGTAAGTCATCTTCTTATAAGCGAGAATACCTGGAATAAGTTGCCGGCGGAATATCGCCAGGTTCTTATCGAACTGTCCAGGGAGGTCTCCAGGATTTTCACCGATAAGGGCGAAGAGTTTGACAATAAGATCATGATAGAACTGCGTGAGAAGTACGGGGTGAATATTTCGGAAGTCGATAAGATAGCGTTCATGAAAGTGTTCCAGCCTCTTCATGATGAGCTTGCGGAGAGAGGGGGGAATCAGGAGCTTCTTCAACTTCTCCGGGAGCGAAAGGAAGCCGTAACTCAATAAGAGAGGGGACTGTGTTTTCTGTTTACAATGACGCCGAGGAGTATAACCTCGGCGTTATTTTGTCGCGGTATCCGAATGATTATGCCTGCCATGCAGTTGGGAGATGGTCGATTTTTTGAGGAAATGGGAGACGTGAGAGATGTTCTTGTCGCCCGAGTGTTGTTGTTCGATTCCGATACGATTCCGATCAGAAATTGCGGTTTTGTGAGAGGTGACGGAAAATGGCGTTGCTGATGACAATGGTATGCTATGATTATAAAAACAGAAGTCAAGCATACGAGGAGGAATTCATTTGCTCTCTCAGAAAATCGATGCGTTGAAAGATGAACTGATCGCGGCGCTTCAGGAAAGCGTGCGCATTCCAAGCGTCGGCGGCGACCCGGAGGAAGGGGCGCCCTTCGGCCCCGGACCCCGCAAGTCGCTCGACTGGACGCTCGCGTTCGCCGAGAAGATGGGCTTCCGGACGAAGAACGTGGAGAACGTCGCCGGATGGGCGGAGATGGGCGAGGGCGACGAAATGGTCGCAGTGCTCGGCCATCTCGACGTCGTCCCCGAGGGGAAAGGATGGACCGTCGACCCGTGGGGCGGCGAGCTGAAGAACGGCATGATCTACGGCAGAGGCGTCCTTGACAACAAGGGGCCCGTAATGGTGGGGCTTTTCGCCGCGAAGGCGATCTTCGACTCGGGGGTCGCGCTGAAGCGCAGAATCCGCGTCATCTTCGGAACCAACGAGGAGCGGGGGAGCAAGTGCATGAAGCGCTATGTGGAGGCCGGAGAGGAGCTGCCGGCGGCAGGTTTCACTCCCGACGCCGAGTACCCTATCATCTACGCCGAGAAGGGGATCCTCACCTATACCCTCTCGCTTCCGTTCGCTCCCTCCGGGGACATGAAGGTGCTCTCTCTTGAAGGCGGACTGGCCGCCAACGTTGTCATGGCGGAAGTACGTACGGAGATCACCGACCCCCGCCCGGAGTGCAGAAAGCGTATTCTCGACGCGGCCGCGGCATGGAAAGGCCCCGAGGGGAGTTCGCTCGGCGCCTCCGAGGACGTCGCGAAACAGGTGGTGACCCTTGAAATGAAGGGGCATCCCGCGCACGGCAGCACTCCGGAAAAGGGTATCAACGCGCTCGCCTGCCTCGCCGACTTCGTGAACGGCCTCAGGCTGAAAGGGGAGCAGGGAGATTTCTTCGCCCTATTCTCGAAGCTCATAGGCTTCGAGACGGACGGCGCCTCCCTCGGCATCGCGATGAAGGACGACGTCTCCGGTTCGCTCACCGCATGCGTGGGCGTGGTCAAGCTTTCCGAAGGCCGGGCGACCTTTACGCTGAATCTCCGCTATCCCGTCACGAAGAAAGAGACGGAGATCACCGCGCCTCTTCTCGAAACGCTCGCGAACAACGGGATCACCGTCGAGAACGTCACCTCGGCCGATCCGCTCTATATGCCGCCCGAATCGCGCCTCATCAAGGCGCTGCAGAAAGCCTACACCGATGTGACGGGGGAGAAGGCCGAGCTGCTCGCCATCGGCGGAGGCACCTACGCCAAGACCATGCCGAACGTGGTGGCTTTCGGCCCGGTCTTTCCCGGACAGACCTACAAGATTCACGAAGAGGACGAGTGCTGGTCGGTCGAGGATATCATGAAGAACGCGCATATCATGGCGAAGGTCCTCGTCGAGCTGGCCGAGAGAAAATAACTTTCGGCCTCGCTCAGAAGGCCGGAGCATGAACGAGAAGAGGGGAGAGCCCGGTATCGGCTCTCCCCTCTTCTCGTTCTTCGGTCGGCGCCGGATGGCGTCTATTCCGGCTTGATCTTCTTGTAGAAAACGCTCTTTCCGTCCTGCACCGTGAGGACCACGGCGTCCTTGTCCACGGGGTTGTGGGTCTTCGGGTCCATCGTCAGCGTCGCGTGATGGAGCTTGAGATCCTTCGTCGCCTCAAGCGCATCGCGGATGGCCTTGGGGTCGGCGCTTCCGGCGCGCTCGATCGCGTCGGCAAGCCAGTAGAGGCTGTCGTAGGCGAGAACGGCGATAGCGAACTCCTGGCACTCGTCGTTGTACTTCTCCCTGTATGCGTCGAAGAAGGGCTTCATCGCCGGATCCTGTCTGGCGAGGTGGTACATCCAGTACGACCCCTCAAGGGCCTTCCCGGCGATTTCGATCATGAATTCGCCGTAACCGTCGCCGCCGATGAAGATGATGTCTTCCATGCCAAGCTCTCTCGCCTGCTTGATCGGAAGGGCGAGATCCTTGCCGATATTCGGAAGCACCAGTATCTCGGCGTCCGTCTGTTTGATCAGGGTGAGCTGCGCGCGGAAATCGACGTCCTGACCGCCGCGGAACGCGTGCTCCGCCACAACCGTGCCGCCGAACTCCTCGTAGCTGCTGATGAAGTGTTCCCGCAGTCCGTGGGAGTAGTCGCTGCCCACGTCGTACAGGATCGCGGCCTTCTTCTTGCCCAGCTCCTTGGCGGCGAAGTAGCCGATAAGCCGTCCCTGATAGGGGTCGATGAAGCAGATGCGGAACATGAACGGGCGCACGTTGCCGCTTTCGTCGACAGTGACGAGAGGGTTGGTGGACAGCGTGCCGATCTGCGGAATGCCGGCGCGGGTAACGAGCGGAGCGGTCGCGATATTGGCGCCGCTGGAGGCGGAACCGAGAATCGCCACAACCTTGTCGTGGTCGATCAGTCTTCTGGCCGCGTTCACCGCGTCTTCGGCCCGTGACTTGTAGTCGTAGACGATCAGCTCGATCTTCTTGCCCAGTACGCCGCCCTTCGCGTTGATCTCGTCCGCCGCGAGCTTGACCGCGTTCACTTCCGGCTGGCCGTACGCCGCGAAGTCGCCTGTGATTCCGGCGAGATAGCCGACCTTGATGACATCCTCCGCGTATGCGCAGCTTCCCAGGGCTGCCGCCAGAAGCACCGCGAGAATCCATGTTGCCTTCTTCATGAACCCCTCACCTCCGAGATTTTTTGCGGCTATGCGACAAAACGGACCCGCATAACCGATCCGATATAGTATCCGATATGCGATATGCTAATCTCTGAGCCTCTCTTTGTCAATGGATAAGTTGGTCTTCCGGGGGGAGAGAAAGCCTTTTTATACGCCCTGGAGGGTATAATCATAGAGAGTATGTGCCGGAGGTGGTGTGCGTGGCCGATGTGTGTTTTCCCCCCGCCCTGAGAAAGAGACGGCGCGGGATTTTTTTAGTGCCTTCTGGTGTGTTTTTCTTCGTCTGCCTCGTTATTCTTTCCTGTGTCCTCTGCTGCGCACAGTTGGCCGTCGCTTCCGGCCGTTTGCCCGTCGAGCTTCCTGCGGAGGATGGCGGCGGGAAGGAGAAGATTTCCCGCTTCTCTTTCGTCGCAGTAGGCGACGCGCTGATTCATAAGGGGGTGTACGAGGCCGCACGGAAGGGGAAGGGCAACGAGTTCGATTTCCGCCCTATGTTCCGCCTTGTGAAAGAGCGGGTGCGCGCGCACGACGTGGCCTTCTACAACCAGGAGACGATCCTCGGCGGCGTTGCGCTCGGTCTCTCCACCTATCCCTGTTTCAACTCTCCTCAGGAGGTGGGGGATGCGATGGTAGACACCGGGTTCAACCTCGTCTCCCTGGCGAACAACCACACTCTCGACAGGGGGGAGAAGGCGGTGCTCGCGTCGCTGGAGTACTGGGCAGACCGGAAAGATGTGCTGACGGCCGGAAGCTACGCGTCGGAGGAGGACAGAGAAACGCCGAGGCTCCTCGAAGTGAACGGCATCTCCTGCGCCTTCCTCGCGTACACCACGCTGACGAACGGTCTACGGGCCCCCAAGGGAAAGGAGTACTACCTTGCCGTCTACGACAAGGATGCTGTCGAGGCGGACGTGAAACGGGCGAGGGAGGCGAAGGCCGACGTCGTCATCGTCTCCATGCACTGGGGGAGCGAGTACGTCTTCACGCCCGGCGCGCAGCAGAAGTCGATCGCGGAGCATCTTGCATCGCTCGGAGTGAATCTCGTCGTCGGGCATCACCCCCACGTGGTGCAGCCCGTTCAGATGATGAAGGATACCCTGGTCATCTACTCGCTCGGCAACTTCATCTCCGCCCAGAAGGAGCTGTTCAAGCTGATCGGCCTTATGGTATCGCTCGACGTCGTCAAGAGAGAGCACGGGAAGGAGAAGACCATTTCCTTCGAGAACGTGACGGGGACGCTGCTGTACAATCCCAGACGCTCGCCGCTCGGGCGCTACGTCGTCGTTCCGTTCGACCAGATGAAGGTTGATTTTTTAAATGATTTCGACAAGGTGCATAAGAAGTACGCGGCGTACGTGAAGACGGATAGTACCATTTCGATCAGGCCGCCTGCGAAAATGCCGCCGAAGCCGCCGGCAAAACCGAAGAAGAAATAAGAAGCCTGAACATGCCCGGAAGCAATTTCGAAGGCGTCTCCCGCACTTGAGGAGGCGTTTTCGCCCAGATCAGAAGGAGGGGTTTCGTTGTCCATTCGACTTGAAGATGTGCTTGTGAAACGTTTTGCCGAAGATCCGTCGCAGCGTGTGCTCTGGTGGAAGGGAGTCTGGTGGGATGCGGAAGAGGTCGACCGGAAGACCGGAGAGTGCGCGTCCATACTTCGCGACGCCGGATTCCAGCCGGGAAGCCGCCTCGCGGCCTTCCTCCCCAACAGCCCCCTGGTGCTCCTTCTCTCGATGGCCGCCTGGCGCCTGGGGGGGAGTTTTGTACCTCTGAATCCGCGCGGCGGGGTCGAGTGGATCCTGCGTATACTCGATCACCTTGATCCGTTCGCGGTGGTGGTGGGCGACGATATGGCGCCCCTGGAGGATGCCATACGGAACTCGGGAATACCGGTCGTAGCTGCTTCCG
The DNA here is from genome assembly GCA_018436725.1 of Synergistaceae bacterium. Taxonomy (GTDB): domain Bacteria; phylum Synergistota; class Synergistia; order Synergistales; family Aminobacteriaceae; genus JAAYLU01. The sequence goes on along the minus strand of JAHDKT010000010.1, from coordinate 49,728 downwards.
CCGACGGCGTTCCCCCCGCGTTCACAGGGAGGAGGAACAGAATCGACCAGGACCCCGACATCGCGGTGATCTTCGCCACCTCGGGGACGACCGGCGCGCCGAAGGCCGTGCCTCTGACCCATGAAAACCTCTACGACAACACCAAAGGAGTCCACGAAACCATAGAAGGCTTCGACAAAGGGCGTGTGCTGATGAACGTCCTGCCCAACTTCCATTCCTTCGGCTACACTGTCTGCGGCGTGCTCCCGCTGCTCTGGGGACTTCCCGTGGCCCTGCTTCCCGGCTTCATGCCGCTGAAAAATCTCTTCGAAGGGCTGCGCGACTCCGAAACCGGTATCCTGATAGCCGTTCCCACGATGCTCCCCTTCATCCTCGGCGCCGCTTCGAAGGGGGAGACGCTTCCGCCGGAACTGCGCTACATCCTCACGGGCGGCGGAAAACTCGACCCTTTGCTCGAGAAGCGTTTCCGGGACCAGCTCGGCGTCATCACCTACGAGGGGTACGGTCTTACCGAGTGCTCTCCTGTGGTCTCGTGCAATCCGAGCGATGCGCTCCGGAAGACCGGAACGGTCGGCCCCGCGCTGCCGAGCTACACCGTGGAGGTCCGGGGGGACGACGGGCGGCCGCTTCTTCCGGGACAGGACGGCGTGCTCTGGCTCAAGGGGCCGTCGGTGGCCCGCGGCTACTTCCGAGACGCGGAACTCAGCGCCGAACGCTTTCACGACGGATGGATCGACACCGGCGACATGGTCAGGGTTGACGAGGACGGGTACATCTCCATCCTCGACAGAGTTTCCGACATGATCATCGTGGGCGGCTTCAACGTGTATCCCCAGGAAGTGGAGACGGTCATCAAAGAAATCCCGGGCGTGAAGGAGGCCGTCGTCGTGGGCGTTTCGAACCCGGTGAGCGGCGAAGTACCCGTAGCCTTCGTCATAAAGGATGAAGCAGCCGTCCTGGAGGCCGGCGACATAACCGTCTACTGCAAGGAGAAGATGGCCCACTTCAAAGTCCCCAGAAAAGTGAAGTTCGTCACGGAGCTTCCTCTCTCCGCCGTCGGGAAGGTGCTCAAACGGAAGCTGCGCGAGCAGATGGTGCGCGAATAGAAGTGTTTTTGCTCGAATCCGTTTTTTTACCCATTGGAGAAAGGATGCGATCTGTTATTCTTTCTCAAGAGAAACATCTCTGTATGTGGAGGGGTTGTATATGAAAAAGATAGGTATTCTTATTATTGTTGCGTGCTCCATTCTTTTTTATTTCTTCCCCAGTGCCGGCGAAAAAGCTTTTGCCTGCGAGTCGTGCTCCGACGACGACGGGGCGGTGCTGTCTTTCAGCAAGATAGCAGGCGGAAGTTACGGCGGAATGAAGGAGCGTTCGTTCATACTGCTTTCGTCCGAGGACGAGTGGAGGGCGTTGTGGAGCAAGATCAACGGCAACGTCCAACCTCTTCCGCCACTCCCCGAAGTGGATTTTTCGACCCATGCGGTGGCGGCTGTTTTTCAGGGCAGGAAGAGCAGCGGAGGGTACTCGATCGGGGTGGAAGCCGTCATAGAAATGTCCGACCGAGTAACCGTAACAGTTCGGGAGTGCGAACCGGGACCGGAGAGCATCGTGACGAGCGCGCTTTCGAGCCCTTGGGAGGCGATATCGTTCCCTCTGTCCGCGAAACCCGTTCTCTTCACATCGATCAACTGAGCCGGAAACTACGAAACAGGTACAGCCTGCGAAAATAAGAAGGCGTCCCCCGATTTGCGGGACGCCTTCTTCCGTGTTTCGAGACTGTGTGTTTCCGGCTACTTTCGTCGTGTCAGACCGAGCAGGGGTAGGAGCAACACCAGAGAGAAGGGGGTTGACGACAGCATGCATCCTCCGCTCGTTCCGTCGTCGCCGATGTCGGAACCGGTTTGAAGAGCCTTGTACAGGTTCAGCCTTCCTCCTGTGATGAGCTTGTCGGAAAGCGCATCCACCTTGTCGACGCTGTTCAGAAGCCGGGATCGGATTGCGGCTGCGCTGCCGTTCGGGAAGTGGGACGCCACCAGCGCCGTTGCCCCCGTGACGAACGGCGTCGCCATGGACGTGCCCGCGATGCGGTTATAGGAGGACGCGTTCGCTCTCCCGATGCCGGTGTCGTCGATCTGCACTCCTGCATACCGGAAGATCAGGTTGCTTGAGTCGCTTTCAAACCGGAAGCCGAATCGGAAGCGGCTTGTCCTGAATGCAGGAGGGACCGACGTGATGAACGCTTTCCACTTGTCGCCGCCACCGGTGAAACTATGCATGTCGCGCCACGTGGCGCCTCCGTCGGGAGAGAATTGGAGCACCAGAAAATCGGAGCCTGCTTCGAGGTCGAGTCGCACCTGCATTCCGAACATGATGGACTCGCCGGATGTGCCGGAGAGGTTGATGTCCCTGTTCAATCGGAGAAATGTCCGCTGGTTGTGAGGGTAATGTCTCCCCGGGCTGTCGGACCATGCCTTCGTCGGTACGCCGGACCTGGTCGTGTCGATGATGTCCCAGAGATTCTGCGAGGAGCCTTCGGCGGAGGTGATCCAGTTCCCTTTTCCCTGTTCCATGTCGTCGAAGAAGATGTCGCCCGGGCCGGGCGTATAGCTGGTCCATGTGCTGAGGATGGCCCCGGCGCCTCCGCCTGTGTCCCCTCCCGGAGCGCCCAGGTGGACGGTATTCCTCCCGTAGTTCGAGTAGCTCGTAAGTCTGTCGTTTTTATCGGTAGCTGCCACGGAGATGATGTTCGCCAGACCGTAGGATGCGGGGTAGAGCGGCGAACTGTCGCTGTTCCGTCCGTCGTTGCCGGCTGCGGCGATGAAGAGAATGCCGTTTCGGCCAAGAGTCTCTATCGCGTTTTTGTTCGCCTGCACGGGGCTGGAATCCCCGAAGGAGGCGTTGATCGCCACGATGTTCACTCCCGCCTGCTTTCTGGCCAGCACCCAGTTGTAGGCTGCAAGCTCCTGGGCGCTTGTTCCGTATCCGTCGGCGTCGAGCATCTTCACCGCCATCAGTTTCACGTTCCACGCTACTCCGGCGATGCCTCTTCCGTTATTTCCGACCGCGCCGATGATACCCGCCACGTGCGTCCCGTGCCCGTGGTCGTCCTCCGGATCGTCGTCGTTTTGGACGAAGTCGTATCCGTGGCTTCCGCCGGGACCGGACCACAAGTTGGCGCGGAGATCCTCGTGGTTCTTCGCGATGCCCGTGTCGAGCACGGCGATCACCCTGTCGGCGAGAGCGTCCGTCCGCACGTCCCACGCGCGAGCAGCCGAGATGTCCGCTCCTCCGGAACCTCCGCTCTGTCCCGTGTTGTACAGCCCCCACTGTTCGGAGAAACGCGGATCGTTCGGGGTGCGCATCAGTAGGCTGATAATATAGTTCGGAGAGACGTCGAGCACGTTCGGATCGGCCGCGAACTCCTCCAGCAGCTCTTCCGTGGACTTTCCCGGAATACGGAGCACGGCCACGGTGTTGCCGCTCGCCGAGGACAGCGCGCCGAAAACGCGCGCGCTCCCGCCTTCGGCGGAAGACGCCCTCAGATGCAGCGCTTCCTCCGCGCCTGTCCCCCGGTAGGTGACGATGACCTCGCCCGGGACAAATCGTGCGCGCTCCCCTTCAGGAGCCGCATGCGCGGGAGAAATAAAAAAGAGTACCCAAAGGCACAAGAGAATGTACCTTGATCGCGGAAAAAACGATGCGTTTCTCATGACGCGCTCACTCCTCTCTATTATGTTCGGCTGTGCGCGCCCCATTGTATAAGAAAAGGGCCTCCCGTGTGAAGGGGAGGCCCTCGGGGAGCGGGTTATCTCTTCAGGAAGAGCAGGAGCGGCGCAAGAAGGAAAAGAGCGAGAAGTCCGGAGGTACTTCCCGCGCTGCAACCGCCCTCGGTCGAACGGGGGCCCTCGACGTAGTGGCGTACTGTGCATGTTGCAAATTTGCGCTCGCCACCGCGTGTTCCGCCGTAATTCGAAACTGCGGATATTATCGCGGTTCCTTTATAGAGCCCGGCAGTCAACAGGCGCGTGCGGTTCCCCGTTCTCATGGTCGGATCGATTGCCACTATTTCGGGATTGCTCGAATGCCATGAAATATGTCGAAGATCCGCATGCGGAGGCAGTACGCTTGCAGTAAGTTCGTCGGTGTAGCCGCTGAGAATACCGATCTCCGATCTGTCGATCTTTACCTCGGTAACGGCGACGGGAGCGTTGGCGACGTAGACGTCGCAGTATTCGGATATTCCCGCGTTCTCCTGGGATGTTGCGGTTATCCGGGCGTCTCCCTCCGCTCGTGCCTCCAGAAGTCCCGTCTGATGTACCCGAACGACGCTCTCGTTGCTCGACGCCCAGGTAACACGCGGGTTGGTCGCGTTATCCGGGGAGACGACCACACCAAGTTGCTTCTCTTCTCCGACGGCGAGCAGAACCGCGTACAGCGGAGCGTCGGCGTTCGCCGGATCGACGATGGAGACATCTTGGACCGCAATATTCAAGACACTCGAAGCGCCGATCGCTCCCGGAGGATTGGGAAGCACTTCGTCCTTTGGCTGCTCCGAGGAAGTCGCGAACGCACAGCCAACCAGCAACACGCAGAGGATAAAAAACGCCGGAAGGAACCTTTTCGATAGCATTCTTGTCCACACCGTCCTTATGCTCGAATAAGTGTATCGGTCCCAATTATAGCACGGCGTTCTTCAAGGGTAGCGATTTTTCTGAGCATTTTCCTCATCGAGTTGCAGACTTTTTCATCGCTTTCGTCGAGAAGGGGGGGATGGTCGAGGGCTCTCCTACCCGAGAGCCTTGTCCCGCCTCCTGTTTGAATTACGGAAGAAGCCGGAGGATAATGGGGATGGAAAGTATCGGAGCGCTTTCTCCGCAGCGCGGGATACGGAAGGGAGGAATCTTTTTTGCGTACGGTACGCATCGGCCTCGTAGGAGCAGGGTTCATCGCGCACATTCACATGGAGTCATTCAAAAGAGTCTACGGTCTGGAAGCCAGGGTGGAGGCAGTATGCGCCAGAAGCGAGAAAACCAAGGATTTCGCACTGAAATACGGCATCCCGAAGGTCTATTCCGATTACCGCGATCTTCTGAAAGATTCGGATATCGAAGTTGCGGACATCTGTACCCCTCCGCAGCTTCACGCCCCCATGATCGAGGAGTTTCTGACCGCAGGCAAGCACGTCGTCTCCGAGAAACCCTTTACAGGGTATTTCGGACTTCCGGGCGACGAGAAGCCTATCGGGAAGGTGTGCAAGCGAAAAATGTACGAGAGCGTTCTCGAAAACATGGACCGGACGGCGGAGGTTATCCGGAAGAGCGGAAAACTCTTCATGTACGCCGAGAACTGGGTGTACGCCCCGGCCGTGAGCAAGGCGTCGGAGATACTGCAAAAGACGGGGAACAAAATTCTTTTCCTGAAGGCGGAGGAGAGCCACAGCGGCTCGCACGCCCGGCACGCGGCGGTGTGGGAGCAAACTGGCGGAGGCTCGATGATCCGCCAGGGGTGCCACCCGCTTTCGGCGGCGCTGCATCTGAAAATGATCGAGGCGAAGGCGAGAGGGGAAACGTTCGCCGTCGAGAGTGTGCTGTGCGATACCGGATTCGTCACGGAAAGCCTCTCCGACGAGGAGCGCCGCTTCATCGCGGCGCGGCCGCAGGATGTGGAGGACTGGTCCATGCTCTCGCTAACCTTCCACGACGGGACAAAAGCGACGATCTTCTCGGGAGACTTCGTCACAGGCGGCGTGCGCAATCTGATAGAGTTCAATACGAATACCGGGACGCTGCAATGCAACATCGCTCCCAACAACACGATGATGAGTTACGCGGCGGATGCGTCCATCCTGAAGGACGTCTATTTGACCGAAAAGGTGGAGACGAACGCCGGATGGCAGCACGTGGTACTGGACGAGTCTTCGGCGCGAGGGTACCTCCATGAGATGCAGGATTTCATGGAGTGCGCGGCGACAGGACGTAGGCCGCTCTCCGGGCTCGATCTTGCTTATGAGACCACTCGGGTCACTTATGCGGGGTATCTCTCGGCGGAGAAGAGTGTACGAGTGCTTTTATAAACGAGCGTGTTCAACCTGCGGAATCTTAAAAACCGAGAAGGAGTCGTTTGCCTTTCTCTTGGCTGTAGGTTATCATACATCCTACATCACGGGCTTCGAGTATCGAGCGAGCGATCATGACTTCTTGCGGGAGGGTGAACGTATGGATTCTCTGAATGCCAGGTCGGGGCAATTACAAAAAATCATCATACAGAAGCTGAAAGAGTATATCTTTGCCTCGGGCCTTTCCAGCGGCGATATCTTCCCGACGGAGAAGGAACTCTCCGATACCCTGGGCGTCAGCAGAACGGCTATCCGGGAGGCCCTGAAGGGGCTTGAGACTCTGGGTATTATAGAAGTTCGTCCGGGAATCGGCCGTTTTTTGAAGAATTTCAGTGTGGAAACGATTCTCGATAACGTCTCCTACAGCCTGCACCTCGATGCGGGTGATTTCCGCGAGATTCTCGACATCCGCATCTGTCTTGAACTCTCTTTTCTGGAGCGCTGTCTTGCGCTCTATACGGACGAGGACTTTTCGCTTCTCGATTCTCTTCTGACCAAAATGGAGGAGATGGCGCTCCGCGAGCCGCCATTGCCCGAAGAAGAGCTTATAGGAACGCATACCGACTTTCATCTCGCCCTCTATAGAAATTCCGGAAACAAAATCCTGTTGAGCCTCATTCGTATTTTTTCCACGATTCAACGCAATCTCACGCTCGTCTACAGGTACAAGACGCAGGATCGGCGGGAGTTCATCCGTCACCACAGAGAACTACTGGACGCGATTCGCCAGGGAGACATGGCGGTTGTCCGCGCGACGTTAATGGAACATTTTGCCGAAGCTATGGCCTGGAGCAAGGAGGAACCGACGAAATGACGCTGCGTTCGTGTTTTGAAAGCTACCGAACGGTGTTGGGAGATGTTTTCGAAAAAATCTCCTCGCAGGAGGATGTATTCGGACGGGCCGGCTCGCTCCTTGCCGACGAGGCGGCCCGGGACGGACTGATCAACGTGATCGGCCCCGGAGGGCATGCGACGCTTGCGGTCGAGGAAGTTCTCTGGCGGGCGGGAGGTCTTGCTCCGGTGAATGCGATTCTCGACGCGGGGACGAACCTCATCCACGGAGCGAAACGAAGCTGCATAATGGAGCGGACCCCCGGGTACGCCAAGAGCGTGCTTGATGCGTACGGTTTGCCGTCGAGAGAAGATGAGCCGCTTGTGATCGTCAACGGCTACGGCATCAACGTCATGTGCGTGGAGACCGTGCTTGAGGCGAAAAAACGGGGGATGAAGACCATTGCCGTGACATCGCGCTCCTTTGCGGAGAGGACCCCTCCCGACCACCCTGCGAGGCACCGGAGCGGGAAAAACCTGTACGAGGAAGCGGATGTGTTCATAGATTGCTGCCTGCCGTACGGCGACGCGGTGGTAGAGTTCGAAGGCATGCGTCAGAAAGCGGGCGCGGTGACGACGTTCTGTCTCTGCTTCGCGATGAATTTGTTGATGCTCTCTACGATACACTCTCTCCTCGAGCGGGGAATCGAGCCTCCTTTGTGGATGAGCGCCAACATTCCGGGGGGAGATGCGCAAAACCGGCTGAATGAAGAGCGGTATCGAGGGCGGATAAAACATCTTTTTTAACGACAAAAAAGAGGGGATGGACGATATGAAAGTACATGTGTTCGACACGCCGGAACAGCTTGCGGCAGAGGCGGCGAATCGAGGAGTGGAGCTTCTCCGGAAGGCTGTGAAGGAAAAGGGGAGCGCGCGCGTTATGCTTTCCACGGGGGCGTCCCAGTTCGGAACGATCGCCGCTCTTGTTGCGTCGGATATGGACTGGGCGAAGGTCGAGATGTTCCACCTCGACGAGTACGTCGATCTTCCGGAAAGTCATCCTGCGAGCTTCCGCAAGTATCTCAAGGAGCGCTTCACCTCGAAGATTTGCTTGAAGAAAGCGCATTTCGTCGGGTGGGAGGGCGACCTGGACCAAAACATCAGGGCGCTTTCGGACGAAATACGGAAAGCTCCCATCGACGTCGGTTTTATAGGCATCGGAGAAAACGCCCATATCGCCTTCAACGATCCTCCGGCCGATTTCGACACTACCGAAGCGTTCATCGTCGTCACTCTCGACGACGCGTGCCGGCGTCAGCAGACGGGGGAGGGGTGGTTTCCCGACGTCTCCGCCGTTCCAGCGCGGGCGATCACAGCGTCCGTCCATCAGATAATGCAGTGCCGCAGTATCATTTCCTGCGTTCCCTTCGCCGTAAAGGCCGACGCGGTCCGAAAGACACTGAGCGAATCCGTCTCCAACCGCGTGCCTGCGTCCATCCTCAGACATCATCCCGATGTCGCCCTCTTCCTGGACAAGGCTTCGGGCTCTCTTGTCGACGCCTCTCTGCTGGCGAAATTCGCGTGAGCGGCACGGAGGAGGAGAATATGACGCATCGTCTGGTTCTGAAGAACACGACCGCGCTCTTACCTGGCGGATTCCGCACTGCGGACGTCGTCGTCCGCGGCGGCCTCATCGCGCAGATTTCTCCCTGCGCCGCAACGGAGCCGGGCGACGACGTCTTCGATTTTGAAGGAGATTGGCTCTCCGCCGGCTTCATCGACATGCATCTTCATGGAGGAGGAGGGGCCGACTTCATGGACGGAAACGCTGCCACCATCCTCTCCGTGTGCCGTTTACATGCCCGTTTCGGGACCACGACCCTGTATCCTACGACGCTGAGCGCAACCGAAGAGGATCTGGATACCTTCTTTTCGTCTCTTGAAGACGCCGTCCGGGAGCAAGCCCGCGCCGCGAGCCGGGAGAGAGGCGCGCGGATAGGCGGCGTGCACGTGGAAGGACCCTGGTTCTCTCCTATCATGGCGGGGGCCCAGGATCCCCGTTTTCTCCGGACGCCCGACACGGAACAGATGGAGCGTCTTCTGGCCAGGTCCGACAGAATCGCTATGGTGACGATGGCCCCTGAGCTGGACGGCGCGTACGAGTGCGCCGTTCTGCTCGCCGCGAGAGGGGTTCTTCCCGCCATGGGGCATTCCAACGCGACGCTCTCTCAGGTACGGGAAGCGCTCGACAGCGGATTTCGTCATATAATTCATTTTTACTCGGGAATGAGCATGCTCAGAAGGGAAAAAGGCTACCGCATTCCCGGAATGGTGGAGGCGGGATACCTTTTCGATGCGCTCTCGGTGGAGATGATCGCCGACGGGCATCACCTTCCCCTCGACCTCATGAAGTTGATTCATAAGGTCAAGGGCACGGAGCGGACGGCGCTGGTCACAGATGCGATGAGGGCAGCCGGGATGCCGGAGGGAAAGTACCTTCTCGGCAGTCTTAAAAACGGCCAGGAAGCGCTCGTCGAAGGGGGGATCGCCCGAATGCCGGATCTGAGCGGTTTCGCCGGTAGCGTCTGCACTATGGATCGGGCGGTGCGAACCGTCGTGGAAGCTGGAATTTCTTTGGAGGATGCCTTGCGAATGGCTTCTTCGACCCCGTCGAAAATTCTTGGAACGGAACGGAGAAGAGGTTGTATTCTTCCGGGACTGGATGCGGACTTGGTGAGGCTGGATAAAAATCTGAACGTCCGAATGACGATCGGCGCAGGGGAGGTGGTGTATGCGGCGTAACGGAACGAACGGACCGCCGGTATGCGTATGCTGAAAGGAACGCGTGTAGGAACTCTATCGAGCAGCAAGGTTGATGAAAGGGAGGATGTTTTTAATGAAAATAAGAGCTTCTGTTCTTTCCGTATTGCTTCTTCTCGTCGTTTTTTCGTTGCCCGCCGTCGCGGCCCCCATAGTGATGCGGCTAGCCGAGAATCAGCCGGACAACAACCCCGTGACGCACGCCGATCTCTACCTGGCCGAGCTGGTGAAGGAAGCGACGGGCGGCGAAGTCGTCATCGAGGTCTACTCCGGCGCTGTTCTTGGCCAGGAGACCGAGAGCATCCAGCAGACCCGCGCCGGCATCATCGAGATGGCTCGGGTGAACACCGTTCCGCTGGCCGATTTCATCAAAGAACTCGGCGTCGTCACTCTGCCCTACGTCTTCGTTTCTCCCGAGCATCAGTACAAGGTCGTCTCCGGAGAGATAGGCGAGGAGATCGCGCAAGCCTTCGAGAACGTCGGACTGAAATTGATCTGCTGGTTTCATGCCGGATCGCGGAATTTCTACACGGTGAACAAACCGATCAAGAGCGTGGCGGACGTCAAGGGAATGAAGCTGCGGGTGCAGCCCTCCAAGATATCGATCAAGATGGTCGAACTCATGGGCGGCGTTCCTACTCCGATGAACTACTCGGACGTCTACAGCGCGCTCCAGACCGGGGTCATCGACGGCGCTGAAAACGACTACGTCAGCTACTACACTTCCAGCCACTACGAGGTGGCGAAGCACTATACCGAGGACGGCCATCTCGCTCCTCCCGCGGTCGTCATCATGAACAAGGATAAGTTCGACGCTCTGAAGCCGGAGTATCAGAAGATTCTTCTGGAAAGCGGACGCAAAGCTATGGACTTCGAATTTGAAAAGATGATCGCCTTCAACAATGAATCGAAAGAAAAAGTTGTCGCAGCGGGGTGTCAGGTGTATACAGTGGATGTCGTTGAATTTCAGAAGGCCGTTGCTCCTATTTACGAAGACTTCCCCGAGTTCGGGGAAGTCTTGAAGAGAATCAGATCTCTTCAGTAACAGACGGTGTATGCTATGCGTCGGCTTCTTCGGACGTTGCTCGCTATTCGGCGCCCTGTGAGTCTGCTTCTCGACGTCGTCACAACGCTTTTGCTCGCGCTGCTCGTGGTGCTTACAGCCCAGCAGGTTTTCATGCGGTACGTTTTCGACAGTCCTGCGAAGTGGTCCGAAGAGCTGACCATAGCGATGCTCATCTGGTTCGGGTATCTTGGCATCACCGTTGGCTACCGGGACGGCAAACACCTGTCCATCACCGTCTTTTCGGACAGACTGCCTCCCGGCGGCCAGAAGGTTCTGTCCATCTTCGTCGACCTCGTCATGCTGACCTTCTGCATGCTGATGGCATGGCAGGGCGTAAAGCTGATACGGCTGGACGCCATCAACATCATGCCCGCGACGGGCATTTCCATGTCGTGGGTGAGCGCCGTTCTCGTCGTTTCAGCTGCGCTGATGATTCTCGAAGCGCTTATCAAGCTGCTCCGCCATGCCTCCGGGCTCGAAACGGAGGAAACTGTCCGATGAGCGCGAACTATCCCGCAATAGCGATTCTGCTGGGCTCCTTCTTCGGCTTCATGTTTCTGCGCGTCCCTATCGCCTTCTCGCTCGGAGTCTCCTCCGTGATCACCGTATGGTATCTCGGACTGCCCATGCTCATCGTCTTTCAGAAGATGGTGGCGGGGTTGCAGAGTTTTACCTTTTTGGCGGTCCCCTTTTTCATTCTTGTGGGGCTGATCATGGCGGAGGGAGGAATTTCGGCCAAACTCATCGCGTTCTCCAACCTTCTTATCGGACGTGTCCGAGGCGGACTCGCCATGGTCAACGTGCTGGCAAGCATGTTCTTCGGCGGTATTTCCGGCTCTTCGGTGGCGGATGTCTCGTCCATCGGAGCCATGCTCATCCCGATGATGAAGGAAAAAGGGTACGACGACGATTATTCGGTCGCCGTCACAGTGACCTCTTCGGTTCAGGGGGTCATCATACCGCCGAGCCAGAACATGATCTATTACTCTCTCGCCGCCGGCGGTCTCTCCGTGGGAAGGCTGTTCATCGCGGGGTACATTCCGGGAATCGTCCTCGGCCTGGCGTTGATGGCGGTGACGTGGTGGATCGCACGGAGCAGAAACTATCCGTACGGCGAAACAGTACCGGTCGCCGAGAGGGGACGCGTTGTTATGGACGCGATGCTCGGCCTCGTCACGGTGTTCATCATCATCGGAGGTATCATTATGGGCATCTTCACCGCGACCGAATCCTCGGCGATCGCGACCGTGTACGTCTATTTTCTCTCCCTTGCCGTCTACCGGTCTCTGGATTTGAGGAAGACCTTCCTGATACTGAAAGCGGCGATCAGCATCCTCTCGGTGATCCTGGCGATCATCGGCACGTCCAGCGCTTTTGGCTGGCTCCTGGCGTATCTGCGCGTTCCTTCTCTGGTAATGCAGCTCCTCCTCGGCATCTCGGATAACAAGTACATCGTACTGCTCATCATCAACGTATTCCTTCTGATATTGGGGATGTTGATGGATATGGGGATACTCATTCTGCTGGTGACTCCGATTCTGCTTCCCGTCGTCGTGCGGCTCGGTATGTCGCCTATACAGTTCGGCATCGTTCTGATGTTGAACCTTGGGATAGGACTCTGTACGCCGCCTGTAGGGACGTCGCTTTTTATCGGGTGCGCGATAGCGAAAATACGAATAGAAAGTACTTTAAAGGCGCTCATGCCGTTTTATGCAGTGATGTTCGTCGTACTGATGATAGCGACGTACTGGCCCGATTTTTCACTGTGGCTCCCGGGGATCCTTTTCAAATAAACCGACGGGGGCTTCGAAAAGCCCTCGTCGGTTTTTCGGACGTACCGCGAGGTGATCGTCTACGCTGAAGCGGTCCGATGAGTTAGCGCGTTTTCCATCCGATCGAACGCCTTCTTCAGCCCCTCCATCGGGAGGGTGCAGGCGATGCGGATGTGTCCCGCGCCGCTCTTTCCGAAGGACGTTCCCGGAATCGTCGCCACTTTCGCGGTCTCAAGAAGCCACCAGGAGAACTCCTCGTCGGTCATCCCGGTCTCCGAGATATCCGGGAAGAGGTAGAAAGCCCCCTTCGGCTCCGGGCATCGCACGCCCGGCATCGCGTTGAGCCGGTCGGCGCTGTAGCGGATGCGCTTCTCGTACTCCTCGGTGCGGCCGCGCATCTTCGCATCCTGCGACCGCAGGGCTTCCAGGGCGCCCATCTGCGAGAGGACGTTGACGCCGAACGTCTGCACAACGGAGAGCTGCACCATCACCTTCAACAGAGCCGCGGGCGCCATCACGTAGCCGATGCGCCAGCCGGTCATGCAGTGGCTCTTCGAGAAGCCTCCGATGGTCATCGCCCGTTCCTTCATGCCCGGCAGCGACGCCATGGGGATGTGCTTCCCCGAGAAGACGAAGGCTTCGTAGATCTCGTCGGAGATCACGAAGAGATCGTGCTTCTTCGCCACCTCCGCGATGGACTGCGCCTGTTCGAGCGTGATCACGCCGCCGGTCGGATTGCAGGGCGAATTGATCACAAGAATCTTTGTCCGCGGCGTGATCGCCTTCTCGAAGTCCTCCGCGGTCGGGAAGAATCCGTTTTCAGCCCTTGAGGGTACCGGGACGACCACGCCGCCGTTGAACTCCACCTGCTGGAAGTATGCGGTGAAGCACGGCTCGGCCACCATCACCTCGTCGCCGGGGTCGAGCATCGCCTGGAAGCAGAGGTGCGGGGCCTGGATGCCGCCCACGGTCAGGTGAATCTCCCCGGGGGCGACCTCGAGGTCGTGATGCCGCTTCCAGTAGGCGCATATCTCCTGTCGAAGCTCCGGGTAGCCGGTGAGGGGCGGGTAGTGCGTCATCCCCTCCTTGGCGGCCTTCGCCGCCGCGTCCACGATCTCATGCTCGGTGTGGAAGTCGGGCTCGCCGATCCCGAGGTTGCTCAGGTCGTCGATGGCCGCGGCCGCCTGGAAGATCTTCAGCATCCCCGACGGCTGGATGTTCTGAAAGCGTTGCGCTATTTTCACTGGCTGCATGCATTCTCCTCCTTCACCCGGGAGACCAGCCCCCGGAACTCGTCTTCGTCGAGGTCGCGCTTCAGGGAGATGGAGAGATCCTTCACCTTCTGGAGCAGCGTCTTCTCGCCCTCATCATCCAACGAAAGCCCGGTTTTTGCAAGCCAGTATTTAATGTTGTCCTTGCCGCTCTTCTTGCCGACGTACAGAACCGGCTCGTCACGCCCCGTCAGCGAATAGTGGTAGGGGAGCATGATGAGCGGGTTCTCGGTCTTCGCGTTCGTCCACAGGCTCGAAGGCAGGCCCGTCTCCCAGCCGAAGAGCTTGTTGCCGACGACCGGCTTGATTGGCGGGACGGGGAAGCGGGAGAGTTTTTCCACCAGCTTCGAAAGCTCGGTGAGCTTGTTGAGGACGATGCCGGTTGACTGCCCGTAGAGCGCCTCAAGGGAGAGCGCCAGCGGCTCGAGCGGGCAGCTTCCCGCGCGCTCGCCGAGGCCGTTCACCGTTACGTGGGCGACCGACGCGCCCTCCTTGAGCGCGGCGAGCGTCGTCGCCACGCCGATGTCGTAGTCGCTGTGGAAATGCGCCTCGATCGGGAAGGAAAAACGCTCTTTGAGCTTCTTGAGCATGTAGACCGCGCCCTCCGGAGAGAACGTGCCGAAGGTGTCCACGAGCGCCAGCGAGTCGATGTGCCCGCCCTCGGCGACCGCCTGCACGAAGTCGAGCAGGTAGTTCATCTCGGCGCGGGAACCGTCGGCGGGGAAGAAGGTGACGAACATTCCCAGCTCGTGCGCGGCCTGCGTCGCCTCGATGCACGCGGCGATGGCCTGCTCGGGCATCCAGCGCTTGCCGTAGCGCAACATCTGCTCGCTGCCGATCATCTCGCAGAGCACGCCGTCCACGCCGAGCGACTTCGCCAACTCCATATCCTTCGGCATCGCGCGGCAGAAGGCGAAGATCTTCGACTTCAATCCAAGATCGCAGATAGCCTTGATCGCATCGGCGTCCTCCTGCGATCCTGCGGGTGTTCCCGCCTCGATCCTGTGGACGCCTACCTCGTCGAGCTTTTTCGCGATGGCGACCTTGTCCTCTTTCGTGAAGACGATCCCCGGCTGCTGTTCGCCGTCGCGGAGCGTCGTGTCCAGTATTTCGATCTTCGGCGCGAAGGAGAACGTCTTCGTCACTTCAGCCTCGTAATTCGCGGGCGATACCCACCACTTGCCGTCTTCTCTGTACCCCATTCTCTATTCCTCCTCGAAAGTAGTGTTCTTCTTGCGGTCTGCCTTGGCGGCATGACGCGCCGCTGAAATGCCGGCTTGCCGCGGAATCGCTTCCGCCGCCCCGGCTCCTTGGAGTCACGAGCGTATTTTTATCCTGTAGTCCGCCGCGATGAAACGGTTCCCGTCCCAAATGAGCGGATTGAGGTCCATCTCCTCGATCTCCGGAAAGTCCAGCAGCAGGCGCTGCAACTTCTGCATCAGGTCGAGCAGCCCTTCCAGGTCGACGCCGGGCTTGCCCCGGTAGCCCTTCAGCAGCGGGAAGCAGTGAAGCCGTTCGAGAAGGCGCATCCCCTCGGCCCGCGTAAAGGGGACGTGCCCCAGTGCAACGTCGGAGAAGACCTCGACCCCCGTCCCGCCCCATCCGACAAGCACGGCGTGCCCCAGAAGCGGGTCGCTGTCCGCGCCGAGGATGAGTTCGATTCCCTTTCGGATCTGTTCCTGCACCAGCACCCCCCGCGCTCCCGGGAAGCGGGCGAGGAGCGTTTCCACGACTGTGCGGAGCGACTTCTCGTCCGCGATGTTCAGCACCACGCCGCCCGCGTCGGACTTGTGGAGCACGTCGGGGTGGTCTATCTTCGCCACGACGGGGTAGAGGAACGAAGCGCCCCTGACCTCTTCCGGCGCTGTGACCATGGCGGAGAGGGGGAGAGGAATGCCGTACGCTCCAAGAAGCTCCTCGCAGAGCGCCGGAAGGAGAAATTTTCCTGTCGAGTCGGCGAGTCTTTTTTTGAGCGCTCCCTTGAGAAGCAGCGACGGCGCAGGGGTATCCGGCGTCTCGGCATACGAGGAAACGGTCTTCTCGCGCATCGAAGAGAGCACGGAAGCGGTCTGCTCCGGGAAAGGGAACGAGGGGATGCCCGCGTTCAGCATCGCCGATCGTCCGCCCTCTCCCATGAGGGGGCCGAAGAAACAGCTTGTCACAGGCAGTCCGGATGCTTTCAAGACCGGTATCATCGCCTCGGCTACGGGCCCGGTCTCGACGCCCGTCGGCGGCACGACCACCACGACGAACGCGTCGTAGAGACCGCTCTCGACCATCGCCTTCGCTGCCGCGGCGTAGTGCTCGGGCTTCGCCGTCGCCACCAGGTCGAGCGGATTCGCCGTCGACGCCTGCGGAAACACTTGCGAGGCAAGCGCTTCGCGGACCGGCTCCGGGAGGAAGGGGAGCGAGAAGTCTCTTCGGCTCAGTTCGTCCGCCACAAGCGTTCCGGGGCCTCCTGCGTTGCTGATCACGCCGACGCGGTTCCCCTTCACGCGGGGCTGCGTCGAGAGCGCGGAGGCGAGCAGGAAGGCCTCTTCGAGCGTCGCTGCGCGGATGGCTCCGGTCTTCGCCAGAAGCGCCTCGGCGATTCGCGACTTCCCCGCAAGGCTCCCCGTGTGCGACTTGGCCGCCGCCGCACCCGCTTCCGTCATGCCCGACTTGACCACGATCACCGGCTTCTTCGAGGCGGCCTCCCTCAGGATGCGCGCGAAGCGCCCCGCGTCGGGGAGCGTCTCCAGGTACGCGAGGATCGCGGTGGTGTTGTCGTCCTCCGCGTAAAAGGGAAGAAGATCGTTGATCGTCATGTCCGGCTGGTTCCCCGTGGAGGCGATCAGTGAAAAGCCCAGTCCGAGCGAGGGGGCGAAGTCGAGCAGCGCGGCCCCTATCGCCCCGCTCTGCGTGATCAGGCCGATGCCGCCCCTCTTCGGAACGGTCTGGAGCATGTTCGCATGCAGGCGTACGTCGGGGGACGTGTTCAGAAGCCCCATACAGTTCGGCCCGAGCAGGCGCATCGAATACTTCGATACGATGTCCAGGAGCGCGTTTTCCGCTCGCTCTCCCTCCTCGCCGGTCTCGCGGAAGCCTGCGGAGAGCGTGACGAGATTGCGTACCCCCTTGCGGCCGCACTCTTCGGCAACATCGACGGCAGCCGCTCCGGGGACGGTGATCATCGCGAGGTCGACTTCTCCGGGAATATCGAGGACGGAGGCGAACCCCTTCAGTCCTTCCGCATCCTCGCCTTTCCGGTTTACCGGGTAGACTTCGCCCTTGAAACCGTAGGAGAGAATGTTCCGCAGGACGGCGCTCCCGAGGCTCCCCCCCGACGCCGAAGCGCCGACCACGGCGATGGAGCGCGGTGAGAAAAGGGAGATGTTCGGGACGAAGGGCGGCCAGCTCTCGAACCGCAGTCCGTCGGGGATCGCTCTTCCCTTGTGCACGGCGATCCCGTCGCCGTTCACTGCGAAGTGGCCGCGGGCGATCTCGTACACCGTCCTGGCCCCAGCCTCGCGGGCCTGTTCGTTCACGAGCGAGAGGTACTTCCGGAAGCGGTCCTTCGGATCCATCCCCTCGTCCGTATCGATCGGCGACGGAGGCGAGACGATCAGAATCGGCCCGCCGTCCAGGACCGGCGTGGCGAGGTAGGAGGTCGCCCTGATCTCGCGTTCGCCTCCCGCAAGTGTGGCGCCCACCCCGTCGGATCCTGCGTACGCCCGTTCGCCGTTCTTCCGGACGGCGAGGTCCGCCGGATGCACCCCCACGGTGGGAATCGATCCGGTAATCACGTCCGTCGTCGCCCAGACGTACCCCGCGAGCAGCAGCATATCCGGGGAGAACGGCTCCAACATGGCCAGAATTTCCCGGTCGTACGCGGCCCGCACCTCCCTGTCCTTCAGCGGGGCGTTACGTCGGGCGTAAAACTCCCTGATGTCCAGAGAGACTGCGGGAACGCCGAACGCTTTTGCTTTTTCAAGCGCCGAGGCTCCTGCGGAATCGGCGAAGACGGCCACCACCTCGAAAGGCGAGCCCTCTCCGCTCTTCTCAAGCTGTTTCTGAAGCTCCAGCGCTTTCCACAACGTGTTGCCCGAGCCGGAGACCAGTCCGGCTAAACGCAGCTTCCCCCTCGGGGGACTCCACAGAGGGTGCGTCATAAAATACCTCCCGTTCAGCTCGTCTTCCCCGGGCGCTTCAGCGCCGCAAGGATGGTGGATTGATGTTTTGCCGAAGTTTCGATAATGCGCGTCCTGTCGCCGCTCTTGATGGCGTCGATGATCTCCTCGTGGTCCTTCGGCGCGTCCTGAAGCAAGGGGCTCTCCGGAGAGAGGAGCTGCTGCTCCATCATGTGGATGCGCTGAAGACGTATCATGTTGTTCACCTCTTCAAGGTATTCCAGGAGCACCTTGTTCGGATAGACGCCGAATACCTCCATGTGGAAGCGGTCGTTCTCCTCCAGCATCCGCTCGAACTGTCCCGTCTCGACGAAGTGATGCATATTGCCGTTCATCTTCTCCAGCTTCGGAATGTCGATCTTGTCGATGTAAGGGAAAATCTGCTCCGCAAGGTACATCTTGATCACGTGCTGCGTCTCCTGGTACTGGAAAAACTCCTCCATGGAGAGGAGCGAGACTCGCCATCCTATCCGGGGTTTCGACTGCACGATCCCCTCCCGGGCCAGACGGCCGAGCGCCTCGCGGATCGGGGTCTTGCTCACGTTGAGGACGCGTGCGAGTTCGTCCACGTTGAGCCTGTCTCCCGGGACGAATTCGCCGTCGAGGACGCGCTTCTTCAGCTCCGCCTGTATTACTTCCACCATGGTGGGGACCTTCATCAAAAACGCCCCTTTCCCGATAAGGGTAAATCTGATATAGTATCCGATATGCAAGATAGTATCTTGAAACAGATTTCTTGTCAACGAAGGGGGAACGGAGAAGACCGTTCCGAACGGAAGGTTTCATGATTTGAAAGGAGATGGATGCGATGAAAAGAGTTTTGGCGTGTGCGGTGTGCGTGGTCGGAGTGCTTCTTTCGGTAGCGTTCCCGGCGGCGGCGGAGAAGTATGTCATCAAGATCGGCAATGTGACGGCCCCGGATCACCCGTTGAACGTCTCGTTCGAGAAGATGGCGGCCATAATGAACGAGAAGAGCGGCGGGCGCATAGAGGCCACGGTCTATCCCAGCGGGCAGCTCGGCAGCCTCCGGGCTCTCGCCGAGGGCTTGCAGCTCGGCACGATCGAAATGGGAACGCAGAGCCCCGGCGGGCTTGCCTCCTTCCTTCCCCTCATGGGAGTGCTCGAGCTTCCCTACATCTACCGGAACAACGAGCACGTCTACAAGACGGTCGACGGGCCTATCGGCCTCGAACTCAACGAAAAAATCCGCGAGAAGACGGGCATACGCATTCTCGGGTACTGGATGAATCTCTACCGGAACACCACCAACTCCAAACGCCCCGTCGTGCTTCCCGACGACTTCAAGGGGCTGAAAATCCGGGTCCCCGAGACGAAGACGGTTATGGATACCATCGCCGCGCTTGGCGGGAACCCCGTTCCCATGGTGTTCGGCGAGGTATACACGGCGCTGCAGCAGGGAATCATCGACGGACAGGAGAACCCGCTCTCCATTATCTGGGCATCGCGGCTCTACGAGGTGCAGAAGTACCTCTCCCTCACGGGGCACGTCTACTCGCCGGTGGTCATCATGATCTCCGACGACTTCTTCAAGAAGCTCCCCGAGGATCTGCGGAAGATCGTCGTCGAGGCATTCGAGGAAGTCCGCCCGGCCGCCAGAAAGATGGTCGAGGATCAGGAGACCGAACTGGTGGTGCAGCTGAGAGAGAAGGGGATGGAGGTCAACACTGTCGAGCCCGAAGCATTCCAGGCGAAGATGGGCGGCGTGTACGATGACTTCGTGAAGAGCGTCGGGAAGGAAGCGCAGGAGTTCATCGACCGGATCAAGGACGTCCGGTAGTTTTTCGAAGTGCTCCGGCCCCCTTGTGCAGAGCGGGGGCCGGAGCCTTTTTCAGGATCCGAAGGAGAAATACGGATGAAAAAAATCAGCGCTCTTGTCTCCGCTGCGGCCTCCTTGATCGACAGGGCCGCCACATGGCTTCTTTTTCTGCTGCTGCTCGTGATGACGTGCATCACGTTCGCGCAGGTGGTCACACGGTACGTCTTTAACTTTTCGATCACCTGGAGCGAGGAGCTGGCGCGGTTTCTCTTTATTTGGAGCATCTTCGCGGGTATCCCGTCGCTGATCTTCCGGTCGGGGATGACAGCGTTCGATCTCATCCTCGCCCGCCTCCGGGGAAAAACCGCGAAGTGCGCGGCGCTGCTGCTCTCCGCCGCAGGGCTGCTCTTCTTCCACCTTATGGCGCACGGAAGCTTTCCGCTGGTGCAGCGGCAGTTCGCGCAGCAGGCGACATCCCTCCCCGTTCCGATGGGGCTTGTGTATATCGTGATCCCGGTGAGCGGCTTCACGGCGATGTTCATGATCGTCGAGAACCTTCTGCGGGTGCTCGCGGAAGGGGGAAAAACCTCATGATGCTCTCCGCTTTCGCTCTCTTTTTCGCCGCCGTTCTTCTTGGAATGCCGATCGCGATCGCACTCGGGCTGACGGGGAGCCTCATCGCGTGGCTCTCCGGCATCTTCAACCCGGTCCTTATCGGCCACGTGATGTACCAGGGCGTGGACAGCTTCACGCTGCTCGCCGTACCCTTCTTCATGCTCGCCGGAGCGCTCATGGAGGAGGGCGGAATCTCCCGACGCCTGATGAACTTCTCGTTCGCGCTCGTCGGACGGATGCGCGGCGGCCTTGCGCAGGTCGCCGTGGTGCTGTCGATGCTCTTCGCCGGGCTCTCGGGGTCGGCGGTCGCCGACACCGCAGCCGTCGGCTCGCTGCTCATCCCCTCGATGAAAGAGAAGGGGTACAGGGAAGGCTTCGCGGCCGCGCTCGTCGCCGCAGGGGGCGCGATCGGCCCGATCATACCGCCGAGCATCCCCATGGTCATCTTCGCCGTCATCGCCAACGTCTCCGTAGCCGAGCTTTTCCTTGGAGGCATCTTCCCCGGCGTCTTCTTCGGCCTTGTTCTGATGGCGTACTCCTACGTCGAGGCCAGAAGATACGACTATCCGCGCGAGACGGCCGCCTTCAGCGTTTCCTTCCTTGGAAAGACCTTCAAGGAGGGACTGCTCGCCTTCCTCATGCCGGTGATCATCCTCGGAGGGATTCTCTCCGGCGTGTTCACCGCGACGGAGTCCTCGGTCGTGGCGGCGGTGTACGCCTTCGTGGTGGGCAAGTTCGTCTACGGCGATCTTCGCTGGAGCCGGATTCCGGAGGTTTTCGCCTCCGCGGCCAGGAATACGGCGGGCGTCATGTTCATCATCGCCGTGGCCTCGTTCCTGAGCTGGATTCTCACCAGTCGCCAGATCCCCCAGACGTTTGCGCGCGAGCTGCTGTCGCTTTCCACCAACCCGGTGGTCGTCCTGCTTCTGCTGAACGCGTTCATTCTCTTTCTGGGGTGTTTCATCGACGCGGTCTCCATCCTCGTGCTCATAAGCCCCGTCGCGCTGCCGATCATCCGTTCTCTCGGAATCGACCCCGTCTATTTCGGAGTTCTCCTGGTGCTCAACATATGCCTCGGCGCCCTCACACCCCCCGTGGGGACGTGCCTCTTCGTCGCCTCGGGAGTAGGAGGCGTTAATCTGACCAAAACAAGCAGGGCCATACTCCCCATCGTCCTGCTCGCGGTGCTCTGCCTCGCGCTGGCAATTTTCTTCCCTGCTGTTATACTCTTCCTGCCTTCGCTGTTGCGTTGATATATCCGAGACACGGCGGTTCGCTCCTCTGTTCGTAGAGGTGCGGACCGCCTGCGCCGCGGCGCGTGTCGTAGCTGAACAAAGGAGAGACCATGTCCACTGAAAGCGCGTCCTACGGTAAATCGTTCTGGATCTCGATGGCGGTGATCTTTCTTACGCAGGCCTTCCTCGCCGTCTTCATGCTCTACCCTTCCGTGCTCCGCGATCAGGGGTTTTCCCTCGGGCTCTCCGGATGGCTGATGAGCGTGTTCAACCTCTGCTCCACGTTGGGCAGGCCTCTGGGGGCGCGGGCGACGGAGCGGCTCGGCATCCGCAACACGCTGCTCTGGACTTCGGGGCTCGTCGCCGTCTTCACCATGCCGCTCGCGTTCACGGAACGCCCGTTGCTGCTTCTCTTTCTCCGCGGAACGGGGGGCGTCTTCTGGGGAATCTCGATGGTGGCCATCTCCTCCTACCAGGGGCTCAGCATCCCCGCCGCGCGGAGGGGGAGCGCCTACGCATGGATCGCCGTGGCCTACGTGCTTCCGCAGGTGACGCTTTTCCCTCTGGCGGACTGGTTCGCCTCTTCGAGGATGCTCATAGGCTACTTCATGCTCGCGGCGGCTGTCGAAGCCGCCATCGTCCTCGTGGCCGCGCCGCTTCCTCCGGTCCGCCGAGCGGAGAGCCCCGAAGAGGGGCCGAAGGAGTGGGGGAGATGGAGCGAACTCCCCGCGCTCCCCGGATTCCGGGCGGTGCTCGCCACAATGTTTCTGTTCGCTTTCGTGAACGCCTCCACGCTCCAGTACCTTCCGACCTTCCTCGCCATGAGGGGGTACCCGGCGAGCGTCTTCATCGTGCCCAACGCGCTCACCGCCATCGCCCTGCGCCTCGTGGCCTACCGGATCATGGACCGGATCGACCGCAGACGGATTATCGGAGGCATCATCGCGGCCATGGGGTTCATTCTGGCGTTCCTCCCGTTCGCCCCGGAGCGCGGCTGGTATGTCGCAGGGGGGCTGTTCTACGGCGTCGTCATGGGGATGTGCTTCCCCATAGTGCTCGCCCTGATGCCCGATCTCTTCCCCGAACGCCTGCGCCCGAAGGGGATCTCGCTCTGCCTTTTCGCCATCGACCTCGGGTTTATTCTCTCCCCCTTCTTTCTGGGGTACGGAGGACAGATTTTCGGCCTCGGGCATACGCTCTCCGGGGCGGGCGTGCTCGGCCTCATCGGAGGCGCGCTGCTGCACTTCGCATGGAACGGAAAAAAGAGGGCGGAGCCCTGAGGAGGCTTCCTCAACGGCTCCGCCCGTCCGAGTGTTCTTTCCCGCTTTTCGCGAAACAGGCGCTCTCTTACGCCTCGATCGCGACCTTCTTCATTCTCTCGCTCTGCACCCGCTCAGAAACCTCCACTGTCAGCACGCCGTTCTTGAAACTCGCCTTCGCGCTGTCGGGATCGACTTCCACGGGGAACTGGATGGAGCGCGACACCGTGCCGTAGTAGCGTTCGGAGCGGAGGACGTTGTTCTGCTCCACGGTTTTCTCGTCGGATTTCTCCGCACGAAGCTCGAGCCTGTCCTCATACACGTTCAGCTCCACCTTGGAAGGGTCGATCCCCGGAATCTCGAACTCGGCGAAAATCTTGCCGTCCTTCCTGTAGAAGTCGCCCCTTGGAATCGCGAGCGCCTTCTCCGCGTCCGCAGGATACCCCACGTCGGATGTGAAATCGCCGAAGACCCGCATCATGTCACGCATCATTCTGTCGACCGAAGGAAAAACATTCAGGGGCATAGCGTTGTCGTTCGGCCTGATGGCCAGAAATCTCCGTGTCATTTGAAACACCTCCGTTTGATCTTTATTGATTTTGATCTTCCCTGACCTTCGCTCTTATTATATACATCAGTATTGGTCAGACAATCCTGCTGTGCGCCTCTTGAAGGTAAATAACAAAAAATAACAAGGGAAATGGACTATAATCTCTCTATTTCGCACGGAAAGAACGTTTTCTATGTGTTTTTTCTCAGTTCTCTCGTGCGGTATGGGGTACAATGAGAAAGATGCGTCCGAAGACGCACTCTCTTCTCGAAGGAGCTGATCCTCATGAAAGTAGCTGTCAACAAACCGCTTCCCGTGTACCCCGCTCCCGCTTTCCTTGTGGGCGTGTACGATGAAGAAGGAAGACCGGGCGGCATGATCGCCGCATGGAGCGGCGTCTGCTGCTCGGAACCGCCCTGCATCTCCGTCGCGGTGCAGAAGGTCAGGCACAGCTTCGGCGGCATCGTTGCGCGCAAGGCCTTCACCGTGAACGTCCCCTCCGAGGCCCAGGCGGCGCAGGCCGACTACTTCGGCATCTTTTCGGGGCGCGACGGGAACAAGTTCGCCGTCGCCGGACTCACCCCGAGGCGGGGGGATATCGCGGACGCTCCCCTGGTCGAAGAATTCCCCATCTCCTTCGAGTGCGAAGTGGTTCACTCTGTTGAACTCGGATCCCATGTGCTCTTCATCGGCAAGGTCGTCAAAACCTGGGCGCTCGAAGAACACCTCGACGAGCGGGGACAGCCCGATCCTCTCAAAGTGCGCCCCCTCGTCTTCGCGCCGCAGTTCGGAATGTACTACGGGCTGCGGGACGAGCCCGTGGCGAGGGCGTTCTCCGTCGGCAGAACCATCGGAGAGGGAAAATAAAACGAAGGGGCCCGGAATACGGCCCCTTCGGTCGGATTTCGCTGCCCGTTGCGGTCTCTTAGGAAACCGCCTCGCGCTCGGCGGAGAAGGCTTCGTACTCGCGCCCCTTCACGATCGTCTCCAGCGCGGCCACGGTCCGCTCCACGTCCTCGAACGTGTTGTACAGCGCCACGGGCGCCAGACGGATCACGCGAGGAGGGCGGAAGTCGGGGACGATCCCTTTCTTTTTCAGCGCGCAGCAGATGCGCCACGCTTCGGCGTGCTCCACGGCCACGTGCCCGCCTCTGCGCTCCGGCTTGCGGGGCGTTCCCACCTCGAAGCCGAGAGGGAAGAGGCGCTCGTCGACCATCTCGATCAGAAAGCCGGTCAGCGCCAGCGACTTCTCGCGCACCTCGACGATCCCCGCCTCGTTGAAAAGCTTCAGCGCGCCGTCGAGCGACGCGGCCGAAAGGACGCACGGAGTCCCCATCTGCCACCCCCCGGCGCTTCGAGCATGCTCGAAGCTGATGGACATGTCGAATTGCCGCTCCTTCACGTACCCGAACCACCCGGCGAGTCCCGGAGTCCGTCCGAAGTGACGCCGGTTGACGAAGAGCCCCGCGGGAGCGCCCGGCCCGCCGTTCAGGTGCTTGTAGCTGCACCAGAAGGCGAAGTCCGCGTCGTCGTCGTGAAGCGCGTGCGGGACCGAGCCGACCGAGTGGGCGCAGTCGAAGCCGATCATGACGCCCCGTTCGTGGGCCGCCCGCGTGAGGCGCCGGATGTCCAGAAGCTGGCCGCTCCTGTAGAGCACGCCGGGGAGCAGAGCAAGGGCGACCGTTTCGTCCATCATGCCGATAAGGTCGTCCTCCTCCAACGTGCGCCCGTCGGCGCTCCGTGCGAGCAGCAGATCGCGCGCCGGGTCGCCCCCCTTCATGCGGATCTGGCTCTCCAGCGCGTAGAGGTCGGAGGGAAAGTTCAGCTCGTCGGCCAGAATCTTCCTCCGCTCCCCCTCGGGGGCGTAGAATGTGGCTGCCAGCGTATGCAGGTTCGACGTCGTCGATCCCGTCATGACCACCTCGTCGGGGTGCGCGCCCACAAGAGGGGCCATCGCCGCGCCGATCCGTTCGCCGTACGTGAACCAGTCGGGGGCGGCCTCCAGCCAGCCTCCGATACCCCGCGTCCTCCACTCCTCGGCGGCCCGCTCCAGCGCCTTCAGCGCATCCACCGACGCGAGCCCCAGAGAGTTTCCGTCCATGTAAATTCCGTCTTTGGGAAGGTGGAACCGGCACCGGAACCCCTTCAGCCGGTCCGTGTCGTCCAGCGCCCTCGCCTCGTGTAGCCAGTTACGCGTCATTCCGCTCCTCCTCCGTATTTTTCGCCAATATGCTTACTCTCTCACAGATACGCTTCGACGCTGGAGATCGGGCCGATGAAGCGCGATCGATCGCGAATCTCCGGCCAGAACGGCTGCCCGCTGAATTCATCGTAGATGCTGCCGATGGGCCCCGGATAGACGTTGAGATTGTAGTGGACGCCCCCGTGCATGAGGCCAGCGACCAGCTCGGGAAGCTCCATCAGAATGTACCGTGTGGGCTGCTCGATATCGCTCTCCCTCAGTCGCCCGATGATCGACCCCAGAAGCCCGGTGAGGTTCTCTTCGAATTCCTGTTTGAAGATGCGGTAGTTCGGAATAAACCACGTTTCTTCGATGATATCGCACCAGTCCAGGATCTCGACGCCGCCTTGTTTTTTTTGGGGAGCGAATCGAGGGCCGTCCGGATTCGCTCCCGAATTTCGTCCGCCTTGCGGAAGGCTTTCGTCAACGCCGCCAAGGGGGAGCTGCGGTCGAATATTCGATTGTTGATGCGCTGGAGAACGTCGACGACCACGACGGCCGTCCGCTACGCGGACCTCGGCGTCGCCCAGCGGATAAATTCCGCGATGTACTCCGGAGTGAACGCTTTGTTCCGAATGCTTATGCCAAGGTACGGATTCCACTTTCTCCCGTCGATTTCTGGAGCCGAGGTGTTGAAAAATCGCTCGATTCGCATCGGGGGCGCTCCTTTCGTTGTGCGAAGTTCTCGGTTCCTATGCCGCCCCCCTTCCGCTCCCGTCATGATCATGGGCGGAGTGTTTCGTAGCGGAGGAAGAGACTGCGGGTTCGCGCTTCGCACGCTGACGTCGTCACGGGTATAATAGCCTGAAAGAAACCGAGCAACAAGAGTCGGAGCGAGTTCTTTCCCCCTGAAGAAAAGAGCTGGACGAAGCGGTTTCATCCCGGTATCCGAGATATAAGCAAAAGAAGGGGCCGCGTAGGCGGCCCCTTCTTCATCAGGCGATAGTGTTTTTCGCTTTCGGGTTTCTCCAGAGGAAGAGCCCCAGCAGCAAAAGGCCGACTCCCGCCGCTTTGGACAGTTCCAGAGGGCTCAGGCAGAGAACGCCGGCGACGCAGAAGAAGGCGCGCTGCCAGAGGGCGAGCGGCTGCCTGGTAAAGCCGATCATGGCGTACCCCATTGCGAAGGTGGCGGCGACGCCTCCCGCGAGGGCGGTGAGGTTGTTGAAGAGTCCGGCGTTCAGGATCAGGCCGGTGTCGTAGCAGAAGGCGAAGGGGACGATGAAGGCGAGGATGCCGAGACGCATCGCCATGAACCCTGTCTTGTTGGGCGTCGAGCCGGAAATCGAGCTTGCGGCGTACGCGGCCAGCGCCACCGGAGGCGTGATGTTCGAGATGATGGCGAAGTAGAAGACGAAGAGGTGCGCGGAGAGCGTCGGGAAGCCGAGGCGGGCCAGGGCGGGAACGCCCAGGGCCGCGGCGAGGATGTAGGCGCCCGTCGTCGGAAGCCCCATGCCCAGCAGCAGCGACACGAGCATGACGAGCAGCAGGGCGACGAAGGGAATGTCTTTCGCGAAGGCGAAGATGAATCCGACGAACTTGAAGCCGAAGCCGGTGAGGCCGACCGAGCCGACGACGATGCCCGCTGCCGCGCAGGCGATGCAGACCATCGGGATGTTCTTCGCGCCGGTGTAGATGGCGTCGATGGCGTCGACCGGAGTCATCCGTTTGCCCGGATTGAGCATGGATACGGCCCATGTGAGCGCGATGCCGATGGTGGCGGCCCACATCGGCGTGTATCCGGCGAGCAGCAGATAGACAAGTCCTATGATGGGAAGGATCAGGTACAGTTTTTTCAGGACCTCTTTCTTCGAGGGAAGTTCGTCCGGTTCGAGGCCTTTGAGTCCGTTCTTGAGCGCGCCGAGGTGGACCATCAGGACGACCGCTCCGTAGTAGAGGATGGCGGGGACGGTTGCGGCGATCATGATCTCGCTGTAGGGGCGTCCCAGGAACGACGCCATGATGAAGGCGCCCGCGCCCATGATCGGGGGCATGATCTGCCCTCCGGCGCTGGCGACGGCCTCGACCGCGCCGGCGAAGTGCGCGGGGTAGCCGATACGCTTCATCAGCGGGATAGTGAAGGTCCCCGTCCCGTAGACGTTGGCGACGGCGGAGCCCGAAATGGAGCCGAAGAGGGCGGAGCTTACGACCGCGATCTTCGCGGGGCCGCCCGCCTGCGTTCCGGTGAAGGCCTCGGCGAGGTGCATGAAGTACTCTCCGACGCCGCTCTTTTCCAGGAAGCCGCCGAAGATGAGGAAGATCATGACGAACGCTGCGGAGACGCCCAGCGGTACGGAGAAGATACCCTCGCCGGTGAGGTAGATGTGCTCGATCACCTCTTCGAAGGTGAAGGAGAGCCCCTTCATGATGCCGGGCATGTGGTGGCCGAAGTACATGTACCCGGCGAAGAATGCGGCGATGATCGCCAGCGGGATGCCGACGACCCGGCGCGTGGCTTCGATCAGGATGATCAGCAGGAGCGTGCCCAGGACGAGCTGCGTTGTAGTGAGAGGGTCCACCTGGGCGATGCGCTCGATGATGTGCGAGTAGTTGATCATATTGTAGATGCCGGGCAGGGCGGAGAGGGCCGCAAGAATCCAGTCGTAGAAGGGGACCGAGTCTTTCGGGGATCCGGAGGTAATGGGGTAGAGGATGAAGCACATGGGGAGAACCCAGGTCAGGTGGATGCTCCGCTGAAGATAGGCCTCGTAGTTGCCGAAGATGGCGGTGTAGAGGTGGAAGAGCCCCATGGCGACCACGTACGCGTAAAACAGCTTCCGAGTGTTTCCTTGCAATTGTCTCATTGAGCCATCACTTCCTAGGAGTGTTCTTTTCAAAATCAAAAGCGGGCGGTGATTCGCCACCGCCCGCGCGAAATGTGCAGATTGCGTATGCGCTACTGCTTCAGTTCCTTCCAGAACTTCACGGCGCCGGGATGCGCCTCCACCGCAGCGGGAAGGGCCATCTTCGGGTCAAGTTCGGCGATGTCCTGTACCGCCAGAGCGAGAGCGTCGCGGTTGGCCCACAGCGCCTTGGAAAGTTCGTAGACGAGGTCCTCGGGAAGGTCCTTCCGGATGACGACGCACGTGTAGTCGCCGACGGTCGGGGTGGGCTCGGTCACGCTCTTGTAGATGCCCGGCTCGATCATGAAGGTCTCGGTGCCGTAAGCCGCCGCGAGGGCGTCGAGCGCGCTCTGCTCCACGGGAAGAAGGACGACGTCGACCTGATTTTCGATCTGCATGACGATGGAGGCCACGCGGCCGACGGAGAAGGCGAAGAGATCGAGGTGATTGTCGGCCAGCAGGTTGGCGCCGTCCTCGTAGGAGGCGAACTCGACCTTGCCGCCCCAGCTCCGGAAATCGTCCCAGCCCACGTTGTACCCCTTGCTGAAGAGAGCGCGGATGGTGACTTCGGAGGCCGTGCCCGGGCGCAGGGTTGCGAAGCGGACGGGCAGCTTCTTCGCAACGACGTCGCCGAGCGTTTTGATGCCGTTCTTCTCGGCGTAGTCCTTGCGGATGATGAAGTAGGTGAACTGAGTATAGAGGTTCGACATGACGACCGCGTTCTTCGCCGGGGCCTTGAAGGGGTCTTCCCCCTTGGCTGCGGCGCCGACGAAGGACGTTACCGAGAACCCGAGATCGCCCTTCGTGTTGTCCGCGTTCACTACGTTGGCGACGCCGCCGCCGGTGCTGCTGGTGGTCTGGAGGACTTCCTTCGTCCACATGTCGGCGAGTGCGCCGCCGAGGGCGAACCAGTTGCCGCCCGGAGGTCCCGCCATGAAGCGAAGCTGATCGGGCCACCCTTCCTTAGCCGCGAAGGCCGTTCCGGAGAGGGAGAGCACGAGTGCGAGGGCGAGAAGCAGAAGAACCCGTCTTTTCATTTCTTGTACACGCTCCTTTGATAAGAATTTGAGTGGAACTTCTCTGAGAAACAGACGGAAAAATGATATAGTCTTCAGGGCGGCATGTCAATAAAACCGTTTGAACTTTGTTTTATCAAAATCCCCTTGCTCGTGAAAGGAGTTTCGTTATGATTTGGAGTGCGTTGCACAGAGCAGAAAAAAAAGCCGCGTTCGGGGAGGTCTCCTTCGGGGGCAAGGTCCCTCCACGAAGCGATATTCCCGCTGAATATACGTGGGACCTCTCCGCGCTTCAGCCGTCGGACGAGGCATGGGAGGAGTCTTTCCGCCTCGCGGGAGATGAGATGCAGCGGATCGCCTCCTTCAATGGCAGGCTTTTCGATTCGCCCGAGACGCTTCTGGAATTCCTCCGCCTGGAGGAGAAGGCGTCCGAACGTATGGGAAAGCTGTATGCGTACGCGACGATGAAGAGCCACGAGAATACCTCCGAGGCGTTGTACCAGGGGATGGCGGACCGAGCCGGTATGCTGTACTCATCTTTCGCGGCGGTTTGCTCCTTCTTCAACCCGGAGGTGCTGGCCGCGGGCGAGGAGAAGGTTCGCGACTTCATCGCGCGCTGCGGCGATCTTGCGCTCTACAGTCACTTCTTCGGCAACCTTCTTCGATCTAAGCAACACGTGCTCTCGCCCCGCGAGGAGGAGCTTCTGGCGCGGTCCACGGAAATGGCCCGTACGGCGGAGACGGCGTTTTCGCTGTTCACCAACGCGGACATGACCTTTCCGTCGATAGTGGACGAGAAGGGCGAGGAGACCGAGCTTTCCGAGGAACGCTACTATCTTCTGAGCCGCTCCCGCGACCGCCGGGTGCGCAGGGAAGCGTTCGAAGGGCTGCTCGGGACGTACGGGAAGTACCGGAACGCCCTCGGGGCGCTCTACTCCGGGAGTGTGAAGGGGGACATCTTCTACGCGACGGCGCGGAAGTACTCCTCCTCTCTGGAGGCCTCGCTCGACGCGGACAACATCCCCCCCTCGGTCTACGAGAACGTCGTCTCGACGGTGAACGCCAACCTCGACGCCATGCACGACTACATGCGCCTCAGGAAGAAGGCGCTCGCCCTGGAAGAGCTGCACATGTACGACCTCAACGTGCCGCTCGCCGACGAACCCGACGCCGCCATACCGTACGGAAAGGCGGTCGAGATGGTGACCGAGGGGCTCGCTCCGCTCGGCGCGGAATATATGGATGTCCTCCGGAAAGGGTTCAC
Source organism: Synergistaceae bacterium (assembly GCA_018436725.1). Classification (GTDB taxonomy): domain Bacteria; phylum Synergistota; class Synergistia; order Synergistales; family Aminobacteriaceae; genus JAAYLU01. The sequence goes on along the minus strand of JAHDKT010000010.1, from coordinate 18,943 downwards.
CGCCCGATGGGTCGACGTCTATGAGAACCAGGGGAAGAGGAAAGGAGCCTACTCGTGGGGCAGCTACGGCGCGCACCCGTTCGTGCTGCTGAACTACAGCGGTACGCTCCGCGACGTCTTCACCATCGCGCACGAGATGGGACATTCGCTGCATACCTGGTACTCGCAGGAAAAGCAACCCCAGGTATACGCCGACTACACGATCTTCCTCGCCGAAGTGGCCTCCACGGTGAACGAGTCCCTGCTGCTGGAATCGCTGCTGGAAAAGGCCTCCAGGCAGGAGAAGATCTATCTTCTGAACCACTACCTTGATCAGGTGCGCACCACCGTCTACCGGCAGGCGATGTTCGCGGAGTTCGAGCGGACCATGCACGCGGCCGCGGAACAGGGAGAACCGCTGACCGCGGATGCGCTCTGCGAAGTATGGCGCGAGATGAACGAGCGGTACCACGGTCCCGACATGACGGTCGACGCCGGCATCGAGGTGGAGTGGGCGCGTATACCCCACTTCTACTCGGCGTTCTACGTCTACAAGTACGTGACGGGGTTTACAGCGGCTGCGATGCTCACTCGCCGTCTCAGGAAAGGGAGCGACGAGGAGCGGGAGCGCTACCTGCGCTTCCTGTCGAGGGGAAGTTCGGCGTATTCTCTGGATATCCTGAAAGAAGCCGGGGTGGACATGACCACGCCCGTCCCGCTGAAGGAGACCGTGGCGAGCTTCAGAGAGAAGACGGCGCAGCTCGCCGGCCTTCTGGGGATCGATTGAACGTTGCGGAAGGGGCTCTTTTCGAGCCCCTTCGTTTTTGGAAAATCTCTTCAATGCAGCAGGTCGCGGCAGGTTGCCTCCAGGCGCTTCACCATCTCCCAACCGGGGTAGGAGAGCCCTTTCGACGAGGAGTAGACGCACTGAATCTCCCAGGCCATGTCGTCCATCCCTTCGAGCATGACGGGAGCGAGGCGCCCGGACGCAATACTCCCCTGCACCGAGAGGGAGCTGGTAATGAGAACTCCCACCCCGTATTCCGCCAGGTTTTTCGCCAGCTCGATCTCGTCCGTTTCGACCTGTTCACCGAAGGATATTCTGTTGCGGAGCAGGAATTCGTCCACGTACGTCGCAAGAGGGCAGTCGCCGGAGAATCGGATCAGGGTGCGGCGCTCCGCATCGGGGAACGACGCCTGTCCGCTGGAAGCCCAGGGGTGTCCTTGAGGGGCGACGAGAACGAGCCTGTCGTCGCCAAGAGGGCGGTAGGTGAGCGCGGGATCCTTCGAGAATGGGAAACTCTTCCCGAGGATGACCATTTCGACGTTCCCGCGTTTCAGATCCCGGAGAATCTCCGTGGTATTGCCCGATGTGACGGAGATGGAGACGGCCGGAAAATTCTCCCGGAAGCCTACGAGCGCTTGCGGGAGAATATAGTAGCCTGCGAACGGGGAAACGCCGATCTCCAGCCGTCCCGAACGGAGGGCTCTCATGTCGCGGAAGCGGGCCGGGATCTCGTCCGCCTGGCGAAGGAGGTCCGAGGCGAGCACATGGAGCGCCCTTCCTTCGGGGGTGAGGGAGACGGTGCGCCCTTTTCGTTCGAAGAGGCGGACATCGTAGCTTTTTTCAAGGGACGCGACCTGCTGGCTTACGGAGGGCTGCGACAGAAACAGCTTCTCCGCGGCCTGCCTGAAGGAACCCTCCTCCACGATCGTGCAGAATATCCTCAACTGATGAAGGTTCATGTGCCGCCTCCTTTATAGGTTTTACTGAAGTATTATATCATTTTTTCCTTCTTGCAAATAATACTATCTGGTGTATCTTGGTAGTGGTCGAATGCGTGAAGCATCGCGTCGGGAAAGAGCGCGCACGACGAACAAGGAGGCGATGGCATGGACGAGTTCGCTGTTCGGGACCTGCGGCAGGCTGTTGCGTCGGTAGCTCCGGACGAGCTTATCCAGCTTTGCCAGGAGCTTCTGCGCCGCCCCGGTGTTTCCGGCCGCGAGGGCGACGTGGCCCGTTTCGTCGCCGAGAGCATGCGCTCGCTTGGGTACGACTCCGTCGTGATCGATTCGTACGGCAACGTCGTGGGCGAGATCGTCTTTTCGGCGGAGGGGCCGAGACTTCTTCTCACCGCGCAGATGGACCATGTCGATGCGGGAGACGCGGCCGAGTGGTCGAAGTACCCCTTCGGAGCGTTCATCGAAGAGAACCGGATTTACGGAAGGGCCGCCTCGGACCAGAAGGGCGCGCTCGCGGCGATGATGCTCGCCGCGTCCTTGCTGAAGAGGGACCGGAGCGGCGCCTTGAAAGGCAGACTCTTCGTCGCGGGAGCGGTGCATCAGGAGACGTTCGAGCGGGTCGCCTCGAAAGCTATAGGCGACTTCACCGATCCCGACTGCGTGATCGTCGGAGAGGCCTCCGATCTTTTGCTTGAGCGTGGTCAGCGCGGGAGGGCGGAGATCCGCGTCGATGTCTTCGGCAGGATGGCCCACTCCTCGCACCCGGAGTTCGGAGTGAACGCGGCCGACGTCATGATCGAGTTCCTCTCCTTCCTCAAGAACCGTTTCACTCCCCCGCGCGACGCCTTTCTTGGCGAGGGGATCCTTGTTCTCACCAATCTCTTTTCCTCGCCGTCATACAACAGAGAGAGTTCCCAGCGGGAGGCTCGCCCCGACAGCAGCGCGATCCCCGAGCGGTGCACCGCCGTTTTCGACAGACGTCTGCTGCTCGGCGAGACGCTGGAGAGCGTCGTTCGGCAGTTCGAGGAGATCGTGCAGGAAGCGGTCCGTGTTCTTCCGGAACTCCGTGCGAAGGTCTCGTACCCGGTGATGGAGGATCGCTGCTATACGGGAGCCCCCATCAGAGGAAGCCATTACGCTCCCGCATGGACGATCCCTTCCGGCATGCCTTTTTTGCGCGAGCTTTCGGCGGCGCTGGAGGGAGCGGGGCTTCGCTTCGAGGTTTCGGCGTTGCCGGGCTTCGGGACTAACGGATGTTATTACGCCGCGGAGAGGATGCTTCCGACGGCGGTCTACGGGCCGTCGCGGCGCGAACTTGTACACACCGTGGATGAGTATATCGAGATAGACGCGCTTGTCGATTCCTGCAGGGGGTACTGCGCGATGGCGGAACGTCTTTTGACGTCCCGCTCCGCGGGGAAGGGGGCGTCTCCCTCATCTCAGGCCGCAGGACGTCCCGTAGGCCGGCAGGGAAAGGAACGCGTTTCCGCAAAGGAAGAAAAAAGGAGGAAGGTACATGGCGCAGCCGGTTGAATTGAAATGTGTTCTGTGCGGAGCCTCGTACGCTCCGGGAGAGGTCGAGTACACCTGCCCGGTCTGCGGGCTCGACGGCACGCTCGATGTGCTGTACGACTACGAGGAGGCTGCCCGGACGATGACGAAAGAGTCGCTTGCCGGGCGCGAGCGCTCCCTGTGGCGTTACGAGGAAATCCTGCCCGTAGTGGACAAGGGGAGCATCCCCCACCTCGCGGTGGGCTGGACGCCCCTGTACGAATGTCCCGCGGTCGCGGAGGAGTACGGCGTGAGAGAGTTCAGGGTGAAGGACGACGGACGGAATCCGACGGGGTCGCTCAAGGACCGCGCAAGCGCGGTGGGCGTGGCCCGGGCGATCGACATCAACCAGCGGACGGTCGCTTGCGCTTCGACGGGCAACGCGGCGAGTTCGCTTTCGGGATTCGCCGCCGTAGGAGGGATTCGCAGCTTCATCTTCGTTCCGGAGAAGGCGCCTGTCGCCAAGGTGACGCAGCTTCTGGTCTACGGCGCGACGGTCGTCCTGGTGAAGGGCGACTACGCCGACGCTTTCAACCTTGCGACGGCGGCGATAAACAAGTACGGCTGGTACAACCGGAACTGCGCGATCAACCCGTACCTCGTGGAGGGAAAGAAGACCTGCGCGCTCGAGATCGCGGAGCAGACGGGCTGGGATCTCCCGGACAGAGTGTTCATCTCGGTCGGCGACGGCTGCTGCATCGGCGGTCTGTACAAGGGGTTCGCCGATCTTCTCCGCATGAGCCTGATCTCGCGGATGCCGAAGATCGTCGGTGTTCAGGCACGGGGTGCGAAGCCGATCTACGAGGCCTTCAAGAGCAAGGCGGAGCGCGTGACATTCGGCCCGGCCGATACCGTGGCGGACAGCATTTCGGTCGGCGCTCCGCGGAACTGGGCCAAGGCGCTTCGCGCCGTCCGCGAGTCCGAGGGAGATATGGTGACGGTTTCCGACGAGGAGATTCTGTCCGCTATCCCCGAGCTTGCCCGGAAGACGGGCGTCTTCGGAGAGCCCGCAGGGGCGGCTGCGTTCGCCGGGTTCCGCAAAATGGCCGGAGAAGGGCTTCTCGGGCGCGGCGAGCGGGTTGCCGTCGTCGTCACCGGGAACGGTCTGAAAGATATAGAGAACGCACGGAAGTCGGTGGGGGTCCCGATGCTCGTCGAGCCCACCATCGAGGACTTTTCGGGACAACTTGAAAGGAGTGGGTTTCCATGTTAGAGCAAGGACAGGAGTTTCTTCGGGATGCCGATCCGGAGATTTTCGCGGCTATCGGCGAGGAGCTGGCGCGCCAGAGGAACGGTATCGAGCTGATCGCGTCGGAGAACTTCGTCTCCCGGGCGGTGCTTTCCGCCATGGGCTCGGTAATGACCAACAAGTACGCCGAAGGATATCCGCACGCCAGATACTACGGCGGCTGCCACGTCGTGGACAAGGCGGAGGATCTGGCGCGCGACAGGGCGAAGCAGCTCTTCGGGTGCGATCACGTGAACGTGCAGCCGCACTCCGGATCGCAGGCGAACATGGCGGTCTACTTCTCCGTGCTGCAGCCCGGAGACACCATTCTCGCCATGAACCTCGCGCACGGCGGTCACCTGACCCACGGGTCGCCGGTGAACTTCTCGGGCAAGCTGTACAACATCGTTCCCTACGGCGTCGACAAGGCGACCGAGCGGATCGACTTCGCCGAGGTCGAGCGCCTCGCCGTCGAGCACAAGCCGAAGATGATCGTCTGCGGCGGCTCCGCCTACCCGCGCGAGATCGACGCCGAGAAGTTCCGCGCCATCGCCGACAAGGTCGGCGCGCTGCTCTTCTTCGACATCGCCCACATAGCCGGGCTGATCGCCGCCGGATGCCACAAGGATCCTGTTCCCTTCTGCCACTTCCTCACCTCGACGACGCACAAGACGCTCCGGGGACCGCGCGGCGGCATGATCATGACGACCGCGGAGTACGCGAAGGTCATAGACAAAAACATCTTCCCCGGCATGCAGGGCGGTCCGCTGATGCACGTGATCGCGGCGAAGGCCGTTGCCTTCCGCGAGGCGCTGCAGCCCTCCTTCAAGGAGTATCAGAAGCAGGTTGTGGCCAACGCGAAGACGCTCGCCGAGGAGCTGCTTTCGCTCGACTATCACCTTGTCTCCGGCGGAACGGACAACCACCTGATCCTGGTGAACCTCGCCGGCAAGGGAGTCACCGGAAAAGCTGCGGAAGCGGCCCTGGACAAGGCGGGGATAACGGTGAACAAGAACACCGTCCCGTTCGACACGCAGAGCCCGTTCGTCACCAGCGGTATCCGGGTCGGCACGCCTGCGGCAACGACCCGCGGCTTCGGCGCCGACGACATGAAGCGGATCGCCCGCTGGATCGACCGCGCGGTGCGCAATGTCGAAAACGAAGTTGAGCTTGCCGCCATCAAGGCCGAAGTTCTTGAAAGCTGCAACAGTCACCCCCTGTACCCGGGGTTGGAGTAGGAGGAACGATATGCCGTATTCGATAGACCTGACGATTCACGAAGAGGGGTTGAAGAACGCCGTCGAAATGGCGAAGAAGCGAAATATCGTCATCCCCACATTCAAGCAGATGAAGGATCCGGAGAACCACACTCCGGCCGCCATCAAGGAAAAACTGAAGAATACGGGGCTCTGGGACGTCGACTCCGCGAACCTCTTCCGCATCACATGGAAGAACGAACCGAAGAAGACCGGAGGTCTCTTCGGAAAGGTGAACTATATCGAGCTGCCGAAGGCGCTGACAGGGGTGGACGCCCGTATCATCGCCATCGTCGGCAAGTGGTTCCCGACGGGGGCGCACAAAGTCGGCGCAAGCTTCGGCTGCCTCGCGCCGCGCCTCGTCACAGGCCAGTTCGACCCGCTTCACCAGAAGGCAGTCTGGCCCTCCACGGGGAACTACTGCCGCGGCGGCGCCTACAACGCGCAGCTTCTGGGGTGCGAGTCCATCGCCATTCTTCCCGAAGGGATGAGTCGCGAGCGCTTCGACTGGCTCGAAACCGTCGCGGGAGAGATCATCGCCACTCCGGGGACGGAGAGCAATGTGAAGGAGATCTACGACAAAGTCTGGGAACTTCGCCGCACGCGCGACAACATCGTGGTCTTCAACCAGTTCGACGAGATGGGGAACCATCTGTGGCACTATCAGGTCACCGGCGGCGCGATGGAGGAAGTGCTCCGCGAAGTTTTGGGCGTCGACGGGCGCTACGCCGGAGTCGTGGTGACCTCCGGTTCGGCGGGGACGACCGCCTGCGGCGACTACCTCAAAAAGGTCTTCCCGAACAGCAAGGTAGGCGTGGGCGAGGCGCTGCAGTGCCCCACGCTGCTGGAGAACGGCTTCGGCGCGCACAGAATCGAAGGTATCGGCGACAAGCACGTTCCCTGGGTGCACAACGTGAAGAACACCGACTTGGTGATGGCCATCGACGACGACGACAGCATGGGCTTCATCCGTCTATGCAACGAACCGGCGGGGAAAAAATATCTGCGCTCGCTCGGCTTGAAGGAGGATTTCATAGATCGGCTTCCGCTGATGGGCATCTCCGGCGCGGCGAACGTGCTGATGGCGGTCAAGATGGCGAAGTACTACGAGCTGACGTCGAAGGACGTCATCCTGACGGTCTTCACCGACTCGATGGAGATGTACGGTTCCCGCCTGAAGGAGATGGAGGAGGAGTTCGGCCCTTATTCCGATATGAACGCGGCGGCCGACCATGCGCGCCACGTGCTCGGCGTCCGTACGGACGGCCTCCTGGAGCTGACGTACCAGGAGCGGAAGCGCGTGCACAACTTGAAGTACTACACTTGGGTGGAGCAGCAGGGGAAGACCTCGGAGGAGCTGAACGCCCAGTGGTACGACGCGGAAGAGTACTGGGGAAGCATCCACGCGATGGCTGACAAGATCGACGAACGGATCGAAGAATTCAACAAGATGACCGGATTGCTGTAAGGAGCACGTCCGCCCGACATGTTTCGGGGAGGTGATGCCGCTTCGCAGAGCGGAAGAGACCGGCTGCCGCCCAAGGGGTTCCTGCCGTTAGCGGGATGCGCCGGTTTTTTCGGAGGTTTCGGCGGAGAGTTTCTCGGAGAGATCCTGCGGTACGTACGGGATCCGTTGACACAAAAGGAGGAGACAAAATGAAGAGATTCGCATTGATGTTCTTGGTAGTGTGCCTTGTGCTGACATCCGCGGCGGCGTTCGCTGCGACGAAGTCGATCAAACTCGCCCACCTCAACCCCCAGCAGCCGTTCGAGGTGGCGACGGCAGCGATGACCGCGGTCTTCAAGAGCATGGTCGAGGCCGAGAGCAATGGTTCCATCAAGGTCGACATCTTCCCGGCGGGCCAGCTCGGCAACGAGCGCGAGACGATGGAGCAGGTAAAGCTGGGCGTCGTTCAGAGCTACATCGCCTCAGCGGGCGGCATGGCCGCGTTCTATCCGCTGTACAGCATCGTCGACATTCCCTTCGCCGTTCCCAACTACGATATCGCGTGGAAGGTGTACGATGGTCCCTTCGGTCAGCACCTTGCGAAGGAGATAGAAGCAAAGACCGGATTCAAGGTCCTCGGCTACGGCGAGGCGGGCGGTTTCTTCCAGCTCTCGAACAATACCAGAGCCATCCGGACCGTTGCGGATATGAAGGGCCTGAAGATGCGCACCATGACGCTCCCCTCGCACCAGAATCTGATGAAGGCCTACGGCGCGGCGGCCACTCCCGTCGCGTGGGCCGAGGTGTACACGGCGCTGCAGACGGGCGTTGTGGACGGCCAGCACAACCCCATTCCCATCGTCCTCACCGGAAAGCTCTTCGAGGTCCAGAAGTACCTCACCCTTACCAACCACCTGTACAGCAGCTACTGCTGGGTGATGAACAAGGACTTCTACGAGAAGCTGGATGAGAAGGAGCGGGGCATCGTCGACGCGGCGGCGCGGACCGCGATCATCGCCGGACGCGGCCTGAACCGGATCATCGAGTCCTCCGAGAAGGGCCTCCCCGCCCTTATCGCGGCCGGCATGGAGATCAACACGCCCACTCCCGAAGCGCTGCAGGAGTTCCGCGAGGTCGGACGCGCAGCGGCGATGGAATTTATCAAGGAGACGTACAAGGATGAAGGCGTCGCGCTCGCACAGATGTACCTCGACGCCATCGAGCAGGCGATCAAGGAGGGGAAATAGGGCGCAAGCCCTATTCCCCGCTCAGGGAGTTTTATGGACGTCAAAAGCGTCGAAACAACGGAGGAGAGAGGCCTCTTTCTCATTGCCCGTAAAGTGGGCGACGGGCTGGAGCGCGCGGTGGAGATCCCGGTCTTTCTCCTCTCCATAGTAATGACGGTCACGGTCCTTGCGGGGGTGTTTTTCCGGTATGTCGTCCGAGCGCCGCTGGGCTGGTCGGAGGAGCTGTCGCGCTATGTGATGATCTGGATGGCGCTGCTTTCAGTGGCGCTCTGCATCTGGCGCCATGAGCACGTTGGCGTTACGATGTTCATCAAGAAACTTCCGCGGCTGCTCGCGAAATTCATAATTTTCGTATCGAACGGGCTGATCCTCTACTTTCTCTACGTCCTCGCCAGGTACGGCTTCCGGATGGCCGAGGGAGGGAAAGCGCAATTATCCACGGCGCTGCACACGACGATGGAGTGGTGGCTCATGGCCGTGCCGGTGAGCGCTGTGATCTGCATCGTCATGCTCGTCTGCAAGATGATCCTCGATATCCGGAGAAAGAACCTTGATGAAATTCTGATGTCGGAGGATATCATCGACACCGTGAAACGCGAAGAAGGCCTCGATTTCGGAGAAGTGCGCCTTAAGGAGGAACGACCGTTATGACCGGGTTCATCTCGATCTGCTTTCTGATTCTCATCGCGGTGGGGATGCCCATCGGCTTCGTGCTGGGTTCCACGGGGCTCGCCGCCATGCTGAGAATGGATATGTCCTCCATCCTCCAGATAGTCCCGCAGCGCTACTTCGCGGGAGTGGACATGTTCACCCTTATGGCGATGCCCTTTTTCATCCTGGCCGGAGAGATCATGAACAAGAGCGGTATCACGGGCCGCCTCGTCAAGTTCAGCAATGTGCTCGTCGGTCATCTTCGAGGCGGATTGGCGCACGCCAACATTCTGGCGTCCGTCTTTTTCGCCGGGATCACGGGGGCGGCGGTGAGCGATACCGCCGCCATCGGTTCGATGCTTATCCCGGCGATGGTGGACGAGGGGTACGACAAGGACTTCTCGGCGGCGGTCACGGCGTCGTCGTCGATCATCGGCCCCACCATACCGCCGTCGAACATCATGGTCATTTACGGAGCCTTCATGCAGGTCTCCATAGCCGGCCTCTTCCTCGCGGGCGTCGTCCCCGGTCTTTTGGTCGCCGCGGCGCTTATGATCCTCACGGCGAGGATTTCCAAAAAACGCGGGTACCCTGTCGGAGAGCGCCGCGCGACGTTGAAAGAAATGGCGGTAGCGTTCAAAGATGCGTTCGTGGCGTTGCTGATGCCTGCGATAATCCTCGGAGGCATTCTCACGGGGATTTTCACCCCGACCGAGGCGGCGTCCGTCGCGGTGGCCTACGCGATGTTCATCGGGTTTTTCGTCTATAAAAATCTGACGCTGAAGGACATGTGGCCGATCTTCATGAAGATGGCGCGTACCACCGGGGTTGTCTTCCTCGTCATCGCCGCTGCCTCGATCCTCGGCTGGGTGCTCACCATCGAACAGATCCCGGAGAAGGTGGCGACGCTCATGCTCAGCGTGAGCACGAACAAATGGGTGGTCATGGGGATGATCCTGCTGCTCCTCCTCTTCATCGGCATGTTCATGGACATCGCGGCGGCGCTCATCATTCTTGGCCCGATCCTGCACCCTCTCGCGGTGAAGATCGGTTTCCACCCGCTGCACTTCGGCATCATCATGGTGCTCGCCTTGAACATCGCCCTGATGACGCCTCCCGTAGGCGCCTGCCTCTTCGTCGCCTGCGGCATAAGCAAACTGACGATCGAGCAGTTAAGCAGGGAAATATTTCCCTTCATCCTCGTCGTGGTGGCGGTGCTGCTTCTGATCACCTTCGTACCGGAGATACCGCTCTTCCTGCCGAGACTGATGGGTATGGTCCACTGAGAAATATAAGAATATTGCATGAAAGAAGGTATTCCATGATTCCCTTCGAGAAAGTGTTGAGCAAGGCGGAAGAGTACAAGCCGAAGATGTCCCGCTTCCTTCGGGACATGATCGCTCTTCCCAGCGAGAGCTGCGGGGAGAAGGAAGTGATCCATCGCATCAAGGCCGAGATGGAAGCCTGCGGCTACGACAGAGTCGAGATCGACCCCATGGGGAACGTGCTCGGCTTCATCGGGAACGGCAAACACCTGATCGCCCTCGACGCGCACATCGATACCGTCGGGATCGGCGACCGCACGCTCTGGACCTACGACCCCTACCAGGGGTACGAGGACGACGAGATCATCGTCGGCAGAGGCGCAAGCGACCAGGAGGGCGGCATGGCCTCCATGGTCTACGCGGGGAAGATCATCAAAGACCTGGGGCTTCCGGGCGACTTCACGCTGATGGTGGTGGGCTCGGTTCAGGAGGAGGACTGCGACGGCCTCTGCTGGCAGTACATCATCAACGAGGACAAGTACATGCCGGAATTCGTGGTGCTTACCGAGCCCACGTCGTGCAACATCTACCGCGGTCACCGCGGCCGCATGGAGATCAAGGTGAGCACGCGGGGGCTCTCCTGCCACGGATCCGCTCCGGAAAGGGGCGACAACGCGATCTACAAGATGGCGCCGATTCTGCAGGAACTTCGCGCGCTGCACGAGAACCTCCACTTCGACCCGTTCCTCGGCAAGGGGAGCCTCACCGTGTCGGAGGTCTTCTTCAGCTCCCCGTCGCGTTGCGCCGTGGCGGACGGCTGCTCGATCTCCGTCGACCGCAGGCTGACGCACGGCGAGACGTGGGAGATGGCGCTGCAGCAGATTCGCAACCTGCCCGCGGTGAAGGCCGCCGGTGCGGAGGTCTCCATGTACTCTTACGACCGTCCTTCCTGGACCGGTCTCGTATACCCGACGGAGTGCTTCTTCCCGACATGGGTGCTCGATGAGAACCACGCGGCGTGCAGGTCCATGGTGGACGGGTACAGGGATCTTTTCAAGAGCGAGCCCCTCGTCGACAAGTGGACCTTCTCCACCAACGGCGTCTCCATCATGGGGCGCTACGGAATTCCCTGCGTCGGTTTCGGGCCGGGACACGAGGATCAGGCGCACGCGCCCGACGAGCGCACGTGGAAGAGCGAACTGGTGAAAGCCGCCGCGCTCTATGCCGTCGTGCCGTCGATCTACACGGAAAAGTACGTTGGCTAGAGAGCCGAACGACTCGAACACAGCAAACTCAAGGAGGAAAACAGAATGCAGACGCTTTTCAGGGGCAAGCATTTCATCACGCTTCAGGAGTGGACGAAAGAAGAGGTCGACACGCTGCTCGACGTCTCCTATGATCTGAAGAGGGATTTCGCGATGGACAGACCGACGAACTATCTTCCCAACAAGACGGTCTTCCTGATGTTCTTCGAGCAGTCCACCCGTACCCGCAACTCCATGGAGGCCGGCATCACCCAGCTCGGCGGGCATGCCCACTTCCTCGACACGAGCAATATGCAGATCGCCCACGGCGAGGTTCCCAAGGACACCGCGATCATCCTCGCCAGGATGGGGCATGGAATAGCATGCCGCAACTGCTTCTGGAAGGAAGGCAACGCCTACCTTCGCGAGATGGCGAAGTGGTCTCCCGTGCCCATCATCAACATGCAGGACGATCTGTACCACCCGCTTCAGGGCATCGCCGACCTGATGACCATCCAGGAGAAGAGGGGCAAAAATACGAAGGGGCTCAAGGTGTCCGTCATCTGGGCGTATGCGACGACCCACAAGAAGCCCATCTCCGTGCCGCTCACCCAGGCGCTTCTCTTCCCCCGCTACGGGATGGACGTCACCCTCGCCTACCCGAAGGGGTACGAGATGCCCGACTGGGTTATCGAGCAGGCGAAGAAGAACGCTCTTGAGAACGGCGGCTCCTTCCGCATCACGAACGACCAGGAAGAGGCCTATCGCGACGCCGACGTGGTCATTCCGAAGAACTGGGGCAACTGGGTCACCAACGAGAGCAAGGCGGTTATCGACAGTACGCTCGAGGCGAACAAGCACTGGAAGTGCACCGCCGACCGCATGTCGCTCACGGACAAGTACTCGCTCTACATGCACGCCCTTCCCGCCGACAGAGTGAACGAGGTCGAGGACTCCGTGATCGACGGGCCGCACTCGGCCATCTACGACGAAGCGGAGAACCGCCTGCACACCGCGAAGGCCGTCATGGCCCTCACGATGGGCGGAAGGTAGCCCACGATCGTATGGACGCCGCGCCGCGATTCCGGGCGCGGCGTTGCCTGTGATATACTCGTACGAGGCAGTTTTCATCATAAAACAGGGAGGGGAAACTATGAATCGGAAGTATGTAGTGATGGCGCTCGCGGTGGTTCTTCTTTTCGGCCTGGGTGCAGGCGCTGCGTTGGCGAAGGCTCCGGGCGAGTACAAGATGGTGCTTGTTCTTCCCGGACCGATCAACGATCAGAGCTGGAACGCGACCAACTATGCGGGGCTTCAGGCGGTGAACAAGGAGCTGGGGACGAAGATGGAGTACGTCGAGAACGTCCAGGCCGGAGACTATGAATCCACGTTCCGCAACTACGCGGAGCGCGGCTACGATCTGATCATGGCGGCCGGAACGCAGTTCGACGAGCCCGCGGCCCGCGTCGCGCCCAAGTACCCGAACACTGTTTTCTGCGTGGTGAACGGCATGAACGCCGCGGAACCCAACGTGATGCCGGTCCTGCCGAAAGAGTACGAAGCAAGCTTCCTCGCCGGAATCGTCGCCGGGCATGTGACGAAGACCGGAAAGATAGGTATCGCCGGAGGCTTCCCCAACAAACTGATGATCCGGCTTCTGAACACGTACGAATGGGCCGCCAGAATCGGCCGTCCCGATCTGCAGGTCGCCCGGGCCTATGCGAACTCCTGGAGCGACGTCGCTCTCGGCAAGCAGATGGCCAGCTCGATGATCGACGGCGGCGCCGACGTCCTCTTCTTCTACGCCAATCAGGTCGGTCTGGGAGCGATACAGGCGGCCAAAGAGAAGGGCGTGAAGTACGTCGGGTTCGCCAGCGATCAGAATTCGGTCGCTCCGGGGACCGTCGTGGCGAGCGTCTACTTCGATTTCGCCAACATGTACACCTGGGCTGTGAAGAAGTATCTGGACGGCACGCTGAAGCCCGTGGTGAACGGCGCGGGAATCGCGGAGGGCATCGTGAAGGTCGCCTATTCCGACGAGGTTTCGCCGGAGGTTCGCCGGATCGTCGCCGACGCCGAGGAGGCCGTGAAGAAGGGGGACGTGCTCTTCTTCCTCTCCGAATTCCCCGAGAAGCCGTAAGTTCTCGTAAAGAAGAAAAGAGAGCCCCGGCGCGTATTCCGGGGCTCCCTCTTTGTTTTCCGGAGAAAAGGAGGAGAATCATGGAGTTCTCCGCACCGCGGGCGATCGCTCTGCGAGGCATTTCGAAAGCCTTCCCGGGAGTGCTTGCCAATTCAGATGTCACGCTCTCCGTCGGCGAGGGGGAGGTTCGCGCCCTTCTGGGAGAGAACGGAGCGGGCAAATCGACGCTCGTCAAGATACTCTACGGACTGTACCAGCCGGACTCGGGGTCGATCGAGGTCGACGGGCGGACCGTTTCGATCCGTTCTCCCCGCGATGCGATGACCCTCGGCATAGGTATGATCCATCAGCACTTCACGCTTGTCCCCGTGCACTCCGTCTGGGAGAACGTCGTGCTCGGCCTTGCTCCGGCCGACGGCAGGCCGCTTTCGAGGGGAGCCGCAGCGGCGGAAATCGATGCATTGGGGAGGAAATACGGTCTCGAAGTCGACCCGTTTGCGCGGATCGACCAACTTTCCGTAGGGATGCAGCAGAAGGTCGAGATCCTTAAAGCGCTCTACCGTCGCGCCCGTATTCTTGTCCTCGATGAGCCGACCGCGGTGCTGACTCCGGGAGAGGCGGAGAATCTTTTCTCTTTCCTCAGGGAGTTCCGCGCCTCGGGCAACACGGTGCTCTTCATCACGCACAAACTCGCGGAGGTTTTTGCCGTGGCCGACTCGGTGACCGTTCTGCGCGGAGGGCGGAACGCAGGGGATTTCCTGGTCCGCGACGCCTCGGAATCCGATCTGGTCACGTGCATGGTCGGGCGCGAACTTCTTCTTACGGAGGGGAAACCCGCCGATTCGCGCGGGAACGTGGTGCTGGACGTCCGTTCGCTTTCTATTCGGGGAGACAGAGGAAATAAAGTAGTCGACGGCCTCTCTCTTTCCGTGAAGGAGGGCGAGATCCTCGGGATCGCCGGGGTCAGCGGCAACGGCCAGGAGGAGCTTGCGGACGTTCTTTGCGGGCTTCGGATTCCCGAGAGCGGCGAGGTGCTTCTGGACGGCCGTCCGATTCGCCCCGGAATTCCGGAAGCCGCGTTTCGGGCGGGGACAGGATATATACCAGCCGACCGGCATCGGGAGGGGCTTGTTCTGGATATGACCGTGGAGGAAAACCTTATTTTGAAAAACCTCTCCGCGTACTCGCGTTTCGGTTTTCTTCGGATGAAGAAGATACGCGGGAACGCGGAGCGTCTGATAAAGCAGTTCGGAATCAAAACCCCGTCCCCGGCGGCAAAGGTCAAGGGGCTCTCGGGGGGGAACCAACAGAAAATAGTGGCGGCGCGCGAAATCGAGGCGGGAAGCCGCCTTCTCGTCGCGGTGCAGCCGACGCGAGGACTGGATCTCGGGGCTGCGGATCACGTGCACAGGACGCTCCTTGACGAGCGGGACCGGGGGAAGGCTGTTTTCCTTGTTTCGACGGAGCTTTCCGAAGTGCTCAAACTTTCCGATCGCATCGCGGTGATCTTTCGGGGCCGCATTCTCGGCGAGTTCAGGAGGAGCGAAGCGACCGTGGAGAAAATAGGCATGCTCCTTGCGGGCGGAATGGGAGGCGCGGCATGAGCGGTCACGGGACCAAGGAGACACGATCCGGGACGATCCGGACTCTCGTCGGGGAGCGGGACAAATCGTTCTGGACCGCGCTCTTCCCGATGTGGTCGGTCCTTTTGGGTCTTGCCGCAGGAGGCTTGTTGATGCTGCTTCTTGACCACAACCCCCTGAAGGTCTACGGAGATCTCTTCAGCTACGCGTTCCGCGACATCTACAACATCGCGGACATCTTCGCGAAGGCCACCCCGCTCATCCTTACCGGACTCGCTTTCGCCTTCGCGTTCCGGGCGAGCCTCTTCAACATCGGCGCTCAGGGGCAGTTTTATCTCGGGGCTGTTGCCGCGGCCGCGTGCGCTCTCGCATTCCCGCAGCTTCCCTCGATCGTTCTTCTGCCGCTCTGCGCGTTGGCTGCCGCGCTTGCGGGAAGCCTGTGGGGCGGATTCGCCGGATTTTGCAAGGCGCGCTTCAACGCAAACGAATTCCTTGTGAGTATGATGTCGACCTACGTCGCCGTCGCCGTGCTCGACTTCCTTGTCCGGGGGCCGCTCAGAGAGGCGAAAGGGGAGTATCCGCAGACCGACGTGCTCGCGGAGAGCGCCTGGATTCCCTCCGTCATTCCGGGAACGCGCTTTCACTGGGGGTTCTTCCTTGCGCTGGCGGTCGCGATGATTGCCTGGATCATTCTCTGGAAGACCACGCTCGGTTTCCGTATCCGCGCCGTCGGGAGGAATCGTCGAGCCGCGCGTTTCGCGGGGATGAACGAGCAACGCATCTTCATCGCCGTCTTTCTTCTCAGCGGAGCCTTCGCCGGACTGGCCGGGTTTATGGAGGTGAACGGCGTCCAGCGCATGGTGGTGCAGGGGTTCAACCCTCTTCTCGGTTCGGAGGGTATCGGCATCGCGATTCTCGGGAACGCGCACCCCCTCGGGGTTGTTCTTTCCGCCCTTCTCTTCGGGGCCCTCAAGGTCGGCGGCATACTGGTCACGCAGACGTCGACCATTCCGTCGAGCATCATCGCCATTCTGGAAGGATTCGTCATGCTCTTCGTCGTCCTCTCCTACTGGCTCCAACATCGTATCGCGGCGGCCCGCGCTCGTCGCAGGGCCTCGGAAGGAGGCGATTTCCGGTGATACTGAGCGGACTCTTTTTCCGCGCCGTGCAGATGAGCACGCCGCTGCTTCTGGGCTCGCTCGGCGAGGTGCTCGTCGAGCGTACCGGCGTGATGAACATGGCCATCGAGGGAATTTTTCTCCTGGGCGCGTGGGCCGGCTTTACCGGGGCGTATCTCTCCGGAAGCCTGCTTACGGGTTTTGTGTGCGCCATGCTGACCGGCGTGCTCACCGGGGCGCTCTATGGATGGATCACGGTCTACCTCAAGCAGCATCAGATCGTAACCGGCGTCGCGTTGAACATCCTCGCCGCCGGGCTCGGAATCTATCTCTACAGAGTTCTCTTCGGCGTTCCCCTGCTTCCGCTCACCGTCGAGCCTCTGAAGCTTCTTCCTGTTCCTTGGCTCTCGGAGCTTCCGTTCATCGGTCCGGTGCTCTTCAAGCAGAATATCCTGACGTATATCGCCTTCCTTGCGATGCCCGTCGGGTGGTGGCTGCTCTTCAAGACACGAACGGGGCTTATTCTCCGTTCCACGGGCGCGAATCCGGAGGCGGTCGACGCCGCCGGGATCAACGTAGAACGGGTTCAGTTCGGGGCGGTGCTTGTTTCCAGCGCACTCAACGGACTGGCGGGGGCTTTTTACTCGATCGGCTACCTCGGTCTTTTCTCGAACGATATGATCGGAGGAAGAGGGTGGATAGCATTCGCCCTCTGCTTCCTGGGCAACTGGAACCCGCTCGGCGCGCTGCTCGGCGCGCTGGTCTTCGGAATTGCGGACGCGGCGGCGATCACCTTGCAGACCTCGGGATTCCGCCTTGTGCCGAACGAGTTTCTCATCGCGCTGCCGTATATCCTGACGATAGTAGCCACAGTGCTGCGCACTCAGTTCAACGTGCCCGCGTCGCTCGGCACGCCGTATATCAAGGAAAGCAAATGACGGGAGGATCGAACGCATGTACGATCTTGTGATACGTGGAGGTTCCGTGGTGACGCCCGCCGGAGTGCTCTCTACGGATGTCGCGGTCTTCGGGGAGAAGATCGCCGCTCTGGGCGCTCCGCTCGAGGGGCGGGAAGTGATCGACGCCGCCGGGAAGCTCGTCTTTCCCGGAGTCATCGATCCGCATGTGCACTTTGCGTTGCCGGTCGGAGGCTCGGTCTCCAGCGACGACTTCTATTCGGGGAGCGTCGCCGCGGCGTGCGGCGGCGTGACCTCGGTCATCGACTTCACCGTCGGCGCGTCCGACCGGAGCATCCCCGACGATTTGCGCCGCCGGCTGGAGGATGCGAAACCCTCCATCATAGACTACGCCTTCCACGGAGAGGTGGTCGGGTGGCGTCCGGGTCGGGTGGAGGAGATGCGCGAAGCGGCGGCTCTCGGGGTGAAGAGCTTTAAATTCTTCACCGCGTACGGCGCTTCCGGCAGGCGGACCGATACGGGCCCGCTTCTTCAGGCATTCCAGGCGCTGGCCGAAATTGACGCTGTGGCGGTTGTCCATGCGGAGGACGACAGCATGATCGAGACGCTCTCCGCACTCCTCTCGAACGAAGAGTGGGGGCGAATGGAGAGCGTGGCCAAGGTTCGTCCCGACGTCTGCGAAGCGTCCGCGGTGAACACTGTGGGCTGGCTCGCCGCCACTACAGGGGTTCGGTGTCATATCGTCCACCTCAGCTCGGCGCTGGGGTTGGCGGAAGCTC
Source organism: Synergistaceae bacterium (assembly GCA_018436725.1). GTDB lineage: Bacteria > Synergistota > Synergistia > Synergistales > Aminobacteriaceae > JAAYLU01. The sequence goes on along the minus strand of JAHDKT010000010.1, from coordinate 795 downwards.
TGCATGCCCGGGAACGAGGGGCCGACCTGAGCGTCGAGACGTGCCCCCAGTATCTGCTGCTTACATCCGACGTGTACAACGCCCCCGAGGGCCACCTGTACTCGGCGGCTCCGGCGCTCCGGAGCGCGGAGGACAACGCGGTCCTCTGGGACGGCCTTGCCTCCGGGGATATCGATTTTGCCGCCACGGACCACTGCCCGTTCACACGGACTCAGAAGGAGTGGAAAGGCGCTTTCGACCGTCTCCCCGGGGGGCTGCCCGGCGTCGAGCTGCTTCTTCCGTTGCTCTACTCGGAAGGGGTGCTGCGCGGAAAGCTGCCGCTGTGCGAACTGGCGAGCATCACGTCGGAACGCGCGGCGAAGCGGTACGGCCTTTTCCCCCGGAAGGGCTGCCTTCTGCCGGGTTCCGACGCCGACCTCGTTATCTTCGATCCGGAGGAGGTTTGGCATGTCCAAGCCGGGGCGCTCCGTATGAATGTTGATTTTTCCCCCTACGAGAACCTTGAACTAATCGGGAAGACGTGGCAAACTATCTCGCGCGGAGAGGTAATCTACTCCGAAGGCAGGGTGCTGGGGAAAAAGGGAAGAGGAGTTTTTCTCAACAGGTAATCGTTGCCCGAAGAACCCGCTCTTTCTGCGGGGAAAGGGTATTTTCTAGGAGGACTGAGAAGGAATGCATGTGCCGAGCGACATCGAGATAGCGCAGGGAGCGGAACTGCGGCCGGTGGTGGAGATAGCGGAGAAGCTGGGAATAGGAGAGAGCGAGCTGGAGCTGTACGGGAAGTACAAGGCGAAG